>CAZGQI010000041.1:0-14054 GCA_964527895.1 uncultured Comamonadaceae bacterium | reverse complement strand
GGGGGCGCTGCAACGCGTCTTGGGCACCTCTCGGGCAGAGTCCATGAGTGCCACGGCCAACATTTTTGTGGGCCAAACGGAGGCACCTCTCGTCGTGAAGCCCTTCATCGCCACCATGACCCAATCGGAGTTGTTTGCGGTCATGGTGGGCGGTTTGGCCTCTGTGGCGGGTTCCGCGCTCGCGGGCTACGCGTTGATTGGGGTTCCTGTAGAGTACCTCATTGCAGCGTGTTTCATGTCGGCGCCAGGCGGGTTGTTGTTTGCCAAGATGCTGATGCCTGAGACCGAAACGCCACTCGCGGAGCTGCCTGAGGTGTCCGACGAGGATGCGCCTGTGAATGTCATCGACGCTGCGGCCAATGGGGCGTCGTCAGGGCTTCATTTGGCCTTGAACGTGGGGGCCATGTTGTTGGCGTTTGTCGCGCTCATTGCCGTGGTGAACGGCGTTCTGGGGGGCGTTGGTGGTTGGTTTGGCATGCCCGAATTGACCTTGGAGTTGTTGTTGGGATGGGTGTTCAGCCCGCTCGCCTTTCTTTTGGGCGTGCCTTGGGCAGAGGCCGTCACAGCGGGATCGTTCATCGGGCAAAAATTGGTGGTCAATGAGTTCGTCGCCTACTTGAATTTCGCACCCTTCCTCGCCGAAGGTGCGGAGGTAGTGCTCTCCCCAAAGACCACCGCCATTGTGTCCTTTGCCCTTTGCGGATTTGCGAATCTGAGCTCCATTGCCATTTTGTTGGGTGGACTGGGCGGGATGGCGCCATCGCGCCGGAAAGACATCGCCCGGATGGGGTTGTTGGCGGTCATGGCGGGAACGATGTCCAACCTGATGTCGGGAACCATCGCCGGCTTATTCGTGGCCATGGCATGAGCAAGTCGGCGGGTCAAGGCGTGGGACTGCCCCAAGAGTGGATTCGCAAGAAGCGGGATGGACAGCGCCTGTCTCTGGAGGAAATCACGGCTTTTGTGGAGGGCGTGACCTCGGGCGCGGTGACAGAGGCCCAAATCGCCGCCTTCTCGATGGCGGTCTTCTTCCAGGATTTGGACGTGGACGAGCGGGTTGCCCTGACCTTGGCGGTGAGAGATTCAGGACGCGTGTTGTCTTGGGAACACGACCGATTGCACGGTCCGATTTTGGACAAGCACAGCACCGGCGGGGTGGGAGACACCGTGTCTTTGATGCTCGCACCCATGCTCGCAGCCTGTGGCGTACACGTACCCATGATTGCCGGTCGGGGGTTGGCGCACACGGGTGGGACCATCGACAAGCTTGAGGCCATTCCTGGGTATCAAACCGGGGTGGACGCCGCCCATTTTCAGCGCGTCGTGGAACAACACGGGTTTGCCATTGTGCGCCAGACCGACGACCTCGCCCCGGCCGACCGACGCATGTATGCCACGCGCGATGTCACGGCAACCGTCGAGCACCTCGGACTCATCACGGCCTCCATCGTGTCCAAAAAATTGGCGGCAGGCCTTGAGCATCTCGTGCTTGACGTCAAATGTGGAAACGGCGCAGTCATGCAGGATGTGGAGGAGGCGCGGCGCCTGGCGGAGAGCATGGTCGCGGTGGGCAATGGCGCCGGCATGAAGACGTCGGCGCTGCTGACGGACATGTCTGTGCCTTTGGCTTGGTCCGCAGGGAATGCCCTTGAAGTGCACGAGGCCGTGTCTTACCTCAAGGATCCTGCCTCACGGCACCCTCGCCTGCACGAGGTGGTCATGGCGTTGGGCAGTGCGTTGCTCGTGCAGGCGGGCGTGTGTCCTGATTCGTCTGCGGCCTCCATGGCCTTGTTGGACACCCTTGACAGCGGAGCTGCCTTGTCGGCTTGGGCCTCGAGCATCGAGGCCATGGGCGGCGACCCGAAGGTGATTGACAATGCAGAAAAAGTCCTGCCTCAAGCCCCTGTTGTTCGTCCCATCCGAGCGCCTCGTTCAGGGGTGCTGTCTGGGTACGATGTCCGGCAAGTGGGCATGACTGTGGTCGAGCTCGGTGGGGGACGCACCCAACCCGACGCGGCGATCGATCCTTCGGTGGGATTGAGTCAAATCGCCTTGGCAGGCGAATCCAAGAAGGAGGGTGACGTGTTGGCCTTGGTCCATGCGCGCAACGACGCTGAAGCAGCGCGGGCAGGGCAGCGTTTCATCACTTCCTTGAATTGGGACCAACCGGAGGACGTGCCACAGGTGCTTCAGGGGCGAATTGACGGGGCGCCGCACTGAAATCAAGCGACGTTGTTGACCTTTGGGGCATGGTGAAAGTGAAGATGTTTTCTTCGGTGTCGTCCGAGCCTGAAGCGGCCCTTGACATGCCGGAGCTCGACGCGGCGGTGTTTTACGACGTGGTGGACTCCAGAAGAAGCACCCGCATCTATGCGCAGGACGGCATCCCCGATGAAGTCATCGACAGGGTGGTGGACGCAGCCCAAAAGGCGCCCAACTCGTCCAACTTGCAATGCTGGGAATTGTACAGGGTGTCTTCCCCCGAGAACAAAGAAAAATTGGTGAAAGCCTGTCTGGGACAACCGGCAGCTGCCACAGCACCAGAGTTGTTTGTGTTTGTTGCGCGGCCAGACCTGTGGCGTCGCAACAACGCATGGACCCTTGAAGAGTTTGACCGTCGCGGGAACATGCCTGAAAGGGCGTATCAATACTTCACCAAAATCACACGCATCGCCTACACCCAAGGTGTTTTCGCATGGGTGAAGCGCCTGTGGTTTCCCTTGCGTGGGTTGACCCGGGCCACGCCACGTGAGCCCATTGGGTGGTCAGACATGCGCGTTTGGGCGCACAAAAGCACGGCGCTTTCCGCGGCTCATTTCATGTTGGCCATGCGTGCGGAGGGGTATGACACCTGCCCCATGGAAGGCATGGACAGCAGACGGGTCAAAAAATTGTTGGGTTTGCCGCGCCGGGCCGAGGTCTGCATGGTGGTGTCTGCAGGAAAAAGAACGGCCAAAGGGGTGTACGGCGAGCGCTTCCGTTTTGCACGGGAGACATTTTATCACATTCGCTGACCAAATTGGCTTTGATTTGGCTCATTAGAGTTCAAATCAGTTCAAGATTACTCATTTGCATCTAGAAGATGGCATATGTATGATTTATTCGAAATATTTGTGCGTAGCCTCGGAGAGGGGGCTCTTGAACCAAAAGTTCGTTTGACGATGACCTGCCTTCGGGCAGGTCATTTTTTTTGCCCCAATCCGTGATGTTTGACGAGCGCTTGAATGCGTCGGCCGAATCCCGAGTAGCCCGTCAAATTGACGGCATACCGAAGGTTGGCTTCACACAACTCTTTGGGTGCCAAGCCAAGAACGAGGCGCGCGGCGTGATACCACATGCCCAATGTGCGAACTTCAATGGAATGCTGAATGGGCCATTCGACACTTTCCATCAGCTGAAGGGCGTCGTTTTTGCGGTCGAGAGAAATCCAATTCCACACCTGGCGAATGGACAAGATGGTCTCAATGGCACCACTTCGGTTGTACCAATCCTGCTGGGCGCGAAAGGCTTGAATGTTCCCGCTCACCGCTTCGATGATTTCGCGGTCTTGAGAGAGCACGGCCCAGTCTGCCAGGTTGAAGGCGAAATAGCAGTTCTGATGGGCCCAACGAGGCCAAAGGCTCTTGTCCTCACGAAGGCCTTGAAGGGCGATCGATTTGGCTTGATCCCATTTTGATTCGGGTGCGTTTTCCTCCTGTGCGGCCAGCAGCTGAATGCCAACGGCACGTGCCTGCACCAAGGGGTGAATTCCGGGGTTTAAGGCGTTCAGCTGCGGAAGGTGGTTGAGCACCTGCGACCAAGGTTCATCCTTGGCCACGAGACCTGAGGCGAGGATGCCATGGCCATACATCGCATCGGAGGGTGCGCGAAAGACCTCGTTGAAAGCCTCGACCATGGGGCCGCCAAAGGTGTTCATGAAATCGAGCGGTGGGAATTGCTCCACCACAAATCGCAGCAAGTGTTCATTGCGGACCACGTGCATCCATTGGGCCACATCGAAATTGCCGCGTTCGTAGATGTCAATAACCGCAACCTTGAGGATCGAAAATTCTTTGGGAGAAAGATGGAACTTTTTGGGGTCGGCAAAACGGTGGATGAAAGATGCCACGGTCGCCTGTGCCTCGGCTGCACTTTTGGGGATGACATCATCTGCACCTCCTCTCGCGGTGGGCATTTCCGTCGGTTGGGCAGAGGCAGCTGACGCCTCAGGAGAAAGATTGACCTTGCCCAAGCCCGAAAATTGGGCGAGGTTTCTCGCACTCACTCCAGTCGCAGAGTCTTGGAGACTGGAAGACCAAGCGCGAAAGGAAGGGTGGCCCACGTAGCGCGCGAGGGTGTTCAGCGTGGTTTGGGAAAAGCTTCCTTTCGCTTCAATCAAGCCAAAACACCGACGCAGCGTCGACACACTGACGGGAAACCGACCGTCGAAGGCGCGCAGTTCGTCACTCAGCACCTCACAGTCCCGGGTGCATGTGATTTCCATGCCACTCGTACGCTCGACATCCTTGAGAAGTCGGGCAAGCAGATCGGGAGGTGTTGAAGGCATGGTTACAGTTCGGAAGTCAAGTAGTCCCAATCCACACGGTGGATTCGGTCCTTGCCAGCCAACCACAAGATACGGCCCTGTGGTGCAAACCGCGCGACGTAGGCGCTTGTGTCGTTGACATGCTTCCAGGTTTGTCCGCCGTCGAGGCTGACATCCAAGCCTTTGAATCCCACTGCAACGATTTCTTGGCTGCGTCTCGGGTGATGTTGGATGCAGGAGCGGTAGCCGGGACCTGTACCTTCTGAAATCGGCGTCCATGTCGTGCCGCCATCTGAAGATGCGATGAGGTTGCCGACGTTGTCGTCGGGATGCTCCCAGTGCCCGCCAATGGCCACACCTTCTTGCGCGTTGGCAAAAGAGGCCCCAAACACTCCTGTCATGGATTCCCCTTGGCGAATGGGCAGGCCGATGGCTTCCCAGTGATGGCCGCGGTCGACGCTGCGCAAGCATCGGGAGGCGATTCCTCCCGTGAAGACCCATGCGGTGTCACCTTGGATGCAAATGTTGCCATTGGAAGCGGCAAAACCAGCTTCACCTGGCGTGTGTTGGGGGACTTCGTCGCAGAAGAGACGCTGCCAACTTTGGCCTGCATCTCGGGTCTCAAGCAGGGTGAGGCAGCCGTCCACAGGATCGCCAAACACCAGTCCTTCTTCGGCATTCCACCATGTCATGGCATCGAGGAACACCGCGGCACTCGTGTCGTGATGGACCCAAGTGGGGTCGAGAGAACGCAAAGGGGTTTGGGCAATCCAAGCGGGTGAGGCAATGGACGCTGCAAACCAATGGGTCCCATTCGACGCCGAAGACCGAAAGGACGGGGTGGTGGAGTCAGGGGCCATCCATTGCGTCTGAGTCCACGATTCGCCCTGGTTCAGCGTTTGTCCCACCCAGCCCTCTGCCGCGGCATAGCGAATGTGTTCCTCGGCCAAAACGTCCAAGGTTCGGATGGCACTCGGGGCCTCCCAAGTTTGCCAAGTCGTTTCAGGTTGACAGGCGCTCAACGCGACAAGCCCCAACCCCAACAGAGGAATGCATTGCTTCATGATGCAAGGTGTGAAAGAAATGGCCGCGCTCGTGGAGAAGTTTGGGGGAGAAGAAGGTTGGGCTCACCTTGGTCCTCAGCATCTTGCCGCATGACCAAACATGTGCATAGGCCCTTCCTTACGCTGGCCGTGATGTTTTGGCTCGCAGGCGCTGCTAGTTGGGCACAAGAGGTGACGCATTGGACGACGCTGGATGGGGCGAATGCCACGGGCCAACCGTTGCCGGGCGTGACTGTCCAAGTGGGCTGTGAAGAAGGCGTGGCTCTGCAAGTGCTCTCTACAAATGTCGATGGCCGCGTCAAGAATCCGAGTGCCGCGGTGCCGTGCAACGACGCTTGTTGGGCCACCTTCAGTTTTGTGGGTTACGAATCCGTCACGCTGGCGTGCAAGCGTATTGCCGGCATGGGCGGACGCGTGGTGCTGACGCCTCAGGCGGAAGCGCTGGATGCAGTGGTGGTGACGGCGAGCATCTCCGGGTCTTCCGTGCAGGAGGAAACGGTGCCGGTCACGGTGCTGAAGCCGTATTTGGCAGAAACGGCCAATGCGCTGGATCTGAAGGGGCTGGTGTCCAAAACCCCGGGGGTCTCCATCCTCGACGGGCAGGTCAGCATCCGCGGGGGCAGTGGCTACAGCTACGGGGTGGGCAGCCGCGTCCAAATGCTGCTCGATGGGCTGCCTTTGCTTTCGGGCGATTTGGGCGAGATCTGGTGGTCGTACCTGCCCATGGAACACGTGGGACAGGTGGAAGTCGTGAAGGCCACGGCGTCGTCCATGTACGGCTCGGGGGCGTCCAATGGTGTCATCCACATGCGCACGGTGTGGCCTGGGGAGGAGCCGGAAACCGTGGTGAGCGTTTTCAACGGGGTGTACTCGGATCCAGACTCGGCCCAATGGCGGTGGTGGGACCAGAGTTATTCGCCCATCTCCAATGGCATGAGTGCCTCTCACAGACAGGCTTTTGGCAAGCTGGACATTGTGGCGGGGGGGAGTGTGTTCTCGGACAAAACCTACCTCTCCGTGGGACACGAGCAGCGCATCCGCGGCAATGCCAAATTCCGGTATCGCCTGTCGCCCAAATGGCAATTTGGCGGCGCGGTGCAAGGCCAATACCAGCAAATGGGACGGTTCATTTTGTGGGATGATTTCACCACGAGCGCATACCTGCCCATGGACGGAACCTCCAGCGAAGACCGATGGGCCAACTGGCATGCAGACGCCTGGGCTACGTATGCGCCCTTGGAGGGAGGAACGCACCACTTGAACACGCGGGTGTACCAAACCTCGCGCTACGGTTCAGGCCCCGAGCCGACCATGACGAGCACGTTGAGCATGGGGCAATACCGGTATTCCCGGGCACTCGGCCCCAACCTCACCATGCAAGTGGGTGGCTTTGGCTCCATGCAAAAATCCTTCTCAAGTCTGTACCCAGGCATTGAGCTCCTGACGTTCAATGTGGCCCAATTTGACCAAATTGAATGGGCCCATCGCGGTTGGAAGGTGGCAGGAGGTGTCCGCTTCGAGCACAACGTCAATCCAGGCATTTTCTCCGAATCGTCGGGTCCTGTGTGGCGGTTTGGGCTGAACCGGGAGCTCACCCCGTCCACCAACCTCCGCTTGTCTTACGGGGAGTCGCTTCGTTTTGCATCACTCGCCGAGCGCTACGTCGAAGGCACGTTGACCGACGGCATCAACATTCAGGGCAACATCGGGCTTCAAAGCGAGTCGGGAAACAATTGGGAGGTGGGATTGGTCCAGGAGTTGAAAGGGGATGCGGGAAGCTTGTTGCTGGAGGGCTCCGCCTTTGTGCTCAACTACGATGAAATGATTGAGTACACGTTGCAGGCGGCCACCGACTCGAACGGGACAATCATCATCGAAGACGGCGTTCCGCAGTTCTTTTTCCAACCTCTGAATTTGGGCAAAACCCGCATTGCGGGCTACGAGCTCAGTGCTGTGGGTGAGGGCAAGGTATGGGGGGTCCCCGTGCGGACGGTGGCCGGATACACCTACAATTATGCAGGCGATTTGACCAACGACACGGCCCAAGTCAGTGTGGGGGTGTTCTTGGACAATTTTTTGAGCTCCAACGATTCGACTGCGCGGGACAGCTTGGTCGCTGCCGGATCCTTGCTCAAGTATCGGAACAAGGGCGCGCTGAAGGTGGATGTGGAGTGGGACATGGGACCTTGGACTGCAGGGATTGCCCTGAATCACCAAAGCTTCATCGATGCGGTGGATTGGTATTTTGAAGAACTGATCAGTGGATTGGTGAATTACCGCGAACAATTCACGGAAGGTGCGAAACGGTGGGATGTTCGTTTGGCTTACACCGCGCCCAAAGGGCAACGTTTTTCCCTCATTGTCAACAACGTGACGAATGGCGTGGTGAGCACGAGGCCGGGCATCTTGGGTGCACCGCGGCATGTCATGCTGCGCTTTGACACGACCTTCTGAGGACCTGAAATGCAACCCCAATGGCTGTGAGTCGGTCCTCACAACACGCCGACTAACTTCGCGGCCACAAGACCTTTGATTCCTTCATGAAATTGACCAACACCCTCCAAGCGCTTTTTGCGGCCGCGTTGCTGGCCGTGGGTGCGACTGCAGTCGCCCAAAGCCACCTTCCTGGCGAATTCATCGTCATGTTCCACAACGACCAAGACGGTGCCAAATGGGCGGCGGAATACGGTTTGGAGCACGTGGATGCACTCTCTCCACGAGCGCACATTCACTTGTTCCGTTCACAAGGCGAAACAAACTCGGCGCAAGATTGGGCCGTGCTCCGAACGTTGCGGGAAGATGCCCGCATCGAAGCTGCGCAGTTCAACCATACGGTCCAAAACCGCGAAACCCTTCCCAACGATCCGCAGCTTGGCCAGCAATGGCATCACGAGGAGAATGGTGACCACGACATCGACAGCGACCTCGCATGGGACATCACCACGGGCGGCGCCGCCGCCGACGGCTCACGCATCGTGGTGGCTGTACTCGAAGGGGGAGGCTCCAACTACAACCACGTGGACTTGATCGACAACCACTGGGTCAATGAAGCGGAGATTCCTGGCAATGGGGTGGACGACGACGAGAACGGATTTGTGGACGATTACAACGGCTGGAACTCTGGCAACAACAACGACGCCATTGCGGCAGGAGGGCACGGCACCTCTGTCAGCGGCATGATCGGTGCAGTCGGAGACAACGGCGTCGGCGGCGTCGGCGTGAACTGGGACGTGGACATCATGCAGGTGGACATGGGCGGTGGGCTCACCGAATCCAATGTCATTGCAGCCTACAACTACCCCTATGAAATGCGTGCCATTTTCAACGAGAGTGACGGTGCGCGCGGCGCGTTTGTGGTGGCCACCAACGCATCATGGGGCATCGACCTCGCCAACCCTGCCAACTACCCCGTGTGGTGTGCGTACTACGACGACCTGGGCGAGCAGGGCATTCTCAACTGTGGCGCCACAGCCAACGCCCAATACAACATTGACACGCAAGGCGACATGCCCACGGGTTGCAGTTCGCCCTACATGGTTGCAGTGACCGCAACCAACGACAACGACGTTCGCACCTTCTCTGGCTACGGTGCAACAACCATTGACTTGGGCGCTCCTGGCGAAGCCGTGTTCTTGCCCAGTGGCACTTCAGGCTACGGCAACACGAGCGGCACTTCGTTCGCAAGCCCATGTGTGGCAGGGGCGATTGCCTTGGTGTACAGCGCACCCTGTCCAGACTTGATGGGGCTGGCCTTGAGCAACCCCCAAGCGGCGGCGGATTTGGTGCGCGGATACATCTTGGATGGCACCGACGAGGTGAGCAACCTCATCGGGGAGACGGTGACCGGCGGACGTTTGAACGTGTACAATGCCCTGGAGTTGGCCATGGCCAACTGCGGACCCTTGGAGTGCGCGCCCGACAGCATTTACGCCAGCACCGGCTGTGTGTACAACCCGGCCTTGGACAGCGTTGTGACCGACATCACCCTGGGGGTGGAGTTGAGCTCCTTCTTGTGCGCCACCAGCACGGTGTGCATGTTCACCGATGCCGATTCTTTGGGCTGGGCGTGCGACTCGTTGGCCATCAACTCAGGTGACACCTACACGTTCACGGGATTGTACCCAGACGCCAACTACTCGTTCTACTACACGACCGACTCGTTGCAGCTCGATTACGCGATTGACATCCAAACGCCGGCGTGCGACACGTTGGTCTCCGGTTGCACCGGTCCCACAGCATACAACTTCGATCCGTTGGCGACCATCGACGACGGCTCCTGCGATTTCCCATGTGTGGATTTCACCTTGAGCATTTTGACCGACTGCTGGCCTGAGGAAGTGGGGTGGGAGCTTGTGCTTGCAGACACTGTGGTGGCGTCTGTCAGCTCTGGAACCTACGGCGACCAGGAGACGGAGTATACGTTTGAGCAGTGCCTGACGGAAGGCTGCTACACGTTTGTGCTGACTGACGAGTATGGCGATGGCTTGAATGGTGCCGCTTGGAACCAATGCGGTGTGGATGGGTTCTACACGGCTACGGATTCTTCAGGAACGACGTTGTTCCAAATGGACGAAGCCGATTACGGAGATGAAATCCAACACGAATTCTGCCTGCCAGCGATCTTCGGTTGCACCAACCCCGAGGCGTGCAACTACGATGAAACCGCGAACACGGACAACGGCTTGTGTGAAGTGCCCGGCGACGCTTGCGACGACGGAGACGAGGAAACGGTGTTTGACGTCGTGGGAGAGGATTGCTTGTGTGCAGGTGTTCCAGCAGTGTTCGGTTGCACAGACGAAGAAGCGTGCAATTACAACGAGGCTGCCAACGTGGATGACGAGTCGTGCTACACCTTGGGAGAAGGCAGCATTTCTGGTCCCTTGTTCCCGTTTGCAGGAGACGTGGCCACTTATACGTACAATGGCGCCTTGGGAGACGGATTCGAATGGAGTGTCACAGGAGGTGTCATCACGGATGGACAAGGAACCAATGTGGTCGAGGTCACGTGGGGGTCAATCCCTGGCGCAGGCGCAGTGTCTGTGGTAGAAAGTGATGCTTCCGGATGTGAAGGCGAGGTTGTTCGCACCATTCAAATCTTGGAGGTCGTGGACGCCGTAGAAGGACTTGAATTGTGGGATCTGGAATTGATTCCCAATCCAGCGCGAGGTCGTGTCATGCTTCAGTGGGGCTCTGCCGAAATCCAGCGGGTCGATGTCGTGGTGTACGACGCCCTTGGTGCGGAAGTCATGAAAGCCACCACCACGGCGTGGTTGGACATTGACCAATTGGCCCCTGGACGTTACACAGTGGTCGCCATGACCGCGCAAGGCCGCGCCACGCTGCCTTTGATGATTCAATAAGCGCCAGAGCAACTTGGAAAAAAGGGCTGACCCCAATGGGGTCGGCCCTTTTTTGTTTCGAGGTGGTGCGACTGTCGTCGAAGTCAGGCGTCGAACCGGCTTCGCAGTTCCAGCACTTGGGCCTCCGTCCAACGACGGACATGGGCGCGCAAGGCCTCTGCGTCGGTCATCGTGACGGCTTCACCAATGCGCACGGCCACGTCGATGTGTTTGGCTCCAAAGTGGTGGAATGCGTGAGGAATGAACCAAGCTTGGTCCACCCAAGCAATGTTGGGGTCTCGATACTCCAGGGCGACAGGCACGATCGGGAAGCCTTCTTCGGCGCAAGTGTAAAACATGCCCGGCCGGTATTCCAGCAACTCCGGGCCCTTGTACGTCGTGCCCTCTGGAAAGATGACAATGCCCATGCCTTCTTGCAATCGGTTCCGCACGGCGGCACGGGTGGCCCTGCGGCTGTCCTTGCTTTTCCGATCCACCCAAATGGTGCCCAGCAACGAGGCGCCCCAACCGATGATGGGCCAGGATTTGGACTCCACGCGCCCGACATACACGACGGGGAATCCCACGGGGAACAGGATGGCATCCACGTAGGAGCGGTGGTTGCCCATCAGCACAGCAGGTTCGCTGGGAAATTGACCTTCCCATTGGATGCGCACGCCCATGATGCGTTGCACCTGCTTGACGAAGGCGACAAAGCGGCGATGGATGTAGGCGCGTTTGTCCTCCTCAGACTGCCCTTGAATGCGCAAGATCACAAACCCCAAGAGCAATCGACCAATGGTGAACAATGACAGGGTCAAGAACAACAGGATTCGAACGAAAGCTCTGACAGGGCGCATGAGGGAGGGGATGAGGGGCGAATGTACGCCGTGCGGAGATTCAATGGGGCGCGAACAAGTGCAGCCAAGGTGAGGGAGCCGACTTCACAAAGGTGCCTTGGACGGCACGGATCATCTTTTTGGCAGGCGCAATGTGAAGGTCCATCAAATGCCCCGTTTCGGGATGCGGCCAGGCGAGGTGGGTGCAGGTGAGGTGCAGTCCATGTCCCGTGTAGAGGGGGGGCATGCCATAGGTCAAATCCCCGATGACTGGGTGCCCCAAGGCCGCGGCGTGCCGCCGGATTTGGTGTGTGCGTCCGCTTTGAAGCGACCATTCTACGAGACTGGCTTGGCCATGCACACCCCAACTTCGATGGCCCAGGCAACGAAAATCAGTGCGACTCACCTTGTTCTCCAGCCGAAACGCAGCAAAGCCGCTGTGTGTGTCAAGGCGCCCCGCCACCCAAGCGTGGTAGGTCTTGGAAACGTTGTCCCAATGGGCTTGAAAGTGTTTCCTGGCTCGGTCAGACTTGGCCACCAGGACGGGCCCGCGTGTGCCATAATCCAGGCGGTGCACGGCGGTGACGGCAGAACCATCTGCACACCAGTGTCTTCGAATCTGAGACGTCAAGGTGTGGGTGCCTTTGCCGTGCATGGCCATGCCAGCGGGTTTCAACACCACGGCGTGGGCGTCATCTTCGAACAGAATGTGACATGCAGAAGGCATGGGACAAAGTTCACACACAAGGCTCATTCATGGGGTGTGCCAACAAAGGTGGCGCCTTGTGAATGTGACATCCAACTTTCACCTTAATTTGCGGGGAAACTTATTTGTTCGGAATTCATCAGATGAAACTCTTTGTTGCCAAGCTCAACCGGGATGCGGTTGAAGCAGATTTGTTGGAATGGTTTGGGGCGATGGGCCCTGTTCGGAGTGTCAAAGTGGTCACGGACCGGGACACGGGTCAAAGCAAGTGCTTTGGCTTTGTGGAGATGGAAACCAAAGAGGGTGGCGAGAGGGCCATTGCCGAGATGAACGGTCAGGAATTCATGAACTTCCGCATGGTCGTGAAAGAAGCTGAAGATCGTCCTCGAAAGCCACGAGAGGGTGGGTTTCAAAGCCGCGGAAGCGATTCAAGGCCTGGAGGATTTGCGGGTCGTGAAACTTCAGGCGACCGATCTTCCTTCCAGTCGGGAGCAGGCGCTGGCGCCTCACCCAGCGGCAAGAATTTCAGGGATGCCCCTAAGTCCCGGAAAAGTGACAAGAAGAAGAGCGGGAAGGGAAAGCCAGACAAATACGCCGATGGCCCGCGAGATGTGAAGCTGAAACGCAAGCCCAAGGGAGGAGGCGGAAACCAAGATTGGGGAGACTATGATGACGACTATTGATTGAAAAGATGTCCTGGGAGAACCCCAGGACATTTTTTTTTGCGCGGCCTCAGACATTATATAAAACACATAAAGTGGCCGGGTCGTTCATTTGATTTTGTCAATCTAGGGGGGAGGGTCTTTGTGGAGATTGCCAGAATGGCGTGTGGGAGTTCGGGTGAGGGAATCCCGCCTTTGCCCAACATTTCAGGGTG
Source organism: uncultured Comamonadaceae bacterium (assembly GCA_964527895.1). Lineage (GTDB taxonomy): Bacteria > Bacteroidota > Bacteroidia > Flavobacteriales_D > Sanyastnellaceae > UBA11663. The sequence continues at coordinate 704 of CAZGQI010000041.1, read as the reverse complement.
TTTTGAGGTCTTGACGGCTTATGGAGCAACCATTCGGGGTGAGAGGGATTGATTTGCGAGGTTGAAGAGGGCACTCGAGAAAAAAGTTGTAAAATTTTTTTCGATCTGAACCATATAATATGTAAAGTCCTCGTGTGGACTGAAACCATTGTGATTGCAGGGCCGTAGGAGGACGAACTCAGAAAATCAATGGGGCAACCAATGGCTCTCGATAAACCATTCAGCACAAAAATTCCGCATTTAGTCGGAGGAATTTGTTGATTTATCGCGTATCTTAGGAGTCCAAACTAGAATCGATATGCAGTCTATTCTCACCTTCCTGACCGCGATAATTTCGCAAGTCACTCAAAATCAGCATGTTGTTTGCATGCTCGACATGTGGGCATCCAACGATGCCCTTCGCCGCAAGCGAGACTCACTTGCCCTTGAGGGTGATGGAGTGCCATTCCCACGCTGGATGCAACTCGGTGCGGTCGCAGGCCTCTTTGCTATTGGCAGCCTGACACAAGTGCAGGCCATGGACGCAGCGTCGTTCGCTGTGCCCGAAAACAATGTGACCAACCTGACCACAGCTGCGGAGTACACTGGCATTCAAGCGGCCATCGATGCTGCCTCTGCGGGTGACGTCATTGAGATCAGCGACGGTACCTACGCCATCGAGACTCCCATCATGGTGAACAAAGCTGTGACGCTTCAAGGTGAAT
>CAZGQI010000040.1:0-15515 GCA_964527895.1 uncultured Comamonadaceae bacterium | reverse complement strand
CAATCGGGCAACGCGTTCAGTCCGTTCTACGACAACCAGGCACCGCTTTACCACGCCGGTCAATTCCGCAAGCAGCGCATGGATCGGGAGGACATTGACGCGCACCAAACCGCCGTGGCACATCTCCACGCAGCGCAGTGACGCAACCTTCAACGTGCTGATTGAGAGTGTCCTTTCGGATGCTTGTCGAATATTATGTATATTCGTAAACCAAATCAGAACCCATGCGCACGTTGATCTTCACCTTGCTTTTCCTCGTGATGGGGGGGAGCTACGCCCAAACTACTCAACCCTGGCAGCCCGACGCGAATGGCGACGGCCTCATCAATGCGGGGGACATGCTCGCTTTTTTGACAGTCTTCAACACCCAGTGGGGGCCGGACATGACCGTGGCGTGCGACTACCAAGGCACAGAATTGGAAACCTTGATGGCCGACCTTCTCATGGGGGATGCCACCATGGACTCCTTGTACTTCGCTTACAGCATCTACGACAGTGCCGAAGTCTTCATGCCGGATTGTCCCGAACCTGTCATGGTCTACAACCTCGTGGAACGCAGCGGAACCATCGCCTCTTTTGAGCGCGTGACCTTTCCTGACGGCCGCCTGACCGTGACTTCAGGGGAGGAAATTGACGGTCACTACGTTTTCTTTGATGTGCGGTACAACCCAGAGTTTGGGGTGTACTCGATTGAGTTTGGCGACGCTGCGATTGTGGCCGAAGCTGCCCCCTTCTTTGACGGATTGTGGCACTATGCCAACGACCACATTGGCTTGCCGCTGCCATCCTCTTGGTACCTCGACGAGCTCGGCATCCACTTCCCCGCGTACGAGGGCACGTTGAACCAGTACGGCGACTTCCAATTTGTCCCCTTCTGGTCCACTCCAGCGTCTGACGACGGAGGTGACGCGGGCGATTCGGACGAATAAATGTCAGTCGGCCGGCAAGTTCCGGTCAAGCAACAACAACATGCTTGCGCAGGTGGCTGCGCCGAGTTCGAGTTCCCGTTTGTGGACGTTTTCCCACACGTCCTGGCTGCTGTGATGCAGGTCAAAATACCGCTGCCCATCTGGCACCAGTCCCATGAGCAGGGGGCGGGGCTCGAGTTCTTTCAGCGGTCCGATGTCCACGCCAGCCCCACCGCGCCCGAAGTAGTGGAGGTTGTACGGATCGAGGGTCGACGCCCAGCTGCGCACCATCTCCACGCCGCTGTCCAAGGCGTCCATGCGCACGCCACGTGGCACAAAGCCCCCGGCGTCTGATTCCATGGCGGCCACATGCCGCAGCCCTTCGAGGTGTTCTTCTGAGGCCACTTGGGCGTACTTCTTGCCGCCGCGATTGCCGTTTTCTTCGTTGATGAAAAGCACGAATCGCATCGTGCGGCGCGGCGTGTAGCCCACGGCCTTGAGGGCCCGCAGCGCTTCCAAGGTGTGCACCACACCGGATCCGTCGTCGTGCGCTCCTTCACCAATGTCCCATGAATCCAAGTGGCCGCCGAGGGTGATGATTTCGTCGGGTCGCTCGCTGCCGCGCCACTCGCCAATCACGTTGCCTTGCTCTGCAGTGCCGAGGTCCACGCAGTTCATCCGCATCCGTACAGTCAAGGGACTTGTGGCCGCCTTGGAAGCTTGGGACAGGGCGGACGCATCCACGGTGGAAATGGCGGCCGCAGGAATGCGTGGAATGTCCGCGTTGTAGCGCAGGGAACCCGTGTGCGGAAGGGTGTCCAGGGCATGGGTCAAAGAGCGGACGAGCACCCCAATGGCCCCGGCCTTCGCTGCGGCCGATGCGCCACCACCGCGTTGGTCGAATGCCCCGCCGTAAGCCGCACCCGTGTTGATGAGCAGCGGATCCATGGGGCGGTTGAACAGCACGATGTGGCCACGGGCGTCCAGGGTGTCGAGGGCATCCAACTGACGGACCACCAAAAGCGGCCCTTCTATCCATCCCGCTTCTGGGGTGGGCACCGACCCGCCCAAGGCCGTGATGTGCAAAGGCATGAAGTGGCCGTCGGCATCCTTGGCGGAGGCTTCCGCCACGTCGCCCCGGGTCCACGCCGGCACTGTGACGGGCATGATGTACGACGTGTCGGCACCGTACTGATCCATCATGGTTTGTCCCCATGCGATGGCGCGATCGGCACTGGGAGAACCGCTCAGTCGATGTCCAATGTCCTTGCAGAGGACGCGCAGGTTTTCATGGGCCTCGCCATGGGCCAAGACTTCGCTGAACACCTCGCGAACGAGGGCGCTGTCGGTGCGGAGGTCTTCCGTTTGTCCTGCCGCCACATTCAGCACCATGAACCCCAAGCTCATCCACGTCATTTTTCGCTTCATCATGGTGCAAGGTAGCCGCACGTGTCCGTACTTCGAATCATGAACATGTGGGACGAACGATACAGTGCCAACGACACCGTGTATGGGGTGCAACCCAACGTCTTTTTTGCGTCGCAACTCGCCCTGCGCAACGCAGGCACCGTGTGTCTTCCCTGCGACGGGGAGGGGCGCAATGCGGTGCATGCCGCCGCGCAAGGTTGGACGGTGAGTGCGTTCGACGTGAGTCCTGTGGGGGTCCAAAAATCCCAAGCCCTCGCAGCGTCACGCGGCGTCGACATTCACGTCGAGGTGGCCAATGCGTTTACGTACGCGCCTGAGACGCAGTTCGACGTGGTGGGGCTCGTGTTTGCGCACATGCCGGAGGAACGTCGTGCGGAATTCCACGCGCGTGCCTGGCAGTGGGTCAAGCCGGGAGGCTGCATGATTGTCGAAGGCTTCCACCGGGACCAACTCGGATTGAACTCGGGAGGTCCCAAGCGCTTGGACATGCTGTTTCACGAAGCCACGTTCTCAGAGGACATTGAAAGGGCGTTTGACGACGCGACCCTCGTGTGGAATGCACGATGCGCCCAGGTGCTCGACGAAGGGCCGTTCCACCAGGGACCGGCGGTCACATGCCAAGTGGTGATTCAAAAGAAGTGATGGGAACCTTGCAACCAGGACAACGGGTGAAGTTTTTGAACGACGTGGGCAGCGCCACCGTCGTGCGCATCGAGGGCGCCACCGTGGTGGTCGAGGATGAAGATGGGTTCGAGCGCTCCGTCGGCCATGCTGAACTTCTCATCGCCCCGGACCCGGAAGAGGAAGCCAAGCAATACGGCGACACGATTCCGGATGTGGCGCAGCTTTTGGCCCAGGAAGTGGGGGAGAAGCGCATGCGCGAACTGCAGAAAGACTTTGAGGTCCGTTACCAAAACGTGCAGGCCACCAGCATGGCCCGCCGAGATGCCCACATGGAGGTGGACCTGCACATCCACGAATTGGTGGACGACCAAAGCGGGTTGCCGGACCGTGCGAAATTGGCCATCCAAATGGACCATTTTGACCGCATGATGGACATCGCCAAGCGCGAGAAGCTTCGCAGAATCGTGTTCATCCATGGCATCGGTCAAGGGGTGCTGCGTCACCAAATCCGCACGTCGTTGGAACAACACCATCCAGATTGTTCGTACCGCGAAGGCGATCCACGTCGCTACGGATCGGGGGCCACAGAAGTGTGGTTGGGGCAGGCCTCCTGGCGCAAGCCCGAGTGACCTCAGTTTATTCCTTCTCCGTGCCCGTGCTTTTCTCCTCGCCGGCTTCCTGTTGGTCGCGCAGTTCGCGTGCCACTTCGTTGATGTCGCGGCCCGGCACATGCATCCAAATCTCTGGTGCATTCAAGGTGTAGGATGCCGCCGCATTCAGGGTGACGGTGGTGAGGGCGTTGGGCAGGTTCTTGTCCTTGTCGGGCATGCCCCATTCCACTTTCAACGGCATCCCTTCGGGCAAAATCAGGCCCTGAATGACTTCCGCACCGGCGCGTGCATTCAGCCAATGGCTCCATGCAACACGAAGGTTGGCGAGTTCTGCAGCGCTCAGATCGAGGTCGTCTGTGGCGACCCACACCGAGGCGCGGGCTTTGCCCAACTTCACGTCATGCCGCACACAAGGTTTTCCAAGCAGGGTGTCGGGCGCAACCTTGTCGTTGCGCTTGAGGGGGCGTGTGGCAGGCGGGGGGTTGCCTTCTTCGGTCCAATATTTGGCCATTTTCATCATGTCCGGCGTCAAGAAACTGCCTTCCTTGTTCATCATGGTCAACGACGCCATTGGACGGGTGGGGTCCAATTGAACACTGTACAGCCCCTTTCTGTCAAGGGCGTCCGTCCACATGAGGAGCTTCCCGTCGTTCCCCCATCGAAGTTCACCAACACTCGTGCGTCCTTGTTGTGTGAGTTCATAGACCAAGTTGCCCTCAAATTCCAGAGGGGCGTCGGACAGCGGCACCATGGTCAACCGAACCAGGTCTTCCATCATTTGGGCACCTGAAGGCAGTGGGGCCTCGGATTGGGCATGCAAAAGCGACGCGCTGGTCATGAGGCAGAGTACAGCGCAAGCACGCGCAGCCTGACGGGCGATGAGGGTCAAGTTCATGGAAGGAAGATACGGCAGGATGTCAGCTGCGGCGACGGCGACGGGAGGGGGCGCGGTATTCTCGGGGAGAACTGTCTTCCCCGTTTTTGACGGCCACGTCGGAGGAGAAGTACCACCGCCCTTTGCGCCACGCCAACCCGTCGTAGTTGAGCGTGGGGCCGTAGAAGGCGTATTGACCCCGGAAACTGGGATCTTCTGGAGCCAAATGGTCAAACACAATCCGCTCCAGCCCCTCTTCGATGCGCAGGGTGGCTTGCACGGCGTCGGCGTAGGTGAGGACCACGCGCTTGACCAGTCCATCGGGGGTGTCAAATCGCGGCGCCCCAAACCGCACCCGTCCATTGCGCGTCTCCACAGTCTCGACCCACTTCCGTGTGGTCAACGCGTCGGCGCCGTCCCATGCCAGCAGGGTGTAGACGGGAGTGTTGCGGTCATAGGTCAAGATGCCGCTGTAGTACAACCCCCCTTGCCAGCGGTCGTGGCGGTGCATCCGTCCCATGTCTTGCGGGTCGGCATCACGGTCGTGGTTGAGCATCGTGAAGGTGTAGCCCAACACAGATTCAGGGGCGGCGGTGGCGACCCACCCACCGTAGCGTTGGGTGCGGTCGTCGAGTTCCACATTCCACGTGAACACAATCATGCGTTCCTCGTCCTTGCCCAAATCGACCACGGCGTTGTTCCATTCGCCCCACGCCACGTCAAAGGCGTGGCCTGTGGCCAGGGCCTCGGCCCACAGTCCTTGCAGCTGCCCGTGAAGGGCGAGTCGATCTTCTTCCGTCGAGGCTTGGTTCAGGCTTTCTTGGGCAGCGGCCACGCGCGCCCACTCGGGCGATTGGGCTGCAGCAGGGAGACATGCCCCCAGGGTCAGGAGCACGGCACAAAACCGAGACAAAGAGAAGAGGATGGACTTCATGGTACCAACCTAACGCCGAACCGGCTTGAATCTTACAGGTGCATGAAGGCTTTTTTCGCCAACAGGTCTTCCTCTGATTCGCGGTGGCCGGGATCGTCCACGCAGCAATCCACCGGACACACGGCAGCGCATTGAGGCTCGTCGTGGAATCCCACGCACTCGGTGCACTTGTCGCTGACGATGTAGTAGAGGTCGGGGTTCACCGCTTCGTGCTCCTCGTCCGCCTCCACGACACCCGCCACGGGGTGCTCTCCGCGTCCGCTGAAGCCCGTGCCGTCCGCGAACTTCCACGTGGCCCCGCCTTCATAGATGGCGTTGTTGGGGCACTCCGGCTCACATGCACCGCAGTTGATGCATTCGTCTGTAATCATGATGGCCATGGCAAATACCTTTGTCTTACAAATGTACGATTCCAACACACTCCTTTCCTCCCTTGTTCAGTTGGGCCAATGGTTTCGTGAAGAAGCCCACTTGGATGAAGAGATTCAGCGCACAGCCTTGGCCCAAAACGGCTGGTTCACCGCCGAAAGCGTCAAGCGGTCGCTCCAAGCCCATGGCCACGCGTTGTCTGAGGAAGGCGTCGCAGCTTGGGCAGAGGCGTATGCGTTTCCCGCGGAACAAACGGGCGTGAAAGTGGGGTTGATCCTGGCGGGCAACCTGCCGCTTGTGGGATGGCACGACGTGCTGTGCGCGGTGCTTTCCGGCCACGAGGTGCACATCAAGGCTTCCAAAGACGACGCGGTGTTGCCCCGATGGGTGGTGGCCAAATGGGCCGAATTCGCACCCTACGTCGGCGAGGCGGTGGTGTTTCACGACGGACTCATGCAGCACATGGATGCGGTCATCGCCACGGGCGGGGCCAACGCCAGCCGCTACTTCGAGGCCTACTTTGGCCATCTACCGCATGTGTTTCGCGGACCACGCACGTCGGTGGCCGTGTTGGACGGCGCGGAAACGGATGAGGAACTGGACCAGTTGGGGGAGGACATCTTCGCGCACTTCGGCATGGGATGCCGCAGCGTGACGAAAGTGTGGCTGCCCAAGGGGTTTGACTTGGACCGATGCTTTGCCCAATGGGTGCGCTGGGGTCACCTCGGCCAGCACGGCAAATACGCGAACAATTACGACTACCACAAAGCCGTTTGGCTCCTCAACAAGGAGGAGATGGTGGAAAACGGATTCTTGCTGGTCAAGGCGGACGACGGCTTGGTGTCGCCCATTGGCACGCTGTTCATCGAACGGTACGAGGAGGCCTCTGCCGTTCAGGCGCAATTGGCCGAGCGGAAGGACGACATTCAAGTGGTCACGCTGCGTGCCGACAGTGCCAGCCGGACTCCGTTGGAGGCGGAGGGAATGCGCGTGGCGTCCTTCGGGGAGAACCAATGTCCCACGCTGCGCGACTACGCCGATGGGGTGGACACCATGTCCTTCCTCTTGACGTTGCCCAAACCGCCGGTGGAGGCGTAATTTTGTCCCATGAGCAACAACCAAACTTTGTGGACGCGTTGGGGAGTGGGCGGTGCCTTGGTCGCGACAATGGCGACGTTCGGGTGCAGCACGGAAGTGGATTTGACGGCGCCCTACGACAGCATTCCAGTGGTCTATGGGTTGCTCGAACTGCAGGCAGACACGCAGTGGGTCAAGATCAACCGGACGTGGTTGGGGGAGGGCAACCAGTTGCTCGCCGCGCAGGTGGCGGACAGCTCTGAGTACCCCGCAGGCAGCATCGATGCGCGCATCATCGAGTTGGTTCCTTCAAGCTCAGGAGGCATCGTGGGCAACGAATTGCCCACCGGCCGGGCGTGGACGTTGCGTGACACCTTGATTGACAACAAGGAAACGTCGGGCATCTTTTTTGGGCCCAGCCAGCGTGTGTACTTCGCAGAAACGACCAGCGAGCCGTTGCTCGACGACAAGCTGTACCGCCTTGAATTGACGTTGCCCGACGGCAAAGAAGCCCGTTCCACCACGACCATGGTGGAGTCGAGCGTGGGGGCCATCAACCAGCCACCGCCCAACCTGCCCAACTACAAAATGGGCTTTGCCGCGGTCAACCCGGACGGCTCGGCGACGTACCCCAATTTCCCGTTCAAGTGGACCACGTCCCCCGGGGCAAGTCTGTACACGGCGTCTTTGGTCGTGCACTTTGAGGAGCGCTACTACGCCGACGACGCCTTGACTTTGCTGGACAGCGCCCGGGACCGCACCGTGACCCTCTCCGTGGGGACCCGTGAAGTCAACGGCCTCAACGGCTTCCAAACGATCGACGAGCCCTTCGAGTGCCAGCGCCTCTATGGCGAGTTGAGCACGCGGTTGGAAGCGAACCCGCGCATCCGTCGCGTCTTGGGCCGCTATGACGAAGAATTCCAAATGGAGCGCGCTTTCGACTTTGTGTTGCAAGTCGCGAACCAAGACTTGGCCATTTACTTGGACGTCAACGAGACCACCAACAGCATTGTGCAGGACCGTCCGACCTGGACGAACATCGAAGTGATTGGCAGTGACGGCGAGCCCATGGGCGGCGTCGGGTTGTGGGGTTCGAGAAGCACCTTGGGGGTGTACGGCTTGGGATACACCAAGCAAACCATCCAGCACTTGCAGGAGGGCGATCTGACGGCGGCCCTCAACTTTTGCTCCCCAGCGCCCAGCGGCATCAGCGACTACAGCTGCGAATAACCCAATGTTTCTGGGGGATTCCGATGAAATGCCCATCGGGGTGTGAACACTTTCGCATCGGTTGACACAAAATCGCACATGCTCCTCCTCATCTTGGAGGACGTGGAACATGGATTGAAAAGTTCTTCTGAACGCGCAGAGTACACGTGGGCCTCGGGCATGTGTGCTGTGGTGCACCACGCCGACCACCTGCTGGATGAAAACGCGGCGCGGCGCATCGAAGAGGAGCGCAAGGCCCTCTGTCCTGAGCACAGCGGCACAGTCCTCCATGTGATTCCGGCGGACATCGAGGTCTTTGACCAAGAAGTGCTGTCGTTTTGGATGACGAAGGAAGCCTCAGAAGGGGTGGTGGCGCGTGCGGCCGTTGTGCCCTCAGGCATCACCGCGTTGAGGCACCGCATCCGATGGATGTTCTTTTCCTCTGAAGTTCCTTTTAGGGTGTTCCGCAATCCCCAAGTGGCCAAAGGATGGCTGATCGACTGTTGGTTGCAGCATCAGGAAACCCAATCCGCTCACGCCGAAGTTCAGTTGTCTTCCGAGGCGGTCTTGGACTGATTCCAAGGCCACGTCCAATTGAAAGAGCGGTGCCACCGAATGCCCACGCCTTGGCTGGTGGTGTTTCCCGATTGCGTGACGGTGGTTTGGGATTCCGAGAACCCCGTCAGTTGTAGGCCCCGTTCTTCGTTGAGGTTGTAGAGGATGCGGACGTTTTGGAGTTGGGCTTCGCTCAACGCTTCCTGCGTCATGTCTCTTGAACCCAAGGCGCCCTCCACTTCGAGCTTGTCTTGGAAAAACGATGCTTTCAAGGCGAGCTGCAGGGCGTCTTGGTTGACAGATCCCGGGTTCAGCGCAGAGGAGGCGTCGTAGCGGATGCCCACATCGATGTCCTCGTTGATTTTGCTCAGCCAATTGGACAGTTGGGAAGTGACCATGTCGATGCTGTACTCTTGAAGCCCCGTGGTCCCGAGTTCGAGGGTGTTGATTTGCTGGGGAAGAAACTCCTGCAAACTCAGCAAGGCGATGGCTTGTCGGGTGCGCTCGGCATCGTCCACCACGGCCGTGGCAAGGGCTTCGGCCACAATCGAAGGCGCGCGAGGTGCGTCGAGGTCAAACCCGATGTTGGGCCGCAACATGGGCCCATTGAGGTGAAGGATGACGTCGATGTCTTCGTTTTGCACCCCCGTCGAGGCGCTTCCCAAGAGCGGTTGGACGTTGGCGCGGGTGGCGTACTTGGCGTTCAAGTCCACCGTGCCTTGGTACGGATCCCCACTCCAAAACAGCGTCCCGCCCTCATCCACGCTGAATTGTTTGCGAAGCAGCGGACCCAGCGCGAAGTCGTAGCGTCCTTCCACCACCGTCAAGGTGCCTGTCAGGGTCATCCGTTCCCAATCTTCCAGCGTCAAGTGGATGTTGCCCTCGGTGCTACCCACCAGGTTGGCATTGTTCTCTGGGTCGGTCAAAATGGTGACCTGTGCCTCGGGTTTGGCTTCGATGTTCAAGTCCAAAAGCACACTGAGCTCGTCCACTTCTTCCGGGGCCGCCGCCGAATCGGAGGGGGCATCTGTGGCAAAGACCACCCATGAGCCCCAGCCCTCGGATTCTCCGTCCTCCAGCGACAACGTAAAATCGGTGGGCGCCTCGGCGGACACGTCCCCGCGCAATTCGAGACGGTTGTTCCAGAAAAAGGCATCCAGGCTTCCTCGGCCGACCAACACCCCAGATACCGGCGATTTCGAGGAGGGGGGAAGGTCCATGATCAGCATGTCGTTGGGCGTGTCTACCATCGACACGTCGAAGTTCCAGTCGGCAAATCCGTCGTGCAGAAGCGCTCCTTCCACACGTGCCGTTGCGCCGAGGCGATCCGAGAGCACGCACGAACGCAGCACCACTTCATCGCGCCCAATCACGAAGGCCCCGGAAGCGCCAAAGGAGGTGCCCAGACTCGGGATTTCCGCCGTCAGCGTGTCGATGATGCCGCCCCCGGACAGCAGGGGCGCACGCCAAGGTCCTGACACCTCGACCGCGGCATCCAACGTTCCGGTCAAGATGGCTGCACTGCTGTCCACCCAGGGTTGAACCCAAGACAGGGGGATGTGCGTCACGTTGGCGTCGACGCGAAGGTCATCGGGGGTCGATACTTCCCACGTGGCGGTCCCGTGCAAGTGCGTTTGTGATGCGGGTTGGTCGGCATTCACTTCGGCATGCAACCGCCCCTCCCGGAAGTGCATGCGGGAGGTCAAGGAAGCAAAAGAGATGGATTCGAAGGCCACGTTGTGCGACGCGGTTTGGAGGGTGCCCACCCCCCCGGATGAGTCGTCATGGCTCCATTGCCCTTGGAATTCAAGTCCGTCCGCGTGGAGTGCAGGATGCAATGACGACAGTCCACCCGGCGTCAATTGGCCTTCGACGTCCACCGTCCATGCGCCATGTGACGAGGGCAGCACGTTCATGGCCATGGAGCCCCAATCTCCGCCCAACAACACGTTTGCTCCCGGAGCGCTGTCGTCTCCCGGAGTCCAATGAATCGGACCGTTTTGCAAAGCCAGGCGTTCTGTCCCCAAGGGGATGGAGGTCTCCAAGAGTCCCCAAGTCCAGGAAGCTCCGTCGGGATGGGCGTCCGCGAGGAGGGAAGCGACTTGCCCATCGGGAAGGGTGACTTCGGTCAGGGCTTGCCAGCGATTGGTTCCTAGCAAGTCGACGTGGGCGTTCCATGGCTTGCCGCCAACCTCTGCTCGCACGCCCAAGTGACCTTGCACGTGGTCGGAGGTGCTCGAGAGGCTGAGGTTGGAGGGCCCCAAATCCACGTTGGAAACCCGTCCCCCGGGCACATTCAGGGACAGCTGCGCCACGTCGCCGCCACAGGACATGTGGAAGGATGCGGTGTCCCGCAAGGACAGGTCAGGCATCGTCAAGGCAAGCAGGGGCTGGTTGGGACCGATTTGTCCTGAGCATTCGAGCGCAGGCCACGAAGCGGGGCGGCGATGGAGCCACGCCATGGCAGCCTCAGCCACGGTCCAAGGCAGGTCCTCACCACGTGCGTCGAGGTCGGCGTCCATGCCGTGGAGGGACGACATCCAAGAAATTGCAGGCTCACGCCAATTGACGTCCCCCGTCCACATCAAGGTGTCTTCCCAGGCCAACGCGCGGTTCAACGCTTGCCAGCGCAGGCCATCCTCACGCAGGTCGACCTGGGCCTCGGAGGAAAAAGCCAAGGTGTCGCGCCCAAGCACCATTGGACCCGCTTCGGCCCGAATGTCCCAGCGGTTTTCGGTGTACCGACCTGCGGCCGACCAAGGGAGGCGCGAGGTCAATTGGGCGAGGCTCACAGAGCATGCGTCGCCATCAGGATGCACGCTTGCCGTCAGACGTTCCTCAGGAGAGGAAATGAGGTTCTCCCACCGATCCAATTCCACCTCGAGATGGGGCCAAGTGTTCCGCGAAGTCAGCCATGTTTGCCAGGATTGCGGGGGGCGGATGCGGATTTGGGCGGAAACCGAAGAGTCCCCCGCCACGGCGAGACGACTTTCCCGGACATCGCCTTCAAGGTCGATGCGGCACACGTCGGAAGGCCAAAAGTCTCGCGCCACAGGCGGGATGGCAGAGAGGTCGAGGTGTCCCACCCAACTGGAGTCGGACCCACTGGCTTGACAAGAGAGCCAGCTTGGACCTGCGGCGGACAGTTCCCAACGCGGGCCTTGGGTAGACCACGTCATTTCAGATTGGGCGGTTGCCAATCCGAAGTCCTTCACCCAGGCACCCCTGCCCGCGGCTTCAAGCCAGGGCTGCAGGACCGGCCAGTCGAAGTGGAGCCTTCCGCCGCCGTCGTTCATGGGCCAAGAGAGGTCTCCCTCGAAGGACAATCCTGGCAAGCTCAGGCCTTCGCTGTGAAGCTCAAGCCCTGACGGCGTCCACGATGCAGCACATTGGCCTGGGGGCAAATCGAGCGTGTCCGGCAAGACAGGCGAATCCACGCGTCCGCCTCCAAGACGCAGGTCTTCCCAACGGAGGCCGGCCTTGTCCAAGGTCAGTTCGCGCAAATGGCTTCTGGTGATGTGGGCGGTGTGGCTTCGGTTGGCCGACACCGTCACGTGTCGCCAAGCCATGCTGTCGATGTGCAGTCCCGTTGGGAGGCCTTCCCAAAATGGGGGCGCATCCTCTTCTCCGGACGTCGCTCCGTTCACTTCGACCTTGAGGGAGCCGGCATGTGCAGAGGCAAGGTGCCACACCCCGGAACGCCACACCGGAATGGCGCATGCTAAGGAATCCAAGGTCATGCGCGTGTTTCCATCGGTCGATTGCCAGGAGAGGCCCACGATGGTGCATTGCCTTTGGCCCACATCGAGGCGGACATGCGCCAAGGTCGCGTCAATCGCTGTGGTGCCCAGGGCGCCATTGACCACCGAAGTGACCCACACGTTGAAGGTCAGCACGCCCAACGCAAGTGTCCCAACGGTCCCGGCCAGCAAGCCCCACAGCCTTCTGCGGCGCTTCGGCGTGGGGGTGGAGTTGGCATCTGTCGGGGTCATGGCGCGCGATGGTCTGCGGTCGTGTCCCCGAAGATAGGCGTGGCGAAAAGCACGTCGTATTTTTGACCTGCATGGAACACGCACCGCATCCACTCATTTTGGGAATTGAGTCGTCGTGCGACGACACGTCTGCGGCGGTGATTCGAGGTCCTCAGGTCTTGAGCAACGTCGTGGCCAATCAAGCCCTGCATGCGGAGGTGGGGGGCGTGGTTCCCGAATGGGCTTCGCGTGCACACCTCTCCAAGATCCAGCCCGTGGTGCAAGCTGCTTTGGACAAGGCTGGCGTGGCCGCCGCGGATTTGGATGCCATCGCCTACACCTTGGGGCCTGGCCTGCAGGGATCGCTGCACGTTGGCACCTCGTTCGCCAAGGCGATGGCGTGGGGATTGGACATTCCTTCCATTCCGGTCCACCACATGCGCGCGCACATCTTGGCCCATGTCCTTGAGCCCGGGCTTCCTCCGGCGTATCCCTTTCTCTGCCTGACGGTGAGTGGGGGACACACGCAGCTGGTCAAGGTCCGCCGTCCCAACGACATGGAAGTGTTGGGCCAAACCTTGGACGATGCAGCCGGCGAGGCCTTCGACAAGGTGGCCAAATTGATTGGCCTGCCATACCCCGGCGGCCCAGTGGTGGACAAATTGGCGGTCCAAGGCAACCCAGGGGCATTCTCCTTTTCGCGTCCGAGAATGGACGGATACAACTGGAGTTTCAGCGGCTTGAAAACACAGGTCCTGAATTTTTTGAAGCAAGCGCAAGACAAGGATGCGCGCTTCGTGCAAGACAACCAAGCCGACATCTGCGCCTCCGTGCAGGCGGCGATCCTGGACATGTTGATGGCGCCCTTGATTCAAGCGGTGGAGGACACGGGCATCACAGAGGTTGCGATTGCGGGTGGCGTGAGCGCCAATTCAGGCCTGCGCGCGCGCCTCGCTGAAGCCCAAGCCGAGCGCGGGTGGACCGTGCACATTCCTCCCATGGCGTACTGCACCGACAACGCGGCGATGATTGCCGCCGTGGGCTGGCTGGATGCCTTGGATGCCCTGGAGGGAACGCTCGAGGCGTCGCCCTCGCCAAGGTTGCCTGCCCTCACGAGTTTGGCACAACCAAAGGAAGGCTGATCACGACTTCGGTGCTCCACGGCGCACGCGCTTCACGCAGGTCAAACCTGGCCTCGCGATGAACCTCGCGAAGTCGCATCGACGTGATTTCAGTCCCCATGGAGACGTGGTCAGATGGCGCGTCTGTCGAGGTGGTGGAAGAGGAACGGGAAAGACCGACGCCGTTGTCCCGCAGGACGATGGTCACCCAGTTTGCGCGTCCTTCCTGTGGCGAGATGACAAGTTCCAAGCGGGGGTGTGCCACAGATGCATCGAGGCCATGCCAAAGGGCATTCTCCATCGCCGGTTGAAGAAGCAGGGCAGGGAGTCGTCCGTCGAGCGACACTGAGGGGTCGACGCGTACCTCCAAAGCCACGGCCCGGCCCAAGCGCTGCGCCTCCAAGGTCAAATACGCTTGGAGGGATGCCAATTCTTCCTGCAGGGTGTGCGTGCTGGCCTCCTGGCTTCGCCAATGGTGGCGCCAAAGCGTGACAAAATTGGAGAACAATTGGGCCGCCCGATCGCGCTTGTGCTCTGACCACAACCACTGCACGGACGACAGGGCGTTGAACATGAAGTGCGGACTGAGGTGAAGCTGAAGCGTTTGCTGTTGGACTTCGTTTCGGGTGTGTCGGAGGTCGTGGCGTCGCTGGGCCAACTTGGATTGGTCGCGCAGCCTTTGGTGTCGCTCCATCCACGCGTCAGGAGGGGTTGCGGAGAAGCGCTCGGGCCGACGGGGCGTCCAACGCTGACCACACCACATGCCCAACCCCCCACACAGGACCGCCGTCAGCACAATCGTCAGCACGCTCATGCATATAAGCTACAAGAACCCCTTCTCCAAAGGAACCTTCCGGTCCACTCAATTCATGAACGGGGGCTCAGTCTTCATCGTTGAAGGCATGTCGCAGGGCCGTCTTGAGGTTGCGACAGTACTCTTCTTCCAGCCAACTCCGGTAGTTGGGGGTGGCTTTGGCAATGCACTTGGCGTATTGCTTCACCCTGAACTTCACGTCGTCCGCGAGCAAATCGACGACTTCCACGGCATCCCAGTAATCCTCGGAGGCGTATTTGATCATGGCGACGTGCTGCTCCAAGCTGCGCTTGATGGCCTCCTTGGGGCGAAGTCCTTCGCGGGTGACTTCGACGTACGCTTCAGCCATGTCAAACTCCGTGATGGGACCGCCCTTGAAGCGCTCGGCGACCTCGTCGGGCATCTCGTACACGAATTCGTTTTCGATCTCTTCGTCGGTGTACAGCCCGTCGATGTACGACTGGGGAGACTTGAAGATGTCGTGCCAGTTGATGTGGGCGTCCCACAGGCCAAATCGCCGTGCGTTGTTCCCCAAGTCAATGACCACGAACTCCTTCTTGTTCTTCAGCACGCGGGACCCACGGCCAATCATCTGATGGTACAGCGTCAACGACTTTGTCGCCCGGTTCAGGATGATGGTCTCCACCGTAGGCTCGTCAAACCCTGTGGTCAAGATGGACACCGAAGAAAGCACAGCATCGGGGGTGGTGTGGAACCACTCCAAGATGTCCGCCCGCTCTTTCTCACTGTGGGTGTTGTCCAAGTGCATGCACGGGTAACCCTCTTCGGCAAACATGGCCTGAACCTGCTTGGAGGTGTTGATGCCGTTGTTAAAGATGAGGGTCTTGGTGCCTTTGGCTTTTTCCTCGTAAGCATAGAGCAGTTTCTCTTGCATGAGGAAGTTGCCGTAGAGGCGCTCGGAAGAGCTTACAGTGTAGTCGCCGTTGATGCCCACCTTCAGCGCCCGGAGGTTCACGTCGTAGCTGTAGGTGTTGGCCTTGGCCAAGAAGCCTTGGTCGA
>CAZGQI010000039.1:0-16289 GCA_964527895.1 uncultured Comamonadaceae bacterium | reverse complement strand
GATTTGAGCTTGCCCAACGGAAGCGACACGCTTGTGAGCTGGAATTGGGCGTTTGGCGACGCAGGCACCTCTTCCGACCGTCACCCTGAACACATGTTCATGGGGGGGGGGGATTTCACCGTCACGCTGGAGGTCAGCGACCCCTACTGCACGGCGAGCACTTCCCAAGAAGTGACCGTGCGAGAGGCGCCTTCGCTCGCCATTTCGGGCAACGTGACAGAGGGATGCGCTCCGCTGTTTGTGGACTTTTCTGCCACGAGCGACGGCAGCGTCGTGTGGACGTTTGGCGACGACAACGGCGGCGACGGCGACCTGGTGTCCCACACCTACCTCGGAGATCCCTCCGTGGAGGTGATGTATCCTGTCACGGCAACAGCCATCAACGAGTTTGCATGCACCACCGAGGCCACCCTCGAAGTGCGAACCCTGCCGAGTTCAGACGCCTCTTTCTCGGTGTCGCCCGCGGCCTGTTCGCCTTACACGCCCGTGTTCACCAACGAGAGCCAGCGCGCCACGGCATACAAGTGGTTGTTTGAGGACGGCACCTTCTCGGAGGAGGTGGAACCCACGCACGTGTTCACCAACACCACGGGATTCCTGCAGGCTGAGCCTGTGCAACTGATTGCATTTGCCGCCAACGGTTGTCACGACACCACCGGCGCTGCGGTCACTGTGAAGCCTGAAGCGTTGTTCAACATGGTCTTGGACCAAACCGAGGCGTGCTCTCCCTTCTCGATGATGGCGCCCGTGGTCAATGGGGCCCAAAACCACATGTGGTCTTTTGGCGACGGCACACCCAACTCCATGGTGCCCAACCCCGTGCACGTGTTTGAAAACAACACGGACGCACCAGTGACCTTCACCCTGTCGCTCGAAGCAGAAAACAGCTTTGGCTGTCCTGGTTCTGTGGCGCGCGAGGTCATCGTGAACCCGAGCCCCGTGGCCGAATTCACGGCAGACATCCAGAGCGGATGCGCGCCTTTGACCGTCACTTTCGAAGAAATGAGTCAGCGCGCCACGACGTACGCCTGGAACTACGGCGATGCCACCACGGCGTCAGGATTGAATGGCACCGCGCACGAACACACGTTTGAGCTGACTGGCTTTGACTTGGCCTCTCGCGCCGTGACGTTGACCGTGGAAGCCGAAGGCGGTTGCACCGACACCCACACCCTCGCCGTGGAAGTGTACCCCGAAGTGGTGGCCAACCCCGTTGGGGCATTGGAAGGATGTGCCCCGTGGCAGTCCGACTTGACGGCCGAGGGCTATGCCGGTGCGAGCAACCACAACATCACGTGGACGCTGCCCGACGGAGACACGTTTGAGGGCGTGGATCTTCAACGCACGTTTGTGGGACTTGAAGGACAGGATGAGGCATTGACCCTGGGCTTGAGCATCACCTCGCCCTTCGGGTGCCACGCCGAGTCCTCGGTGACTGCCACCGTGCACCACACCCCTGTGTCTGACTTTGCGTTGTCCGACATGGCTGCCTGCGCGGGCACAGAAATTGCGCTCTTGGATGGCAGCATGTACGCCGACGAAGTCACCCTGAACTGGGGCGATGGTGCGGGACCCAGCACCAATCCTGGAAGCACGCACGTGTTTGACAATGACGACTTCGAACCGATGGTCGTGGAGGTGGTCCAAACCGCCACCACCGCTTTTGGATGCGCGGCCCACACCTCGGTGAACCACACCGTGTTCCCCGAGGTGACGGCAGACTTTGTGGCTCCGGCGCCAGCATGTGCCCCATTCACCTTGACGCTCGTGAACCAAAGCACCAACGCGAACGGCACCTTCACGTGGGATTTTGGAGATGGAAGCCCCACTTCCTCGAGCGCCCAGCCCAGCCACCTTTTTGACACGGCCGCGGACGCCAGCAGCGTCTACACCATTCAATTGAATGCCACCAGCACGTACGGTTGTGCAGACAGCACAAGCCACGAGGTCGAGGTTCACGCCACCCCCATTGCAGACATCGAGGTGCTCGACCAAGCCGGATGCTACCCACTCGAAGTGACGTTTGGCAACCAAAGCGTGGGAGGCGAGACCTACATCTGGAGCTACGGCACCGGACTGAACAGCGAAGAAACTGCAGCTGAACACACGGTGGAGTACTTCAACCCCACGTCGAACGTGTTGACGTATGCCGCGGTATTGACTGCATCGACCTCCGCGGGTTGCTACAGCCAGGATGTGGCGTACATCGAGGTGTTGCCTCAGGTGGAAGCCCGCATCGAAGGTGGACTGACAGGATGCGCCCCGCTCGAAGTGGATTTCCTGAACCTCAGCGATGGTGCGGCCAGCTACACGTGGGATTTTGGCGATGGAGGCCAAAGCGCCACCACCCACGCCAGCCACGTCTTCACCACCACACCTGGGGAAGATGCGACTTACACGGTGTCGTTGGTCGCAGAATCGATCTACGGCTGCACGGACACCGCACAGGTTTCTGTGCAGGTGTTTGCCGCACCGACGGCCGATTTTGTGACAAGCTCTACGCAAATGACGTACCCGGCCACGACCGTCACGTTGTCCAACACCTCCATGGCGGGAGAGAGTGCGAGCCACTACTGGACGTTTGGGGATGGGCAGGTCAGCTACGAGGCCCAGCCTGAACCCCATGCGTACGGCACGTGGGGAACGTTCGACATCACCTTGGAAGTCGACAACGGCTACTGCTCCTCGGTGGCAAGCACGGCGGTTCAAATTGTGGCCCCCAGCCCAACCATCGGCTTCACCGGAGAAGGCGCCGGATGCGCGCCCCTGACCGTGCAGTTTGACAACCTCAGCACGTACGCAAGCAGCTACCGCTGGGAATTCTCAGACGGATCGGTCCGCAGTGACGACAGCCCCGTTCATGTGTTCAACGAACCTGGCGTGTACGACGTGACGTTGTACGTGGAAGGGTTCGACGGCTCTGAGTTGGTGGAGTCGCACTCAGCTGTGGTCGAGGTGTTCCCCACTGCACAGGCGGCGTTTTCACTCAATCCCAACCACGTCATGGTTCCCGGCCAGCCCGTGTTCTTCCTGAACCTGTCTGAGGGGGCCACCCAATACGCTTGGGATTTTGGTGACGGCGCCACTAGCATCGCTGAAACCCCCATCCACGAATACCTCCAGGCAGGGGTGTACGACGTCTCGTTGACCGCTGACAACATCTGGGGCTGTTCGACGACATTCACCCTGCCAGAAGCCGTATTGGCTGAGGAAGGAGGGATGATGGTGTTCCCCAACGCATTCACTCCGAGCTCGACGGGGTCGACGGGGGGATACTACGACGCCAACAGCTACGACAACGACGTCTTCCGCCCCATGCACGTGGGCATCGAGACCTACGAATTGATGGTCTTCACCAAGTGGGGTGAAATGATCTTCCACAGCAACGAAGTTGGCATTGGATGGGACGGCTATGTGCAAGGCAAATTGGCCGCCACAGACGTCTATGCTTGGAAAGCCACGGCCACTCTGAGCAATGGCGAGCGTCTTCAGCAACTCGGAAACGTGACGTTGCTGGCCCGTTGATGTAACTCTTCCCTTCAATCTCCCGTAAATCACCCCATGCGCCTTTCCCTGCCCTCGATTTCGAAGCTCGCCGCCTCCGCGGCCGTGCTCGCGTGCCTCTGCACGTCGGGGACTGGGGCGCATGCCCAGGATCAACAGTTCACGCAGTTCAACGCTGCACCGACGTCCTTCAACCCCGCGTATGCCGGGGTGTCCGGCAAGGCGCGTTTGGCCTCGTTGTACCGTGCACAATGGACGGGACTGCCACAGGCGTTCACAGGCTTTCATTTGGCCTACGACCGTCCCACGTTGGACAAACGGATGGGCTTTGGATTCTTGCTGAGCAACGAACAAGCTGGCGCGGGTGCGCTGAACCGCATCCAGTTCATGGGACAGGCGTCGCACAACCTCCGTTTGGGACGCCGCCTCAATTTGAGGACAGGCATGCAACTGGGCTTTGGGGCCCGGAGCATCGACATGACCAACCTCGTGTTCATGGACCAGATCTTGCGCGACTTCGCCGACGTCTCCATCGAGCAAGGCTTGGGCGTGGGAACGCAATACATGGACATGGGTGCAGGATTCATGTTGCTCTCGCGTCGGGTGTGGTTTGGGGCTTCGGCCAACCACTTGACCTCCCCCAATGTGAGCTTGAATCCTGCTTTGCCTGAGAAACTTGCCGTGCTCTACACGGGACACGGAGGTGCGCGCATTCAGTTGGCCCGCGGACCACGCGGACGGTTCCGTCGCGACGTGGTCGTGTCTTGGAAGTACATGCAACAGGGAGACCGAAATCAACTCGATGTGGGTGCCTATTACGACATGACCCTGTTTACGCTGGGCGTGTGGTACCGTGGCCTGCCTGTGCAAACGGCGGCGGATGGAAGCATGGATGTGGATGCGTTGAGCTTCGTGTTTGGATTTGGCAACCGCGACTTCAAAATGGGATACAGCTACGACATCACCTTGAACCGCCTTGGCGCACTCGGCACGGCGGGTTCGCACGAATTCAGTGTGAAATACTTCTGGGATGTCGCCCGCCGTCGCGATCCACGGCCGCCCTACCACCCCTGCGTGGAGTACTGAGGAATCAGTCCTTCAAGCCCACCTGGTTGACCTCGGGCTCCAAAGACACCCCAAACTGGTCCTTCACCGACGTCATGACGTCCTGGGCCAGGTCCCACACCTCTTTTCCTGTGGCGCCTCCAAAGTGCACCAACACCAGCGCTTGGCGGTCGTGCACGCCATGGGTGGTCCGGTTGTGGCCCTTCCACCCCGCCTGTTCGATGAGCCAGCCCGCCGCAAGCTTCACCTCCCCGGATGGCTGAGGATAGTTGGGCATGTTGGGATGGCTGGCCAAGAGCGCATTCGCTTGCTCTGCGGAGATGGTGGGGTTTTTGAAGAACGAACCAGCGTTTCCAATCTCTGCGGGATCGGGCAGTTTGGACTGGCGGATGCGGATGACGGCCTCGCTCACATCTCGGTGCGTGCGTTCCGCCTCCGGAAGGTGTTGAAGCTCTTGCTCGATTGCGCCGTAGCCCATGCGAAGCGGGCTTTCCCGGTCCAAATGAAAGCCCACCCGAACCAGAATCCACTTCCCTTTTTCTTCCCGCTTGAACACGCTTTCGCGGTACCCAAAGGCGCAATCCTCTGCCGTGAATCGCTGCAGGGCGCCATCTGAAATGCGCACGGCGTCCAGCCAGGCAAAATGATCTCGAATTTCCACGCCGTAGGCCCCGATGTTCTGCATGGGACTGGCGCCCACACTGCCGGGAATAAGCGAGAGGTTTTCCAACCCGCCCCATCCTTGGTCGAGGGTGTGCATGACGAAATCGTGCCACACCTCCCCCGCGCCCACAGCGACTTCCACATGGCGGCCGTCGTCGGAGCGCACTTCAACACCGCGGATT
Organism: uncultured Comamonadaceae bacterium; assembly: GCA_964527895.1. Taxonomy (GTDB): domain Bacteria; phylum Bacteroidota; class Bacteroidia; order Flavobacteriales_D; family Sanyastnellaceae; genus UBA11663. The sequence goes on along the minus strand of CAZGQI010000039.1, from coordinate 10,875 downwards.
TGGATGCGGAGCACCAAGGCTTCCACGTCGCCGTGCAGCAACATGTTGCTTCCTCCCCCCAGCACGAACACCTCCACGCCATGCGACCGAGACCAATCCAACGCAGCACGAAGTCCATCGACGGAGGTCACCTCCGCAAACCAGCGCGCCTTGGCTTCGATGCCAAACGTGGTGTATGGCGCCAGTTCCACATGCTCAAGCACGTCCAGGGGGATGGCGGTCGATTCCATGTTGCAATTTCCCTTGTTCCATTGGGCCTCAAACGCGGCGCGGTCGATTCTTTCCCACGGCCCATCGTCGGCAACCATGTCGAGGATCCGTTGACGCTCTGGCCACGTTGTGGCGAGGACGTCGTGGCAGAGGGTTTGGGCTCCCAGAGGGGTGCACTCCCAAAACCTGTCCGGCCCCTGAATGGCATACACATTCTCCGTTCCTGACAATTGAAGGTACACGGGGTACTGCATATGGCGAAGTTGCCCCAATTTCGCATTTCGATTGGCCCGACCATGAAACCTTCTCAAAATCCCAACGCTGACAACTCCAAGGCCCGTGCAGAGTCGGCGATGGAACGTCACGCCTGGCCTGAAGCGCTGGAAGCGTGGCTGGCATGGTGGTCAGACGACGTCACCGATCCTGACGCCATGCACGACCGGGCGGTCTGTCATTTCCATTGCGGAGAAAAGGAGGTGGCGTTGACGTGGTTAAACCGCGCGGCCGACACCCAGCCGGACTACAGCTACCGCTACAGCTCCCGGGGATGGATGAAGCAAGCTACAGGAGACACCCACGGCGCCATCGAGGACTACAAAAAGGCCCTCGAGCTCGACCCCGAGGACGCGGTGACATGGAACAACCTTGGCTTGCTGGAAGAGCAGCTGGGCTACCAAGAGCAGGCCAAGGAGCGGTACCGCGTCAGCGACGAATTGCTCGGCATTTTGAACGAGCATGGCATCGACCCCGAGTCGAGTGTGCCGGCGTTTGAAGAGCGGCCCGTGGCGCCACCGGTGGCGCCCGACTTGCCGGCGGAAGAAGAACGGTCGTTCTGGGGCGAATTGAAGCGTGCAACACTCACCAAATCCGGACGCCAGGAGCTCTGGACATTCGTGAGGAATGGCTTTACCTTGAGGGGCTGATGAGCCGCCCCCCACGACCCAAGAAAACACTGCTAGGCACTTCGTTTTTGGATGAAGTCGTGGACGCCATCTTGGCCCACCCCCTTCGCGACGCCCAAAAGCTGCACCGACTTGCCGTCGTGCTGCCTAGCCACCGGGCCATGTCTCGCATCCGAAAAGCCCTCCACGAACGGCTGGACGCCCCCGTCCGCCTGCCCAAGTTTTATGCCCTCAGTGGTTTTGTCGAGGACTCCTCCCCTTGGACGGCGGCCGACCCCTTGGAAGTCCTGGCCCGGTTCTACCACCTCGTGCATGCCGACCAGCCGGAATTGACCTTTGACCGGTTTGTGCCGTGGGCCACCGTCGTGCTGGGCGATTTTGCAGCCGTCGACCACGAATTGGCCGACGTGCACCGCGTCTTCCAAAATTTGGCCGACATCCAAGGCATCGAGGATTGGAGCTTTGGAGAGGAGCCGTGGTCGGAAGACCAAAAATCGTTCGAGCGCCAGTGGCGTCGTTTGCCCGCCATGTACGGCTTGCTGAACGAAGCGTTGGCGCAAGACGGCATGGCCACACGCGCCCACCTGACCCGCCGGGTGGCGGAAGGAGAAGGCCGCTTGGACGTCGACCACGTGTTGGCGGCGGGCCTCGCGACAATGAGCACCGCCGAATGGCAGTGTCTCGCCCAATGGAACAAGCGCGGCGGATTGACGGTCCTGTGGGATGCCGACGCGAGCTACGTCGACGACGTCCACAACGAAGCGGGCCTGTTTGTGCGGAAGCACCGCGGCACCGACGCGGCCTTTCCGCGGGCCACCATCTCGACAACACCCCCTGCCGTTCGCGCCGTGGCCTGCTCCTCCACGGTCAGCCAAACCCAATACGTGCGCAACCTTGTCGCGTCCTTGTCCCCAGACGAGTTGGACCGAACGTTGGTGATCCTGCCGGACGGGAGCAGCTTGGGGACCTTGCTCCAAGCCCTGCCCCCCCAACCAAACGGCATCAATGTGACGATGGGTGTGGCCCTGCATGAAACCCCGGTCGTGTCGTTTGTGGAACATCTGTTCATGATGCTCGAAACCCAAGGGACCGGCTGGCGGCTCGAACACGTCCAAGCCTTGCATGCCCACCCGGTCATGCTCCACGTTGCGGGACCCGGTCCCGGACGAAAACAGGTGAGCAAGGCCATCCATCGTTTGGCCAAAGCGCATCGAAACTGGGTCAAATCCGACGACTTCCTCGAAGAGCGCGCGCCAAAATGGGCCGAAGAACTGGAAGGCCTGCGCGCGCTGAAGACCGACGAGGCCATGGCCTTCCTCGACGCCATGTCGTCCTGGGCACAGACCCTGGAACAGCGCATGGAGTCTTTGCCCCAGACCCTCTCCGAAGACCTGGAGGACGACCAGGAACGCGCCGTGCCATGGATTCCTGCAGGATGGCGCCGCTTCCGGACCGTGCTGGCCGTGTTGAAGCGACTCCAAGAGGCCCACGCCCCGATGACGCATGCCAAGGAAGTGCGGGCCATGGTGCGCAGGTTGCTTCGTCAAGAGCGCGTGGATTTGTTGGGCGAGCCGAACCAAGGACTCCAAATCATGGGCCTCACCGAGACCCGTGCCTTGGATTTTGACCGGATTGTCGTCTTGGACATGAACGAGGGCACCGTGCCCCAAACCTCCATGCCCGACAGCTTTCTCCCGCTCGATCTGCGGCATGCCCTGCATCTGCCCGGCCCCCGTGAACGGGAGGCGAGATATGCGTATTTGGTCCACCGCTTGATGAACCGCTCCAAGGAGATCCACCTGCTGTACCGCGGCACATCGGACAAGAAAGATGGCGGTGAACCCTCGCGCTACCTCATGCAACTTGAGGGATCGTTCCACAAGGCGCAAGGCGAGCCCTACCTCGCGGTGGAACACGTCGTGCACCAACTCCCCTTGCCCGACGCCCGGCCTGAAATCCCAGAACTCAAAGTGTCAGACGGCATGCGTACGCGACTGGGAGAATGGTCCTCACAAGGCATGTCGCCGAGCGCCATCAACACCCTGCTGCAGTGCCCCCGAAACTTCGCCTACCGCTACCTCTACGGCATGGGCCAAGCCACCGAAATCCAAACCGCCATGGAGGCCAGCACCCTCGGAAGCGTGGTACACTGGGTGATGGAGCACGGACTCGCGGAGGTGGAGGGTCACGTGCTGCAGATGCACCATTTGGAGAACGTCCGTTTGGCCCTCGATTCGTTGTTGGAACAGGCACTCGAAAGCGAATACAATGCGGCGCTGGTCAAACGCGGCGAAAACGTGCTTCAACTGGAAATCGCCCGGACCACCCTGCTCAAGCTCCTTCGCCAAGAAATGAAGGAATTGGCCGACGGCAGTCCGGCGCCCCACATCGTCAAACTCGAGCAAGAACTGACCTCCACCCACCCTGGCACTGCCGCAGGAACCTTGGGGTTCCGAGGGTTTGCCGACCGCCGGGAGGAAGTGCATGGCGTCCCTCGGGTGGTGGACTACAAATCCGGCAAAGTCGAAGCCAAGGAGCTCAAGCTCAAAGGCGCCTGGACGGAACAACTGGAAGGAGGAGACAAAGGCAAGGCGCTTCAGCTCGTCGTCTACGCCACCATGGTGTTGGCGTCATTGGGGCCCGAAGCCCAAGAACACGGGGTTTTCGCGGCCATCCGATCGGGGCGCAACGTCCGGGAGGGCCTGCTCATGCTCGAGATCGATGGCGAGCGCTTGATCAAACCCCACCATGCCCAAACCTTCATCGATTGGCTCGCCAGCAAGTTGGACGCGTATGTCGCCGAAGGGAACCGGGTTGTGCACAACTCCGACGCCAAATACTGCGAACATTGTGTCGTCTTGGACCCGAAGGAGTCCTTTTCTTTCTAACTCTGCACCATGGGCATCGTTGCCAAACAATCCGCAAGAAACAGCGTGGCCTTGGTCACGGGGCTTCTGCTTGGCGCGATCAACACGATGTACGTCTTGCCCAAGGCCTTCGAGGGGTTTGAAGAAGGCTGGGGCTTGTTGCGGATTTTGACGGCGTGGGGCACCATTTTGGCCCAAATCCTCGCCCTCGGCTCCCCCAGCGCCATCCTCCGATTCCTGCCTCACGCCTCCGACGCCAAGCGCGAGTCCGCCATGCTCACCACCCTTTGTCTTCTTCCGGCCGTGGCGCTGGCGGCGGTGGGGGTGGTGTCCACGTTTGCAGGGGCAGATGTCCTGCTGGCCTTGGACGCCAATGCGGGCTGGCTTCTCGAAGATCGCGTGGGGGCGTTTGTGTACATGGGCGGTGCGTATTTGGCCATGTTGCTCCTCAAAGCCGCCCTCGTTCACCGCATGCGCACCGTCGCCGTGACGGTCATCCAAGAGGTCTGGCTCAAGGGCACCTACCTCGCCCTCGCAGTCATGTACCTGCAAGGGCTGATGCCCTTCGAGACGTTCTTTCGGTGGTTCCTCTACAGCTACGCTGCCGCCGTGGTGCTGATGCTGGGCGAAGCTTGGGGTGCCGGGGCCAGGCTGGGAAAACCCGAGCTGCGCAAAGACATCCGTCCCTTCTTCGAATACGGCATGTTCGCCCTGTGGAACAACGGCGCGAGGACCGTGGCGAAAAACCTGGATTTCGTGATGGTCGGGGCATTGCTGGGCCTTGCTGCCGTGCCGCGTTACACCTTCGCCTTTTTCATTGCCACTGTGGTGTCCATGCCCTTGCGTGCCATGTCGCCCATCCTCCGGTCCCTGACATCGAAGGCCGTGGCCGCTCGGGGCGCCGAACAAAGCGGACCTCAACTCCAGCAAGCCGCGCGGGTTCAGCTCGCCGTCACCGCAGCCGTCCTCGTGGCCATTCTCGCTGGCATGCCCGCCCTCGACCTCGCCCTGCCCGAGAATTACCAGGGACTGCAATGGGTCGTCTTGGCTGTGGGCATGGCGTTCGTGGCGGAGGCCTCAGGTGGCACGGCTGGCCCCATTTTGCAGTTCTCCGAGCGCTACAAACTCGCGCTCCCCATCAACCTTGGGTTGGTCGTGATGACCTTGATCACCAACTACGCCTTCATGCAATGGCTGGGCTGGGGCATTGAAGGCGCTGCGCTCGCCACAGGCCTCACTGGGGTGTGGAACATGGGCTGGCGCACCAGCCTGATGTGGCGGTTGTTCCGCATCCACCCGTTCTCACGTCAGTGGTTCTCCGTGGGGGTCATCGCACTTGTGGTGGCTGGCGTGTCCTTCGCTGTGGACATCCCCGTCGGTGCATACGCTTGGGGTCAGCCCGCCCAACTGGCACTCGCCCTGCTTCGCGGTGGGATTGCCGGAGGCCTGGTGTTGGGCGGTTGCTGGGCGTTGGGATGCCTTCCCGAGGTGACCACCGAAATGAAAAAGCGCCTGAACCGAACCGGAACAGGCGCTTGATTCGGTGAGGCCGAAAGGTCATTCCTTGACGCGGTACCACTCTTGGGTGCGGAACAAGAACAGGATGTAGCCCCGGACTTTCAGGGTGTCGTAATCGCCGTCCTCAAACCACATTTCGCAGTCGTACACGCTGCCCTTCTTGGGGTCGCAAATGGTGCCGTCTTCCCACTCCCACTCTTCGTCAAATTCCATGTCGCGGACGATTTCCATGCCCAACACGCGCTTGTCCTTGCGGTCGTCTTCACAGAGGTCACAGTAGGGATCTTGGTCCTCCTCAGGAAGGCGGAACAACTCCACAACCTGGCCATAAAACTTGCCGTCGCGTTCTGTGATTTCAACGATGCTTTTGATGCGACCGGTTTCGTCGTCTTTGGTCTTCCACTTGCCGAGCAAGGGGTTGCTTTGAGCCCATGCGGCGCCCATGCCGAGCACCAAGGCCAAACCGAGGGATAAGAATTGCTTCATGGGTCCAAAGTAGTTCACGGCAACACGATTCCAAATCGCGCCTTCCTGAAGTTGCTCAAGCCCCAGAGCCTGAAAACTTCTCGCGCGCTTCTCGGCGCGCCTTTTCAATGCTTGCATCCAACTCGAACCCGAGAAGCAAAACAGCGCTGTTGGCGTTGACCCAGACCAACGCAAGCATCAGCGTGCCCAGCGAGCCGTACAACCGGTTGTAGGTGTTCAGTTGGGCAATGAAGAAACTGAAGCCCACCGACAGCAACACCATCAAAATTGTGGTCATGGCGGCACCCGGGGTGGCCGTACGCCACTTCAGGCGGTCCCAATGGCCCACGTTGTAGAGCAGGGTCACGGAACTGTAGATCAACACCACGGCACCCACCCAGCGTGCCAGGTTGAACCACTTCAGCGATTCTCCAGGCAGCCATCCGCGGCCTGACATCCACGTCAGCATATCGCCACTGAAACCGATCAGCAACACGGCCACCCCGAGAAGCACCACGAGCAAGACCAGCAAAAACATGGACCAGATGCGGATGAGCCAGGGATTGCCTTTTTGGTCGAGCAACGCGCTCTCGTTGAACCCCGACAACACCGCGTGGACGCTGCTCGACGCGTAGTACAAGGTCAGCACAAAACCGACGGACAGCAACGCTCCTTGCGTCTTGCCCAACAAGTCGGACACCGTTTGCTCGAAGAGGCTCACCGTGTCGCCGGGAAACAGCAACAGCAGGGCATCCATGACCGCCTCTGTCTCCAGCGGAGTGTGTGGAAGCACGCTCAACACAAAGATCACCGCGGGAAAAAAGGCGAGAAAGAGGCGAAAGGAAATGGCGGCAGCCCGCGTGGCCACGGCGCCGTTGATCAAGCCCACAAGGAAAAACCGCAGCACGTCGTAGACGTTCATCCCCTCCTGTCCCCAGGGTTGCATTCGCCTCAAGAACGCCTGAAACCGCTGGACGAGGCGGCGCGAGGCCAGCCAACGAAAGAGAGGTCCGTCCGGCAAACTCATCCGAGGGTCGGTTGGGTTTTGAGGGACAAATCAAGGCTCTTCACGCTGTGCGTCAGCGCCCCCATGGACACGAAGTCCACGCCGGCCTCGCCGTAGGCGCGCAGGTTGGACAAATCGATGCCGCCAGACGCCTCCAAGGGCAGGCGGCCTGTCACATGGGACACGGCCTCCTTGACCTGCGCAGGCGAGAAGTTGTCGAGCAGCAAGCGCTCGAGCTTCAAGCCCTCGGCCTCGGACGCCGCCAATGCTTCGTTCAATTCAGACATCGAACGCACCTCGACCACCACAGGCACCCGTGGCTCTCCGCTTTCGAAGTACGCCTGCACACCGGCCAGGGCTGCCGTCATGCTTCCCGCGTAATCCACGTGGTTGTCTTTGATCAAAATCATGTCGTACAACCCCATGCGGTGGTTGACGCCCCCGCCCAACCGGACGCCCCACTTCTCGAAGGCGCGAAGCCCGGGCGTGGTTTTTCGGGTGTCCAAGACCCGGGTCGGCGTGCCCGCAAGCACATCCATGGCCTTGCGCGTCGTGGTGGCCACGCCGCTCATGCGCTGCATGAAGTTCAGGGCGAGCCGCTCGGAAGCCAAGATGCTTCGTGCGTTGCCTTCAATCCGAATCACCACGTCGCCCACCGCCACGGCATCGCCGTCGGCCACCTTGGCCTCGAACACCACCTCGGGGTCCACGCGCTTGAACACTTCGCGCGCCACCTCGATGCCGGCGACCACGCCCGCTTCTTTGGCCAAAATGAACCCCTCGTGGGACAAGGTCGCAGGCACGCTCGAATTCGACGTGCAATCGCCACGGCCCAAATCCTCTTCCAGCGCCCAATCCAGCATGCGCAACATGTGCTGATCCATCATGCCGCGAAGATACCCGTCCTACCTTTGCGGCATGCAATTGAGTTTGATTGCCATTGGCGCCACTTCACAACCTTGGGTCAAGGATGGGGTGGAGATGTACAACAAGCGTCTCTCGCGCTACACCAAATACCAGTACATCGAGACGCCCAACCTGAAAGGCAAGCACGCCAAAGCTGATCCCGCGCGCATGATGAAAGAGGAGGCTGCCGTGGCCGACAAACACCTTCAAGGGGTCGACCACCTCATCCTCCTCGACGAGCACGGACCCCAGATGGGCTCCATCCAATTGTCGAAGCACCTGCAAGGACTCATGAACCGCGGATTGCGCCACACCGCCTTCCTCATTGGCGGACCGTACGGGTTTGACCCTTCGCTGCGCGCCAAGGCACACGGCACCTGGTCCCTGAGCAAGCTCACCTTTCCGCACGAGCTCATCCGCATCTGCGCGGCCGAACAGCTGTACCGCGCCCACACCATTCTCAAAGGAGAGCCGTACCATCATCCTTGAAGGTCCTCCTTTCGCGGGTCGTATGGCCTGAAACGAATTCCCCCAAACGAAACAACGCGACCCTCGGGTCGCGTTGTTTGCGTTGCGATGTGATGTCGACTTACTCTGCGAGCACCGTCACCACGTTGTTGAGCACTTCCACGCTGCCACCGTTGACGTCGAACGTTTGTTCACCGCCTTCGGCGCGCACCACCACTTGACCGGCCTTGAGCGTGGTCACGAGGGGGGCGTGGTTGTTCAAGATGCCCAAGCTTCCGTCTGACCCTGGCAATCCCACAAACGTGGCTTCTCCAGAGAACAGGGTGGTGTCGGGGGTGAGGATGTCAACCGTCATGATGGTCTTGATTAGGCCTCAGCCAACATCTTTTCGCCGGCCTCAATCACCTCCTCGATGTTGCCCTTCAAGTTGAAAGCCGCTTCGGGGTACTGGTCAAGCTCACCGTCCAAAATCATTTTGAAGCCCTTGATGGTGTCTTCGATGGGGACGAGAACACCAGGAATGCCGGTGAACTGCTCGGCCACGTGGAAGGGCTGTGAGAGGAAGCGGCTGATGCGACGTGCGCGGTTCACCGTTTGCTTGTCCTCTTCGCTCAATTCATCCATGCCGAGGATGGCAATGATGTCCTGAAGCTCCTTGTAGCGTTGGAGCGTTTCCTTCACACGCTCGGCCATGTCGTAGTGCTCCTTGCCCACCACGTCGGGGGTCAAGATTCGGCTTGTGCTGTCGAGTGGGTCCACAGCGGGGTAAATGCCGAGTGAGGCAATCTTACGAGAGAGTACCGTCGTCGCGTCCAAGTGGGCAAACGTCGTGGCAGGTGCAGGGTCAGTCAAGTCATCCGCAGGGACGTAGACCGCCTGCACAGACGTGATCGAACCGCGCTTCGTGGAGGTGATGCGCTCCTGCATCGCACCCATTTCCGTCGCGAGCGTAGGCTGGTAACCCACCGCCGAAGGCATACGACCGAGAAGTGCGGACACCTCTGAACCGGCCTGGGTGAAACGGAAGATGTTGTCGATGAAGAAGAGGATGTCACGGCCGCCGCTTTGCTCGTCTCCGTCGCGGAAGTACTCCGCCACCGTCAAACCAGACAAAGCCACGCGTGCACGTGCACCTGGAGGCTCGTTCATTTGGCCAAACACCAACGTCGCCTGGCTCTTCTCGAGTTCTTTGTTGTCCACCTTGGTGAGGTCCCAGCCGCCAGCTTCCATGCTCTCGACAAAGGCTTCGCCGTACTTGATGACGCCAGACTCGATCATCTCGCGCAACAAGTCGTTTCCTTCACGGGTACGCTCACCCACACCAGCGAAGACCGAGATGCCCTCGTAGCCTTTCGCGATGTTGTTGATGAGCTCCATGATCAACACCGTCTTGCCCACACCGGCACCACCGAACAATCCAATTTTACCGCCCTTGGCGTAAGGCTCGATGAGGTCGATCACCTTGATGCCCGTGAACAACACGTCGGTCGAGGTGCTCAAGTCCTCAAACTTGGGAGGCGCTTGGTGGATGGAACGGCCTTCGCCAAAGGAACGCCCCTCAATGCCGTCGATGGCTTGACCCACCACGTTGAACAGGCCGCCCTTGATGCCTTCGCCGGTGGGCATTGTGATGCCTGTTCCGGTGGCTTGGACTGCCATGCCGCGGCTCAAACCTTCCGTCGCCTCCATGGAGATGGCGCGAACGGTGTCTTCACCGATGTGCTTTTGGGTTTCGAGAATCAGGTTGCCTTCGGCGCGCTCGACCACGAGGGCGTCGAGAATCTTGGGGAGGGCAACTCCTTGGGGGAAGCGGATGTCAACGACTGGGCCGATGACTTGTGCAATGGTTCCTTGTGCGGACATTGGTGTGGTTTGCTTGTGAAATCGAAGGCAAAAATAGTTCGTTCGCCTCGAAATTCCGCACCTAACTTTGCACAGTGCGAGTGCATCACCACGCATCCGAATTTCCAACCCCTTCTGAAGGCGCCCGTCGGACGGTTTTGACCGTCGGCACGTTTGATGGGGTTCATGCTGGACACCGCGCTGTTCTCCAGCAATTGCGGGAGGTTGCGGCCAAATACGATGCCGAGACCACCCTGCTAAGTTTCCACCCTCACCCTCGGACGGTGCTCGACCCCGAACACCACGGGTTGGAACTTTTGAACACCCTGGACGAACGCCTCGCCTTGTTGGAAGACGCCGGACTCGACAATGTGGTCCTGCACCCCTTCACGTTGTCTCTCGCCCGCATGACCCCGTGGGAGTATGCCAAGAGCCTGATGGGCGATTGCATTCAACCCGTGGCTGTGGTGATTGGCGACGACCACCGGTTCGGGCGCAACCGGGCGGGCGACTTCTCCACGTTGCAAACCTTGGGAGAGGCTCTGGGCTTCCATGTGGAAGCCCTCGACGCGCACCGCGTGGAGGATGTGCGGGTCAGTTCCACCAAGGTCCGCCAGGCCCTCCGAGAGGGCAACGTGGCCGAAGCCAACACGTGGCTCGGTGTCCCCTACCCCACGACGGGGCGCGTCGT
>CAZGQI010000038.1:0-16731 GCA_964527895.1 uncultured Comamonadaceae bacterium | reverse complement strand
CGGAGGTTCACGTCGTAGCTGTAGGTGTTGGCCTTGGCCAAGAAGCCTTGGTCGACCAAACTGCCGATGCTCTCGCCCACGATCAACTCGATGTAGTTGTCGTGGAGGGGGAGCTTGATGTTGCTGGACAACGGCGTGGCCGTGACCCCGAGCAGCACCTGTTGGTCGAAGTGCTTGAAGAGCTTTCGGAAGCTGTTGTAGTGCGCTTCGTCGACCACGACCAACCCCAAGTCTTCAAAGCCAATGCGCTCGTCGTTCAGGCGGTTGTTGAGCGTTTCCACCATCGCCACGTAGCACCAGTGATCCTCGCTTTCTTCGAGTTCTTTGACCTTGCTGTTGATGATTTTGTTGGGCACCCCAATCTCCGTGAGCATGGAGGAAGTTTGGCCCAAAAGCTCGATGCGGTGCGTCAGAATGAGCACGCGCTTGCCGGTCTCCAAGATGTATCGCTTGGCGAGTTCCGAGAAAATCACCGTCTTGCCACCCCCTGTGGGAAGCTGGTACAGCAGGTTGTATCCTGAGGGGAATTTGCGGAAGCGTTCCATGATTTGGTCGATCGCTTCTCCTTGATAACCATAGAGATCCTTCCCTTTTTTGCTGTTGAGGCGCTTGGCGACTTCGGGGTCAATGGGAAGGGCTTCGGTCATGGTGTAGAGGCAAGTGGGAAAGCGCAAAAATACCCCCTAGATTGCCCCGTGTAAAGCCGACGCGCGTGAAACCGTGCTGAGGTTTTCCACAACCCTCCAAAATTGCGCATGTCGAGCCCGTCCAAACCCTGGTGTGCACCTCCCGCCAACTGGCAGGATTTCCTGCCGTCTTGGTGCGTGGAGGGGGGCGACGGTCCGTCCGTGCTCTTGGCCCGCATCCGCGAGGCGGAGCGCAAGGGGGCGCTTTGCCCGCCGATGGCCGACATGTGGCGTGCGTTGGAGTGCACGTCTCCGGAAGAGGTCAAGGTGGTGCTGTTGGGACAGGATCCGTACCACGGCATGCGCCAAGCCCACGGCTTGGCGTTCAGTGTGGCCGACCCATTGCTGCCTTGGCCGCCGTCGCTCCGAAACGTGTTCAAGGAGCGGGCCTCCGACTTGGATGTCCCCTTCGATCGGCCGGCCAATTTGGAAGATTGGGCCCAACAGGGCGTGCTCTTGCTCAACGCCGTGTTGACGACCGAAATGGGCACGGCTGGGGCGCACCAAGGCCTCGGTTGGGAAGGGGCGGTGCACGACTTGCTCGTGGCTTTGATGGCGCGCACGCCCTCGTTGGTTTGGATTCTCTGGGGCAAACCGGCCCAACACACCCACGCCCGTGTGGTGGAAGCGCACGGAGCCGAGCGGCCAGGCGACACGGTCATTGCTTCAGCCCACCCCAGTCCGCTGGCGGCGTACCGTGGTTTTTGGGACAGTCAACCGTTCAGTCGATGCAATGCAGCGCTGGAAGCACGGGGAGAGAAGCCCATTGTGTGGTGAGGCTCCAAGCGACAGAGGGCGTCAAAGCGCCCAAACCTTGATGCTCCGGTCGTCGCTTCCCGTGGCAAGATGCGAGCCGTCAGGTCCGCCCAACGTCATCGCGTTGACGGAACGGGTGTGCGGAAGCTTGAGCTTGTCCAAAGCATCCAGAGAATCAAGGCTCCATGCTTTCACGTCCTTGTCCCGTCCGCACGTCCAAAGCGTCGAACCGTGGATCATGCCACGGTACGTGGCGCTTTGATGCACGTCCAATGTCAGCAAGGATTCGTCATCGCGCTGCACGTGCAACTGGCCGTCTTGGCCGCCACTGAGCACCACATTCTTGGCCTCGAGGTGAAGGGCCCAGTAACAGCTCCGCGCATGCGCCTGCACTCCGGGATGGAGTGTGCCCGCCTCGTCCAACACGCACCACTGACCGCTGCCTCCGGCAATCAACAGGCCTTGAGGGTGGGGGGAGAAGTGCCGGATTTTGCCGAGGCTGGTGTTCCACTGTTGTTCGAGCCGAAGGACGTGGCCCTCGCGAGACCACATGCCAATCACCCCCGCGCCATCGCCGCTCCAAAGGCGGTTTTGATCATCCACAAACAAGGCGAAAACGGGGGCCTTGTGGGGGGTGTAGACCGTGTGCTTGTCTGGGGTTTTGACAAAGAGCTCCCCCGTGTGGTTGCCCCCAAGCACGAGGTCATCCCAGACGGTCACGGCGAAAAAGGGGGAGGCATGTTGAAAGAGGGCGGTGCCATCGGTGTTCCCCAAAGACCAGCGTGCCACCACGCCATCTCCGCCCGCGGAAATCCACGATTGGTCCGAGGCGTCCCATGCCAAATCGTAGACCGCACCTTGGTGACCGCGCAGGGTGAGAAGGGGAGCTTGGGGGAACATGCGGCAAAAGTAGGGGTTGACCGAACGGAAAAGGTTGTATGTTGGCGGCATGCAAGTGATTTGGATTTTGACCGCGGTGTTGATTGTGACTTTGTTCATCCAATACCGCCGGCGCCTGAAGCGCTGAGGATTCAGGCCTATTTTTGCAGGCCATGAGCAAGCCATCGATCCCCAAGGGAACCCGTGATTTTGGACCGCGCGCCATGGTGCGCCGGCAGTGGATGTTTGACACCTTGCGTCACGTGTTCGAGGCCCATGGCTTCGTGCCCATCCAAACGCCATCCTTCGAGAACCTCTCGACGTTGACCGGCAAATACGGGGAGGAGGGTGACCAGCTCATTTTCAAGATCCTCAACAACGGGGACTACCTCGCCAAGGCAGATGACGCCCTGTTGGCCAGCAAAGACAGCAAGGCGTTGACGCCGCGCATCAGCAAGAAGGCTTTGCGCTACGACTTGACCGTGCCGTTTGCGCGTTTTGTGGTGATGAACCGCAACGAGTTGACGTTCCCATTCAAGCGTTACCAAATCCAAAATGTGTGGCGTGGTGACCGTCCTGGAAAGGGACGTTACCAGGAGTTCACCCAATGCGATTGCGACATCATCGGATCGGAGAGCACCCTGTGCGAGTTGGAACTCGTTCAAATTTTCTCCGAGGGTCTGACGGCGCTCGGGGTCCCAGGATTCCGAATCCAAATCAACGACCGCCGTTTGCTCCAAGCCTTGGCTTCGTTGGGGGGCGTGACCGAGGCGCAATTCACGGACTGGACGGTTGCGGTGGACAAGCTCGACAAGGTGGGCGTGGATGGCGTGATTCGCGAATTCGCGGAGCGAGGACTGCCCCAGTCGGCTGCAGCGCAATTGCCCGAGCTCGTGGCGTTGCGCGACCACAAGAACCCCATGGCTGCGCTCGACGCGTTGGCCACCTTGCTGGAAGGCCAAACATCGGGCGAGACGGCCCTGGCCAGTGTGCGCGACCTCATCGCGCGCGCAGTGAACACAGGCGTCAAGTTGGACACGTTGCGCATGGATCCCTTGTTGGCCCGAGGGCTGGATTACTACACGGGCGCCATTTTTGAGGTCACCGTGGACGACGCGCCTGTGGGCAGCATTTGCGGCGGGGGACGTTACGACGATTTGACGGGCATCTTTGGATGGAAAGGCATGAGCGGCGTGGGCATCAGCTTCGGCGCTGACCGCATTGAAGACGTGCTGAACCACTTCGACGCGTGGCCAGCCATGGCCAGCGATGGTCTCGACGCCATGGTGGTCCAAATGGAGCAAGGCGAGCTGCCCAAGGAGTTGCAAGCGACTCAGGCCTTGCGAGAGGCAGGTCTGTCCGCCGAATTGTACCCGGACCCCGCGAAACTGAAGAAGCAATTCAAGTACGCCAACGACCGCAGCGTGCGCTGGGTGCTCGTGCTGGGGGAAAGCGAATTGGCATCAGGCCAAGTCATGGTGAAGGACATGCAGGAGGGCGTTCAGGAAGCCATGACGGTGGAACAAGCCGTGCAGAAGATTCAATCTTCCCGAACGTCCTGAGACCACGCGACGCTTCGTTGGGCGCCGTCGCTCAACTGGGCTGTGACCCCTGAATCACTCCCCAGAAAGGGGAACGTCTCGCCGGTCAACTCCAATCTGTGGAGTTCAATCATCAGTTGAATCAAAACAACTTGATTGATTTGTTTATCAGCGTTTTGAATAGTGTCATTTGTGGAGGCAGGAGTGGGGAGGTCCCGGATGAGGCAAAGCGTTTTGTGAAGGTGGATCAAGGTCTCCTGCGCCTGCTGCCAAGTCGTCATCGGTCGTCTTCCGGCATCCAACACCAAGCGCAGGGCTTTGCCCGTGGCGTCGAGCATGTCTTCCAAGCGATCGGGGTCGTGTTTGTGGTGCTCGGCCAATGTGGATTCCACCTGGGAAAGGAGCCATTGCACTTCGTCCTTCAAATCTTGCAGAAGTCGCAAGTGAGCTTGTTCCGCTTGCAGACGTTGTTGGTTGGACGCCAGTTCTTGGAGCCGCATGCCCATGTTTCGGGCATGCAACATGCGCCCTTGCAGCGTCTTCAACGCAGAGGTAGAGACGTTCTCATGGCGTTGCGTGGCCCGCGCCCGCCCGAGGACCACACCCGCGGTCCACGCCACTGCAGCAACAGCTCCGAGGCACGCAAGAACCTTCACGAATTCAAAGGGAGGTGGACCCAGCTTCGCGCCGAGGCGAACGGACTTGCTTCACCTTCCAACACGTCCTTTTCCAGGCGTGTCCATGCTTCGGACTTGTGGTGCATGTGCGATTCAATCAGCAACTGTCGGGCATGGCGGTGCATGGCATCAAGCCGTTGCTGGGTGCGCTGAGTCTTCCACCATCCGGAGTCCTTCCAGGTTTCCGTGAGGTGTTGAATGTGCTCCCAAAGCGCGTCGTGGCCATCGCCTGTCAAGCTGGACACCAGCATGACTTCGGTGTCGGAGCCAGAGGGCGGTTGGGGCAAGACGTGCAGCGCTTGGCGATACGCCCCAGCCGTGGTGCGGCACGCCGCAAGGCGTTCCTCCTCGGCTTTGTGAACCACCACAGCATCGGCCATCTCGACCACACCTCGTTTGATTCCTTGGACGTCGTCCCCGGCGCCACCAATGAGCATCAACACAAACACGTCGACCATGCTCCGCACCGTCACTTCGCTTTGGCCGACGCCCACGGTTTCGACCAAAATCAGGTCGTATCCCGCGGCTTCACAAAGCTGAATGGCTTCGGACGTGGAGCGAGCCACACCTCCGAGGGTGGAGGAAGCAGCGGAAGGGCGGACGAAGGCATCGGGATGTTTCGACAGGTCGTGCATGCGCGTCTTGTCTCCCAGAAGCGCACCCTGGGTTCGTTGAGACGAGGGGTCCACGGCCAAGACGGCCACGCGTGCGCCACGACGAACGGCATCGAGTCCAAACCGTTCAATCAACGTGCTCTTGCCGGCCCCGGGAATCCCCGTGAATCCGATGCGCACACTCTGCCCCGCACTGGGGGCGAGGCGCAAGAGGGCTTCGTTGCGGTCCTGGTGGTCGGGATGGGCGCTCTCCACCCACGTGATGGCTTGCGCCAGAGCCTCTCGCTGCCCTTCGCGGACCGCCTTTGCCAGGGACTCCGGAGTCCAAGCCTGGGCGGACTGGATGAGCGCACGGGCTGCGTCGCGGGCCCGCGAGCGTGCGTTTTGTGGGAAGGAGGCATCCGAGGACATGATGGGAAGGTACGTTAAAGGCGACCCCGCTTCCGTGCGTTCTGCCCGTACTTTGTGCGCATGCGTCCGCTGTTGACAATCGTCGTTTGTGGTCTGTGCAGCTTGTGGGGTCAAGCCCAAACGGCGCCCCCTTTCGCTTGCGACAGTGTGGTGGTGGTTTCCGGGGTGGTGGGGGACGTCCACGGTCGTTGGATTCCCTCGTCCATGGTCGTCAACAGGCGATCGAGTGCCGGTGAATTTGTGGGAAGCGACGGGGAGTTTCTGATGCGGGCCTGCCTCGGGGACACGCTCGTGTTTGGTGCCGTGGGGTACCACACCCAAGAACGTCGCGTGGGATCGGGAGACGCCATGAATGTGGTGTTGCGGGTGCTCAATGTGGAAGTTGGAACGGCCGAGGTCATCGCGCCGCGAACGCTGAAGGAAATTGTCCGGGACATCCAGGCCTTGGGGTACCGAGAGGAGGACTTCCGCGTGTCGGGAATCGATGCGATGCAAAGCCCCATCACATTCTTGTACGAAGCGTTTGCGCGCGAGCCCCAAAGCCAGCGTGAAGTCGCCCGTTTGGAAAACGAGGACCGTCGAAGGGCGCTCTTGCAGGAGCTTTTTGTCAAGTATGTGGACTACGACATCGTCGACCTGGAGCGTTGGGAGTTTGAGTCCTTTGCACGTTTCTGTGACCCGGGTGAAGACGCGTTGAAGCGGTGGTCACAGTACGAGTTCATCTTGTACGTGAAGCAACGATACCAGGTGTTCCGGATGCTGCCGCGCACGCTGCCTGCAGAGGAGTTTGACTACCACCTCGACGAGGACTGAGGCTTGTGGGAGAGGGGTCAGTCCACGAGGTAGCTCAAGTGGAGGTACAGGACAAACCATTTGAAAATCAGCCCGGTGACGCACAGGCCCACGCCTGCAACGCGGGGCACTTGCCACGGTTTGGCAATCTGGTCAAAGCGAACGACCAAATCCACAAACAGGGCAACCACCGCAATGAGCTCCATGATGCTCAGCAAGGCTTGCACGTCGCTGAGCGCGTCTTTCCAGAGCCGACTTTGTCCCGACAAATGCAGGACGAAAAACGAGGCATTGTAGGCGAGAAGCGCTCCCAAAATGCCATTCAAGATGCGGTGCGGCGTCATGAATGCGAATTTACACCCTCGGCTGTTCACAAGAGAGGCAAAAGGGCTTGACATTGTTCCACTTCGGTTGCACCTTAGGAACATGAAAACAACACAACTTTCCATGCTCGCTTGGATCGCATGTGCGGTCATTGTCGTTGCGTCTTTGGCCTCTTGCTCCACGCAGGGACACCAAACGTGCAGTGCCTACCAAGAAGTGCCTGTTGCAACCCACCCTGGGCGCTGATCGCGCTCAGAATTGCCAGTATATGAAGGGCTTGGGGTAGCTCGCGCTGCACCACAAGGCCAGCATCGTTGCGATGCACCACAACAACCACGTCAGCCACAGCGGTTTCGACGTGGTTTGTTGTTCCATCCAATTCCGCGCGCGCTCAGGCATGAGGTGCAATGCGTAGCCGAGGGCGAGAAGTGCGATGCCCGCTGCGTAAGTGGGGGACCACACCTGGTCCATGGGATTGGGCGCGGCCTGTCCCAACTGGTGCCAAAGCACTTTCGCGGTCTCCCACGCGTTTTCCGGGTGGGGTGCTTCGGTGGATTCGTTCCAAGCAATGAGGGAGCCGGCCCGAAACCAAATGCGCGCCAGCACCACCGTGTGGAAGGTGATGAGCCAGCCCAGCAGTTTGGCCCATGTGGCCTGAACGCGCAGGGGCCACACAATCCAAAGCACAAGCACGGCGCCGTTCAGCGCGCCCCACGTCACGAAGTTCACGTGCGCACCATGCCACAAGCCGCCGAGGAGCATGACGATCATCACGTTGACGGCGGTCGCCAATTTGGCGTGCACGCGGGGGGCCATCAAAATGCCCGCGACAGCCAACAAGGTGCCTCCCGCAAGCAGAAGCACGCCGCCCAATTCGCCCCACAACACCATGCCGCTGACCAGCATGGACGCCACCCAGAGCACGGACAGCGCGCTGAAGCGCCGGTTTCCGCCCAAGGGGATGTAGACGTAATCTTTCCACCACTGCGACAAGGTGATGTGCCACCGACGCCAAAAGTCGGACGGTGAAGTGGCGCGGTACGGAAAGCGGAAATTCTCCGGCAAGGTGATGCCGAGGAGGCCCGCCATGCCTTTGGCCATGTCGGTGTACCCGCTGAAGTCGGCATAGACTTGAAGGCTGTAGCCGTAGAGCGCGAGCATGACTTCCCACGACACCCATTCGGCGGGGCGTTCAAACACCGGGTCCACGAGCCATGCCCCCACCAAGTCTCCGAGCACGAGTTTCTTTAAAAACCCGCCAAGAATGAGACGGGCATGACGCGCGTCGTCTTCTCGGTGGGACGTCCAAAGTTTGGCCTGCAATTGCGGCAAAAACTGCTTCGCCCGCACGATGGGACCCGCCACCAATTGCGGGAAGAAGGTGATGTACGTGGCCAGAGAAAGCAGGGAAGCCGGACGGGCCAAGGTGCCACGGTGCACATCCACGATGTAGCTGATGGCTTGGAACGTGTAAAAGGAGATGCCCACGGGAAGCATCCATTGGTCCAAACGCCACGCGTGCAAGGCGCCTTGCAGGGGGTTTCCGGGAAAGAGGTCTGCGACGAAGTAGGCGTATTTGAACACGCCCAACACCCCAAGGTGGAAGGCAATGCCGGCCCCAAGGAGCAGGTGACGAAGCGTGCCTTGTTGCGACCACATGGCCCGCGTGAGGAGGTGGTTGACCAAAATGGATCCCACCAACAGTCCCACAAGTTCCCCTCCGACGAGGGCATAGAAGCCCAAACTGAATGCCAACAAGAGCCCTTGCCGCAGCTCGGGACGATGCCACCGCTCCGGCATGAGGCGTTTCCACCCCGACAGCATGAGGAGCACCGACGCGAAGGCGGCCCAAAAGGCCCAACTGGTGAAGGTGAAAGCCGACGTCATGGCGTTCGAAGGGATTGCCAGGCCGCCAAAAGGGCCTGCTCCAGTCGCTCTCCTGCCTCTTGGGCCCCGCGACGGGTGAAGTGGATGTGGTCGTCCGAGGCCCAACCTCGGCCGACCCACTCGGCCATGCTGCCCGGTCCGCCCATGGCCGCCTGCAAGTCCCAATGCAACGCACTTGTCGAGGCGATTTCCGCAGCCAAGGCATCGACGACCAAGGGGAGTCCAGGGAACGACGAAGGAGATTTGCCCATGTCGGAAGGGCCGATGAACAAGATTGGGATGCCCGGGAAGGTCCGCTCCAAGAAGCGAATGTTGTTGGCAAGGCGTTTGGCAAACCACCGCGCTTCTTGGGCCGTGTGGATGCCCGGAACGGCGTTGCCACCGAATTGAAGCAGAATCAAGGAGGGGGCATGCGCGGCCTTCAGCTGCATCCAATCGGCGTCGGAGATCTTGTCAAACAGCGTGCCCGACGACCCGCGCATGGGCAGGTTGTGCACGTAGACGCCGTGCGGTTGTCCCAGAAAAATGCCTTGGAGGCGTTGGGGCGACAAGGTCAAGGCCAAATCTCCCATCACGGGCGCATGGCTCCAGGACAGGCTGTCCAATGAAGAGGCCAGGGGTTCTTCCACGAGCCTCACCGTGCCGGAATCTTGCGACCACACGTCTGTCCATGTCCAGCCTTTGTGCGTCAGGCTCGAACGGCCGTTGCCGCGCACCGTCCAAATCGCAGTGTCTGAGACGTCGTTCACCGCGAAAAAAGGCAGCCGAAGTGCCTCGGCCTTGCGCCCCCGCCCAAACCCCGAGTTCCGACGCACCGTGCCGGTCTTCAACGAACCCACGATGGCGGTGTTGCTGGCAGGGGTGAGGGGAAGGACCCATCCGGGACCGCGACCGCCCCACTTCGATTGCCAGCGCTTTCGGAGCACTTTCGAGATGCGGTCGCCCTCGATTTGGCTGTCGCCCCAATGGTAGACTTCCACGCGCCGTTGGTCCGCTTCGGGAAGCTGCAGGAAAAACCGTCGCAACGGGTACCAAGCCCGGGCGCTGCCCGTCAATTGCCACGCCGCGGGAAGGTCCAATTCAAGCGTATCGAGGAAGTCCCACGCTTTTTGAGATGCACCAACAAAGGGCGCGGATGCGCGGTCTTCGGTCGCGATGGCCCTCGGAAGGCGGGGCTGAAGGGGGCGCAGGGTGGTGGTGACGTCAAGCCAAGGCGCAGCAGGTCCCCAGCGTTCCGCCCCCCACCACGTGCCGAGCAACAATCCCCACAAGAGGAGCCATTGAAACCAGGGACGAGGCTGGTTCATGGTTCAGAGGACGTCTGGGATGACCAAGGCCATGCCGGGTTGAAGGTCGTCCCAAACGCCATTCCGTTGGGCCAAGCACTTCGGAGGCAGTCCAAACGCCCGCGAGATGCTGTAGACCGTTTCACCAGGCTGCACCACGTGAATGCGCGGGAGCTCGAGGTTTTCCATCAGGCGCATGCCCGTACGCATGGCTTTGGCCCACTCGTCCAAAGGGACCGTTCTGGGGCGGGCAGCGTGCGCTTGCTGCATGGCTGACAGGGGAGTTGGGTTGTCCTTCCACGAAAGGAGCATGGCTTCCACAGCATCTTCCTTCCAGGTCGCGGGCGTGCAACGCGTCACATCGTCGCATGTGGCCCACCATGCGAGGTAGGCGGCGCTGGGCGGCAGGCTGCATCGCTCGGTCATGGCTTGCAAGGGTGCGGCATGCGGCGCCCAACCGCGCCACGCAGAAGTCACCCGGTCAAATTGGCTTGCACGCCACGTTTGCAGGGCCTCAGAGGCCTCTGGCCAAGCGGCTTCCCACGCCAGTTCCCAAGCGTCGGGCGGTCGAATGTCCTCCCTGAAAGGAACCGGCCGGATTTCACACGCAGCATGGGACTGTGCATGAGACGTTCCTGTCCATGTCATCCCGCCAAGAAAACAGAAGCAGAGACAAGTGTGGGCAAGACGGAACGATTTGGGCATGAACAAGAAAAAAGGGGACGAAACGCCAAACATTTTTGCGAGAACAAGGTATTTTGAGAACATGCGCGAGCCTCACATTTCCATGTCGGATTCTTCACGCCTTTTGACCATGCTTGAGGAAAACTTGCCCGAAAACCTGGAATTGGTCGCCCAAGTCCGTGCGATTCGTGCGAGTGAATTCAAGCATCGGACCATCCTCGAAGAATTGGATTTGGGGTACATGGAGGTCGATTTGGAAGGCGAGGTCGTTCACGTGCATCCTCGGTTCTTGGCGATGACGGGTTTCACGGAAGAGGAGTTGTTGGGCACCAAGGGGGAAGCGATGCTCGACGAAGAAGGAGTCGCGCGCATGGCGCAAGTGGTGTCGGAGCGCAAGGCGGGAAAAGCCTCGTCTTACGAGATGCCCATCGTGCACCGCGACGGGCATCGCATGTGGTTCCTGATCACAGGCGCCCCCATTCGCCAGGAGGACGGCACGTTGATGGGCTCGGTGGGCATTCATTTTGACATCACGCAGCGCAAGCTGCTCGAGTTGGAAACCAACAGGGCTCTGGCCGCAGAGGCGTATGCGCGCAACCGAGAGCGTGGCTTGCTCATGAAAATGAGCCACGAAATCCGCACGCCCATCAACGCCATCAACGGCATGTTCAGTTTGATGAACAATGTGCCGCGTTCAGAGGAGCATGAGGCCATTTGGCAAGGAGCGATGCGTGCCACCGCCATGTTGCGGAAGGTGGTGGACGATGTCCTGGATTTGTCGAGGTTGGAAATCGGGAAGCCGTCGCTTCAACTGCGCGAGGTGGATGTTGTGGATGTCACTTCAGGGGTGGCCAAAATGCATCACCTGCTCGCCGACGAAAAGGGCATTCACTTGGAATGCAGTTGTGAATTGGATGAAACCCAACGCATGCTGGACGTCGACAAGTGGCTTCAAATTTTGACCAACCTTCTTGGCAATGCCATCAAATACACAGCGGAAGGAGAAGTCTCCCTCGTGATTCGCAACCACGAATCGAAGGCGGATTGGATTGTGGCTGAAGTGTCCGACGAAGGCAAAGGCATCCCCAAGGAACACCACGAAAGGATTTTTGAGCCTTTTGGCATGTTGAACGCGGACAGCCCAAAAGACATTCACCGTGTTGAGGAGGGAAGCACGGGACTGGGGTTGTCCATTTCACGCGAGCTTGCCCGCGTAATGAAGGGTGAGTTGACTTTGGTTCCCCAATCGGTGGGGTCTTGTTTCCAATTGTCCATTCCCTCGAAGACTTGGGACAATTCCACACAACCTCGGGGCACAGAGGGCGATCATGTCAGTCAAGTTCCAGAATGGGATGGAGAGGGAATGCGCGTGCTCCTCGCAGAGGACAACGACATCAACGTGTTGTACGCGAAGGCGCTCTTGGACAAGTGGAAGGTGCATGTGGATGTGGCGCCTGACGGCCAACATGCGCTCGATTTGTTGGAGGAGGGGCGTTACGACGTCATTTTGTTGGACGTGCAAATGCCCAACATGGACGGTTTTGAGACGCTTCGCCGGATCCGTGCTGGGGAACGCGACGCCGGGAGGGACCCACAGCAGGTGTTCATGGTCACGGCCTTTGCAGACGTCGAAACCCGTGGGATCGCCCAAGCGGCGGGAACCAACGGTTTTTTGGCCAAGCCTTTTGCGCCGGATGAATTGCTCGACGTGCTCCGTTCGATTCCGATGATGCGGTGAGAAAGTCGATGAATCGTTGGATTCTTTCTCTGGATTATGTAAATTAGATATCGAAGGTCTACATGAACAATGGAGGACCTCGTTGTGAATCGTAGTGGAGCACCGGCAACGGCGGGTGCTCCATTTTTTGTGCGCGACCGCTTCGGTGAACCTTTTTCGTGGTGGTGGGTTACCCCGACATGCACGAACTGAAAACGTCTTTGGTCTTGCCCATTTCGCTCGATGAAGCGTGGGCTTTTTTCAGCGTCCCGGACAATTTGGATGACATCACGCCGCCGGACATGGGGTTTGAAATTTTGACGAAAAACGAGAAGCGCACCTACGCAGGACAAATCATCCGCTACCGCGTGCGCCCCTTGTTCAACATCCCCATGACTTGGGTGACGGAGATCACGCATTGTGAAGACCGCAAGTACTTCGTGGATGAGCAGCGTTTTGGGCCCTATGCCTTGTGGCACCATCAGCACCATTTCAAGGAGGTGGAAGGTGGGGTCCAAATGGACGACATCCTCCACTACAAACTCAAGGGAGGGAAGCTGGGCGCGATGCTGACGGGATGGATGGTGCATGGCCGCGTCAAGGCCATCTTCGATCACCGTTCGGAGGTGCTTCTGAAAAAGTTTGGCGGCAAAGACCTGGGCTGAACCCGGGTCACTGACACAGGACGTTGGCCGCCCACGCCGCCATCAGCAAGTCGGGCTTGACCTTGGAGTTGAACCCGAGGGAGGTGATGTACCCTGAACTGGCGCTCACCAACTTGTGGCTGGCATATTGGCTGTCGCTGTTGAAGTCGAGGTCGATTTGGTTCACCCGAAGGTTGCACTCTTCCAAGATGAGGTTGGCCAATTCCACGGACCGTTCCGTCTCGCCCCACAGCTTGGTCCACATGTCCAGAATCTTGGGCACGCGCTCGCGTCGGTAAATGACGTGTGCGCCGTTGTTGGGGAAGCGGAACACCACGGTGGTGACGTACACGGTGTGTCGCTTGTGGTTTTGGGAATCGCAGCCGACGTGGACCTCCACCTGAGATTCACCCGTCATTGCGGTGATGTACTCGCACACGTCGTGCTTGAGTTTGCCGCCCATGACCGTGAACTTCCTGTGGGATGACTCCATGCGGTTCAAGCTAGCGCGAGGAAAGGGCAAAAAAAAGCGGGGCCGGGGCCCCGCTTTCGCGTCTTATGCACATTCTGTGGAAGAACCGGCAATTTCATCGTGGCGCCTCCCATGCGATTCACAATTCCTTAACGGTCGAGCGCAACGTCAATCAAGTGACGAACGTGGGCGCGGTGGGCGCGCGTCAAACCGTTGGGCGAAGAGGCGTCACGTTGCTGTCGGTCGATGCGACGAAGCTGGGCGAGGACCACGCTTTGGGCCACGCCGTTGAGGCGGCTCTTGTCGTCGAGCGACTTGATCAACGCCTCGACGTACATCAATTGCAATCCTTGTCGGTAGGTGTTGACGGATTTGCGAAGATCGGCCTTGAAGATGGCGTCGGTGAGGTCGTCCATGTATTCTGCGAGGTCGTACGTGTTTCCGTACAGACCGCTGTCCAGCACGCGCATCAGCACGTTGGCATTGACGAGGTGGGCGAGGGCGCCACGCTGGGCACCGGCCACACGGGCGTGGACCTTGGGGTCTTCGCCGCCTCCAAAGAAGCCAAACCCGCGACGCTGCGCCTGGAGGTACGCCAACACGTCGGCTTGCGCCTCAAAGGCATCGGGGGCGAAGGCATACTCGGCTAGCGCGTTCATGGCGGCCTTTTGGTCTGCTTCGGACACAGGAGTGTACGGTGCAGCACCCTCCAATTGTGCGGGGGTGGCGCGGTTGTAGCGGACGCCGCCGATTTGGCGGGTCATCACACGCAGCTGGGTGGCGTATTCGCCGGTCAAGGCGTAGTACGCGCGCAACACTTCTTGGTGGCTGTCCACGCCGGGTGCGAAGTTTTCTACGATGGAGGGGAGCAGGTCGTTTACGAGCTCGCAACGCTCCGATGCATAGGCCACAGGATCGTTGCTCAGGTCGTAGATGTTTACATCGGGGTTGATCCCTCGTCCCGTGCTGCGCATGTCGTCGGCGTCGTTGCCAAACTGCAACAACGGATCCGTCGAGCGCTCCAAAATCGCGCTCAACCGCGCCGCTTCCGCATCCGCATCCTCGAGCCCCACGCTGTAGCCGTATTCGATGACCCACTTGTCGTAGGGGCCTGGGCTGTCGTCGTAGAAGCGCGTTTGCTCGGCTTTGTTGCGTGCGAAGTTGATGGAGGGGTATTCCATGACGGAGTTGCACATGCCGTTTTCGGCCACCTTGGCGGCGTCCTTCAGCTCATCCGGGCTGAGCATGGTGCTGGCGTGCATGTTGTGGCTCATTCCAAGGGTGTGTCCCACTTCGTGCAACACCAAACGGTGCAAGGTTTGGCGAACAAACTCCGCGTGCTCTTCGTCGGTGAAGTTGTAGGCACGCATCGCGGCAGCGGCCAACAGGCTGTTGCGGCCCATGACCGTTCCGGCGTGGCAACGGCTCATTTGCTCTGCGAGCAACTCGCGCGACGAGCGTCCTTCCATCTCGGCGTCGAGCTCGGCGTATTCCTCGTCCATGGCCTCCTCGATCATGCCGGCCTTTGAGAAAACCTCGGCGCGCCAAAGGCGACCGACCATCCCGCCGTACTCGAGCATGATGTCCGCACCGAGGATCTCGCCCGTGCGTGGGTTCACGAAGCTGGGGCCGTACCCCGAGAACGGGGGCGAAGGGGAGGCCGTCCAACGCAGTACGTTGTATCGGACATCGCCAGCGTCCCAGTCGGCGTCGTCTGGCTGGATCTTGACGACCACGGCGTTTTTGAATCCGAGGGGCTCGAAGGCTTGGTTCCACTTTTCGACGCCCGCCTTGATGATGGGCCGGAATTCCTCGGGAGTCGTGTTTTCAATCCACCACGTGATGGGCTCAACGGGTTCCGACATCGCCGCCGACGGGTCCTTCTTTTCGAGACGCCACCGGTGAATCATGTCCTTCCAAGGCGTGGCACTGACGCCCGTCAAGTCGTCCACTTCCGTGGTGAAGAAGCCAATGCGTGGATCGTCTGCGCGGGGCGCGAATCCCTCCTCAGGCATGGGCAACAACGCGTGGCGATAGCCCACAGTAACGTAGCGCCCGTCCTCAAATTGCGGTCCGCCCACAGTGGGGTTGCCGTTGTCGTAGACATAGTCGACCGACAATTCCGTGTTCATGGGGTAGTTGGCGACGTCCACCACCTTGCTCTTGGTTTTGCTGAGCTTGCCCAGGGCTGACTTGCGGCCAGGCCGAGAGGGGGGCTTGACCATCTGCAGCTCTTCCTTCAAGAACATGGCGTCTGCGGAGACAATCACGCCGGTGCTGTCCTCGGCTTCCACCTTCAAGCTGGCGAGGATGGGCGTATTGAGGTTGGCGTCGGCCGCCTTGCTCAAGGCGTTGGCCGGGTCCACATGGAAGTTGGTGTTCTCCGCATGCACCTCCAATTGCCCAAAGTGACGGTGGAACGTGATGACCTTGCTGCCGCGGTAACTTCCACGGAAAAAGCCACTCGACACCACGCCGTCCTCGACCTGAGAGAAGTAGATGAACTCGTCGTCCATGGCTTCGGCAGGAATGTGGATGTACATGCTGCCTTTGGCCGTGTCTTGGTACAGGTTGAACAGGCCTTCGTCAAGCTTGAAATCCTTCGTGAAATCGGCCACGGATTTCAAACCGTCCTTTCCACCTTTCTTCTTGCCGTCCACCTGCTCGGTGTCGCCTTTCTTTCCCTTCTTTTTCTTTTTCCCTTTTTGGGCCAAACCTTCTGCCGGCGCAAAGCTCAGCAGGGCCGCGGCGAGGGAGAGTGCCGCCCAACGTGCAGTTCGTTTCATGGGCTTGAAGTTACCAAGACTTCACCCCACAATGGGTGTCACTTGAAGCCGCGCATCTTTTTGAGGTTCTCGTAGGCTTCCTGTACTTCGAGGAAGCGCGTTTCCGCTTGTTTCGCATAGGCTTCGCCCATGTCTCGAACCTTGTCGGGGTGGAATTTCAACGCCAAGCGGCGGTACGCTTTTTTGATGTCGGCGTTGCTGGCGCCGCGTCCGATTTCCAGCACCGTGTAGGGGTCAGGCTTGTCGCTGTGGAACGGCGCTTCGATGGACGCACGGTCCTTGTCGCTGATGCCGAGCGCGGCGGCCATGCGGCGAATGAGGTTCACCTCACGAGGGTCGACGTTGCCGTCGGCGCGTGCAATGCCGTACAGGTACTGAAGGAGCAACAAGCGCTTGGCGTGCGGCATGTTCGCGCGAATCTGCATGCACACGCCGCGCACGTCCACCGGGTTTTTGAGCGCTTCCCGGAGCGCCAACGTCAGCTGCTCGGCCTGGGCCTGACCAAAATTGGTCCGGAAGAACTGCTTGACGTAGTCGAGCTCCGACTTCAGCACGCGCTCGTCGGCCTGCATCAC
>CAZGQI010000037.1:0-18198 GCA_964527895.1 uncultured Comamonadaceae bacterium | reverse complement strand
GAGCTCCGCGTCATGGGGCGCGCGACGCAGGGCGTTCGCTTGATCAGCTTGCGCGGCAAGGACGCCATCGCCGCCGTGTGTAAGGTGCCCAAATCGGACGAAGAGGACGAACTGGCCGAAGGTGCGGAAGGAAACGTGGAAGGGGCAGAAGGCGCATCGGCGCCAGATTCTCCAGAACAGCCGGAAGCCTAATCGAAAGTTGGCATGAGGTTTGACAAAAGCACGATGTACTTTTGACCTCAACAACCTGAGACCTGTAGAAACGAAACACATCCCATGGAGAAAACACTCACCCTGATGGCGTTGGCCATTTGTGTCCAAGGATTTGGACAAAAAGAAGTTGTGTCCGCGTACAACGCCAACAAAGAAGGCGATTTCGCGACAGCGGCCACGTACATCGAACAGGCCATCCAAAACCCCAAGGCGAACGTCAAGAACAAGACTTGGCGCTACCGCGGAGAGATTTACTTGAACATCAGCAAGGACAGCGCGTTGTTTGCGGCTTACCCTGATGCACTCGTGCGGGCCAAGGACAGCTACATGAAAGCCCAAGAACTGGATTCAAAAGGGTCATATGCATCTGAGATTCAAGTTGGACTGGGCCAGGTTCAGATGGCGGCGAGCAATGCCGGCATTGGCAACTACAACACCGGCAACTTCGGTGCAGCGGGCGCATTCTTCGATTTGGGCGCAGAAATTGCCCAGGCCTTTGAGACCACAGACACCATGGCCATCTACAACTCAGCGCTTTGCTACGAAAAGGCAGGGGAGGTGGACCTCGCGGTGGCGCGCTACCGCGCTTGTGCCGACATCGAGTACCAGGTGCCCAATGTGTTTTTGTTCGTCAGCAACCTGTACCGTGAAAACGGACGTGAAGCTGAAGCCTTGGAGACGTTGGCTGAAGCGCGTGGGTTGTACCCGCGTGAGCAGAGCCTCATCATTGAGGAGTTGAACATTTACCTGACCAACGAGGAATTTGACAAAGCCAAGGAAAACCTTGCGCTGGCTGCCGAGCAAGATCCAACCAATGAGATTTTGTGGTTTAGCCTTGGCAGCGTTTTGGACAACTTGGGCAACGCGGACGAAGCCATTGAGGCTTACAAGAAAGCGCTCGAGGTCAAGGCGGATTACTTCGATGCCAACTACAACCTCGGTGCACTGTACTTCAACCAGGCTGTCCAGGGCATCAACGCGGCCAACGACATGTGGAAACCACGCATGACCAAGGCGGAGTCTGACGCTCAAAAGCAAATGGAGGAAGACGCCAAGGCGCTTTTTGAGACGGCCAAGCCATACTTGGAGTCCGCCCATGCGACAGATGCGAATGATTTGGAAACGATGCGTTCACTGCGAGACATCTATGCGCGCACTGGGGACGACGACAAGATGCTCGAGTTGACAGACAAGATCAAGGCTGCATCAAACTGATTCAGAATGAGAAGGGGCTTCGGTCCCTTTCTCTTTTTCAATATCATTTACCATAATGTATATTATCATTCAAAAGGGATGAATCGCTGAAATCAAGGCATTTCCGAGAAAACACATGGATTCGTGTGTTTTTACAAGGTGTGCTGTATTTTTGGCGTCCCGGAGGTTTGGCAGAGTTGGTCGATTGCACCGGTCTTGAAAACCGGCGTGCCGAAAGGTACCGGGGGTTCGAATCCCTCAGCCTCCGCCAAATGAAACGCTCGCAGTCATGCGGGCGTTTTTTTTGTCTTACGCACAACGACCCTGGCAATCATGCAATCCGTTGTTCGGCGCATGCGCGCTAATTTGGGACGCAAAACAGAATTCGCTCAAATTCTCTCAAACGCATCCATGGCCAGTTCCATTTCCTCTGTGCGATTCTCACGCGACGACTTTTGGCGGATGGTCGTTCGTGGGCTCGTTGTGTGCGCTGCATTTGGCTTGAGCGCCAACATGCATGCGCAAACGTCGTGGATTGGCGACGTGTTGATCCAGCGGTTGCCAGACGGCCAAGCATACGCTGAAGTCCAAACGGCCTGGACATCCACAGCCGAAACGGCATCTGACAGCTTGACATTGACCATGATTGCCTTTCAAGGCGACGACATTGTGTCGTTCCAAAAAGACAAGGTCCTTGCGCGCCCGGACGTCCAAGATTCCTCTGCACTTCGTCACGTGCATGTGGCGCGTTTGGCGTTGCCTCATGGAGGACTTCGCATGGAGTGGCTTGTGGCCCAAAATGACACGCCTCTTTGGCGACATAATGCAAATGTGCGTGTTCCCATGGGCGGCATGCCAGAATTCACCGATGTGATGGTTGTCAACACCCACGCACCTGCCACGGCTTGGAGCCAACCCAACATGGTGCACAGCGGGTTGGATTTGATCCCCAAGGTGGGCAACACCATCCCTGTGGAAGCCACATCGGCGCGGCTCTATGTGGAGTTGCACGGATTGAATGAGGTCGTCCCCACCGATTCCCTGTTCCTGTTGAAGTTTGGCTGGGCAGACGACAAGGGCCAATGGAATCCCAGCGCGACGCGGTACCTGAGAAAGGCGTCGGGCCCCATTGTGCCGGTGTTTGAGGTGCTTCCGTGCACCCCGACCTCCCCCACCCTTCAAAAGCCCGTGATCAAGCTGGAAGCACAAACCAGAGATGGCCATGTTGTGGTGTCCCGGGATGTCACCCTTGGCGACCGTGAATGGCCCGAGGGACAACCACAAGCCATGCCCTCGGCTTTGGACGATGTGCTTCTGCCCTCCTTGAATGGCTACGACACGCTTGATGTGGTGGTCAAGCTCCTCGAAGACCACCTGCCCATGGCCACGACCAACGAGCAGAGCACCATCCAGCAGGTGTTGATTCCCGGTGGCGACGTGGAACTGATGAAGCGCTACATCTCGGGTTTTTGGATGGATCGAAGCACCTCTGCCCCTGAAGCGGAAGCGAGGCTCGCGCAGTACCTCGAACGCATTGCCTACGTGGATGAGAAATACGGCCAATGCAAGTACGGTCAAGGCAGCTTGACGGAGATGGGGAACATTTACCTGCGGTTTGGCAAGCCAAACACCGTGGTCAAGCGCCACCATGAAACGGACTACTACCCCTATGAGATTTGGCACTACCACAAGGCGGGACGGTTCAACAACAAGCGCTTCCTCTTCTTTGCGCCTCACGTCGTGGGAGAATGCTTTGAATTGCTGCACAGCGACATGCTGGGGGAACGCCAAAACGAGGACTGGCTCTCTCAACTGCGTTCACGAGAAAACACAGTGCAGGTGTCGAAATCCATGGAAAACCGCTTGAACCCTCGTGACACCTTCTCCGGGGAAGAACCGGAGGACTTGTTCTTCAATCCACGATGATGGAAGCGATTCAACCTGCAGACGTGGCGGTGGTCATCCTCAATTGGAATGGCCGACATCACCTGGAGACTTACCTCCCAAGCGTATTGAAGCATACGCCCGCCGATACGTGCGTGTGGGTGGTGGACAACGGCAGCATGGACGACAGCGTGGCCTGGCTTCGCGCGCACCACTTCCCAAGGGTACAGCTTGTGGAACTGGACCAAAACCTTGGGTTTGCCGCGGGCTACAACGAGGGGTTGAAGCAAATCGATGCCGAAGTGTATGTGTTGTTGAACTCGGACGTCCGCATGGACGGTCCTTGGGTAGAACCCGTGTTGACGGCAATGGAGGAACACGGTTGGGATGTGGCGAGTCCGCTCCTGGTGCAGGATGTTCGGCCGAGCATGTGCGAACATGCAGGCGCTGCAGGCGGATGGATGGACAAGGACGGCTACCCCTTTTGTTTGGGACGGCTGTTTGAAAGTGTGGAACCGGTGGACGCGTGGTTGGCCCAAAACCGTGAGGTGTTCTGGGCTTCCGGAGCCTGCTTCTTCATCCGCAAGGAGGCTTGGCTGCATGCCGAGGGCTTCGACGGTTCGCTGTTTGCCCACATGGAGGAAATTGACCTGTGCTGGCGGCTGAAGAACGAGGGCAAGCGCGTGGGGTGTGTGGGCACGGTGAGGGTGCGCCACCTTGGCGGAGGCACGTTGCAGACGACCAGCCCTTTCAAGACCTATCTGAACTTCCGAAACAACCTCGTGGTGATGCTGAAAAACCGCGACGGATTTTGGCCTGCGTTCATGTTCAGGCGCATGACCTTGGATGGGATTGCGGCTTGGAAAATGCTTGCAGGAGGACAATGGCGTCAATTCTTGGCTGTGGGTCAAGCCCATGGGGCGTTTTACCTGCGTTTGGCCTCCACCCTGCGCAAGAGAAGGACGCTGCGGCGCTCTCCCACGAGAAACCCCAACACGAAGGGATGGTGGCGCAAGAGCGTGATCGTTGCATATTTCCTTCAGGGTCACGCCCGCGCACGCGATTTGAAGTTGCCTGGCGTCCACTGATAGTGCCGTTCCTCGTGCGCAACACGTCACGCACAAACTGAGGCGCAATGCATCTGCACTCATGTCCCAAGTTTGCATGTGATTTGGTCGTGTGGATTGGGTGTGGGCATGTGGGTGGCGGCATTGGTGCCACAAGCGGCGGTCTCCGCGGCTGTCCTTGGCTTGGGGAGTGCACTTGTCTTTCCTCATGCCCAATGGAAGTCTGTGCTGCCATGGCTCTTGTCAGGATGGGGACTGGCTCAGCTCTGCATCGGGGTCCAGCATCGAGCACGGCGCGCACCCATCGGCAGTCCTGTGACCGAATGGGCCTTGATTCGTCCGGCGTTCCTTCCCAGCCACCTGACCCTGTCAGGCGAGTTGACCCAAGGTGGATTGTGGTCTGGGACCGACGCCCGAGGAAAGCACCTTCGCCTTTGGTTGAACGCAGACATCCATGAGGCACAAGGAAGGTGGCGTTGGGCTTTGGTGCAATTGCGCGGCATCGAAGCATCGGACTGGACCGCCTCCTTTGATTTTGGCGCATACCTAAGGCATGCGGACGTGACCGCTCAGGGAGACGTCGTCGCCTGGGGAGACGCTGAAGGGTTGCCAACCATCGATGCGGGCATCGAGGCCTTGGGCTGGCGATGGCGCAAACACCTGGCTCAACGCTTTGAACGGGATGAAACCGGGTTGTTGT
This sequence comes from uncultured Comamonadaceae bacterium, assembly GCA_964527895.1. Taxonomy (GTDB): domain Bacteria; phylum Bacteroidota; class Bacteroidia; order Flavobacteriales_D; family Sanyastnellaceae; genus UBA11663. The sequence continues at coordinate 13,140 of CAZGQI010000037.1, read as the reverse complement.
TGGGCATTTTTGCCGGCGACAAAAAGGCCGTCGCTCGCGAGATCAAGGAAGCCTTCCAAAAGTTGGGCTTGGCGCATCTGCTGGCGGTAAGTGGGTATCACGTAGGGCTCGTGGCGGGGTTGTTCTTGGTCTTGCTGCGTGCCCAAAACCGTTGGACCAAACGCTGCAGCGTCGTGGGTGTGGTGGTGTCCTTGGGTTTTGTCCATGCCTGTGGAACGCCTGTTTCTGGACTCCGTTCTTGGGTCATGCTGTCGATGGTGTGGGCCATGTTGGTGCGCGGCAAGCGGTCCTTGACATGGGAAGCGTTTGGGGTGGCCGCGGTGCTGGCGTGTGCGTCGGATGTGTCTCTTCCGAGGCAATTGGGCACGCAATTGAGTTTTTTGGCCACGGCCAGCCTGTTGGCCCTGGCCCACGAGCCCCGAGTGGCTTGGCGCGTGCCATGGCGTGCCCAATGGGCCACGTCTCTGCTGACCATCCCCACCTTTCCGACGTTTCCTCTTTGGTTTTACCCTATGAACCTGATGGCCGGGGTGTTCATGATGGGGTTGGGTGTTCTGGTTGCAGCATCCTTGCTTGAACTTCCTGGTGTCGATGTGCTGGCCACCCAATGCGTGGCGGCTGCGTCAAAGTGGGCTGTGAGGTTGGCCAACATGCCCATTGCTACGGTGGCCACGCATTGGATGGGCGGCGAGGTGGGATTCCTTTTCATGCTTCCCTTCGCCTTGAGGTGGATGGTTGGCCTCCTGTCGAAAGGAAGAAGGGCCTTGTTTTGGCGTGTGATGTGCCTCGCGTGCACGCTGCAGGGTGCGGCATTAACCCATCGGCAAGTTCACGTCGACAGAATAACTTGGTTGCATCTTCGGGGACATCCCGGAGCGTGGGCGTTGACCGATGGATATGGTTGGCGAAGTTGGTCTTGCGCGCCAGAGGATGACAAGGTTCGCCATGCGGCAAGGCGGCTTGGCGTGGAGGGTGGGCAGGACTTTTGGCATGCAAATGCCGCCCTTGATGCAAACCCTGGGCAAAAAAAATGGATCCCACCTCCGATGAAGGTGTGGATCCAAAGGGAAACGTTCAATGCGACGAGCCACCCCGTCCTTGACGCTGAGCTCAGTTCAGTTTCAACAAGTTGGTGAGCACTTGATCCACATAGCCTTCCCATTCAGGAATGTCGGCAATGGGGAGAATGGCATTGACGCGGTTGTTGCGGCGGGAATAGATGGCTTCGACAAAAAAGCCGTTGACCTCAAAAATGCAGAGGATGTATCGGTTTTCGATGATGCGCTGCGCGAGGCAAACGCCGTGGTCCCACATGTAGGACGTCTTTTGATCGAGGGGAAGCCGATTGAAAGTATCTAGTTTCATAGCGGAAAGGATGTGGTGGTTCAATGTCTCTTTCCCCTACGCAATGGCATCGCTCAAGGTTTCAATCGAAGGCACATTCACGTGTATTTTGTCGTCATGACTCCGGATCACCGCTTGCATCTCGTGGAATGTCCCAGGGATGCCATTCAAGGATGGCCGCATCCCATCACCACCGAGGACAAACTCGCATATTACAGGACCCTGTTGCGCGTGGGGTTTGACACCTTGGACTTGGGGAGCTTTGTGTCGCCCAAAGCGATGCCCGCCATGGCCGACACGGGAAAGGTGCTTGCGCAACTGGAGGAAGAAGGAATCTGGGACCAAACGGACACCCGGGCCTTGGTGATTGTGGCCAACGAACGAGGAGCCCGCGATGCCGTTGAATTTGAATCGGTGTCCGACCTGGGCTTCCCTTTGAGCATCTCCCCCACCTTTCAGGAACGCAATACACGTGCAAGCATCGATGAAGCTTGGCGACGCTTGGACATTGTGTCCAACCTGTGCGCGAAGTCGGGAAAGGAGCTTGTGGTTTACCTCAGCATGGGGTTTGGCAATCCCTACGGGGACGATTGGAATGAAGACATGCCGGCAGTGTGGGCCATTGAGCTTCAGAAGCGCCTCTCCCCTTCTGTGATTTCGGTCGCAGACACCATTGGTGCGGCGGATCCTGGACTCGTGGAGCGCGTGTTTTCGCGGGTCGTGACGGAAGTGGGCCACGAGATCGTCGGTGCCCACCTTCACATTCATCCGATGGAAGGGCTGGAAAAAATCAAAGCAGCGCACCGAGGTGGCTGCTTTCGCATGGATGGAGCGCTTCGGGGCGTGGGCGGTTGCCCCATGGCTCAAGATGATTTGGTGGGCAATGCGCCGACCGAGTGGATTGTGGAGTGGGCTGGGGAATCTGGGCTTTGGCACCCTGTCCAGCCTCAAGCATTGGATCAGGCCTTGTCTTTGGCGGCCGATCTGTTTGCTTGATTGTGCCCCTCGCAGGGCCTGTCAGTTCAACCCGTAGGTCATCAAGCTGATGCAGTAGGTTGAGGCAGAAAGTTCGATGGTCTCGACTTTGGATGTGCTGATGTGAATGCGGTAGTGTCTCATGTCGCAAGCGGATACGGCTTGGTCGATGAAAAAGTTTCGTTTGTCGAAATTTTGGCCCGCAGGGCTTACAAGAAGGCAAGCAAACTAGTGGCGATGCCAATGCAGGTGGCCACAAGTTTCTTGCGATTGAATGCGTGCCCATCTCCAGCTTCAAACAGCACGGTGGTCCCAATGTGAAGCAGGATGCCCACGACGAATGCTTGTGCACATGCAGGGAACAGGGCCACCCACTCTTGGGTCAGGCTGTGTACGATGCCTTCAAAGGCCAGCATGCCCACAAGTGGAGACAACCCAAACCCCACCAAGACCCACCATGCCACACGGCGGGGAACATGTTGTTCCTGCATCATGGCCATCAGCACCATGGCCACCGGAACTTTGTGCAGGACAAGGCCCATGACGAGGCCCCAATCAATCATGTCGAGTGCCAGCGGCCCATGAACATGGCCCTCGTGGTGATGGTGGTCGTGGTCCATAACTGGCATGCTTTCCAACGCAGCATGCAATCCCAAACTGATCAATGCAGCCCAAGGAAGGCGACCCAGTGTGAAGGGCTGGTCACAATGACTTCCATGTTCATGGGTGTGGTAATGGCCATGCTCGATGCCCTTCGACAGAAATTCGAGGAGTCCTTGAAGCAGGAATCCGACCAACACGAAGAGCCCTGCCAAGTGGGTCACGTCATACGCCTCAGGCACAAGGTGCAAGAAGCACATGCCAATGATGAAGGACCCGCCAAAGGAGAGGATGACTGGCAAATTGTCCATGCCCCGCTGTCCGAGAAGCACAAAAGCCCATCCGCCAAGCAATGCGGTGGCCAAGAAGATCAATGCCGTCAGAATCATGTCGATGTCGTTGGAAGTTCAGCCAATATCATGCATCTCGGCGAAGACGGGGTCCATTCATTCAAGTCGTAGTCTCCCCAAATGTGCCGCACCTCAAGCCCAAGCTTCATCAAAAGCGCCGTCAAATGCAAACGGTCAAGCGCCCTCACCCGTTCGACGTGGTGCTGAGGGCTTCCCTCCCATTCAAATTGAATGCTTTTCTCAATCCATCCTTCGTGGATGCGGCGGTGAATGTGAAACATCGTCCCTTTTTTGGACACCGTTTCTGAGGCGATGAGATTGGCTTCCACTTGGGGGACGTTGAGAAAGTCCACAAGCAATTTGCCCCCTGGCTTCAATGCGTTGACGAAGCCTTTCACCACAGCTTCATGCTCGGCCTCGTCGTCAAAGTAGCCCAAGCTGGTGAAGAAGTTTGTCACCAGGTCGAAGGAGGCATGCCACATGGTTTGGGACAGCAGGTCGCGCAAGTCAAGACAGTGGTAGGCGATGTTGGGCGTTTTCATCGCGCGCGCTTCATGGATGCTGGCCTCGCTCAAGTCAAAGGCCTCGACGGTCCACCCCTCCTTGGCCAAAGCCCTGGCGTGTCGTCCTGCCCCACATCCCGCATCCAACACCCTGGTGGGTTGACCCAACGCGCCTTGAGCGCACAGCGTCGACACCGCATGGCTCGCCTCGGATTCACTTCGGTGGCCGTACAGCACGTGGTACGCCTCGGTGTTGAACCAAGGCCTGAACCATTCAGGGTCTGTTTTCCACACGTCTTCTTGCATTTCCTCTGACTTCGCGTCGCAAAAGTGCGGCATATCCTGCGTTCTTTGACAAAGCCTATGTCCTTGAACAATCAGCTCCTCCACCCTCCCTGTCGCCTCGTCCTCGAGAATGTCGAGGTGGGCTGCTGTTTTGAGGGCACCTTCGAAGGCCAAGTGATGGACACGATCTTGCGTTGGGTGGAGCATGCTTTGGACGATGCAGAGGTGGCCAAACCCACCAAAAAGCGGGCGTTTCGATGCGCCGTTGAAGTGATTCAAAACCTGTCCAAACACGGACGACGAGGGAGTTTCTCATTCGCCATTCACGGCGACGGCAGCATGCAGTTTTCGAGTGTCAATGCCGTGGACGATTTGCAAAGAGATGCTTTGAACGTGGCTTTGGAAGAAGCCAACCGATTGCCCTTGAAAGAGCTCAGGGAACAGCGCCTGCAAAAACTGGCACATGGCTCCAGGACCGACAAGGGCGGTGCCGGTCTCGGTCTTTTGGACCTCCGTGCATGCTCTGAGGACGGGGTTTACACAGAATTTATACCTTGCAGCAACGAACTCCAGTGGTTTGTCTTGACCGTTGAAGTGCCTCTAACCACATGAATGCCATGGAAGATTTGATCATTGCGCGCACCGCGAAGACCCCAGAAGTGAGCTTCTTGGCATTGGACAAGACCATGACCCTTTCTGGGAGGAGCATTCCTGAGAACTCCATTCAATTCTTCGAGCCTCTTCTCGCCTGGACAGAATCCTTCTGCAGGTCGTGTGAAGGTCAGGTCGAGGTGCATGTCAAACTTGAATACTTCAACACGAGTTCGTCCAAGTGCCTCATGGACTTGCTGAAAAAGCTCGAGCAGTGCGGTTGCGCTGCAGAGGTTTACTGGTACTATGAGGAGGAGGATGAAGACATGCAAGAAGCCGGTGAGGACTACGCCGCGATCATCCAGTTGCCCTTCAAGCTTGTGGAGACGTCTTCTGACGACTGATTGAATTCCAAGGCTTTCTCGCAATCCAAGGCTGTGCCAAGAGCAGCAGCCACATCAACGTGCTCATGGCCAGAAGGACCAAGACGTTGTACCCCAAGGTCTGCATGACGCCGCCGGCCACAGACTTGTATGGCGCATACATCGTGGAAGACAACCCGGCAGCGGTCATGCTCGACCGGTGGATGGGGCCGGATTTTTGGACCAAGTGTCCGTCGACCCAAAGTGCCCGTTCCTTTCTGTCGTCTTGAAGCACCCATTCCCACAGTTCGTCGTTGTGGCTGTCGTTCTTCAGCATGACAAGGTCTTGGGTTGAAGCCATGGATTGACGCAATTGGGTTCGCGCTGCAAAGGCATCCTTGTAGTGGGCATTGTAGCGATCCTTGATGGCTTGCCACTCGATGTCCTCTTTGGCGCCCCAAGGCCAAGAGAATTCCCTCCCCTCCCACTCGCACAGTTCGTCTGCACTGCGGTTGAGTTCGGCCATGAGTCTGTCGGCATCGTCGGTCCTCTTGAGTTCCGCAAACCAAAAGTCCCGTCGCCACGCGGCTTGGTAAATGCGGTCTTCCCACATGGCCAAGGACACGTCGTAGGGGTTGTTCCGGGCGAGATCCACCGCAAGCGCCTCGAAGCCCCAGCGGGACGCCATGACGTTTCCAAACCATGGCACGGCATCTTCCTGTGTGAACGCTTGGTTGAAGCGTTCAAATCGAATGATGGCACCGCCGAAGATGATTTGTGGAATCACCAACAGGGGGATCACAATGTAGATGACCTTGGCGGTGCGGAACGTGGCTGAAATGACCAAGCCCAGCACGTTGCCAAACAACGAAACGACAAACAACACGAGGGTGTGTTTCAGTGCAAAGCCCGGAATGTCCAAGATGAGGTGGGATACGGCGACAAACCCCAAGGCATGAAACAACGATACTGCGGCGACAACGGTGAGTTTGGCGTGCACGTAGTGGTGCCATTTGACCTGAAGGAAGCGCTCCCGTTTCAAGAGACTCCGGTCGCGCAGGATTTCCTCAGCACTGACGCTCAATCCAAGGAACAGTGCGACGATGACAGAAATGAACAGGAACGGCGGAATGTTCTCGCTCGCCCTGAACGTGTAGTCTGCACCTGGTGCAGTGAATCGCATGAACCCGGCAAGCAACAGCGCTAGCGCGGGAGCCTCCAAGGCATTGACGAGCAAATACTGGGAATTGCGCGCTTTGGTCAGGACATCTCGTTTGAGGTAGGTCAACCATTGCCCCCACCCATTCGCCACCTTCGATGCGCGCTTCACAGGTGAGCTGCGCTGAGGTGCAGGAGGCAAGGTGTTTCCGAGCATGATGGTATAGAAATCGTTCCACTCCTTGGGCGAGGTGCGGCGCGTTTGGGTCTTTCGACCGTACTCGTCCACCGTTTGCGCTTCCACAATGTCAAAGAGCTGCTCCGGATTCACGTTTCCACAAGTGCTGCATTCGCATTCATCGGCGTGAACGCGGCTGGCCAGGGCATTGAAATGTTGAACGGCGTCCAACGGGTTGCCCCAAAAAATGGGGTGTCCTCCCACATCCAACAAGAACAGCTTGTCAAGCATCTTGAAGAGGTCGGAGCTGGGCTGGTGGAGAACGGCGAATACGAGTTGGCCCGCGAAGGTCAATTCCTTCAACAGGTCAAGGATCTGCTCACTGTCCCGGCTTGAAAGTCCACTTGTGGGTTCGTCGAGGAACAAAACCGGCGGGTTGCGCAACAATTCCAAGCCAATGTTGACGCGCTTTCGTTGACCGCCTGAGATGACCTTGTCCAACACGGACCCCACACGCAGATCCTGGATGTCCCAAAGGCCCAGTTGGGTGAGGACTTCGTCAATTCGGGCGTTTTGATCTTCCGTAGAAAGCGCGCCCAAACTCAGTTGGGCATTGAATGCCAAGTTTTCACGGACGGTCAATTCGGAGATCAACACATCCTCTTGCGGCACATGTCCAATCAATCCTGCCACGGCGTTCCGGCTGTCGTGAATGTCGACGCCGTTGATGGTGACCGACCCAAAGGACGGTGTGGTGCTTCCATTGAGGACGCCGAGCAACGTGGACTTTCCAGAACCACTGCCGCCCATGATTCCCACCAACTGTCCCCCTTCGGCTTGAAGGTTGAACTGGTGAAGGGCCTGCTCGTGTGGAAAATTGAAGTAATGGCTGACGTCTTCTGCACGGAGGACAAGAGTGTCTTGTGCCGAGATTGATTTGTTCCGGTGGGCCACGAGTTCACTGTGAAACAGGGTGCCACCCATGCTGTCCCTGAACGTTCCTCCAGGGGCGAGCAAGGCCACGCGGCCGGCTCCAACATCCTGGTGGTTGACGCGCTGGATGCCTTCGTCAGCGGTCCGAAGCAGAAAGAGGTTGCCCTCTTCGAGGTGCAACCCAATCAATCGGCCGTTGAAGCGCTTGCCCAAAAAAGCCCCACCCAGTTCAAACAACTCCGGCACATTCAAGCGCGGCTGTGTGATGGACGCTTCGACCATGTTTCGCAACGCCTCAAGACGATCCTGTGGAATGGAGAAACTGTCAGACACGGTTTTGAGGAAGAGTTGCCCCGTTTCGCCATCGGGCACTTCATTGAGGTACTCCAGCAGACGAACCACAACCACGTGCTTTTCGTGCCACTCCAAGCCTTTGTTGATTTGGCTGCACGTGCGAAGGAGCTTCACGCTCAACTTGGCCAGCCGCTTGGCCTTCATCTCCTCTCCTTGTCCGGGCATGCGCTGAAATTGATCGACGAGTTCGTCGAAGCGTGCCAGGCTGTCGTCTACGAGGGCTTTGGGGAGTTGATTCCGCATGTACCTCGCAGCATGCGCACGTCCAAGCGCAATGCCCTCTTTCCCGCGTCCGGCGGCAAACAGGGCAAACAATTGGATCAATGCTTCGAGAATGCTGGTGGTCATGACTTGCGTACTCTGGGCACTCTACGCAAGTCGCAGCAAGAAGGTTTCCTCAGGGCACCCTTTCGTAGCACCCTTTTGTCGGGGCCAAGGTGTTTCTTGGTTCTCCCAACAAATCCACACTGACCTCCAACGTGGAAAATTCAGGGGTCGAAGGAATGCCCGTCCACTGCGATGCCGTTCCCTCGATGCGAAAATCTGCCAATATCGTGTTGACAAAGGGCGGCAACTCGTTGACCGTGGTTTGGGCGTCAATCACCCATGCTGGGAAATTCTTCTCCTGATGGTGAATCGCGGAGGCTGTGAACAAAGGGTCGACATAGATCTCCGCGTCCCACAGGTCGAGGATGACTTCACTGAAATCCGTCAGGTTCGCATTGTTGCCGTAGGCGATGCAGTTGCGGAATTCTGAATCGGGGTGAAAGGGTCGCCATTGAATGCTGTTGTCGGCAGCTTCGTACCAATCGTTCACGTAGAGCGTGGGGAACTGCCTCAACCCAGACCCTGTTGACGCGTAGTTCGCGAACGTGCTGAGGTGCATTTCAATCTTCCCTCCCAACGCGAAGTAGCCGCAGGCCTGTCCGCAGTTGGAAAACAAATTGTTGAATCCGCGAATGTGTCCGGATTGCGAGAGCAATCCAATGGATTCGGCCTGGGTGATCACGCTGTTTCGAATGTCCAAGGCATAATCGGCACCGACGCCCACGCTGTCCACCCAAAGGCCAACTGTGGCTTGCGACAACACGACGTGCTCCATTTGGCACTCGACCGCGCGGTCGAGCCAAATCCCCCCGCGGAAGGCCGAGTAATTGACCAAACTTCCGGAGAGGGTGTCGGTCAGCTCAAAGGTGAGCCCCCATTGTCCAGGGGTGTCGACGTAATCGTCGTCAAGCCGGTCCCCACTGAACGAGATTGGATTGTCCAATTGCCCTTCCGCAAGCAAGGTTCCTCCCCTCACCCAAATGCCAGAACCATCATGGCCGTGCACGCGCGCGCCGGCCTCCAGGGTGAGTGTGCAGCCGGGGTCGACCACGATTTGTCCGTAGATGACGTGGGGCAGATCGGCGGACCACACCTCATCGCATGCGAGGGTGGTGAATTGGTTGGGGCCTCCATGAAATACGGCGTTTTGTCCACGCGCCATCAACTTGACCAATTGGTCGTTGCCATTGGTGGAAAAACGCAAATCCTCAATGACCCAAAACGGGACGCTTCCAGCGTCCTCGTCGGGATCGACGGTCACTTCAACGAAGACATACATGCTGTCTCCGGGTTGAAGCGGCACGTCACGAACAGGTTGTGAGGGGTTGGCCAACGGGGCGCCATTGACATTGATGCGGTATTGGCTTACGACCCCAGACTCCAGCGCAATTTCGTCAATCAGCAAGGTGCCGTCGTAATCGTTGTAAACCTTGAGAGGCAAAGTGATGCTGCCCACCGTGGTGAAGACCGTGTCAAAAAACAAGGTGTCCGTGGAAAGGCGCAGTGCATGATCCGGATTCGAGTCCCAAACTTCACGTTGGCAACCATTCAAGGCCATTCCGGCCAAGCTGGCCACCAGCACCAACCACAACAAGTGGATGTTTTGGGGTCGAAATGCAGCGCTCATGGTGCAAAGATGTTCAACTTGCATCGATGATGGAACGAATGGATGAAGAGTTTCGTGCCCTTGTGCAAAAGGAGGACCCTGAGATGCAAGCGGTCATTGCGAGGCACCCCGCCTTGCACTTGCCCTCACCCCGACCGCCCTTCGAGGCCCTTGTGCGCATCGTGGCAGGCCAGCAATTGAGTGTCAAAGCTGCGGCAACCGTGGTGTCGCGCGTCGAATCGTCCTTGGATGGACACGTGACGCCCCAGCAGGTCCTGGCTGCGGGGCCGGACGTCCTTCGTCGTGCAGGACTCAGTGGCGCCAAAAGTCGGAGCGTCGTGGCCATTGCCCAGTTTGCAGGTGCCGATGCCGTCCATTTGGAGCGCCTGCTCGAAACGCCTTGGGAGGATGCGCGTGCCACTTTGCTGGAACTCAAAGGCATCGGACCGTGGAGTGTGGACATGTACGCCATGTTTGGGCTGGGCATGCCCGATGTTTTTTCCAGTGGAGATCTCGGCCTTCGCGTGGCGATGGAAACACATTTGAACCTTTCGCCCAAACAAAAACCCGCGGTCTACGACCAGCGGGCTTTGTCATGGCGTCCTTATCGGACCCTCGCCTCCCTGCATCTTTGGCATTCTCTGAAGCCAGACGCAGAGCGCTTTGCGGATTGAATCAGCCGAGGTAGCCTTTCAAGATGCGGCTGCGGCTCGTGTGCTTCAAACGGCGAATGGCCTTCTCCTTGATCTGGCGAACGCGCTCCCGGGTGAGGTCAAAGCGCTCCCCAATCTCCTCGAGGGTCATGGGGTGTTCTCCATTCAAACCGAAGTACAAACGCACAACGTCCGCTTCACGAGGGGTCAACGTACGAAGTGAACGTTCGATCTCTTTGCGAAGAGACTCCGTCATCAAATCGGTGTCCGGACTCGGTGTGTCTCCCGTTTGCAACACGTCGTACATGTTGCTTGAGCTCTCGTCTCCGTCCTTCAACGGCGCATCCATGGACACGTGACGCCCCGCATTTTTCATGCTCTGCTTCACTTCGTCCAACGTCATGTCCAACGTTTCGGCCAATTCTGCAGCGGTTGGAGGACGCTCAAATTCCTGTTCGAGACGGGCAAAGGCCTTGTTGATCTTGTTGATCGAGCCAATTTTGTTCAGGGGAAGGCGCACGATGCGGCTTTGTTCCGCCAATGCCTGAAGGATGGATTGACGAATCCACCACACTGCATAAGAGATGAACTTGAAGCCACGCGTCTCGTCGAAACGTTGGGCTGCCTTGATCAAGCCGAGGTTGCCCTCGTTGATCAAGTCAGGCAAAGACAAACCTTGGTTTTGGTATTGCTTGGACACAGAGACCACGAAGCGGAGGTTGGCTTTGGTGAGCTTCTCCAACGCGTTTTGGTCCCCAGCCTTGATTTTCCGGGCAAGTTCCACCTCTTCCTCCGCGGTAATCAGGTCCACACGACCGATTTCCTGAAGGTACTTGTCCAAGGAAGCGGTTTCCCTGTTGGTGACTTGCTTGGTGATTTTTAGCTGCCTCATGGGTGCAATTCAAAAGGTTCGATACAAATTCAACGCAACAAACTCTAAAAAGGTTTAGAACCTCCGGATTTTGTGATCATCCGTTGCTGTCAGGACGTGGTCCGCGGTCGCGACTTTGGCGGTCGCCACGGTCACGGCGGGGACGGTCTCCACGGTCTCCGCGTGGGGGACGCTCCACGTAGCCCTCAGGCTTGGGGAGAAGGACCTTGCGGCTGAGCTTGATCTTGCCCGTCTTGGGGTCGCGACCGACCACCTTGAACTTGACCATCTCTCCTTCCTTCAACACGTCTTCCACGTTCTCCACACGCTTCCAATCCAATTCGCTGACGTGCAACAAGCCGTCGATGCCAGGCAACACCTCCACAAAGGCGCCGTACGGCATGATGGTCTTCACCTTGCCTTCGTACTCTTCGCCGATTTCCACGGTTGGAGGGAATGCAATTTGCTTGATGCGAGTCAATGCGGCTTCGATGGCTGCCTTGTCTGATGCAGCAATCTCCACCATGCCTTTGCCGTCCACATCTTCGATGCTGATGGTGGTGTTGGTGTCTGCCTGAATCTCCTGAATGATCTTTCCGCCTGGGCCGATGATGGCACCAATGCTGTCGCCAGGAACTTCCAAGCCCACGATGCGTGGGGCGTGGTCTTTGTAGTCGTCACGTGGCTCTGAAATTTCTGTGAGCATCGCCTTGCGAATGTGGTGACGGCCTTCGCGGGCCTGCTCCAGTGCTTCGCGCAGTTGATCAAAGCTCAAACCCTTGATCTTGATGTCCATTTGGCAGGCCGTGATGCCTTCCGCAGTGCCGGTGACTTTGAAGTCCATGTCTCCCAAGTGATCCTCGTCGCCAAGGATGTCAGAGAGGATGGCGTACTTGCCGGATTCCTGGTCTGTGATGAGACCCATGGCAATGCCTGAGACAGGCGCCTTGATGTTCACACCACCGTCCATCAACGCGAGCGTGCCTGCGCACACCGTGGCCATGGAGGACGAACCGTTGGATTCGAGGATTTCACTCACCAAACGGATGGTGTATGGGCACTCTTCTACCGGGGGAAGAACGGGCTTCAACGCACGCAACGCGAGGTTTCCGTGACCGACTTCACGACGGCTTGTGCCGCGCAAGGGACGCTCCTCCCCTGTGCTGAATGGAGGGAAGTTGTAGTGCAGCAAGAACTTCTCAGTCTTGCGAACCAAGGCGCCGTCGATGAGTTGCTCGTCGAGCTTGGTGCCCAACGTCAAAGTGGTCAAACTTTGGGTCTCCCCACGAGTGAAGATGGAAGAACCGTGGCACCCTGGGAGGTAATCCACTTCCGTCCAAATGGGACGAATTTCTGTGGTCTTCCGACCGTCTAGACGAAGGCCGTCGTTCAAAATCAGGTCACGCACTGCCTTCTTCTGGGCCGACTTGATGTAGTCGCTGGCCAACCCACCCTTCTCTTCTTTCTCCTCGTCACTCATGGTGGCCATGAATGCTTCTTTCAATTCAGAGAAACGGGTCTTGCGCTCTTCTTTCGTCGCGCCTGTCTTGCCCGCTTCGTAGAACTTGGGGTACATCTCGTCTTGGATGCGGCCGCGCAATTCTTCGTCGTGTGTTTCGTGGCTGTATTCGCGCTTGTTGCCAAACGCGCCCACCTTCTTGGCGAGTTCGTTTTGGGCTTCGCACTGGGCCTTGATGGCTTCGTGTGCCTTTTCAATGGCGTCGACCATTTCGCCTTCGCTGACCTCCTGCATTTCGCCTTCGACCATGACAATGCTGTCAAGGGTTCCAGCGACCATGATGTCCATGTCGGCCTCTGCCAACTCAGAGCGGAGAGGGTTGATCACGAATTCTCCGTTCACACGTGCCACGCGGACCTCTGAAATGGGGCCGTCAAAGGGAACGTCGGACACGGCAATGGCCGCGCTGGCAGCGAAACCTGCCAAGCTGTCTGGCAACACCTCTGCGTCTGCACTCATCAACTGAATCATGACCTGCGTTCCGGCGTGGTAGTCCCCTGGGAACATGGGACGCAAGGCGCGGTCAACGAG
>CAZGQI010000036.1:0-19116 GCA_964527895.1 uncultured Comamonadaceae bacterium | reverse complement strand
GGACGTGGCCAATCATGTGCCACCGAATGTCCTTGGGAAGCCGCTCGGCCTTGCCGGCGAGTTCTTGCACGCGGTTTTCGCCAAAGTCGCGCTGGCCTGCGTCGTAGGCCTCCATCAAATCGACGTCGGGCTTGGTCTTGCTCACAGCCACCAAGGTCACGTCGTGACCGGCCTTCGAGGCGGACGCGTCGACTTGGCCCCGAATCTCCTCCAAACGTTGGGCCACCGTGCTCATGCAGACTGGAATTCGTGGATGAACAGGGCGCTTCGGATTTTGGGTTCCACCCAGGTGCTTTTGGGTGGCAAGGTGTTCCCTTGGTCCGCGACGTGTCGGATGTGCCCAAATGGAATGGGGTGAAGCAACACCAACACCCGGTCAGGGTGCGTGGCGGCCCGGCTGGCCCATCCCTGCTCAGGACGAGAGGGTTCTGGGAGGTGCTTGAGCCGTGGATTGTTGCGGGCGTCTTGAATGTCCAACACGCCTTTGAGCAGGTGCACATCCACAAAATCGGCATCTGTGGCCTCTGGACTTTCTGCGTCGCGGGTCAAGCGCCATGCGTGTCCTTGGAAATGCACGACGACTTCGCCGGGCTCCGAGGGAGAGACCGCTCCTGAATCCACGCTTTCCACACGACAGTGGGGGATGTCGTTCAAAGCGTATTCAAACGCCTCGACGGACATGTCCACGCGGCGAATTTCCTTGTGGAAGCCAAGAATGCTCAAGTCCTTCTGAGGCACGACAAAGGCCAAAATCTGCCCCGCACCTTCCAAATCAGGTCGGGCCTTGGCGAGCCGTTGCGAAGATGCCAGGCGGTGGTGGCCATCGGCGAGGTACAGGGTGGCGTGTGCGCCCCAGGTTTGGGCCATGCGCTTCCCCAACGTCCCCTCTGCCGGGATGCGCCAAATCTCGTGCCGGATGCCGTCCGCCGTCATGAAATCCGTGTGGGACGTTCCGGCCACAACTTCCTCCATCAAGACGTCGGCCTCGGGGGCCAGGGGGGCATCGTCAGGACGGGCACACAAGATGGGCTCGGCGTGGAACCCCACCGTTTCGAGAAACGTCGCAAAGAGCGTTTCACGGGATTCCAAGGTCTTTTCGTGGGTTTTCAATCCACCACTCGCGCACAGGGAGAGGTCGAGGTTGCACACCACCCCAGTCCAGGCATGCGTGGCCGTTGATTGGCGGTAGACGTACCACTCGGAATCCGAAGCAGCCTCGAGCCATCCGCGCGCTTTGAAATCTTGGTACCCGTGACGGACCTCCTCAAAAAAGGCGGCTGTACCACGCGGAACCTTCACATCGCGGGAGGCGTCGGGATTGATGACCTGGATGTAGGAGTAGGGGTTGTGCTTCAGTTTGTCCTGAAGCTCGAGGTCATCGTAGCTCAAGTAGGAACGAGAGGCCACCAAATGCGCCATGTGCCGGGGTGGGGTCACCGCGGCCAGGGGCTGCATCAAGTGGCCTTGGTTCGTCATGCCAGGGCCGCGATTTGGGCCGCGAGTTCCAAGCCAATGCGGTCTTGCGCTTCGGACGTGGCCGCGCCGATGTGGGGCGTCAGGGCGAGCTTGTCGTGCGTGAGGACATCCGCACGGGGGGCAGGCTCCCCCACAAACACGTCCAGGCCTGCACCGGCCAAGTGACCAGCGTTGAGGGCCGCCATCAAGGCGTCCTCGTCCACCGAGCCGCCCCGCGCCGCGTTCACCAAGAACGAACCAGGCTTCATGGCAGCCAGCTCGGCTTCGCCAATGACCGCGCTGCCATCCGTTTGTGCGGGAACGTGCACACTCACCATGTCTGAGGTGCTGAGCAATTCCGTGAGGGGCAGGCGGGGACAGTTGATGGTGAGGGTTTGGCCACCCACGGTCACCGAAACCTCGCCGTCCGACACGAAGGGGTCGTGCGCCACCACGTTCATGCCGCAACCCAGCGCGTACGAGGCCAAGGAACGGCCAATGCGTCCGAAGCCGACGATGCCGAGGGTCTTGCCTCGCAATTCGGTGCCCTTGCCGTAGGCCTTTTTCAACGCCTTGAATTCGCCCGCGCCGCGCGCAGGCATTTGGCGGTTGCTGTCGTGCTGGAAGCGCGCCAAGCTGAAGAGGTGTCCCATGACCAATTCGGCCACGCTTTGGGAGGAAGCCGCAGGGGTGTTGAAGACGGTGAGTCCTTGGTTTCGCGCATATTCCACGTCGATGTTGTCCATGCCCACACCACCTCGTCCGATGAACTTGAGGGTGGGGCATGCGTCGATCAACGGCTGACGCACTTTGGTGGCCGAGCGTACGAGAATGCCGTCGATGGCGTGCTCATGGATGAACGCTTGGAGGTTGTCGGCGTCGACAAACTCGGTATACAAGGTGTGGCCGGCGTCGCGGAGCGCTTGTTCACCGGAGGGGCTGATGCCGTCGTTGGCAAGAATGTTCATGAGGATGGGGAATGGTTAGGGTCAACAAGGTTAGCCGTGGGTGCGTTCAAATTCACGCATCACATTGACGAGCACTTCGACGCTGCTGAGCGGAAGGGCATTGTACATCGAGGCACGGTATCCGCCCACACTGCGGTGGCCTTTGAGGCCACTGATGTCGGCGGCATTCCACGCGGCATCGAAGTGCGCCGCATGGCTGTCGTCGTTCAAGCGGAAGGTCACGTTCATGTGCGAGCGGCTGTCGGTTTGGGCGTGGCCCGAGAACAGGGCGTTTCGGTCAATCTCGGCATAGAGCAGGGCGGACTTGGCCTCGTTCTCTTTCTGGATGGCAGCCACACCACCCTTGGCCTTCAGCCAGCGCAAGGTGAGCATGGTGGTGTACACAGAGAAGACAGGAGGCGTGTTGAACATGCTGTCTTTGCCGAGGTGCACGTTGAGGTCCAAGTAGGAGGGAATGTCCCGGCCCGTGGCGCCGAGTTTCTCGGTGTCCACGGCGTACATCACGGCACCGGCCGGCCCCATGTTTTTCTGAACGCCCCCGTAAATCAACGCAAACGGCTCTGCGTCGAACGTGCGGCTCAAGATGTCGGAACTCATGTCTGCCACCAACGGAACGTTGCTGGTGGGCATGTCCGCGTATTGGGTGCCAAAAATGGTGTTGTTCGTGGTGATGTGCAGGAATGCGTTTTGTGCGTCAACCTCGCCCACGGTGGGGATGTGGTCGTAGTTGCTGTCTTTGGACGAGGTAACCACGTTGACGTGGCCTGCGTGCTTGGCCTCTTTGATGGCCTTCGCCGACCACGTGCCCGTATCGGCATAGGCTGCCTTTCCGCCCTCGGGCAGGAAATTCATCGCCGCCGTCAAAAATCCCAAGCTCGCACCCCCTTGGAGGTACAGGACTTCAAACCTGTCGGGCAGGCCCAACAGCGCTTTGGTCAGCGACCGGCATTCTTCCATGGTTTCCACGAAGGCCTTGCTTCGGTGAGACATTTCAACCAGGGAGAGGCCGTGGTCGTCCCAAGACTTGACAGCTTGTGAAGCTTGTTCGAGCACTTCGGCGGGAAGGATGCAGGGGCCTGCAGAGTAATTGTGAATGTGAGCCATGGAGGAGTTTTGGCGCCCGAGGCGCAGGGTAATGTTAGCAGGTCAAAGTTCCCAAAACGTCGCGACCTACCGCGTGTTGTTGTGGGCACATTTTTTCAGAATTCAAGGCCTCGAATTGTGCGAAACCTGAACGTGATGATTGGCCGTCGGCAGAACAGAATGCGGAATGAAAAAAGGCGCCTCCATTCAGGGGCGCCTTTTTTGATTCAGCCATTCGACTCATTTTCCTTCGGCAAAGGCGGTGATCTCGTCTCCCAAGGGGTCGGCACCGCTGCCCAAGGCTGCGACCAGTTCTCCCTTTTCATTGACGAGGAATTTGGAGAAGTTCCACCGGACCTTGTGATCGCCTGAACCGTTGAGCGCTTTTTGGGTCAACCACGCATAGACGGGGTGTTGGTTGTCGCCTTTCACGTCCACTTTGCCCATCATTTGGAAGCTGACACCGTAGTTGCGCGTGCAGAATTCGCGAATGTCTCCGGCCGTGCCAGGTTCCTGCTTTCCAAATTGATTGCAGGGGAATCCGAGGATGACGAGACCTTGGTCTTTGTAGCGGTTGTGCAATTCTTCGAGGGGCTCGTATTGAGGTGTGTAACCACAACGGGATGCGGTGTTCACCACAAGGACGCGCTTGCCTTTGAGGTCTGCAAACGAAAAAGCGTCGCCTTCCAAGGTTTCAGCACGGAGGTCGTAAAAAGATGCCACAGCGGGTACGGGTTGGTGCCAAACGTTGGCGTTGAAGGTTTTCCAAGCCACAAGCCCCACAGTTCCGAGAACCGCGATTGCAGCAAGGGTCAAAGTTGTTGTCATGTTCATGAAGTCAAAAACGCATTCGAGGCGTCAAAAGTTCAAAGGGTCAGGCGCCCCAACGAGATTGGAGGGGGGAGGGCAGACGACGTGCCAATGAGGCACGGAGCGTTCCCTCGGGATCCGTCCAAGTTGGTGCAATCCAAGCGGGGACAAAAAGCAACATGACGGCGCCCATGGCGGCAGCCAAGACAGCTTCCTGCCACCAAGCCAGGGACAAAATCAGCATGGTGCCTGTGGTGATCACGGCAAGGCCGAGGCCCGCACGAAGGGCAGTACCCACCTGGGCAAGGCGAAGTCCAAGTCTGTGCATGACCCAACCCGTGGTCAGCGCCCATTGAAGGCCAGAAGCCACCACGACCGCCCATGCAGCCCCCTGCAGCCCCATGTCTCGTTCAAGGGCGGCAAAGACACCTGTTCCCACCGCAGCGAAAAAGGCGAGTTTGATGCCAATTCCGGCGCGCAATCCGTCAAGCGCCCGAAGGTTCGCATCGCCGAGTTTGGTCAACGCACGAAAGGCCACCGCGGCAAAGAGGATTTGAACCACGGGCGCCGCCTCCGCAAAGGGGTCGCCCAAAAACAACCAGGTCACACCCTCGGCTTGAACCACCAAGGCCGAGGCAAGCGGGATGGTGACCAGGGCGACCAAATGCATGGCACGCAGGGTCACTTGACTCATCTGATGTTCGTCCGTTTGGATGCTCGACAGCCCGCTGAACAGCACGCTGTCGCCGAGTTTGCCCAGCACCGTAATGGGTTGTCCCATGAGGTGCACGGCACGGTCGTACAGGCCTGTTTGGCCCGTGGTCATCTTCTCACCCACGAAGTACAGGTCGACTTTTGCGGCGGCGTACGTCAAGAGGTTGAAGGCGGTGCTCCGGAAGCCGTATCCCAGCAATTGTCGGATGCGTGAAAGCTTGAATCCGAGCGCCAGCGGAACGCGGGCGAACCAGAGGTAGCCGAGGCTGAGGACTGCGTTTTGGACCAACAGCGCGCTGACGTAAGCCCAAACCCCCGCGCCGTTGTACGCCAAGGTCAGGCCCACCATCAAGTTGCCCACCACCATGCCGGCCAGGGCACAGCCCGTCAAGGTCTTGAAGTTCATGTCTCGCACGAGCAGGCTGCGGGACACCACGCTGAAACCTGAAATGACGAAACTCAAGGAAATCCAACGCAACACGGGGCGCAGGGTCGGTTCTCCGTAGTGATGGGCCACCTCAGGGGCGAGGACGAACATCATCCCGAAAAACAGCAAGCCCAGCCCAGCGCTGAACCACCATGCGGAGGCGATGTGTTTGGGCTCCAAGTCATTGAACTGCACCACCGAGGGGCCGATGCCCACTTGCGCGAAAATTTCCACCACACCGACCACGATGAGGGCAATGGCCATGATGCCAAAGTCCTCCTGGGTCAGAAGCTCCGCGAGGATGCGGATGTACACGAGCTGCAGAATGACCTGCAGCAAGACATTGAGGCTTTGCCAGCTCAGCGAAGCCCCCCAGGAGGGCGTGCGGCCCTTGGCCGTCATCAGCGTGCGATGCTTACCGCGCGGCGCTCACGGATGACCGTGATTTTGACCTGACCGGGGTAGGTCATTTCATTCATGATGCGCTGGCTGATGTCGAAGGACAACTGGTCGGCTTGGTCGTCGCTGACCTGATCGCTTTCCACCATCACGCGAAGTTCGCGACCCGCTTGGATGGCGTACGACTTGGTCACTCCAGGGTACTCCAGGGCCAAGTTTTCGAGGTCACGCAGGCGCTGGATGTAGGCTTCGACCATCTCCCGTCGTGCCCCTGGACGTGCGCCGCTGATGGCGTCACAAACCTGGATGATGGGGGAGAGGAGCGAGGTCATTTCGATTTCGTCGTGGTGGGCACCGATGGCGTTCAACACGTCGGCACGTTCTCCCGCTTTCTCGGCGATTTTCATGCCCAAAAGCGCGTGTGGCAATTCGCTTTCTTCGTCGCTGACTTTGCCGATGTCGTGCAGGAGGCCCGCACGCTTCGCTGCCTTGGCGTCCAATCCGAGTTCTGCTGCCATGGTGGCGCAGAGATTGGCCACTTCGCGGCTGTGCTGCAACAGGTTTTGTCCGTAAGACGAGCGGTACTTCATCCGTCCCACCATGCGAACCAGTTCGCCTTTCATGTTGTGAATGCCCAGGTCAATCGCGGTGCGCTTGCCCGTCTCGGCAATTTCTTCCTCGATTTTCTTGGTGACCTTCGCCACAACCTCCTCGATGCGGGCGGGGTGAATGCGGCCGTCGGTCACGAGCTGGTGCAGGGAGAGGCGCGCAATCTCACGACGCACAGGATCGAAGCAGCTCAAGATGATGGCTTCTGGCGTGTCGTCCACAATGAATTCAACGCCTGTGGCGGCCTCAAGGGCGCGGATGTTTCGTCCTTCTCGGCCAATGATGCGGCCTTTGACGTCGTCGTTTTTGATTTGGAAGACGGAGACGCTGTTCTCGACGCTGTGCTCTGTGGCGACGCGTTGAATGGTCTGGATGACAATCTTCTTGGCCTCTGCGTTGGCGCGCTCTTTGGCTTCGTCGATGATGTCCTGGGCTTGGCTTGCGGCCATGCCACGGGCTTCCGTCTTGATTTGCTCGACCATGGCTGACTTGGCTTCGTCGGCCGTCATGCCGCTGAGCTTTTCCAAGGCGTCGATGGCCTTCTTGTGGTCGGCATCGAGGTCTTTTTGCTTCTTCTCCAACGCATTGAGGCGTTGGTCAAGCTTCTCCTGGTCGTTCTTGAGTTGGCGGTCGGCGTTTTTGTTCTGGTCGATGGTCCGCTGAAGGTTGGATTCGGTGCGCTTGATGCGCTCCTCGCGTTCGTTCAGTTTGCGGTCCAAATCCTTGCGTTGATTGGCATGCTTTTCCTTCAGCGCAATGAATTTCTCCTTCGCTTGGAGGATTTTCTTTTCCTTGATGGATTCTCCGCGGAGTTCTGCTTCGCGGACAATGCTGTCGGCTTTGCCAGTCAACACGCGCAAGAAGAGAAAGTAGCCTGCGCCTCCTCCGAGAAGGAGTCCGGCGGCTGCGGCGAGTATGGGGCTCATGGGGTGTGAAGTTGGGCCTTGCGGCTCATCCTTCAAGTGCCTTCTGAATGCGTTGGAGAAGGTCTTCGACTTCGGCGCCAGACCACGCAGCATCCGCACTGCCTTTGGCAGGTCGCGGGGCTTTCGATTGGGCTTGGACGGCGATTTGTAAGGCGGCCATGGCCATCAAGTCAATGCGATCGGTGATGGCATATTGGGACTTGAGCTGCGCGATTTGGGCCTCCACGGCCTGGGCAGCATCGCGCACGACGTCGACCTCTTCAGGGGAGAGGGTGAGGGGATATGAGCGTCCTCCAAGTTTGACGTCGAGTGTTTCCATGGTGTCGGTTCTCAAGATTTGAGAAGGGCGATGCAATTGTCGATTTCTTCCACCAGCGCGTCCAAGTCACTTGCAGTCAAGGATGAGTCTTGGGGCGAGGGGTAAGATTGATTGTGAATGTGGCTGTTGTCCTGTCGTTCCTTGTTCAATGCCTCCTCTGTGGCCTCCAGTCTCTGTTGCAGCGCGCGGTTGCGATCCTTCAGACCCGTGTATGCGTCGATCAGACGGCTCACGGCGTCAGTCAATGAGGAGAGTTGTTGTTGAGGGTTGGACATGGGAACAGCTCGTGAACAAAAGTACGTGACGAAGGGCAACATGCTCGGGGGTGGCACGTGTAGTTTTACACCATGCGCACTGCAATTTTTCTTGAATCCGCGGCCCAGTTGACTTGGGAGACGATCTCTTCGGTGGTGTTTTGGAAAAAATTGTGCTTCAGCGTGTTGTGTTTTGTTGTTTCAACCGGCACAAAAAGTGCATTGGCCCAAAAATCAACACGTGCCGCCCAGTTCAAAGCACAGCACGCATGGTCCGCCCCGCTTCGCATTGAGCCAAGGCTGAGTGGCAATTTTGGCGAATTGCGGGGCAACCACTTCCATACAGGCGTGGACCTCAAGACGGAAGGGCGCGAGGGTTTGGTGGTGATTGCCGCAACCGACGGTCAAGTGTCTCGGGTCAAGATGTCGCCATGGGGCTACGGCAATGCCTTGTACCTCGACGGACCTGATGGAGTGACCACCGTGTACGCGCACTTGCAACGGTTCGCGCCCAAAGTCCAGTCTTGGGCCGTGGAGCGAACGTACGCGGTTCGGTCGTTGGGATTGGATGCGTCGCCTCCTGCTTCCGCAGGGTTGCATTTCCAAGCGGGTGACACGTTGGGTTGGAGTGGCAATTCAGGGGGGAGCGGTGGACCGCACCTTCATTTTGAAATCCGGTCGACGGCCAACCAGCACCCCTTAAACCCCCTGGACGGGTGGTTGGACAAGGTGGACACCCGGCCACCTGTACTTCCCGTTCTCTGGGTGGAGTTGCCCTCGGAGCGGTTGCGCGTGACCCTTCCGGTCTCGGATACGCTTGTCTTGACAGGCAAGGCGCGCTTTGCCATCGAAGGCTACGATCTGCTGGATGGGGCCTCAAACATCTGCGGGTTGCGCACCCTTGAAGCGCAGGTCACTTCTGAGTCGGAGGAAACCATGCTGACCCACCGTGCGTCTTGGGAGGAACTGGATTTTGGGGTCAACAAAGACATGAACGCCCATGCATTTTATCCCGTGTGGTCCACGGAGCGAGATCAAGTTCATCGGCTTCATCGCCTTCCCACGAACCGCCTGGGCATTTACACGACGCCCCCGAGTGAAGGGTGGGTGGAGCTCGATGCTGGCATGCGGGCGGAGTTGCGCGTGGCGGCCACCGACGCAGCAGGCAACGCAACCTCGGTCCGCATTCCGTTGGTGGGCGGATTGCCCGTGAGTCCTGAGGAAGGGCTGTGCGACGATTTGGGCGCGCAGGACCATGGCGAATGGCGGGTTGAACCAGGTCTTGCCGGAACCCAGCGCCATGGGCGTTTTGAATTTGCCTGGAAGGCAGGAACGTTTTTTGAATCTGAAACCATGCGCGCGTTTGTCCGGGACAATGGCCGTACGCTCGCCCTGGAGCCCACCGAGGTTCCCTACCGCAAATCCATCCAAGCCCAATGGCCTGTGCCGTCGTCGGCAAATGTGTGGGAAGGGGCGTGGTCCATTTTGCCTGGCGACACCTTGCCCTCCGACCGGTGGTTGGCGGTTCAGCGCAAGGAGAGCGGGGAGGTGGCGCGCGCCGTGGTTGCCTCATGGCTGGATGAAGCGTGGGAGGTCGATCTTCCTCGCGGTGGCGAGTGGTCGATGGAGCGAGACACGGTGGCGCCCCGTGTGCATCCATACCACAGTGGCACACCACTCGTGGCTTCAGGCGACGCGGTGTGGTTCCTCGAGGACGCGCTGGCTGGAATCGAAGACGTGGAGTTGCGCATCCAAGGTCAATGGGCTCGGGCGGTTTGGGACCCCAAGCGAAACATGCTCACGTACGAGGCTTCCGACGGAATCCACCCTCGGGGCGGGGCGTGTCCCGTTTCTCTGACAGTCACGGACGCGGTAGGAAACACGACGACTTGGGAGCGCACCCTTACCTGGCCGTAAGTGGGCAAGTTCAGCGCCTGTTTTGGATCAAGCTGTAATCGAGGAAATAGAGGGCACGGATGGAGACGGAGTTGGTGAACCCTTCTTCCAGCATGCTTTGCCAATTGTTCCAATACCCTTCCGGGAGGTTGGTGCCTGCCTCGTTGAGGGTGTTCTTCCACACCACACTCAATTCACTTCCCGGAGAGAAAATCCAGCGGTAGACGAGATCCACACTCCAGGCATTGTAGTTCAGGTCGCGGCTTGACGTGCCCGTGGCCTCGTCGATGAGAAGCTCGTTGAATGGCGTGTCTGCATTGAGGCTGCCGTCGGCGTTGAGTTCGTAAAACTGGTGGTAGTCCACCACACTCCAATAGTGCCGGATGCGGGCGGACAAGCTGGAAGTGGGGTTGAAGATGTAACTCGCATTGAGCACATGGGTGTGACTCGTGTTCTCACGGCGCCCAAACAAACTCACCGGTCCTCCAAAGGCATCTTCTTCCAAAGAGGCCCACCCACGCTCGTTGTGTCGCACTTGCCAGCTCCACACGTAGTCCGCACTCAACCGGTCGCTGAACCGGAAGCGAGGCGCGAGGCGAAGGAAAAATTCATCCCAGTCCGGGGTTTCGGGACGCCACCTGCGTTTGATGAATCCATCCAAAGCGAAGGCGCGCCGGTAATCTGTGGACGTCACGAACTCGGCAGACGTCCATCGAGGGGTTTCAAAGGGGATGGCTTCCAAGCGTGAGGCAAACCAATCCTTTCCGTTTCGCGGCTGCCCTTCCAATTCGAACTTGTTGAACCAAAACGTCTTGGACACAGCAGCCCATTCCGCGCCCCACGTGGTGTTGCTGTAGGCCCGCGGCGCAAAGAGGTGGTTGATTTCCGCATCCAGAGACCACCACATGCGGTTGAAGGCGCCGAAGGGTTGGTAGATGCCGTATTCGACGTTGCCAAACGTGACAATTTCATTGGGCGCAGCCAAGTAGCCGAGGTCGTTAGGGTTGTAGTTCTCTGACTCACGGTAGTGTCCCAAACTTCCCCGCAATTGTCCCGATGTCTTGGACACATTCATGCCCCAACGGTACCCCTCATTGTGGGAGGAGGTGTCGCCTTGGGCCATGGTGTTTCTTGCCGCATTTCCGGTGAGAGACCAGCTGTTGGCTTTGTTGCGGAAGCTGTATTCCGTGCCCTGCACATAGGCGTCGCGCCCGTCTTCAGAACGGAGGGTGTTGGTGCTGAGCAGGGTGATGAACCCGTTGTTGGGTAGGTTTTGGTCTGCCACGGTCACGTTGTAAGACGTCAGTGCGTTGCTCCCGTCGGTGGTGTCTCGGGCGAATGCTTGGAAGACGCCGATGCCTGTGCTCGAGGCTGTTCGGCCACTGAATTTGGTGGCGTTGAAGAGTTGCCCTTCCGAACCCACGCGTCGGCTGTAGAACAAGCCGCCTTTGTTGAACAGGTCGGTGCCCTCAAGGAAGAAGGGACGGTTTTCGTCAAAGCGCACCTCGTATGGACTGAGGTTGAGCACGAGATTGTCCGTGACGACCTGGCCAAAGTCGGGGACCAAAGTCATGTCCACGGTGAATGCATCGCCGATGCCGACCTTGGCGTCAAGACCGCCATTGACGGGCGCAGCCCATTGGCGGTCACCTTGGTCATCCACGGCGGTCGTCGCGTAGGCGCTGATGTAGGGGAACAAGGCGATTCTCGGGGGGGTGTCCACGCCTTGGATGCCTCGAAGCACACCGCCTTGGTTGACCATGCCGTTCATGGTGGGGTCGAGGGCGTTCCACACGGTTTCTTCCCGCGAACGGCGCACGGTACGCCAAATGTTCATGCCCCATTCCTGTTCCACACCCTCAGGCAAGGTGGGCATGCGGAATTGGCTCCACGGCACGCGAATCTCCGTGGACCAGCCGCCGGTATGGATTTGGCTTTGCACCTCCCAAACCCCATTCCACGCATCGTCCGATCCTTGGGCGTTCATGATGAAGTCGTTCAACGACCCCCGTGGCGTGGTGCTGAAGCCCACCGAATTGATGCCGTCGTTGTACGGGCTGAACCAGATGCCAAACTCGTCCGAATTTTCCACCTGATCTCGCACACTCAACTGCTGCAGGATGGAATCCGGCGCGGTGTCGTGCATCTGTGCAGCGATGTACAGGTTTTGGTCGTCGTAGGCAATCCACACCTCGGTGCGGTGGGTGGGGGCACTTTGCGGAAACGGTCGGCTTTGGGTGAAATGCGTGGCACTTGGCGAGGTTTGCCAAATGTCCTCTTGAAGCAATCCATCCAGTTGGGGAGGCGTCTCGATGCGAAACGCGGTGGCCACTTGGTCGGTCAGGTTGAAGGGCGCCTGGGCATTCATGCCCCAACAGCACCCCACCAAAAACGTGCCCCACAGGGCGTGTTGGATGTGTTTGCTCAACGGTAAATGCGTTGCTTGTTCAACCAGCTTTGGTAAGCGCGGGCGTTGCGCAAATGTTCTCTGTAGGTCCGCGCAAAATCGTGGGTGCCATCTCCTCCCGGTTTGGCGCACATGTACAAAAAGGCGTGTTCAGCAGGATGCAAGACGCTCTGCAGATAGCGCGGGTCCACATACCGAATCGGCCCGGGAGGCAGTCCGCGGTGTTTGTAAGTGTTGTACGGCGAATCCACCTCTTTGTGCACATCCAACACCCGGCGAATGGACGGGTCTCCAAGGGCAAAAATGAGGGTGGGGTCTGCTTGCAGGGCCATGCCCTTGTTCAACCGGTTGAGGTACAAGCCTGCCACCGCAGGCGCCTCAGAAATCACCGCAGTCTCTGCCTGCACGATGGAGGCCAACACCGTGGCTTCCTTGGGCGACAAGCCTTGGGCCCTGGCCGCAGCCACGCGATCTTCATTCCACCACTGCGCGTGTTCGAGGAGAAGCCTTTCGCCCAACGATTGAGCGTCGGTTTCCCACCACATCTCATAGGTGTTGGGAAGCACCCGCCACATCATGGAGTCTTGGGCAAGCATGTGCGCCACTTCGGCACTGTCGGCGTGAATGCGACGGGTGGCCGTCCCCGCAACAGGTCCGACATCTCGCCCTGCCCGGACGACCACCTTCACGGCTTCTCGGTTGCCCGTCACAAGCCTTGTTGCGCTGTTCTTCACGGACTCACCAGCAGGAAAGCGATAGCGCCCGGCTTTCAAACGCCCTTCCCAAGACCGCATTTCGAGGTGGTCAAGGACACGCTGACCGGAGGGGGGGAGTTGTGCCTCGAGTCGGGCCATGTGCTGCACGGCATTGTCGCCGGGCCACAGTTCCACCATGACATCTTCGTGGATCCACGTGCCGGCCATCCAGCGGTTCCACGCCAGCCACGAGAGCCCCAAACCAAGACCGAGGACCAACAATCCTCCTGTGAGAACGCCTTTTTTGCTCATGTTTCTTCCTTTTCACTGCAATCACCGGCCCAAAAGAGCTGCAAGGTGACCACATCGCTCCAGCCTCCTTGAGGGGTCCGAATCCACTGTTCCCGGCGTCCCGTCGTGCGGAAGCCCGCGCGCTGGAACAACCCCAACGAGGCATCGTGGTGGGCCGGGACTTCTGCGTACAATTGCCTCAGGCCCAAATGAGACGAAGCATGGTCGCGAAGAAGCGCCAAGCCCGCCAGGGCATGGCCCGCACGTCGTTCAGAAACATCGATGTGCACAGCCACACCTGCCCGCAGCTGCCGTGGTTCGAAGTCATACAAGTCGAGCGCCCCAACTGTGCGCCACGGCGAACCAGGTGCATCTCGGGTGTCGAGCATCCAGCGCCATTGGCGATCGCGGTACAGGTCGTGGTTGCCCGTGGCGAATTGGGTCATGGCTTCCACGCTGACAGGCAAGACACTGGCGCCCATCCACCAGTCCTCACTGGCATTTTCCCAGGAGTGCAAGGCATGCACGTCGGCCAATTCCATGGCGCGCAATCGATGGTGGTCGCAGGTCAACACGCTGCGAAGATAGCCGTACCTTCGGCCTCATGTGGAGATTGGTAACAGCCCTTGGATTGGGGGTCTTGTTTGTCGGGTGCACCGTCAACCAAGACCTGATGTTTCGCACGGAGGCCGACCACGTGTTTGACTCGCTAAGTGACACCCAACACGAAGCCTACACGCTTGCGCCCAACGACCGTTTGCAATTGCAGTTGTTTTCCAACCGCGGTCAACGCTTGATGGCCATGACTGCAGGTTCCGCAGCGGACAACCAAGGTGCCAACAACTTGTTCCAGCAGCAACAGCGCGCCATGTTCACGTACCGCGTGGAACTCGACGGGACGGTGGAGTTGCCTGAAGTGGGCGCGGTCATGCTTGCGGGTTTGACCTTGGACGAGGCGGAGCGAAAAATTGAAGTGGCGTACGAGTCGGAATACGTCGACCCCTATGCGTTGCTGCAGGTGGTGAACAACCGTGTCCTTGTGTTTCCCGGGGAGGCTGGACAGGCGACCGTCATCACCCTCCAAAACCAAAACACGACCGTCATCGAAGCGTTGGCCCAGGCCGGAGGCATCCGCCAGCGTGGACGCTCCAAGCAAATCAAACTCATTCGTCAACGCGGCAAAGAGAACCTCGTGTACCACATGGATTTAAGCACCGTGGACGGGTTGGAAGCTGCACGAACCATTGTCCAAGCCAACGACATCATCTATGTCGAATCCAACCCTCAGGTGGTCAGGGAGGTCTTGGCCGATGTGTCGCCGGTGGCCCAATTGGTGACGACGTTCACGTCGTTGTGGTTGACGTATCAGGTGGTGCTAAACCAAGATTGATGGAAGTCCAAACCACCCCTTTGGAAGGATTGTTGCTCGTACGTCCGCGCGTTTTCGGAGACGCCCGGGGCTCTTTCTCGGAAACGTGGAATCAACGTACATTCGACGAGGCCGTGGGGGAGGAGGTTCGGTTTGTTCAAGCCAATGAGAGTCGTTCCAAAGCCGGAGTTTTACGCGGCTTGCATTTTCAGGCACCCCCGCACGCCCAGGGCAAATTGGTGCGGGTGGTGCAAGGAAAAGTCTTGGATGTGGCGGTGGATGTACGCAAAGACAGTCCGACGTTTGGACAACACCACGCGGCCTTGTTGACTGCCGAAAACAGGTGGCAGTTTTTCATCCCCCCGGGGTTTGCCCATGGCTTTGCGACGCTGGAAGACGACACCGTGTTTCACTACCTGTGCACCAACCTCTATCACCCCGAGTCAGAGGGGGCGTTGTTGTGGAATGACCCCGATCTTGGGATTGATTGGGGCTTGGATGCGCCTTTGGTGAGCGACAAAGACGCCCAAGCCGAGGCCTTTGCGACGTTTGAGTCGCCCTTTGTGCGGTGATTCTACACCGTATTTGGGAGTTACACTTATCGAAGAAAGCCTGTTGGAAAGGAACGGTGTCCCGGCCCAATCTGGCGTGCATGGCGTTGCAACTTGTGAGCCATGTCCATGGTCCCCAAAACCCCAATGATTGCCGCGTTTGCCCTGTTCCTCGGCGCAGGGGCGTGGTTCAGCTCCTCTTCAGTGGCGAGCAAAGTCCCTGACTTTGTGGATGCCTCAAAGCGCCATGCCCCAGTCATTGCCCCGGCCATGCCAGGCGCCTTGACCTTGTTTGAAGAGCCTGTGCCGTTGGAGGCCTTTGGCGTGCGGGAGGCGTTGGATCGCGAATTGGTGGTCAACACGTACCGGCACAGTTCCACCATTCTCTACCTCAAGCGTGCCGCACGTTGGTTTCCCATCATTGAGCCGATTCTGGAACAGGAAGGGGTTCCCGCAGATTTCAAATACCTCGCGGTCATTGAGAGCGGCTTGAGCCAGGTGGTGAGCCCGGCTGGCGCCTCTGGCTTTTGGCAATTCATGAAGCGGACGGCACCCGAGTACGGGCTGGAAGTGTCCGCGACGGTGGACGAGCGGTACCACGTGGAAAAGGCGACCCGGGCGGCATGCGCTTACCTCACGGAGGCCCACGATCGATTTGGCAGTTGGGTGCTCGCCGCGGCGTCGTACAACATGGGCCGGACAGGGGTGGCGAAAGCCCTTGATTCGCAACACGTGGCCACGTACTGGGACCTTCACTTGAACTCGGAAACAGCGCGGTACGTGTACCGCATGCTGGCCCTTCGGGAAGTCATGGAATCTCCAGAGATGTATGGATTTCACTTGGGACGCCAGGACGTGTACGCGCCCCTGGATTGCCGAAAGGTGAACGTGTCCAGCGACATCGACGACCTCGCCGAATTTGCCCTGTCCCAAGGCACGACGCTTCGGGAGTTGAAGGCCATGAATCCTTGGCTTCGGGACACCCACCTCGACGTTCCGGAAGGAAAATCTTACGCCGTCTCCGTGCCTGTTTGAAAACCCCCAACGTGGATGGCTGAGGTTTTGAGCCGCTTGAGTCCTTCTTCTTCAACCACGTAACGGGCCTCAACCCCAGGCTGACGGAGCGCCTCCATCACATCGAGCACGGCGCCCGCCGGCACCCTCGCTTCGTGGAGGGCGCGATGAAGGTCCTTCCAAGCCCAAGCTTTGGAAGTTTTGTTGAGGGCATCCATCAGAGGTGCTCGGTGCACGACGCGTTCGGCGTTGGTGTGAAACGCCTCCTCAGAAAGCAATTCTTCCATCCCGAGGGTGCGACAAAGCCCCTCGAATTGGGCGTCGCTTCCCACGGCCAGCACAAGCTGTCCGTCCGCGCATTGAAGAAGGTCCCCGTAAGGCGCAATGTTGGGGTGCGATGAACCCTGGCGCTGAGGTGTCTTGCCATTGATCAGGGCATTGGTGCCTTGGTTGGCGAGTGCAGTCAGACCTGAGCCGAGGAGGCTGACCTCGGCATACCAGCCGAGGCCTGATTTTTCGCGCTGATAGAGTCCGCCGAGGACGGCAGCGCGCATGTGGTGGGAGGCCAGGACGTCCATGAGGGCCACGGGCATGCGTGCAGGAGGCTTGTCCGGATGCCCATTCATGGACATGAATCCGGTTTCTGCTTGAATGACCACGTCGTAGGCCAGCCGCGAGGTGTCCATGTCATGTCCTACAAGACGAATGTGGACCAAGGAAGGGAAGGATGTCCGGAGTTCGTGTGGCAGAAGCCCCATGCGTTCGAGGTCTCGCCATTTCATGTTTTGCAACAACACGTCGGTGTCCGCGAGTTGGTCACGAAGCCATGCGTGGCCCTGTTCTGACTTCAGGTCGCATGTGGCGATGCGTTTCCCGGTGTTCGCCGAGGAGAAGTAGGCCGAGGTTTGGTCTGTGGCTTCACCTTGGGCGCGCCACGTCCGTGTGACATCCCCTCCAGGTGCTTCCACCTTCAGCACGTCGGCACCACATTCGGCCAAAAAAGAACCCGTCAAAGGACCTGCAAGCACGCTCGACAAGTCCAGCACTTTCAGTCCTTGCAGCAATCCATTCATGCCTCCAAGGTACGTGCAATGTGCAGAGTCAGGAAGCGGCAGACAGCGCTGCTTTGTAGGTGTCGATGGCGCGTTGGCGGGCCATTTTGTGGTCCACGATGGGTTCGGGGTAGGCCGCGGTTCCCCACTCGGGGACCCATTGTTTCACGTACTCGTATTTCCGGTCAAACTTCTGCAACTGCGACGTGGGGTTGAAGACGCGGAAGTAGGGGGCGGCATCGCATCCAGACCCCGCAGCCCATTGCCATCCGCCCACGTTGCTGGCGAGTTCAAAGTCGAGCAGGTGGGCGGCAAAGTGCCGTTCCCCCAGTCGCCAGTCCAAGAGCAGGTGCTTGCAGAAGAACGAGGCCACCACCATTCTCACGCGGTTGTGCATGAAGCCCGTGGCAAGCAGCTCTCGCATGCCCGCATCGACGAGGGGATACCCTGTTTTGCCTTGGGTCCAACGCTCGAAGTGCCCGTCGTCGTGGCGCCATGGGACGAGGTCATACTGCGGACGAAACGCATCTTTCATGCTGTGCGGAAAAGCGTGCATGATGTGCTGGTAGAAATCGCGCCAAATCAACTCGGTCAACCACTTTTCGCTGTGTTTGAACCCCGCCTTGGCCGCTTCACGAATGCTCATGGTGCCAAACCTCAGGTGCACGCTTAGCCGGGAGGTGCCTTGCACCGAAGGCACGTCGCGCAGGTCGGCGTACTTCGCAAGGACATCCTTCGAAATGACAGCTTCAGGGGCTGAAATGGAACTCTGTTCGAACCCCATGGATTCGAGCGAAGGAATGGAGGCAGGCGTCCAACGGTGCAACGAATCAAGGTGCGCTTCGGAAGGGGCGGAAGCCATGTTCTCCTCGGTCAGGTTCAAGTGCCAGCGCTTGCTGAAGGGCGTGAAGACAGTGTAAGGAGTGCCGTCGGGTTTCATGACCTCGCCAGGCGCTTGAATCACGTGGTCGGTGAAGGTGTGAAAAGCCACCCCGTGTTGCCCGAGGTCGGCTTGGACTTGCGCATCGCGTGTTTGGGCGTAGGGCTCGTAATCTTCATTGGTATACACCGCACGGACTTGTCCGGACGCGGCAAGGGCCGCCAGAACTTCGACCGGGTCGCCATGGGTGACGAACAACGCACCAGCGTGTTCGCCTGCTTCTTTGTGGAGTTGGGAGATGCGGTCGTGGAGGAAGGTCACGCGCGCGTCCGCTGTGTTGTCAAGACGATCCAGAATGTTTCTGTCAAACACGAACAAAGGCACCACGGGCAAGCCAGAGGTCAGTGCGGCATGGAGGGCGCGGTTGTCCTGCCAACGCAGGTCGCGACGGAACCAATGGATGACAACCGGGGAGTCAAAGGAGGGGATGGACATGGAGGCGAGGTTGAGAAAATGTTGGGCAAGGAAACGGCCCGCTTTCGCGGGCCGCCCTTTGTTCCAAAAACTGGATCAAAACACCTTACGATCTCGTGAATGTTTTGCATTCACACATACACCAACAGGCCATCTAAAGAAAGGTTCAACGGTCGCGAACTTTTTTTTCTGAGTGCTGTTCTTCCTCCAAACCCAAAACCATTATTCAGTCTTATGAAGCATTTCTTTACACTCATTGCCGCTGCAATGACATTCATGGTCTCCGGTTGGAGCCAAACCGTGGTCGACATCGTGGTGGACAGCGAGGACCACACCCTGCTCGAAGCAGCCGTCATTGAGGCTGGTCTCGTCGATGCCTTGAGCGCCGAAGGTCCTTTCACCGTGTTCGCACCCACCGATGCGGCCATCACTGCGTTGGTCGAGGCACTCGAAATCACCGCTGACGACTTGTTGGCGTTGCCCAACCTCGGTGAAATTCTCCAGTACCACGTGGTGGCTGGTG
>CAZGQI010000035.1:0-19390 GCA_964527895.1 uncultured Comamonadaceae bacterium | reverse complement strand
GGCTCCTTCAAACTTCACGTCCCCACGGGTGGGGGCGGGGCGTTCTCGCTTTGGGGTTTGGGCGGAAGCAGCAGTGTGGACATCCTCATTTCCGACCAGGTGCGGCCCGAGCGCAACATCTACGGCGACAACGACCGCGACCAGTTTTTCCGCACCGGCATGGGCATTGTGGGCGCGACCTACACCAAGCCCATCAACGAGAAGACCTACCTCAAGACGACCCTTGCCGTCAGCCGCGATTGGCAGGACAGCCGCCACGAATTCGTCTCGCGCGACCTGTCCTTTGAGGGAGGCGACACCACGTTCACCAACGTGAGCACCCAGCCTTTGATGGCCTACCTCTTCGACAAGAAGCGCGTGTCCTTGGCCGCCCACGCCAACCGCAAATTGGACGTGAAGCGCGGCACGGCGACGCTTCGGTTTGGATTGAATGCGGACGCGATGATTTGGGCGTTCAACGACAGCATCAAGCCCTTTGTGTGGCAGCCGGACCCCAACATGCAGGACAGCACGCTGACGCTCGGCGAGTTTGGCCGCCGTTGGGATGCGAACATGACTTCGCTGTTGGTGCAGCCTTTCGCCCAGGTCAAATGGCGTCCCTCCGAACCCTGGACGGTCACCGCAGGCCTCCACGCCATGGCGGACACCCGCAGTGGCGCCATGTCGCTTCTCGAGCCGCGCCTCGGTGCGCAGTACGTGACGGCAGGAGGGACGGTGTGGTCGGCAGGCGCAGGCCTGCACAGCCAAATGCAGACGCCCTACCTCTACGCCTCTTCGCCCGCGCCGTACCCCTCCAACGGGGATCCGCTTGCGATGCCCAACGCCAACATGGACTTCACCAAGAGCTTGCACACGGTCGTGGGCATGTCTCGCCGGCTCGGCGACCTCTGGACCATGAAGGCGGAGGCCTACTTCCAGCACCTTTACGACATCCCCGTGGCCGACACCACGACCGCGTGGGGCGCCGCCAACACGAGCTATTCGCTCATCAACGCCGGCGGCGGGTTCAGCCGACTGTTCCCTGACACCCTGGTCAATGCCGGACAAGGCCGAAACTACGGGGTCGAGCTCACCCTCGCCCGGGCGTTCCGTGACGGGTGGTTTGTCCTGTTCACCGGGAGCCTCTTTGATGCCCAGTACACGGGAGCCGACGGCATCTACCGCAACACCGACTTCAATGGCCGCTACGCGTGGAATGCCTTGGCGAGCAAGGAGTGGAAGCTCGGCACGTCCTTCAGCCTCGTCACCGGTGCCAAGTGCACCATGGTGGGCGGACGTTGGTACGGCCAGGTCGACGAGGAACAGTCCGACCTGTTGCGGGAACTCGTGTGGGACGACGCCACGCGCAACACCCTTCAGTTTGACGACTATTTCCGGTTCGACCTCAAGACCAACCTGACGTGGAACCGCCCGTCCACCACGCACGAACTCGGGATCGATTGGGTGAACATCCTCGGCACCGAAAACGTCCTGAAGTTGACCTACGCGCCGGACGACGCCTCGGAGAATTCAGTCCGGGAGGAGTACCAGCTCGGGTTCCTGCCCATCTTCTTCTACCGCGTCGACTTTTGAGCGGCCGCAACCACGTCCACACCATCTTTGAGCAAGGGACTGAACATCAGTCCCTTGTTTGTTGTACCTTCTTTGTGACATCGCCACGGGCTACGGCTTGGAGGGGATGCGCGTGAAAACCAACCTCAATTTCGACGTGATGATTCGTACTCAGATCTCCCTCATTTTGGGCACAGGCGTGCTCGGTTTGGCATTGATGTCCAGCAGCAGCGGTGTCGCTGAAATCCAAAACGCCAACCGCACCGGCGAACCAGGCACTTCCATGACCTGCAACCAGTGTCACGGAGGAGGGAGCTACGGCGCGACCACAGACATCACGGTCCTCGACCCCAACACAGGCGACGAGGTGACGGCTTACTTGCCCGGAGAGCAGTATGTGCTCGAAGTGGCCATTGGTGGGACGTCGCCTCGCTTTGGCATGCAAGCCACGGCGGTGGACGCCATCGGCGGCAACGCGGGCACGTTCTCCAACCCCTCCAACAACACCCAACTCGAGGAGGTGCAGGGACGCCACATTTTTGAGCACAACTCGGCCAGCACCAACAACACCTTCTCGGTGGATTGGACGGCGCCTGCGACCGGCGGCGATGTCACCATTTACGCATCCGGCTTGGCGGCAGGCGGTTCAACAAGTTCGAGTGGCGACCAGTACGCAGGTGCGGTGCTCACCCTTCCAGAAGCGGAGATTGTGATCGAAATCGGCGGGTGCACGTACGACTTTGCGTGCAATTACAATCCCTTGGCCTCCTTTGACGACGGCTCGTGTGAGGTGGAGTCTTGCGCGTTGCCCGGCGATTTGGACAACGACGGGGCGGTGACGACTTCGGACTTGCTGGCGTTCTTGGCCGTGTTTGGCCAGACCCTTTAAAAGCGCACGTTTCTGGATGCAGCGATGGGTTTGTGGCTGCATCTTCCGTGACGTTATCTTGGGCGCATACCTTACGACATGCGCTCCAACTTTGAAATTTTGTCCCGTGCTTGGGACGCCCTCGGATCACAGTGGCTGCTCGCCATTGGCCTTTGTGTGCTTCACCTCATCGTGAACTCCGTGGTGGGGTCCGTGGGGCTTGGGCTCGGCACTTTGGTGGTCAGTGGTGCGCTGACGTTTGGGTTCAACCGCGCCATGGTGCTGATTTACCGCGGTCACGTTCCCCGCGTGGAGACCTACTTCGACGGCTTCAAACACTTTCTGCCCACCTTGTTTGCCTTTTTGCTGGTGGGGGTGATTGTGTTCATCGGTTCGATTCTCCTTGTGATTCCAGGAATCATCGCAGGCATTGGTCTGTCCCAAACCTTCTACATCCTTCAAGACAACCCAGAAATGGGGGCGGAGGCTGCGTTGCAAGAAAGCTGGCGGCTCACGTGGAAGAATGGCAACATGTGGAAGATCTTCTTCATGGGCTTCCTGAGCTTCTTTGTGATGCTCGGAGGTCTCTTGGCCTTTGGCGTTGGGCTCTTCTTTGCGTTCCCACTGATCAGAGTGATGATGGCAGGTCTGTACGAAGAGTTGCGCCTCAACGACACCGCATCTGGGCGCGTGGAGTTCGTCTGATCCAGAACAGCTCCGTCAGCCCTTAGAGTCGCGAGGCCTAGGTGTTAGCCACAGGGCTTTCCGAACGCGTCCAACAGGCCGAGGAAGTCGGCCGTGTTGAGGGCACCGTCGCCGTTCAAATCGAAGTAGCGGGGATTCAAGTTGCCCAAGCCGTTGCCCTCGCCGAGGGTGGCGGGCGCAGGGCGACAGATTTCCGCGTCTGCATCCCAATACGTGCCTGCACCGCAAGGCGCTTGTGGCACGCCCGGAGAAGCGTCTTTCACCAACGCGAACCGAACAAGGTCTGTGATGTCCATCCATCCCGAGGCGTCAAAATCGAAGTAGCACGGGTCGAGTTGTTGCGTGTCACCCGTTTCGCCTAGCCACGCGTCGAGGTCGCAGCGCGAGAGCTCCGGGTCGAAGCGCGTGCCTTCCGCGCAGTAGTAATTGCAAAGGGAAGGGCTGTTGAGGTTGGCGTCCGGATTGAAGTTGAATGCGGCGGGGTCCAAACACCCCGGAATGGCTTCTGTCAGAATGGGAAGGGCCTCACGATATTCACTGGCTTGGCTTCCGTTTTGGAAGATTTGCACTTGGATTTGACCTGAGACCTCGCCTGCCGTGGTGAGCTGGGCCACCATGACGCGCAAATCGTCCCCGGCAAATGCGGGATGCGCATCGGCCTCCTCCAACCCTGGGAACAGGCCGTACCACGCACCGCCGACTTGGTCGTTCAACAAGACACTTTCGCCCGGGCCGTTGTCGTTGAATTCTTCGGGCACGTTGATGTCTCCCCATTGACCCGAGCATTGGTAAGCAGATGCGTAAGAGCCGTCTTCTGCGCCGATCGTGAGGTAGCTGTCGTAGGCGATGTCAGGAAAAAACGGGAAGAATGCGGGGCTGATGGCTTGGGCATTCCACCCTGAGGCGAACGTGGAGTTGAACCAAGCCGGACTGGTCGTGGAGGTCAAGGCCAAAGGGTTGTTCTCGTCGCCAGAACAGGAGCTGACAAAGTCCAAGGCATGGAGGCAGTTCACGTACAACCTGTACGTGGTCATGCCGTCCAAGTCCCCTCCGACGTGGGTGGTCACTTCTTCAAGTTGCAGCCAGTATCCCTCTGGCAGGGGGGGCAGGCTGCGACTCAGGTCTGGCTGGGCGTATGCACCCACGTAACCTGTGAGCAAGGCAAGAATCCAGAGGGCACGGTAGCCCCAAGAGGACTCCAAGTCGGTTGTGTTTCTCCAAGACATGCTTGCGCGTACGCGGGCGGCCTCCTTAGGGTTACGTTGACGGCCGGCCGGTTCAGGCCTCACATGGCCGAACTGAAGAAGACGGCATTGGCAAAGAACTTGTGTCCATCCTTCCAGAAGGCCCTGAAGAGCACGTTGTCCGCCAGGTAAATCACGTGTCCGCGTCCCATGTCGTGAACGCCAAAGCTCAGGCTCTCACGAAGTTGGGAATTGGCACGCGCCCCGGCAAAACCGCTGATGGGGTCGACGTCACCAGACAAGATGCCCACGTTGTGGCCGTTTTCGAGGTGGGCGTAGCGTCGGCCCGAGGTCTTGATGCTCCGGTAGCGGTCCCCATAGCCATAGGCCAAGGGGTGGGTCTCGTCGAGCGCCACTTCATAGACTGCCCCAGGAATGTCGCTTCGGATGCCGTTGCGTGCCGACATGGCATACGGGGCGTAGCGGTCTTCCTTGGCGTGGGCATCGCGCTCGTCTCGTCGTTCTGCCTTGTCGTCTTCGTCGGTGTAGCGCGAAAGCCCCCAAGATTCGATGCCCAAGTTGCATGCCGCGCCCAAGGCCACGAGGCGGCCCCCTTCGCGGATCCAAGCGGAGATGGCGTCTTTTTGGTCTTCGTCCACATCGTACCAACCGCGGGGAAGCACCACGACATCGTATTCATCCCAGTCCATCCATTCCAGCCCGCGCACAGCGGTCATGGGGTAGTCCCACACCTCCTCAAACGTGAACCACACCTCGCCAAAGCTCAACGAAGACACCTCGTCGCCCATCACCACAGCCACACGAGGGGCATCGATGGGGGCCACGTCGTAGGCCCCAAGGTCAGGTCCGGCGGTCACCATGCCGCTCTCCAAGCGCGCCACGGTCATGCCAGGTACGTTTGGCGTCAAATCGGTCAAGCGCGCGGCCATGTCTGACCAAAGGGCTTCGTTGTTGCGTCGGGTGATGACGACCGCCCCTCTCGGGAACGTGGTGCCGTCGACTTCGATTGGGCGCTTCACCACACGTGCGGTCACGCCGGCTTTGAGCAAGTCCGCGAGCACGGGCGTGCCGAGGTCGGTGCGGTAGTGAAGCACATATGCGTAGGCAGGTCCTTCGCCGTCGAGTGAAGGAGGCGTCACGTCGGAGGTCCACGCGTCGGTGCGCGGCATGGCGCTCGTCATGGCGTAAGCTTCGAGGCCGTACGCGTAGGGCAGCGCCCACGTGGTGATGTCGTACGTCAGGCTGTCGCTCAATTCGGGGTTGGGGTCCATCAACACCTGCAGCAAGCTGGATTGGGCTTGCCGTGCATCGATGACGAGGTCGCCCTCGCGGATCGACACCTTTTTGGAGGTCAAATCCGCGTAGTCCAATCCCGTGCCCTTGGAGCTGGCGATGGCCCGGCCATAGGCAATGCCGTTGGCATCGAGCAGGGAGGTCAGCCAGTGGATTTTGGCCGGATCGTTGGTCGCTGGAACCACATAGCCTTCGTGGTCCCCCCAAGGCTCCTGGAGGTTGCGACGGTGGAAGGCGGAGAACTCCTTCAGCATGCGGTCGGCGTGCATGCCTGCCGATTCAATTGTGGAAAGGCCGCTCTCGGTGTGGTTTTGGATGCGGTAGGCGAGGGTGAGGGTGTCGCCGATGGCCGTTTCAATGGCGCGGCCGGCACGTCCGCTGCCGCCTTGCTCATAGGTCATGCCTATCGCCCCTTGGAACATGGGCCACGTGTCGCCATAAGAGGGGTAGAGCAAGTCAAACACCTCCCGCGTGAAGTACAACGCGCCACGCTGGTCGAAGTACTTGGCGTTGTTGGCACCGATGTGTCCTTGGCACTCGCGCTGCCACGGGGTGATGATCTTGTGGTACGGTTCGGCGGCGGGCGCGAAGTAGTACGGGCTGTTGACGCCTTGCTCGTGGAAATCCACATGCACTTGCGGTTGCCAGGTGCGGTAAAAGGCCGTGCGCGCTTGCGTCTCCCGTTGGGTTTGCCAGGCCAAATCGCGGTTCATGTCAAACAAATAGTGGTTGGGCCGACCTCCCGGCCAAGGCTCGTCGTGTTCCCACGCCTGAGGATCGGTATTGGGACGGGGACCGTTGGACTGGTCTTGGAAGTGCACATAGCGGTCGCGCCCATCGGGGTTCACGCAGGGATCCATCACCACCACGGTTCGGTCGAGCAAGTGGGCGTGGGTGGTTGCGAGCGCCTCGATGGTGGCCATGGCGGCTTCGGTGCAGACGGCTTCGTTGCCGTGCACGTTGTAGCTGAGGTACACCCACACCACGCGGTCGCCACTGTCCACACCTTCGTTCACGCGCCGCATGTTGTTCGCGCGAAGCGTCTCGAGGTTGGCCATGTTGACAGGGGAGGACATGATCAGCCCCAACAGGGGGCGCCCTTCGGTCGTGGTGCCGTACTCCTCAAGTTGCCAGTGCGGCACAACTTCTGCCATGTGCTCCACGTAGTCCACCACGGCGTGGTGCCTTGTGAAGGATTCACCCAGCGGGTGACCGAGGATGGGCGTGGGGGAGGTTTGGGCCATGGAGGAGGAGCCCCAAGCGGCAAATCCGAGAACCAAGAGGGAGAGGAGTCGTGAACGCAACATGCTTCAAATATCGGAAGGGCATGGCGTACAAGAGGTTATAAGAAATATGTAAAAAATATACACTGTTATGTAACCCTACGAAAGAGAGTCCCGTTTCCTATTCCAACGAACATCATCGCAAACACACAACATTCTGTACCATGGACACGATTTTTCAATTTTACTTCAGTGTCGGCCTGATTTGGGCCATGTTCTGGTCATTCAAACTCACAACGATTGGCCTTCAGAAACTTGCGGTTCGCAAGTGACCTTGATCGGGTTTTCCTGGCACAAAAGGGTAGAGAGATGTGCCTGGAAGCCCTTTCAAGGGGTGAAAGAGAGAAAAGAATGAGGATTTGAAGCACTGATTTCGAGTGGCTTGAGTGAAGAATTGCGCAAAATGGCGGCCCTGAGCCGCCATTTTTAATGCGCTGAAAACCAGCAATGACGCGGGGAGGAGGGTGTTGTTCACGTTGAGGTGTGAATGGAATAGAAGGGTGTCCTTATGACACGTTTGTTGTTCGTGCCAGATTTGCAGCAGTCCAAACCTCAAAACCCTTACATCATGGACAATGTGTTCAAATTCATGGGCGGCTTTTTCTCAAGCCTCACCCAACTCTTGATCGGTTTCGCTGCACTCGCTGTGGTGACCGAAGTGGTCTTCGGAGCTGAAATGTTCCCAGGCATGACTGTGGTCGACAATTTGACCTCGCTCATCACCACCCTCGGAAATGGTGGATTTGTGGGTCTCGTGGCCCTCTTGATCCTCTGGAACATTCTCACGAAGAAGTAAGTGATGTAGTGGAAGGCGCGGTTGCTCAACGACAGTGACCGCGTCTCCACTTTCACCCTTGTTGTTCTCCCAAACCAAACCCCATGGAAAAGCAAATCACAGCTGCAGCCCTTGTGCTCAGCCTTGCCGGGTTGGGCTACCTCAAAGCGCAACAGCTGGAGCGCATGGAGGCGCAAGCAGAACGCGACGCCGCGGCGGCGGTGATGGCGGCAGAGGAAGCTGCTGAGGCACATGACGCGTCGAACCTCGTTCAGTTTGAAGTGCCCCACGACCGCGATGCGTCCACCTCCGAAGTGGACGTCGTGCTCGATGGCATGGCGTCCTATGACGCCGAGTCCGATTCCATCTCGTTCTCTTGGGTCCAAACCGAGGGGCCAGACGTGGCCTTGTCTGAAGACGAGCCGGGACGTTCTTCGTTCCGTGCCGCGCCAGGCAAATACACCTTCGAATTGACCGTGACCGATGCGTACGGCGCGGCTTCCAGCCAGGAAGCGCGTGTGAACGTGACGTCCGAACCCAACACTGCGCCGGAAGTGCACATGTCTGTGTACGCCGAGGGCGCTGAATGAAAGCAAGACAAGAACTCTTAGAACAGGTTCTTTCAATCAGAGGAGCGCGCCCAGGGATGGGCGCGTTTTTTTTTGTGCGCGTCGCCCGGCCCTGTGGCATCTTTGTGACATGGCGCACGCGGTACATCACATGGATGCAGAGGCTTTCCTCGCAGCCGCTCGGGAGAGCGTGGTCCTCGATGTGCGAAGCCCGAGCGAGCATGCCCAAGGCCATCTTCCGGGCGCCATTTCCTTCCCCTTGTTCTTGGACGAGGAGCGTGCCGTGGTGGGCAAGACCTACAAGCAGGTGGGCCAAACCGAGGCCATCGAAACCGGATTGGGAATCGTGGGACCCAAACTCCAAGCCCTCGCCAACCGGGCCCGCGAGCTTTTCGATGCGCAAGCAAGCAACAAACCCCTGTTGCTTTACTGCTGGCGGGGAGGCATGCGTTCCGGAAGCGTCGATTGGCTGCTTCGGACGGCCGGAATCCCCACCGTGCTGTGCGATGGCGGATACAAGGCATGCCGAAGCCATTTCAACCACGTGCTCGAAGCGCCTCGCCCGTACGTCGTGGTGGGGGGCATGACGGGTTCTGCCAAAACCGATGTCTTGCACGCCTTGGGCAATCAGGAGGCCCAAGTCCTGGATTTGGAGGGGCTGGCCAAGCACTTTGGGTCGGCGTTTGGCAACCTCGAAGCCCACGCGCAGCCCAGCACGGCACAGTTCACCAACCTCTTGGCGTGGCAACTGATGGCCCTGGATGGACAGGCGTCGGCGCGCCCGATTTGGGTGGAGAACGAAAGCCGTCAAATCGGCCGCATTCACGTGCCGGAGATGTTCCACAAGCGGCTGCGCGAAGCGCCGGTGTTGGAACTGGAGCGGACCGAAGAGGACCGCGTGGCGCATTTGCTTTCCATGTACGGCGACGCCTCGAGCGAGGCCTTGATCGCAGCTTTTGAACGCATCCGCGACAAACTGGGCGGACAGCACGCGCAAGCGGCAGTGGCGCATGTGAAAGAAGGCGATTTGGCCGCTGCGGCGCGCATCGCCCTCGTGTACTATGACAAAACGTATCGACACGGATTGGACCAACGCGACCTGATGCGCGCGGTGGACGCCCGTGGACTCACCCCGGATGCCGTGGCGACCTTGTGCCGGCGCATCCACAACGACTGGAACCCTTGGAAACTTCCTCAGACATCAAACTGACGCAATACTCGCATGGCGCGGGCTGCGGTTGCAAAATTGCGCCGGCGGTGCTTCACACCATGCTCAGCGGCATGAAAGCAGGACCGGCCCACCCATCCCTGCTGGTGGGAAATGACACCAAGGACGACGCGGCGGTCGTGGACCTTGGCGACGGCACCGGCATCATCAGCACGACAGACTTTTTCATGCCCATCGTGGACGACCCGCACACGTTTGGCCGCATCGCGGCCGCCAACGCCATCAGCGACATCTACGCCATGGGAGGCACGCCACTTGTGGCCATTGCCATTTTTGGCTGGCCCATTGACAAGCTCAGCGAAGAGGTGGCGGGCCAAGTTTTGGAGGGTGGCCGAAGCATTTGTGAAGAGGCGGGCATCCCGCTGGCTGGCGGGCACAGCATCGATTGTCCTGAGCCCATCTTTGGCTTGGCGGTGACGGGGCGCGTGCCGTTGGATCAACTCCAAAAGAACGCCGCCGCCCAGCCCGGCGACCTGTTGTTCCTCACCAAACCCCTCGGCGTGGGCATCATCACGACCACCCAAAAGCGCGGCAACGTCGATCCCGACCACCTCGCCGCGGCCGTCAACAGCATGCAAACCTTGAATGCGGTGGGGGCGGAGCTTTCGGCGCTGCCAGGTGTGCACGCGATGACGGACGTGACGGGGTTTGGGCTCATGGGGCATTTGCTCGAGATGTGCCAGGGCAGTGACACCCAGGCGGAGGTCTTCGGCGACCAAGTCCAAACCTTTGACGGCGTCCCCACCTACCACGCGCAGGGCATGGTTCCCGGCGGTGCTCGCCGAAACTTCGCAAGCTATGGCGAGCACCTCGACCTCCCCGAGGGCTACCTCCGCGACCTGTTGTGCGATCCCCAAACCTCAGGCGGTCTCCTCGTGGCGGTCGCTCCGGATCACGCCCACGAAGTCCAGGCTTTGTTGGCCAAGCACGGCATGCCCAGCGCGCCGATCGGCCGGATGTTGCCGGAAAACGAAGTTCTTGCTGGCGGGGTCACGGTCGCCTACCGTCCCGCTTCCTGAGGTCAGGCTTTCACGGCGCGCAGCTGGGCAGGAGCCCAGTGGTCGA
This sequence comes from uncultured Comamonadaceae bacterium, assembly GCA_964527895.1. Lineage (GTDB taxonomy): Bacteria > Bacteroidota > Bacteroidia > Flavobacteriales_D > Sanyastnellaceae > UBA11663. The sequence continues at coordinate 8,848 of CAZGQI010000035.1, read as the reverse complement.
GCAGGATCATGTGCGGCACAGACCCTGCGAGCAGGACGGCCCACGCCCAACGCACGTCAATCCATCCGCTGTAGGCGGCCCATCCGATGAGGAGCAGTCCGGCCAAGGCCGTCAGGGTAAACGGCACCGCGAGGGTGTAGTAGGTCCAAAAGGCCTTGGTCACCTTTTGGTGGTGCAGGAATTCGGCGCGCCAGGAATCGGCGGCATGTCCCAGGCAGAAGTACGCTGTGAATGCCCAAAGCAGCTCTGCGGAAGACGCGAGCATCCACATGGCCACGACCCATGCCGCCTCGCGCAGCAGGCGGATGCTCATGCGTTTGGCGTTCGGGGCGCGGTTCCACGCCAACGCTGCGGCCACCGTCCAAATGAGTTTCATCCACGCTGTGCCCGCTTCGAGCGTCACCAAAAGGTGCGTCGCTTCGGCTTCGGTCAGCCAGACGCGAAGCACTTCCAAGGAGGACACCTGCTGGGTGCCAAGCAACGTGCCGAGCAGCACCGCGCCGAGGGCAAACCCTCGCACCCGGTCGAGGACTTCATGGGTGCGCACTTCGACGTGGCTTTGGCCAAAATGCCACGCAGCCAAGGCCAAGAAGGCCCACGTGGCCGCAGTCGGTGCCACGAGAAAGAGCGCGGTGAAGGCGGCCAGTCCCAACAGGTAGGGAAGCACAAACCGCCAGGGTGCGCTCCGTTCGGTGCGGCCCAGTGCATGGTGGTACGTGATGTGGTCCACTGCGCCGTGCGGCAATCCCAAGGCCACAAAGAGCAGGCCGGCAAGCAGCCAAGTCAAGGTTGAGTCCGTGGACATCCACGGTCCCAGCACGGCGCAAAGCACCACAAGACTTGGGGCAAACCAACGGTGGCTGAGGTAGGGAAGGGCGGCATTCATGGCGACAGGATTAATACAAGGCGAAGGCGGTCAATGTTGCGGTCAAGAGTTGGTCAAGAGGGTCTCAGAGAAAAAGAAAGGGCCGGAAACACTTGGCTTCCGGCCCTTCACAGGTCACGATTTCAGGTTAGAGGGTACAGGCGATTACTTGTCGCTGACAGCGAGAGAGTAGATCACCAATCCGAAACCGATTTTGTTGATGGCGTCACCGATGTTGTAAACGACGTCCATGTCCACAGGGATGCCGTCGACAAAGTCGTACCAACCTTCGGTTCCGATCATGTAACCGAGTGGGTAGATGCCCCAACCGATCAACACGAACTTGCAGAGGATGTCGTGAGCCTTCTGCACAGCGGGGCTAGAAGCCTGAGCCAACTGCTTGGCTTCGCCTGCCATGATGAGGTACACGATGTAGAAGTAAGCCAAACCTGAGAAGAGACCCCAGATGGCTGGTCCTGAACCCGTGTTGTAGACTGCCTCGCCGAGGTAGCCAGTCACGAGCATGACCACAGAAGCCCAGATCAACTTCCAGAGGAGGCCGGTCTTGGCGCCAGCGGCTTTCAAGATGAGGTAGAACTCCACGCACATCAGAGGCACAGTGAGGGTCCAGTCAACGTAACGGAAGAACGTTGGTGACTCACCCACGACTGCCCAGTAGTCGCGCATGTAGAAATAGTGAACGGCAGCGATGAAAGTGATCAAGCCGCTCACGAGGAGAGACGTTTTCCACTTGCCTTCCACGGAGCTCATGGAAAGGAAGAAGAACGCAGACGCAGCCATCATGGCCATACAGCCCACGAAGAATGTGAAGCCGACGTAGTCGTCCGAGGCCATGGCCTGAACCGTCGAGAGAATGGTAGAAATCATAACTTAAGTTTTGATGAGAACATAGAAATGTGTCCTGTGAACACACCTACAACCACCCCACGTTCAGTTTGTTCACTCGATTTTCACTTTTGTTTGCAAGGCATGTGCGCCTCACACCTCAAAACCGAGTGTTCATGCCCGTTTCAGGCCCAAAAAGAAATTCGTTTTCAGGGAGTTAACACTCTCCCAGGCGTTCATGTCAACGCGTCCAGCAGTGCGTGCAAGCGATGCGTGGGCATGCCCATGACGGTGTAGAAAGAGCCCGTCAACCGCGTGACACCAATCAATCCCATCACGTCTTGGACCCCGTAGGCGCCTGCCTTGTCCATGGGCGATCCTGAAGCCACGTAGTCTTGGATGAACGCTTCAGTCAGCACATTCACGTCCACATCACACACATCCAAGGCGCTTTGGGTGCCGTGCTCCAAGGTGGTGACAGCGACGGCAGAGGCGACGGTGTGGGTTTGGCCACTCAAGGCCCGCAGCATCTCACAGGCATGGGCCTCGTCGTTGGGCTTTTCCAAGACCTTCCCATGCAAGACCACCACCGTGTCTCCAGTGATGAGGACATCGCTCGGTCCCAACACGTCCAAGTAAGCGGCGGCTTTTTTTCGGGCCACGTATTCCGCCACACCCACACCTTCCAGCTCTTGGGGCCACGATTCATCGACGTCGCGCGCCAGGCATTCGACCTCCAAACCGAGCATGCCCATGAGTTCACGGCGGCGGGGGCTTTGGCTGGCGAGAACGACGCGGCGTCCCTGAAGGTGAGGATAGAGCACGGAATGTGGGATTTGCGTGCAAAAGTAGCACGCGGGGAGAGGGCAGAAGGGCTAGCGGACACAATACCTTTGCGGCCATGCAAGAAAGCATCCTCATTCTGGATTTTGGGTCTCAGTACACCCAACTGATCGCACGGCGCGTGCGGGAATTGAATGTCTACTCCGAAATCATTCCTTGGAATGCGTTTCAAGGGGTCCCCGAGGGATGTCTCGGGGTGGTCTTGTCCGGAAGCCCCCACAGCGTTCGGGATGAAAATGCGCCTCAGCCCGACTTGAGTGCCATTGTCGGTCAAGTACCCTTGCTCGGCGTGTGCTACGGCGCCCAGTACCTCGCCACCCTCAATGGCGGCAAGGTGGAGGCCAGCGACTCTCGGGAGTACGGCCGGGCCAACCTCGCGTCTTTGAACGATGCCGACCCTTTGCTTGCAGGCATGTCTCAAGGCTCCCAAGTGTGGATGAGCCATGGCGACACCATCCTCGACATCGGAGAGGGCTTTGAAACGCTTTGCAGCACCTCAGACGTCAAGTACGCGGGCTTCCGCGCCACGGGCAAGGACGTGTGGGGGATTCAGTTCCACCCGGAGGTTTGGCACAGCACCGAAGGCCCCCTCTTGCTCAAGAACTTTGTGATGGGCATCTGCGGCTGCACAGGCGCGTGGACCCCTGACAACTTTGTGGAAGCCACTGTGGCGGATTTGAAGGCCAAAATCGGCAGCGACGACCGCGTCATCCTCGGACTGAGCGGCGGCGTGGATTCGACGGTGGCGGCGGAACTCTTGAACCGGGCCATCGGCGACCGGTTGCACTGCATCTTCGTCGACAACGGCCTGCTCCGCAAGAACGAATTCGAACAAGTCCTGGAAGACTACAAGGACATGGGGCTCAACGTCCGAGGCGTTCGCGCGGGCGACCAATTCCTCGAAGCGCTCGCAGGAGAGGCCGATCCCGAGACCAAGCGCAAGGCCATTGGCCGCGTGTTCATCGAGGTGTTCGACGAGGCATCGCACCAAGTGGAGGGCGCGCGCTGGTTGGGACAGGGAACCATTTACCCCGACGTCATCGAGTCGGTGAGTGCCACAGGCGGACCTTCTGCCACCATCAAAAGCCACCACAACGTGGGCGGTTTGCCCGACTTCATGAAGCTCGAAGTGGTCGAGCCCTTGCGCTTGCTCTTCAAAGACGAGGTGCGTCGTGTGGGCCGTGCTTTGGGCATCAAGGCGCGCATCTTGGGGCGCCATCCGTTCCCTGGGCCTGGTTTGGCCATCCGCATCTTGGGCGACATCACCGCAGAGAAGGTGCGCGTGCTCCAGGAGGTGGACCACATTTGGATTCAGGGATTGCGCGACGCGGGCTTGTACGACGACGTGTGGCAGGCGGGCGCGATTTTGCTCCCCGTCCAAAGCGTGGGGGTGATGGGGGATGAGCGCACGTACGAGAACGCCGTGGCCTTGCGTGCCGTGAGCAGCACAGACGGCATGACCGCCGATTGGTGCCACCTGCCTTATGATTTCTTGGCCAAGGTCAGCAACGACATCATCAACAAGGTGCGCGGGGTGAACCGCGTTGTATACGACATTAGCTCCAAGCCACCCGCGACCATCGAATGGGAATGACCACCACAACCTCGCCTGTGTTTCGACGCGCCCTGACCGGGGTGGCGTTGCTTGCCATGGGCTGGGGGATGGTGCAGGGGCGCACGCAGGCCGTGGCCCAAGGTGGCGCGTATGCCCAAGCCGACTCGGTGTTCATCGACACGTTGGATGTGTTGGTGTTGCTTCCGTTTGGGCTTCAAGTGGACACCTTGCCCGGGGGCTTTCTGCCGCGCAAGGCTGGACGCCTTCGCGAGATCGCCCTTGAAACCTTGCACGGATTGGAAGCGGCATCGCGGGAGTTGGCCAAGGCTGGTTTGCCCGTGCGCTTGAATGTCCTTGATGAGGTGCCGGACTCCTTGGGCAAGCTGCAGTTCAACAACCTCGACATTGCAAAAAGCGACTTGGTGGTCGGTCCGTTGATGCGCGAGAATGTGGGGGTGGCCGTGCCGCGCATCGACCGGTTTGGACGGGAACACGTGTTGTTGACCGAACAGCCCGAGCGCTACGTGGAACGCGGAATGGCGGTGCGTCAATCGGTGGCTTCGGAGTTGGCGGCCACGGAATTGCTGGCAGACCTCGTCGCGACGCGTCACGACACCGACCATGTGATGCTTGTGGTCACGGGGGCCTCGAACGCGGCCCTCGAAGCGGCATTTGAAGCCGAATTCAATGCCATCCAACGAGAGAAGTGGTTGACCCCGCAAGATTCCATGCGCTACGCGTTGCTCGACACCATTCAGGCGGATGCACGTTCCGTGGGGCGTCTTGCGGACCATGTCTCGCCCTACGAGCGCAACGTGGTGGTGTCTGTGGCGGGCCGCAGCGCACGGTCCATGTGGGCAGCGTTGCAGACGGAGCTGCAGATGAACGACAGCTCTGATTTTGTGCTGTTTGCCCACCCCGAATTGGCCGAGATGCCCTTTGTGGAGGGCAACCTGATGGAGAAATGGCGCTTGACGCTTCCCTTGACCAACCAAATCCAATGGCAAGATTCCATGCGTTGGGATGCATTGGAGGACTTTCGGTTGCGGATGGCCACGGAGCCCCAGAAGTATGCCGTCCTCGCGCATGACGCCCTGCTCGATGCAGGATTGCGCCGTCATCCGTGGTTGCGGGTGAAGCCTTGGGCCGAGCCCATGGTGTGGGAAGCGTCAGAGGCCAGTGGTGCCTGGACCAACGCGTCGTGGTCGCTCAAGCGGTTTGAAGACCTCCAATGGATGCCGTTGGACTCGTGCGGACCTGTGCCGCCCTTTGTGCCCCGGATGTTCTACACTGAAGGTGACACGTTGATTCCAGTGCCCGAGAAATACCAACATTTGTTCCCCGAGGAGTACCCCGACGCCTTGGCGCCGAACAAGCACCCATGAATCCAGCACAACTTCAAGCGCTCACGGCAGACTTTCAAGCCCTGCAAGACCGCATTGTTGACGGCATTGAAGCCTTGGAAGCCCAGCATGGGGGCGCCAACTTTGTGGAAGATGCTTGGGAACGTCCGGGCGGCGGCGGCGGACGAACGCGCGTGCTGACCGCAGGACAAGTCTGGGAGCGCGGGGGCGTCAACTTCAGCCAAGTGGAAGGCGAGGCCTCTCCGGCGTTGAAGGCCCAAATGAACACCGAAGCCGACCGATTTTGGGCGGCGGGGGTGAGCCTCGTGCTGCACCCCAACAATCCCCACGTGCCCATCGTCCACATGAATGTGCGCCACTTCGCGTTGAGCGACGGGACCAGTTGGTTTGGCGGAGGCATCGACATGACGCCGCACTACGTCCATCCGGAAGAAGCCACCCGATTTCACCATGTGCTCAAGGCGGCGTGTGACGCCCACGCGTGTGCGGACTACGCGCGCTTCAAAGACTGGGCGGACGATTACTTCTTTGTGCCTCACCGCGGCGAAACGCGCGGGGTGGGGGGCATCTTTTTCGATCACCTTGGCCGAGAGGGGGCGACGGAGGCCCAATGGCATGCGCACAAGGACTTCGTGTTCGAGGTGGGCAACGCCTTTTTGCCTGCCTACCTGCCGCTCGTCCACGACAACGTGGCAAAGGCCTTCACGCCGCAGGAACGCGAGTGGCAATTGCACCGTCGCGGCCGCTACGTGGAATTCAACTTGGTGTGGGACCGGGGCACGCGGTTTGGCCTGGTGTCCAACGGCAGGACGGAAAGCATCTTGATGAGCTTGCCGCCTGAGGTCAAGTGGACCTACGATTACGACGCAGGCCCCAAGGAGCAGGAGACGCTCGGATGGCTCAAGAAGGGCATTGATTGGGCGGGCACGCCCTCGCAGCCGTAAGCGGCTGCGTCTCGGTCAGACTGGAATCAGATGCGGTTGTCGATCAGGTCGACACCCGGGTGCTTGTCCACGGGGAAGGTGAACATGCCTGGAACGACTTCGAGGGTCGTAGAGAAGGTTTTGACCGTGTAGGTCACGTCGCTGCCTTCGCGGCCTTTCATGACGATTTGGACCACTTCGAGGGCCTTGTCATCCAGAAAGAGCTGCAAGGTGTGGAAAGGCTTCTCTGTGCCTGCGTAAAGGTTGATGTGGGCGCAGTCGCGTCCGGCCACCTCGGCACGGCCCATCCACTCGCGACGGAAGTCGTCTTCCCAGATGGTGAAAATCTTGGAGGGGTCCATGCCTTCCTCCTTCATCGTCTCGGTGTCGTCGATGTAGCACTCGTTCATCTCGGGCTCAAACGTCCACACCGTTTCGCCGTCGCAGTAGATGATGTAGTCTCCGAGGTTGAGGTGAAAGCGGTCGCCTTCGATTTGGACGGTGCCGTCCTGCGTGAGCTCAAAGTCGTTCTTGAGGTCCACCAAAGTGCTCGTGTAGGCAATTTCGTAAGCCTTGTAGGTTTGGGCTTTGTCACTCAGCTTGCTGAGCAACGCATCCGGATCCTGCGCGAGGGTGGGGGAGGAGAAAAACAGGGTGGCTGCGAGGGCCAAAAAGAAGGACGTGGTCTGACGCATGATGCAAACTTACTCGGTTGTTGCCGAGCTTGATTGCAACAACTGTTCCAAACTTGCTTCGTCGGGCACCAGCACCTTGCGGGCTTTGCTCCCCTCGAAGGGGCCGATGATGCCCGCGGTCTCCAATTGGTCGATCAGGCGGCCTGCGCGGTTGTAGCCCAACTTGAGCTTGCGCTGAAGCAAAGAAGTCGAGCCTTGCTGGTGCATGACCAACACGCGGGCCGCGTCTTCGAACATGGGGTCGCGGTCGTCTGCGTCGATGCTCCCACTGCTTTCGCTGGCCTCCGCCGGTGGAGGGGGCAATTCGTAGGGGGTGGGGTAGCCCTGCTGAGAGCCGATGAATTCGCAGATCTCCTCCACTTCGGGGGTGTCCACGAAGCCACATTGCAAACGAATCAAGTCGTTCCCGGTGCTCATCAACAAGTCACCGCGGCCGATGAGTTGGTCGGCGCCGCCAGCGTCGAGGATGGTGCGCGAGTCGATTTTGGAGGTCACGCGGAAGGCCACACGGGCGGGGAAGTTCGCCTTGATGGTTCCTGTGATGATGTTCACCGAAGGGCGCTGCGTGGCGATGATGAGGTGGATGCCAATCGCACGGGCGAGTTGGGCCAAACGCGCAATCGGCGTTTCCACTTCCTTGCCCGCCGTCATGATCAAATCCGCAAACTCATCCACCACGAGCACGATGTACGGCATGTAGTGGTGGCCCAGGCGGTGGAGGTCCTTGCCGTTGTCGGGGTGGCCGTCAGCCAGGCCGGGAATGATTTTGCGCTTGCTGAATTTGGCGTTGTACTCCTTCAAGTTGCGGCACTGCGCGTGCTTGAGAAGTTCGTAGCGCTGGTCCATTTCCACGCACAGGCTGTTCAGCGTGCTCACCACCTTCGACGTGTCGGTGATGATGGCGTCCTCGCTGTCCGGCAGCTGCGCGAGGTAGTGGCGGACGATCTTGTTGTACAGCGTCAGTTCCACCTTCTTGGGGTCCACCAGAACAAACTTCAACTGCGACGGATGCCGGCGGTACAGCATGCTCACGAGCATGGCGTTCAAGCCGACCGACTTCCCCTGACCCGTGGCACCGGCCATGAGCAGGTGAGGCATCTTGGCCATGTCGAAGACGTAGGTCTCGTTGCTGATGGTCTTGCCCAAAGCGATGGGGAGGGCGGCATCCGAGTTTTGGAACTTGTCGCTGGCAATCAGCGTGCGCATGCTCACCACGTCGGGGTTGGAGTTGGGCACCTCGATGCCAATCGTTCCTTTTCCTGGAATCGGCGCGATGATGCGGATGCCGAGGGCGGCCAGGCTCAAGGCGATGTCGTCCTCGAGGTTCTTGATCTTGCTGATGCGAATGCCCGGTGCAGGAACGATCTCGTAGAGCGTGACCGTGGGGCCGACCTCCGCGGTGATTTTGCTGACCTCAATTTTGAAGTTGGCCAGCGTGCGCAAGATGTTCTCCTTGTTTTGCTGGAGCTCTTCGTCGGTCACGCGGTTGGCGCCGTCGCCGTGGTCCACCAGTTTGTCCACGTTGGGCAATTGGAACCGGCCCAAATCCAGGGTCGGGTCGTACTCGTCGCCAAATTCCTCCACCAAGTCCTGCAGCTGCTCCTCAGTCAAGGTCTCCTCCTCTTGGACCTCCTTCACTTCGAACTCCACGTCCTCGTCGGAGGATGCGTTGTCTTCGGCGGCTGCCTTTTCCTCGGCTTGGGGTTGCTGCACCTCGAGGGGCAAATCTTCCGCCGCGGCGACGGACTCGGCGGGCG
>CAZGQI010000034.1:0-19821 GCA_964527895.1 uncultured Comamonadaceae bacterium | reverse complement strand
AGATGCGCATGCCCACGCCCGCCGAACGGTAGACCTGGAATGGATTGAACGCACGGGGGTCCTCCCAAGTATTTCCGCCCTCCAAAAAAGCGAGGGTGTAGATGGTCGCACTCGGGTTGGTGCTCAGCGGATACCGCAACTCCGCACTGTATTTCGCGACCACGGGGGCGCCGGTGTTGCGGTCCGGTGCGGTGAGGCTCAAGTCGTCATACCCGCGAAGATTGAGGATTTCCCGGCCATCCAAGACGAAGCCACTCAAGAACACCCCGCCGAGGTAGAACCGTTCAAACGGACTCAGGCCCGTGACACGGTTGTACGACCCAATCATGCCGATGCCGGCAGCCGTGCGCAACACGAGGCTTCTCGGGTTCTCTCCGCCGCTTTGGGTCAACGGCGTGTACCACTCGGCCTTCACCTTCCACTTGTGGTACTCCACCCAGCGGAACCGGGTTTGGTCGTCTACGGGCGTGCCATCCTCGTTGGTGTAAAAGCCCTCTGGACGGAACATGCTGTACGGAGGCGTGGCCTTCACGCTGACCTCCACATTGGACCCCCACACGGGGAAAATGGGGTCGCTGACCGAATTCCTGCCCACCACCGCCGTCAAGGCCAGGTTGTTCGAACGCCCCTTCGAGAAACTGAAGAAAGACCCAAAGTCGTCCAGGTTGAAATGCTGGTAGGAAAGCGAGGCTTGGAAGACGAACCAGTCGTCTGGCTTCTTCCAGCGCTGGCCCAACCCGAGTTGTGCACCTGTGATCTGAAGCGACGTTCTTGCCTCGTTGATTTCGCCGTCAATCAGGCGGGGCTGGCCGTTGCTCTGAATCGACCTCCAGACGCTGAAGCTCAATGAATTGGGCTTCTTTCCGCCCAGCCAAGGCTCGGTGAAACTGAAGTTGTAGCTCTGGAAGAAGAGGCCGTTGGACTGGGCCCGGAGCGACAAGCGTTGCCCGTCGCCCGTGGGGATGGGACGCCACGTGCCCTTCTTGAACATCTTGGATGCGGCGAAATTGGTGAAGCTGATGCCCAACGTGCCGACCACACGGCCGCCGCCCCAGCCTCCGCTGAGTTCGATTTGGTCTGAAGGCTTTTCCTCCACCGTGTACTCGATGTCGACCGTCCCGTCCTCCGGGTGCTGGATAGGATTCACCCCAAACGCCTCGGGGTTGAAGTACCCGAGCTGGGAAAGCTCGCGCTGGGTACGGATGATGTCCGTTCGGCTGAACAAATCGCCTGGACGCGTCCGAATTTCCCGGTACACCACGTGGTCGTTGGTCTTGCTGTTGCCTTGGACCAACACGCGGCCGATGCGGAATTGCTGGCCTTCCATCATGCGCACCTCGATGTCAATCGTGTCGCCTTCCACGCGCTTCTCAATGGGGCGCGCCTGGAACGTGAGGTAGCCGTCGTCTTGATACAAGGAACTCAAATCCAACCCCTTGGGGTCCATGAACACCCGGGTCTCCAGGCGCTCCATGCTGAACACTTCCCCCCGCTGGATGTCGAGCAAACTGTCGAGCTGCGTGGTTCTGTACTTCGTATTTCCAGTGAATGTGATGTCCCCGAAGTAGAACGGGTTGCCTTCCTCCACCCAAACGTCCAAGACCACCTCCCCTTCCGCGTTGCGGCTCAAGCTGTCGCGCAGCACGCGCGCATTGCGGTAGCCCGCGCTGTGGTAGTGATTGACTACGTTGTCCAAATCGGTTTGGAAACTGGTCTCGAGGTACTTCGACGCCTTGTAGAATCGCCACCAGCGGCGCTCCTTGGTGTCTTTCATCTTCCGCGACAGCACCTCCGTGTCCATGGCCTCGACGCCGTGGAACGCGATGCGGTCGATTTTCACTTTTTCACCCTTGTCGATGCGGATGCGCAGCTTGGTGCCGTTGGCAAACAAGGTGTCAGACTCCTGCTCCATGGCGATGTCCACGTCGAGGAACCCTTTCTCCACGTAGTGATCGCGGATGCGCTTCGTCGCCACGGCCTTGACGTTGTCGTCCAAAATCCGGCCCGTCAGCAGCTCAATTTTGCCCTTGACCGTTTCCTGCTCCGAGCGGTTGACTCCTGCTATGGTGTAGCGCGTCAATCGTGGAAGTTCCTGCACGCGGATGACCAAATACACATCCCGTCCACGAACCTCCGCGACTTCGATTTGGATGTCGGAAAACAAATCCTGCGCCCAGAGGCCCGTGATGGCCCGTTTGATGTCGTCGCCAGGAATCTCAATTTCCTGACCCACCTGAAGCGAACTGAACAGTTTGATGGCCTGCACATCGGTGTGCTCGGCACCCAACACCGTCAATCCTGCAATCTTGTAGGTCGACGTAAGGGACAAATCAATCAGGTCACCACCCTCACTTTGCGCCCAGGTTGAGGGGCTGCTCAAGGCCATCATGCAGGCCAAGGAGGCCAACCACATCCACGCTCTCATCAACTTGGCTTTGCATTGGGAAGGGCACCAAAGCGGCGCTCTCGGATTTGAAAATCTCGAATGGCATCGAAGAAGTGCTCCTTTCGGAAATCCGGCCACAGGACAGACGTGAAATGAAACTCTGCGTAAGCCAGTTGCCACAGCATGAAATTGCTGATGCGGTGCTCGCCCGACGTGCGAATCATCAGTTCAGGGTCTGGCAAGTCCGCCGTTTGCAAGTACTTGTCAATGGTGGAGGGCAGAATGTCTTCGGGCTTCAGCCCCTCGACCATCATGCTGCGAATGGCCTCCACCATCTCCCACTTGGCGCTGTAGCTCAAGGCCAAGACCAAATCCAAGTGAACCTCCCCCTCTGGGCCTTCCTTGACCCGTTCCAACTCAGCCTGACACGCGGCAGGCAAGCTCGCGACATCTCCGATGGCGCGCAGGCGAACGCCTTTGCTGCCCAACTCCATGGCCTCTTGCACCAGGGTCTTCACGAGCAAATCCATCAAGGCATCCACCTCGTCCTTGGGACGGTTCCAGTTCTCCGTGCTGAAGGCGTACAGCGTCAAGTAACGCACGCCACTCTCCAAGGCGGCTTCCACCGTGGCCCGAACCGATTCCACGCCGTGGGCATGTCCAAACACCCGTTCCTCGCCGCGACGCTTGGCCCAGCGGCCGTTGCCGTCCATGATGACCGCCACGTGCTCAGGCACGCGATGGGGGTCGATGCCGGCCGCGCGCAGTGCCCGGTCGCGGGCCTCGTTGGGGTGGGTGCTTGGCGACGTCATTGTTCCCAGCAAGTTGTGGCTTTTTTGCTGACGCGAAAACCCAAAGAGAACAAAAAGTAGCCGTAGCGGTCGTTGCGACCAGGATCGCCTCGCTGAAGGCCTTCAAGGCCCTGACCCGCGGGCAAGTTGTCGAGGCTTCGGTCGGCGAATTGCACGGCGATTTGGCCTCGCGCCTCGCGGAGTCGCGACGGATTCATGTACACCGTGCTCACGTCATCGAGGTAATCGGTCCACGTCTTGCGGGCGCCCCATTCAAATTGGAAGGTCATGCCCGAGCCCAGGTTGCCTTTCCACCCCAATCCGTAAGGCACAGCCACGCCCCACGTGAGGTAGTTGGGCACGTCTTCGAACCAACCTTGACCCTCCGTCCCCATCGGCTGCAGGGGCTGCCAGTTCCCGTAGACGTCCTGTCCTTCGGGATCGTGGGTGTACACGGCAAAGCCCGCATACAGGAAAGGCACGAGCTGACGCTTGGGGTTGCCTACGGCATGGTCCCGGAAATTCAGCTCCGTGGCGAGGGAGTACTCGTTGATTTGGTTCCGGAAGTGCAGGTTCCTGTTTTGCTGCCAGCCATTGGGGTGGTCGGCATCCCACGCTTCGATTCTGCCTTGGAGGTACTGTCCCCTGAAGGACCAACGGGTGTTGAGGTTGTGGCGGTAAAAGCCGCCGCGGGTCACGTGGCTGACCGACCGAAACATGTTGCCCGGGTTCAAATCGCCCACATACCACGCCGTGCCCAACTGCACCCCCAACTCCTTGCTCGTCCCGCGCCGGTTGCGCTGTGCCTGTGCCTCAGGCACGGCCACCCACGCCAACATGGCGATGAGAATCAAAAAGGGGCGAAGAGAGAGGTTCATCGTGGTGTTCAACGCACGAAATTACGCGGGATTGCCTTGATTTCAGCGTTCCCGAGGGTCGAGTCCCCAGTGCATTTTTTGACGAACCGTGGAAAAAAAGTCTTGGTGCTCCAAGTTGATGAGGGTCACGCTGAATCCTGCGGGCTTGATGCGCACCTCCTGGCCCGGTTCCAACGGGAAAGACCGGCTGTCCATGCTCAGCAAAAACTGCGCGTCCCGGCCCCCGGCCACAAGGGTGATTTCGCCTTCCAGCGGCACGACCAAAGGACGGTCGTTGAGGTTGTGTGGCGCCACCGGCGTGACGACGACGACGTTGGACCCGGGATACACAATCGGGCCGCCTGCACTCAACGAATAGGCCGTCGACCCCGTGGGGGTGCTCACAAGCAGCCCGTCTGCCCAATACGTGTTGACAAATTTGTCATCCCGGTGGACGTCCACCACCACCATGCTTGCCGTGTCGCGCTTGTGAATCACGACTTCATTGAGGGCGTAGGGGAATTCCCCGAGGTTTTGGCCCTCGACTTCCACGTGCAACAAATCGCGCTTCTCCTCCCACGTTTTGCCCCCGATGTAAGCATCCATGGCGAGGTCAAAAGCATCCATGCTGACGTTGCTCAAAAAGCCAAGACGTCCCGTGTTGACACCCAAAATGGGGATGGCGCCATGGCGCACGAGTGTGGCCGCTTCAAGCACGGTTCCATCGCCGCCAAACGCGAGCAGCACCTCCACGCCCTGCGGCACCTCGCCTTCGTAGGGCACCAGGCCGGCAGGAAGGTTCATGTGGTCGCTCAGTTCGGCCATGTAGGCTTGGGAGATCCAGGCTTGGGGATCCAAGGCCAAAATCCGGTCCAGCGCCGCGCGCAAAGCTTCTGCATCGTCGGGCGAAACCGCTTTTCCAAAGAGGGCAATGCGCATGGGGTTCAGGTTTAAGGTTCGAGGTAACGCATGAACGCGTCAAAGCGCGCGCGCATTTCGTCTTCCAACTCAGGGGCGTTGTAGAAACTCTGCACCTGGTATTCGTGGCGACGCAAGGTGGCCATGAGGGATTCGATTTCCTCGGTGTTGACCTTGAATGTCACTTCCAAAAATTCGCTGTCCTCCACGGGGGCGACGTTGAAGCTGGTGATTTGGGCCCCGTCGGCCTCCACAATGCGCACCAGTTCGGCAGGACTCAAATCCTTGGGCAACACCTCGAGCACGAGCGTGCTTCCGGGGAAGCCCCAACCCGCGCGTTTGGCCATGAAACGCAACACCGCGGCACGGTCCACTGCCCCGCGATACAAGCCCTCGTGGACGACAGGCAGCACATCCACATCCGACCAGCCCATGCGGGCAACCACGTCGTAGACATGCAAATCGTGGGGAATCGCGTCCTGGGTCATCGGCGCTTCGGCAATGAGTGCCGATTCGTCGAGCTCGAGCAGCGTCGCCTCGGACACCGTGCCCTTGTACACGTCCTCTTCCACCACCGGAAGGTGCATGAGTTTGAACTCATCCATCACGGTGAGGGCGCGAGCGACCTGGTCGGTCAACGCAAGGACCGGAAGGTCCAAGGACAGCATTCTCTGGGCGCGCATGGTGTAATTTCGCTCTTTCACCCAAAGGTAGGTATGACAAGGCTCAGCGTCAACGTAAACAAAATCGCCACCCTGCGCAATGCCCGGGGCGGCGCGGAACCGAATGTCGTCGAAGCGGCCAAACGCATTCAGGCGTTCGGCGGAGAGGGCATCACCGTCCATCCGCGTCCCGACGCCCGCCACATCACCTATGCCGATGTGCGCGACCTGCGGGCCGTGGTTCACACCGAATTCAACATTGAAGGATATCCGAGCCATGATTTCGTGGATCTCGTCTGCGAGGTGGAGCCCGAGCAGGTGACCTTGGTGCCCGACCCACCGCACGTCCTGACCAGCAATGCCGGCTGGACGGTGACGGACCACTGCGACATGCTCAAGGACGTCTTGTCGACGTTCCGCGACCGCGGCATCCGCACGTCGCTCTTCATCGAAACCGACCGAGCCCAAATCGAGGCTGCCGCCGCCGTGGGCGCGGACCGCATCGAGCTGTACACCGAGTCGTTCGCCGTGCAACATGCCCGCCACGGGCGCGAGGCCGCCCAACCTTATGCCCAAGCGGCAGGATGGGCGCACGATGCCGGTTTGGGCGTCAACGCAGGACATGACCTCAACCTTGCCAACCTGCGCGACTTCGCAGAAAGCGTTCCCCACCTCGACGAGGTGAGCATTGGGCATGCCCTGATTTCGGATGCCCTGTACCTCGGCCTGTCCAACGCTGTGGCGCAGTACCGCGCATGCCTCCAAACTCCGTGATGGCCCTTCACGCGCGACACCTTCCCTCCGCCCTCGGGGACCACGCACCCCACCTGCTCATCCTTCACGGATTGTTGGGCAGTTCGGACAATTGGCAGACGCTGGGCAAGCGGTACGCCGAATCACACCATGTGTGGATGGTGGATGCCCGAAACCACGGCCGCTCCCCCCACAAGCCCGTTCACACCTACAAGGCCATGGCGCAAGATGTCGTGGACTTCATGGACGCACAAGGCATCGCGAAGGCGTCCTTGCTCGGCCACAGCATGGGTGGAAAAACCGTCCTGCTCCTCTCTCAACTGCACCCCGGACGCGTGGACAAGCTCGTGGTCGCCGACATCGCAGCCCGGGCCTACACCCCGCACCACGGCCCCATTTTTGACGCCCTGATGGCCACAGACCCCGCGTCAGCACCCTCACGCGACGCCATCCAATCCCAGCTCTCCGAAGCACTTGACGGCGATCCTGTGCTCGTGCCTTTTTTGATGAAGGGGCTCCATCGTTTGAAAGAAGGCGGCTTTGCGTGGCGATTCAATGTCCCTGTGTTGCACGCCACCCTCCAAGACGTCGTCGGTCACATCGAGCTGGGCCTCAACACCCTTCCGGCACTTTTCATCCGCGGCAGCGAAAGCGACTACGTCAGCGACGATGACTTGGACCTGCTCGAGGATCACTTCTTGCACATGGATCACCACACCATTCAAGGGGCGGGGCACTGGCTTCACGCCCAGGCGCCCGACGAATTCTTCGACGTCACTGCCGACTTCTTGGCGTAGCCCCGTCCTCTCGCGGCAGACCTTTGCCCCCGGTCATGAATCCCCCTCGGGCCTTGGTGCCTTTGCGACGTTCCTTTTGTTCTTCCTCCGGAAGCTGCACGAATTCATGACAGGCTTCGCTGCACGTTCCCGCGGACTTCTCCTTGCACGCCTCGCACTGAATCATCAGGATGTTGCACGTGGGATTGGCGCAGTTGACGTGGGTGTCGCATGAGGTTCCGCAAGTGTGACAATGTGCAATCACGTCGTCCGAGATGCGCTCTGCCATGCGCTCGTCAAACACGAAATTCTTTCCGATGAATTTGTTGCGCAGCCCCTCGGCCTTCGCTTGACGGGTGTATTCAATGATGCCTCCTTCGAGCTGGTGGACGTTTTGGAATCCCTTGTGCTTGAGGTAGGCGCTGGCCTTTTCACAGCGGATGCCGCCTGTGCAGTACATGACAATGTTGGCGTCCTTTTGATCTTGCAACATGTCCTCGACGTAGTCAATTTCCTCGCGGAAGGTGTTGACGTCCGGACACACCGCGCCTTCAAAATGGCCCACTTCACTCTCGTAAGAATTGCGCATGTCGATGAGCACAGTGTCCTCTTGATCCGTCAAGACATTGAATTCGGACGCCTTGAGGTGCTTGCCACAATCGGTGACGTCAAACGTGCCGTCGACCAAGCCATCCGCCACAATTTTATCACGCACACGGACGATCAGCTTGAAAAAACTCTTGCCCTGTTCCACCGCCACATTCAACCGGAGGTTGGGCAACCAACCCAATCCCTCGATGTGCGCCTTGAACTCTTCGAACCGTTCCGTGGGCAATGAAATTTGGGCGTTGATGCCCTCCTTCGCCACGTAGGTGCGGCCGAGGACCTCCAACTGGGACCACGCCTCGTACAACTCCGCCCGCGTGCGCTCGGGTTGGTCCAAGTGCACGTAGCGGTAAAAGCTCAGCGTGGTCCGCGGCCGGCTGTCGGCCTTCATGCGCTCCATGAGCACGCGGCGGTCTTCAATGTTGTGGAGGCGCTTCATTCCACCCCAAAAATACGTCATGCACTCCCGGTGGCATTTTGGGGTTTGTTGGATTTCATTGTGACATGCTCCGTCGGTCCCGCCGCATCTTGCCTTCGCCAGAACACCTCCAGACCCATGCTTGAATTTTGCAAAACCGTGTTGAAGCGGGTGAGTTTTGACCGTCAGTTGTTTGCCCGCGAATTGACCAAGAGCTTCTCCTGGCTGCCCCACGACGAGGCCCTTGCCTTGAAATCATGGGCGCTGGCGACGTATTCCAACAAGCACACCCAACTCATCCTGACCGCCTTCGCAACGGCTCAGGCGCTCAAAGGCTGAGTCACGCGTCGCCGAGGAACGCAATGGACGCCTGATTGCAGCAACGCGCTCCCTTTGCGGGTATCTTCGCGTCTGTACTGCAAACACAGACGCAATGAAACACCTGTTCTCACTTCTCACCTTGGGTTGGATCGCCTCGATGGCTTGGGCCCAAACCGACACCTACCTCAACCTCCAAATCAACGCTGACGGCGCTGCAGACGATGACATCGTCGTGGTCACGCTTGAGACGCAACCCGGCATGTTGGACGGCACAGCCACCCTCACCCTGGTTGGCGACAACGAACAACTCCTGCTGTTTGGGATGCCCATGGGAACGATGCAAGGCACGGTTGCGGCGTCGTTCGTGGACTGCCAAGGTGATTCACTCGTTGTGGAAACATTCTTTTCCTACACAGGCGTGGACAGTTCAGGAATGACGCTCCTTGGGGCGGAACTCGAGCTTCCATACTGCGATTCGGAAGAAGAGGAGGAGTTTGAAGGTTGGGACGAAGACCTGGACCTCGACGCCCTTGAAGCCTACCTCGACAGCATGTGCGGCCAAGTGTTCAATCCCGACGCGTGGATGTACTGCGGTCTCCTCGAATCCATCACCGACTGCATGAATGGAGACACCCTTGCATGCTTGGAAGTAGAGGGTTGGTTGGACAACGTCGAGTGGACGTGGCAAGACGAAGAAGAAGAAGAGGAGGAAGAGGAAGAGTCCGACTGCAACGCCGAATTCACGGTGATGCAGGCGTTTGGGAACGACAGTTTGCCCATCTCGAACCTGTTGTGGGTCTACGTGTACGACTACGACGACAGCAACGACTACTTCTGGAGCTTTGGCGACGAGGGAACAAGCACCGACCCCTTCCCCACCTGGACCTTCGACACCAACGGGCCCTACGAATTGTGCTTGACGGTCTCCAACGACGACGACAGCTGCAGCACCACCTTCTGCCAAACCCTCTCTGTGGACTCCGACGGATGGTGGCCGGGCCTCGTGCTCGTGGATGGCTTCACGATCAACGTGTTTGATGCAGGCACGGGCGGCAGTGTGAGTGACATCGCTGTTGCCCCTGAGAGCGCCGCCACCCTTTCCCTCTACCCCAACCCCGTTCAAGACGGCAACCTGAGCGTGGAGTGGACGACCAATGCGTCAAGTGCAGCGACCATCGACGTTCTCGGACTGGACGGCCGCATTTTGGCGACTCGCATGTGGAACGTCGCCCCCGGAGCTCAACGCACCTCCGTCGACGTCAGCTCGCTCGCTTCTGGAATCTACTTGGTTCGGCTTTCTGCCGGGAGCACTCAACGCACCCAGCGCGTGGTGATCCGCTGAGCGAAAGGCTTGCGCTTAAGAACCCTCGCCCTCCAGCGGGGGTTTTTTCATGCCCAAAAACGCCATGTTGCGCTTGAGCCCCTCCAGCCCTGTGCGCTTGACCGCACTGTGTCGAAACACCTCTCTGAACACCTCCTCCGTGAGATCCTCCCAATCTGATTTGGTCATGTCCAACAAGCGGGGATGAGGTGAAAACCTTGGCTCCGTCGTGGGCGAAGCGTGACGATTCCAAGGGCAGACTTCTTGGCAGATGTCACACCCGAACATCCAGTTCTCCATCTGGCCCTGAACCGGTTCGGGAATCGCCCCGCGAAGCTCAATCGTGAAGTAGCTGATGCACTTGCTCCCGTCCACCACATAGGGCTGGATGATCGCGTTGGTGGGGCACGCATCAATGCAGCGTGTGCACGAGCCACAGTGGTCCGTGACCGGCGCGTCGGGCTCGAGCTCCAGGTCGAGCATCATCTCTGCAAGGAAGAAGTAGCTGCCAGCGTGCTTGTTGAGCAGCAAGCTGTGCTTTCCAATCCACCCCAAACCCGAACGCTCCGCCCAAGCCCGCTCCAAGATGGGTGCACTGTCCACGTAAACGCGTCCGCCAACATCCCCCCATTCGGCGCGCATCCATTTCAGCAGCTCTTTCAGTTTCCATTTCAGCACAAAATGGTAATCCTCGCCGTAGGCGTACTGGGCAATTTTGGGGGCCTCCGGATCGGTCTGCCCTTGGGGGTTGTGGTAGTTGAACAGCAGGCTGACCACCGATTTGGTCCCCGGCAGCAGCTTGCGTGGGTCGAGACGCTTGTCAAAGTGGCCTTCCATGTAGGCCATGTCGCCGTGCATCCCCTCCTTCAACCAGGTCTCCAAACGCGGCGCCTCTTCCGTCAATTCCCGGGCCACTGAAATGCCCACCGACGTGAATCCCAATTCCTGGGCGCGGCGCTTGATCCACGCCGCACGCTCTGCCGCCACGTGCTTGGATTTGGACATGGCTCAGGCGTCGAACAAGTCTCCCGACCCCGCAGATGGGGTTCGTCCCAAATGGGTGTATGCCGCAGGTGTCGCCTGACGCCCACGTGGCGTCCGCACCAACAACCCTTCTTGAATCAAATAGGGCTCGTACACCTCCTCCAGCGTTCCCGCATTTTCCCCAATCGCCGTGGCCAACGTGCTGGCCCCCACTGGGCCGCCTTTGAACTTGTCGATGATGGCCGACAAGATGCGGTTGTCCATCTCGTCAAGGCCCTTCTTGTCCACTTGCAGCGCATCGAGGGCATAAGCCGTCACCTCGGGGTCAATCCGCCCCGAACCTTTGACCTGTGCAAAGTCCCGCACGCGACGAAGCAAGGCGTTGCTGATGCGGGGCGTGCCGCGGCTACGCGATGCAATTTCGTAGGACGCGGCACCCTCAATTTCCATGTCCAAGATGCCCGCCGAACGCTCCACGATGTCCGTCAACGTCTTCGCATCGTAGTACTGCAACCGAAGGTTGATGCCAAAGCGCGCGCGCAGCGGCGCCGTCAACAATCCCGACCTCGTTGTGGCCCCTACGAGGGTGAAGGGGTGCAAATCGATTTGGACGGTGCGCGCATTGGGCCCGGTGTCAATCACCAAGTCAATGCGGTAGTCTTCCATCGCGCTGTACAGGTATTCCTCCACGATGGGAGACAAGCGGTGAATCTCATCGATGAACAGCACGTCGTTGGGCTCCAAACTCGTCAGCAACCCCGCCAAGTCGCCAGGCTTGTCCAAGACCGGACCCGATGTGGTCCGAATGGCCACGCCCATCTCATTCGCCACAATGTTGGCCAGGGTGGTCTTGCCCAAACCTGGAGGGCCGTGCAACAACACGTGATCCAAGGCCTCCCCGCGCTGCTTCGCCGCCATCACAAACACCTGAAGGTTGTCCATCGCCGCGCGCTGTCCTGTGAAGTCCTCAAACCGCGCCGGCCTCAAGACGCGATCCAAGTCGCCATCCGACGCCTGTTCGGCCTCACCACGTACGTCAAAATCGTCGTCCTGTTGCATCACGACCAAGGTAGCACCTTCGGGCATGAAAAAGCCCCCGCGGAGGCGGAGGCTTTTCAATGAAGGTCGTTCAAGATCGACCCTCTTCTTAGTGCGCAGTCTCTCCTGCTTTCACAGGGACCGTCTGAGGCACGAAGTCCTCGTCAAAGTCGGGATTGCTGTAGTCGTAAGCCCAACGGTGCACCTCTGGGAGGGCCCCAGGCCAGTTTCCGTGAACGTGCTCCACTGGGGTGGTCCACTCCAACGTGTTCGACTTCCAAGGGTTCTCCACGGCCACTTGACCACGGAACATGCTGTAGAAGAAGTTCCACAGGAATGGCAGCTGACCGACAGCACCAATGATGGCGAACGTCGAGATGATGGGCTGGAGGTCCATCACAAAATCGAGGTACTCAAAGTTGCTGTAGTCGTAGTAACGCCGTGGCGCACCCGCGAGACCCACGAAGTGCATGGGGAAGAACACCCCGTAACCGGCCACCAACGTGGTCCAGAAGTGGACGTATCCGAGCTTGGTGTTCATCATGCGGCCAAACATCTTGGGGTACCAATGGTAGATGCCCGCAAGCATGCCGAAGATGGCGCTCATGCCCATCACGATGTGGAAGTGTGCCACCACAAAGTAGGTGTCGTGAACGTTCACGTCCAACGCCGAGTCGGCAAGGATGATGCCCGTCAAACCACCCGTCACAAACGTGCTGACCAACCCGATGCTGAAGAGCATGGCGGGGGTGAATCGCAGGTTGCCCTGCCACAACGTCGTGATGTAGTTGAACGCCTTCACCGCGGAAGGAATGGCGATCAAGAGCGTGGTGAACACGAACACAGATCCCAAGAAGGGGTTCATGCCCGTCACAAACATGTGGTGTCCCCACACAATGAAGCTCAAGAAACCAATGCCGAGGATGGATCCGATCATGGCCTTGTAACCAAAGATGGGCTTCCGCGAGTTCGTGGCAATCACCTCAGAGCTGATGCCCAAAGCTGGGAGCAACACGATGTACACCTCAGGGTGCCCCAAGAACCAGAACAAGTGCTGGTACAAGATGGGGCTGCCGCCGGTCACGTCAAGGGCTTCACCGCCGATGAAGATGTCGCTCAAGTAGAAGGCCGTGCCCATGGAACGGTCCATCAAAAGCAGCACAACCGCAGACACCAACACGGGGAAGGACAGCACGCCCAACACCGCCGTGATCAAGAATGCCCAAATCGTCAAAGGCAAGCGCGTCATGCTCATGCCCTTGGTGCGGAGGTTGATCACGGTCACGATGTAGTTCAACCCACCCAAGAGTGAGCTCACCACAAACAACGTCATGGAAATCAACCACAGCGTCATGCCCATGCCAGAGCCGGGCATCGCCTGAGGCAAGGCACTCAAAGGCGGATACACCGTCCACCCTCCTGAGGCCGCGCCACCCTCCACAAAGAGGGAGAAGATCATGATGACGCTGGACACGGCAAAGAACCAGTAGCTCAGCATGTTCATGAAGCCAGAGGCCATGTCACGTGCTCCGATTTGGAGTGGAATCAACAGGTTGGAGAAGGTGCCTGACAACCCTCCGGTCAACACGAAGAAGACCATGATGGTTCCGTGGATGGTCACCAGCGCCAGGTAAGCATTGCGGTCCAACACACCCCCTGGAGCCCACTTGCCCAAGAAGGTTTCGAGAATGGCAAAACTCTCTCCAGGCCATCCCAATTGGAGACGGAAGAATACCGAGAGCATCACGGCAATGATGCCCATAAACACCGCAGTCACCAAGAACTGCTTGGAGATCATCTTGTGATCGTGGGAGAAGATGTACTTCGAAATGAAGCTCTCTTCGTGATGTGCGTGTCCAGCCATGATCAGAGGGTTGCAGATTCGTTGTTCTCAATGTTGGCGGCCTCTGCACGAGCGTCAGATTCCGTCGCCACTTCCTTGTCAGCCAAAAATTCTTCTTGCGACTCGAGCCAAGCGTTGTAAGACTCTTCGCTTTCCACGACCACCTTCATTTGCATGTTGAAGTGTGCAGCACCACACACCTTGTTGCAAAGGAGCACGTAGTCAAAGTCGGGATCGTCCAAGACCGTGCGCATGCTGTCGGTCGTGATGGTCGGGGTCATCTTGAAGCGCGTGGGCACACCTGGCACCGTGTTCATCTGCGCACGGAAGTGAGGCATGTAGGCACTGTGAATGACGTCGCGTGAGCGGAAGACAAACTCCACCTCGCGACCCACTGGCAGGTGGAACTCGCCCTTCATGATTTTGTCGTCCGCGCCCGCTTCCCATGCAGCCACACCACCCTCGTAATCGAAGGGCTTGACTTCCATGATGCGCTGGCGGTGACGCTTCAAGCGGTGAATTTTGTCGGCCTTGGCTTCTGCAGCCGCGGTCGACAACACCACCACGTCGGGGCCTTCGAGCATGTGCTCAAGATCGTGCAAACGCGCCTCCAACATGGCCTTCCGTTCGGCAGACATGCCGTGGTCGTCGTGTCCGTGATCGTCATGGTCCGCATGATCGTCGTGGCCATGATCACCGTGGCCATGATCACCGTGGCCATGGCCGTGATCGTGCGAGGCGTGCAATTCCGCTTTCACCTCTTCGATCTGGGCGAGCAACGTGCCGCGCTCGTGGGCCAATTCAGACTCGAGGGCTGCGATTTGGCCTTCGATTTCTTCCAACGCGCCAGACACTCCGTCCGCTGTGACGATGCCCAACGGGTTGGTGGGGGTAATCAGGTTGTAGTTCGCCAAGCCAAACTCGCCGTCCGCCCCGGGGTAACGGGCCGTCCAGTCAAACTGCTTGGAGTACACCTCCACGCGCAGGGCGTCCTCTGAGGCCTCACCCGTCATCTCATTCCAAGTGCGGAGACCGTAAATGATGATGACCGCGAGAACGATCGAAGGAATGACCGTCCAGATGAGCTCCAAACGGTTGTCGTGTGCGAAGAACTTGGCTTTGCGCCCAGCCTCCTGGCGGTACTTGTTGGCAAACAAGAACAACACTGTGTTCACGACGAAGAACACCGCCATGATGATGTACATGTTGAAGTTCATCAGCGTGTCGTACGTCTCACCATGCGCCGAAGCCGCAGGTGGGTTGTAGTCACCGTAGCGGATGATCAACCAAATGAACGAGGCGTAGAACGCCACCATGAAGGCGACAAACAATCCCCCATTCAAACGGGTGTCCGCAGCGCTGATGTCCTCTTCCCGCTTGTTACGGATGAGGGAGGTCAATTGACCCACTTTGGCCAATTGTGCAAGGGCGATGACCCCTGCAATGACGACGAGAAGCGTAATGAGTTTCATGAGATTCGTCCGTTGTCAGTGTCAGTAGTGGAGTTCGATGCTTTCCTGGAGCATGGGGTGGTTCTTGCTGATGAGCGGCGCCTTTGCCAAGGTGGCAAACGTGCGGTTCATGAAGAGCCCCAAGAATCCGAGGAACAATCCCACTTCAAAGAAACCAAAGTGATTATGGTCAAACATTGTCCCAGGAATGACGAGCAAGTACACGTCCACAAAGTGGGCAATGAAGATGAGGATGCCCACCGGAATGACGAAGCGCGGATTGCGCTTGGCGTCGCGGGCAATCAAGGTGTAGAACGGCACCGCGAAGTTGATGAAGAACATCAGCATGAACGGCACTTTGTAATCGCCCAACACACGGGTCATGTAGTACGTCACCTCCTCAGGAATGTTGGAGTACCAAATGAGCAAGAACTGGCTCAACCAGAGGTAGCTCCACAACATGGAAATGGCGAACATCCACTTGCCCAAATCGTGCATGTGGCTTTCGTTGACTTCTTGGAAGTATCCCTTGCTGCGCAACCAAAGCATCGAGAGGTTGGTGAAGATCATGAAGCTGACCCACATGCCGCTGAAGACATACCAACCAAACAACGTGCTGAACCAGTGGGTGTCGATGGACATGATCCAGTCCCACGCCAAGGTGGAGCTGAACACGGCGAAGAACACCAAGAACAAGGCCCCACGACGGTACTGCTTGTAGTGGAGGTCGAGGTTGGGCGCTTCGTCCTCTTGCAACGACCACTTGCGGAACAAGCGGGCGAAAATCAAGAACGTGCCGATGTACACGGCGGTGCGCAACCAGAAGAACCAGTCGGCGAAGTACGCTGCCTTGCCCGCAATCACATGGTCGTAGTTGGGGTTCAACACCGCGCCTTCCTCCATCTCATCCACGTAGTGGAAGTGATCGCCGTGCTCCACCATGTATTCGTGGTAGAGGGAGTGGTCCATCCAGTGGTAGAGGTGGTGCAGGTGAAGCTTGCCGGCCACGAGCACGATGACGATGACCGCCGCGCCCCAAGGCAAGAAGCCCCAAAGTGCCTCGAACCAACGCTTCAACACGGCAGACCAGCCGCTCTCCGTGGCGTATTGCAACGCGTAGAAGAACAAAGCAGCCAAGGCCATGGTGAAGTAGAAAAATCCATTGATCAACAAGTTGGCCCAAAACCGCTGGTGATGGTCACTGTGATCGGTCAAGAAGCCACCCACAAGGGCGATCACCCCCACAGCCATCAAGACCTGGGTGACGAGCTTCAAACGTCCTTCAAACTTGAATTCCATGATCAGTTGTTCATTGCCATGGCGCCGTCTGCCGCCGATTCAACCACATTTCCTGCCTCGTCAAACTCGGGCATTTCACCGCCCTGTTGGAGCACCTTGATGTACTCAATCACGAGCCAGCGGTCCTTCTGGGACAACTGGGAAGCGTGCGAGCCCATGAGGCCCTTGCCGTACGTCAACGTGTGGTACATCTTGCCCACAGGAAGGTCCTTCAACTTGTCAGCGTACGAGGGGATGCCCGCGATGTGTCCATTGCGTGACAACGCTCCGTCGCCCTTGCCTTCTTCCCCGTGGCATTGGCTGCACATTTGGGTGTAGATCTCCATGCCCTTTTCGATGTGGGCCTTGGTCGTCATCAAGGGACTCATCAACTCCGAACCCGCAGCTTCGTAGCCCTCGGGGGTGTTGGGGTACGCGTAAGGAAGGCCAAACGCCTTGTTCTCCCCCACGTAGGCAATGGTGCCGGCCACGGGAACCCGGGCGCTGGCCGTGTTCCGCTGGGCGGAAGCCACTTCCTCAGTAACGTAGTAGGGATCCATACCATAGTCGACGTACGCCTCCACTGCTGGAGAGCGGTACATGTCTGGCATGTATTCAAGTCCCGGACTGTTGGGGTCCGTGACGCACCCTGTCAGCACAGCCATCACGACTGCAACTGGGGCGACAATGTTCCAACGCTTTGACATGGTTCAGGCGTCTTTGATGCTGAGTTCAAGCAAGTCGGTTGCTCGGATGGCCGCTTCGAGCTCATCGGCAGACATGCTGTTGTTGTCGGTGGTGATTTCGACCACAAACTTGTCGTCCGTGGTGCGGGGATCGGGGTTGGAGGCTGGCATGCCTGGCAACGTTCCGTTCCGAAGGAGGTACGTGATGGCCATGCCATGGGCACCGCACAACACCGAGAATTCAAACGTCACAGGAATGAAAGCCGTCACGTTCTCGAGCAACGAGAAGCTGGGCTTGCCACCAATGTTCATCGGCCAGTCCTGGATCATGAAGTACCACATGCCGAGCAACGCGAGAGACGTTCCGGTCATGGCATACATGAACGAACAAATGGCCAAACGGGTCCGCTTGATGCCAATCACGGGATCGATTCCGTGAATGGGGAACGGCGAATACACATCCTTCACTCGGATGCCTTGACCGACGAGTTTGCCCGCCGCGGTCATCACCTTGGCGTCGTCGTCGTACATGACGTGGAAGATCTTGCTCATTTGGCCTGCTCGTTTTTGTAAGACTCACCGCTCGACTTCAAAATGGTCTTGAGTTCGTTCAACGCAAGCACAGGGAAGAACCGTGCGAACGCGAGGAAGAGCGTCAAGAAGATGCCGATGGTGCCAATGAAAATGCCGATGTCAATGCTCGTGGCGTGGAATTCACCCCAGCTTGACGGGAGGTAATCGCGGTGGAGCGACGTCACGATGATCACGTAGCGCTCAAACCACATGCCGATGTTCACCACAATGGACAACGCAAACGTGGCGATGAGGCTGCGACGAATCTTCTTGAACCAGAAGAGCTGGGGGCTGATCACGTTGCACGTCATCATCATCCAGTACGCCCAGCTGTAAGGACCGCTGAAACGGTTGATGAAGGCGTAGCTCTCGTACTCCACGCCGCTGTACCATGAGATGAACAGCTCCGTCAAGTAAGCCACACCCACAATGGATCCGGTCACGATGATGACGATGTTCATGTACTCCACGTGCTTGACGTGGATGTAGTTCTCGAGGTTCATGCCTTTGCGCATGATGAGGAGCAAGGTTTGCACCATGGCAAACCCTGAGAAGACCGCCCCAGACACGAAGTAGGGAGGGAAAATCGTGGTGTGCCACCCAGGAATCACGGAAGTTGCAAAGTCCATCGAGACGATGGAGTGCACCGAGAACACCAGTGGTGTGGCGATGCCCGCAAGCACCAAGCTCACTTCTTCAAAGCGCGTCCAGTGCTTGGCACGGCCGCTCCATCCGAAGGCGAGGATGCTGTAAATCTTCTTGGGGAGTGGCTTGGTCATGCGGTCGCGAATGGTCGCGAAATCAGGAATCAAGCCGATGTACCAGAACACGAGCGACACCGAGAAGTAGGTCGAGATCGCGAACACGTCCCAGAGGAGCGGGCTGTTGAAGTTCACCCACAACGACCCAAACTGGTTGGGCAACGGAAGCACCCAGTAGCTCACCCAAATCCGTCCCATGTGGATGCCGGGGAACACCGCGGCCATGATGACGGCGAAGATGGTCATGGCTTCCGCAGAGCGGTTGATGGCCATGCGCCACTTTTGGCGGAAGAGCAAGAGCACCGCAGAAATCAACGTTCCTGCGTGGCCGATGCCGACCCACCACACGAAGTTGGTGATGTCCCAAGCCCAGTCGACGGTCTTGTTCAATCCCCACGTGCCGATGCCGGTGCCAAGGAGGTACAAAATGCACCCCACGCCGTACACAGCGATGAGGCTTGAAATGGTGATCATGATTTTCCATCCCAAGGGGGCTGGACCCATGATCGGCCCCACAACGTCATCGGTGATGTCCTTGTAGGTCTTGTGCCCCAGAATCAGGGGCTCGCGAATGGCTGCTTCTCTCTGCATGACGAGGGGATCAGGCTTCGTTTGATTCAGTGTTCCGCACCTTCGTCATGTAGAAGATGTTGGGCTGGATGCCCACCTCTTCCAAGGCGTGGTAGGAACGGTTGTTCTTGGAGTTGGTCTTGACCTCTGACGCAGTGTCGTTGAGGTCGCCAAACACAATGGCGTTGGTTGGGCACGCTTCGGCGCATGCGGTTTGGACTGCGCCATCCACGATGGGGGCGCCGGCCTTCTTCGCAGTGAGCTTGCCATCTTGGATGCGCTGCACACACATGCTGCACTTCTCGATGACACCACGCGCACGCACAGTCACGTCAGGGTTCAGCACCATGCGCGTCAGGCTGTCCTGCGACGGGTTGGTGTGCTGGAACTTGGCGTAACCCTGGTAGTTGAACCAGTTGAAACGACGCACCTTGTAAGGGCAGTTGTTCGCGCAGTAGCGCGTGCCGATGCAACGGTTGTACGTCATTTGGTTGAGGCCCTCGTTGCTGTGCGTCGTGGCCGCCACGGGACACACCGTCTCACACGGTGCGTGGTTGCAGTGCTGACACATCATCGGCATGTGAACCGTCTGGGGGTTCGCCGAGGGGTCTTCCATCTTGGTGTAGGACGAGATGACGCCCACGCCCTCTTCTGCGCCGCGCTCTTGCGACCAGTCTGAGGCGTAGTAGCGGTCGATCCGCATCCAGTGCATGTCACGGTGGCGACGAACTTCGTCCTTGCCCACCACAGGCACGTTGTTTTCAATGTGACACGCCGTCACACACGCGCTGCAACCGGTGCAGGTCGTGAGGTCGATGGTCATGCCCC
>CAZGQI010000033.1:0-20324 GCA_964527895.1 uncultured Comamonadaceae bacterium | reverse complement strand
ACATGTAGCGGAGGCACACCCCAAACATCAAGCGGTAATACCGCTCGAAAATGAAACGCTGCGCCCGGCGTTCGCCGAGTTGGCAGGCTTCGATGTAAGGGCGCAATTCTGCTTCGTGCATGACGTTGGCCGCTTCTTTGACGCAGGCCATTTGAAAGGGTTGCCTCACGTCCGAAAGCGTTTTGGGTAAGGTCGGGGAAATCCATGCCAAAACCAACACACGCCTCACCCGGCCATCCTACCTTTGCCCCATGAGAGTTGTTGTAGGCTTGTCCGGCGGCGTGGATTCGAGCGTCACGGCCCATTTGCTTCAAGCGGAGGGCCACGAGGTCATCGGCCTGTTCATGCGAAACTGGAACGACGAGAGCGTCACCATCAACAACGAGTGTCCGTGGATTGACGACGCCAACGACGCCATGCTCGTGGCCAACCATTTGGGCATCCCCTTCCAAGTCATGGACCTGAGCGCAGAATACAAGGAGCGCATCGTCGACTACATGTTTGCCGAATACGCGGCCGGGCGCACCCCCAATCCCGACGTGTTGTGCAACCGCGAGGTAAAGTTTGACCTCTTCCTCGAGGCTGCTTTGAAATTGGGGGCTGAAGCGGTGGCCACAGGGCACTATTGCCGCAAGGTGACCGACGACCAAGGGGTACATCACTTGCGCGCGGGCAAGGATGGGAACAAGGACCAGAGTTATTTCCTCTGCCAATTGAACCAAGAACAACTGGGACGCGCCCTCTTCCCCGTCGGGGAGTTGGACAAGCCCGAGGTGCGACAAATCGCGGCAGACATCGGTTTGCCGACTGCAGACAAAAAGGACTCTCAAGGATTGTGCTTCATCGGCAAGGTGCGTCTCCCCGATTTCTTGCAACAGCAACTCGCGGTGAAGCGTGGCGACATTGTGGAGATCGAGGCGGAGCACGAGGTTTTTCGCCGCGAGGGCAACGATTTGGCCACGCGGGCAGAGGCCTTTCCCCTTCGTCCCGACATGGGTACGGTGGTGGGCCAACACGACGGCGCCCACTTTTTCACGGTCGGCCAACGCAAAGGCCTTCAGGTGGGCGGCAAGCCCGAGCCGTTGTTTGTGATCGGCACGTGTGTCGACACCAACACGGTCTTCGTGGGACAAGGCGACCACCACCCTGGACTGTACAGGACTGCGCTCAAGTTGGAAGCGCCGCACTGGGTGAACCCCGGTGCAGCCTTTGAAGGACCGGACGGACAAGCGCTGGGATTGCGCATCCGCTACAGACAACCGTTGCAAGAGGGTCGCTTGGTTTGCGCATCAGACGGGCAATGGTACATGGACTTCGACACGCCTCAGCGCGGCATCGCGGCGGGCCAATTTGCCGCTTGGCACGGCGGCGAGCACGGCGATGAGGTGCTGGGGTCGGCCGTCATTGCCGGTTGAGGCCATCGCGGCAACGAGGCCGTCGCACGCCCAAAAAAGGGAGGCTTGAAGCAGGTCAGGCGTGGCCTTCGAGGCGCGTAAGGATGCGGTAGTCGGTGCGCTCGGGGTTGTTTCGCGACAGCATTTCTGCCAAGAATCCGGAGAGGAAGAACTGGGCGCCGAGGATCATGCCGGTGAGGGCGACGTAGAACCAACTGAGGTCGGCCAAGTTTTTGGCGGGCATGCTGTTGGCAAGCGCGTAGAGCTTGTACCCTCCGATGCCGAGGAAGAGCGTGGCGCTCACCAAGAACATCAACAGGCCCACGAGCCCAAAAAAGTGCATCGGCTTCCGTCCAAATCGACCGATGAAGCCCACCGTCATCAGGTCAAGCAACCCATTGGTGAAACGCTCCAGGCCAAACTTGCTCACGCCGTAAGGGCGGGCATGGTGGGTCACCACCTTCTCGCCAATCTTGTCGAAGCCCGCGGTTTTGGCCAGCATGGGGATGTAGCGGTGCATCTCACCCTGCACCTCAATCGCCTTGACGACATGCCAACGGTAGCACTTCAAACCGCAATTGAAATCGTGCAAGTGAATGCCACTGATGCGGCGCGTCGCCCAGTTGTAAAGCTTGGTGGGGATCGTTTTACTCAGCGGATCGTGGCGCTTCTTCTTCCATCCACTGACGAGGTCCAAACCGCCGTCCAACAACTGCTGACGCATGGGGGGCAATTCCTCGGGATCGTCTTGAAGGTCCGCGTCCATCGTAAACACCACGGCGCCTTGGGCCGCTTCAAACCCCTTTTGCAAGGCTGCGCTCTTCCCGTAGTTCCGGGCAAAGCGGATGCCGCGCACTGTGTCTGGCTGGGCTGTGTGCAATTCGGCAATCACAGACCACGAGGTGTCCTTGCTCCCGTCGTCGATGAAAATCACTTCGTACGTCAGTCCCTGAAGCACACGGTCAATGCCCGCTTTCAGTTCCCGCAGGCTTTCTTCTTCGTCGAGGAGCGGCACGACGACCGTCACGTCCAATGTGGGTTGGCCTTGCATGGGTTAGGCGAATTCGGTGTTGGCGTTTTTGCGGGTCACAGCCGCCACGATCA
Source organism: uncultured Comamonadaceae bacterium (assembly GCA_964527895.1). Taxonomy (GTDB): domain Bacteria; phylum Bacteroidota; class Bacteroidia; order Flavobacteriales_D; family Sanyastnellaceae; genus UBA11663. The sequence continues at coordinate 17,826 of CAZGQI010000033.1, read as the reverse complement.
AGGAGACCACGGCCCACATGAGCATGCCGCCGCCGGAGTTTTTGGCCAGCCCTTTCCAGGTGTAGGCCTCTTTCATCGCCTCTTTGATCTCTTTCATCTGCATGTCAAGCATGTCTCCACTCATGCCAAACCCCTCCATCATCGCGCGCGTTTTCTCGAGGGTGAGCTGTTCCAGCACGCCAGGCAACTCAGGGGCAATGACCTGATAGAGCAGCAGCGTCAAGGCTGCACTCAACACCTGCGCCACGAGGGCCACCGTCATCGAGGCCACCCAAGCCTGGCCAAAAGACAAGACGTTGCCGTTGGCTTTTCGGGCTGCAACCGTGCCGGCGAAGAGAAAAACCACAAGGACAAGCAGGGCCACAATGCCCACGTACCACTCGGCCAAAAGGTTCATGTTGACGAGGTACAGGACCATCAACACCGCGAAGTTGACCGCTGCGCCGATGGCACCATAAGTGCTCGTGACGTTGAAATGTGACATGGCGTGCAAGGTAGGGACGCAACGTGCATATCTTTGCGCCGGGGCAAGTCTCTTGCGACCAGCTCCCGCAGAATCCCCCAGGGCCGGAAGGCAGCAAGGGTATGCGGTTGTAGCGGTGCGACAAGAATCGCTTGCCCTTTTTTCATGCCCTGAAGTGGAGGTGCAACGCCCCTATCTTCGGACCGTCAATCCAGATGCCATGAATCCTTCAGACATCCGCCCCATCACCAAGCTTCTTGTGGCCAACCGTGGCGAAATCGCCGTCCGCGTCATGCGAACCGCGCGCGACATGGGCATTTCCACCGTCGCCGTGTACAGCGAAGCGGACGCACAAGCGCCCCATGTTTTGGCCGCCGACGAAGCGGTGTGTGTGGGTCCTGCCCCCAGCAGCGAGAGCTACCTCATCATCGATCGGATTGTGGAAGCCGCGTTGAACACAGGCGCAGACGCCATCCACCCTGGCTATGGTTTCTTGAGCGAGAACGCCGAATTCGCCGAGGCGGTGGAGCGGGCCGGCATCCGGTTTGTGGGGCCTCACCCCCACGCGATTCGCGTGATGGGCTCCAAACTCGCGGCCAAAGAAGCTGTGGCGGCGCGCAAAATCCCCATGGTGCCCGGCACCGAGGGGGCCGTGTCGGACCCTGCAGAGGCCAAGCGCGAGGCGGAACGCATTGGCTTCCCCCTGTTGATCAAAGCCAGTGCCGGCGGTGGCGGCAAGGGCATGCGTGCGGTTCATGACCCCGCGGCACTCGAAGGCGAATTGCAGCGTGCCATTTCCGAGGCCGAGCGGTCGTTTGGCGACGGTGCCGTGTTCATCGAGCGCTTGGTGCAACAGCCACGTCACATTGAAATTCAAGTGTTGTGCGACACGCACGGCAATGCGGTGCATTTGTTTGAGCGGGAGTGCAGCATCCAGCGTCGACACCAAAAGGTGGTCGAGGAAGCGCCCTCTGCCCTGCTCGACGATGCGTTGCGTGAGGAGATGGGACAATGTGCCATTGAAGTGGCGCGCGCCTGCGATTACATCGGAGCCGGCACAGTCGAATTCTTGGTCGACGCGTCTCGGGAATTCTTCTTCCTCGAAATGAACACCCGCCTCCAAGTGGAACACCCGGTCACCGAGATGATCACCGGCGTCGACTTGGTGCGTGAGCAGATTCGGATTGCCGAAGGGCATCCCATTTCATTCACCCAAGACGACCTCACCATTCAAGGCCATGCGCTCGAATTGCGCGTCTACGCCGAAGACGTGGCGGGCGGATTCTTGCCGAGCACAGGCACCTTGACGCGTTACCGCCCTCCCATGGGATCCGGAGTTCGCGTCGACGACGGCGTGGCCGAGGGCGGCGAAGTCAGCATGCACTACGACCCCATGTTGGCCAAGTTGTGCACCCACGGCCCCACCCGCGAGGCAGCCATCGAGCGGATGCTGCGTGCCATTGACGAGTACGAAGTGCACGGGGTGGACACGACCTTGGCGTTTGGTCATTTCGCCATGAACCACGAGGCCTTCCGTTCCGGAAACTTTGACACGGGGTTTGTGGCGGAGCACTTTTCTCCGGAAAAACTGGACCGTCCCTTCCCTTGCGACGACGCCACCGCGGCGGACTTGATTCTTGGCGCCATGGATCGGCTCAAGGATGATGCCCAGAACGCGACGATGCCCGCTGAAGCACCCAGTGCGTGGCGGATGCGCGTGCGCTGATTCAGCACGTCGACGAAGCGACTCGGACACTTGGTTCCTCAGGTGCCCGTTGCCCCTCAGCCCTGCTCGGCGCGCCACCGCGATTCGAGGCGTGTGAGGCCCTCTACCGCGCCACAGCGGTGCAATTCGACCCTGCCTCCTCCCTCAAGGGGCGTGTGGGGGTCCACCACGTGAATGGGCACATGAGGCGGTGCATACCCCACGAGTCCTGCCGCGGGATAGACCTGCAACGACGTCCCTACGACGATGACCACATCGGCCGAAGCGACCACGTCCATGGCTGCATCTATCAAGGGAACCGCTTCGCCGAACCACACGATGTGCGGACGCAACTGCGCCCCATCGGGCCCGACATCGCCAAGGTTCAATTCCGTTCCTGGCAGATCGAGGACCACGTCTTCGCGCTGGGTGGAACGTGCCTTCCGGATTTCCCCGTGCAAATGCAGCACACGGGTGCTGCCTGCCCGCTCGTGGAGGTCGTCCACATTCTGGGTGACCACGTGCACATCATACATCGACTCCAGCCTGGCGAGGGCGAGATGTCCTTCGTTGGGTTGGGCATCCACGATTTGGCGACGGCGCTGGTTGTAGAATTCCAGCACCAACTCGGGGTCGGCCTCGAAGCCTTCAGGCGAGGCCACCTCCTCGACACGGTGCCCTTCCCAAAGACCATCGGCACCGCGAAACGTCGCGATGCCTGACTCGGCACTCATGCCGGCGCCGCTGAGGACGACGAGTTTGGGCTTGGTTGTTGGCATGGGAAGCAAAGGACGGGAAAACTGCACCGCAAAGCGTCACTTGTTCACAACGACCGCCATCCGGCCAAGGCACCTCCTATCTTTGCAAGCGATGAGCGAACGTCAATTCATTGTCTACGATTTGGAGGCCACATGCTGGCGAAGCCGAAAGCCTCGAAAGGTGGAAATCATTGAGATTGGCGCCGTGAAGCTCAACGAGAACCTCGAAATCGTGGACGACTTCTGCCAGTTCGTTCGTCCCAAGCTTCACCCCGAGATCAGCCCGTTCTGCACGAAGCTCACGAGCATTGTCCAGGACGACATCGAAGACGCTCCGTTGTTTGACGAAGCCATCGAACTGTTCGAAGATTGGGTGGGTTTCAACGACACACGCGCCATGCTCATGAGCTGGGGGGAATTTGACCGTCGTCAGTTTGCCAACGACGCCCAGCTGCACAACATGGATTTGCCTTGGCTCAAGTACTGGGCTTGCCTCCAGCGTCACTACAGCCGTTGGAAGGGATCCAAGAATCAAATCGGCCTGAAAAACGCGCTCGACATGGAAGGCCTCAGTTTTGACGGAACACAGCATCGTGCGATTGAGGATGCGCGGAACATGGCGAAGCTCTTTGCCAAAGTGGCCAAACCCCTCTCCATCGTCTGAGTCGCCATGCGTGAGACGTGGTTTCTGTTTCGGCATTTTTGGAAGGCCGACGTGCGCGCGCAACACAGCGTCGCCGGCTTGGTGTTGTTCGCCATTGCCACAGTGTACGCGGCCTACCAAGTGGTCCAGGGACGTCCAGAACCTGAGACGTGGAATGCCTTGGCGTGGATCATCCTGCTCTTCACCGCCTTCAATGGCGTGAGCCGAACCTTGGAAGAAGACCGAAGCGAGGTGCTCGCTTACCTGCGGACCACTGTGCAACCACTCCATTTCATGTTGGCCCGAACCCTGCACAATGTGGCGGTCTTGACGGGCTTGGCCAGCCTCGTTGTCTTCTTCATGGGCCTGCTGATGGGCTGGGCCAACTTGGACGGGATGCGCATCGCGGGGTTTGTCGGCGGCATGGCGCTCACAGCCGTGGCGCTTGGCACCACGTTGACCTTGCTTGCACTGATTGCGGCACGTGCCGGTGCCGGGTTTGGGATGACGGCCGTGTTGGGCCTTCCCTTGGTCTTGCCTGTGGTCCTTGTCTCCACCACCTTGGGGAGTGAACTGATGTCGGGCGTCTTGTTGGCCGACACCTGGCACAACTTCGCATTTCTTGGGGCCTTGGCGGCTGGTTCAGGGGTCTTTGGCGCCGTGCTCTTCCCGTACCTTTGGCGCGCCTCATGAGTCAATCCCAGGAAACCACCTCAAGCCGTGTTTGGGCCATTCGCTTGGTCGGACTGGTCTTGCTTGGCTACACGTTTTTCATGACGTTCACGGTGCCGCTTGGCCCCGGCATCGAAGATGTCCGGGTGAACCGAACCGAACTGACTGAGGATGGCGCCGTCTACGAAGTCGAAATTGTGGGACACGGCACCCACTTCACCACTTCCGAGCCTCGGGTGTTTTTGCGTCGCGGCGACAACGTGAAGTCAGCGACCGCCATCAAAGCCTCAAACGACGAATCGTTGAAGTGCCGGATTCGGTTGCCCAAGTTTGTGCCCGCCGCCAGTTTTGACGTGTTCGTCAATGGCAAACAAGACGGGACGATCAGTTACGCCAATGGCTTCTTTGCCACCGGATTGGATGCCGTGGCCAAGGCCAAATTCCCAGCCAACCCGGCCATCTTGGCCAACTTGGAAGCGGCGGATTTGGACTTCCACTTCCCCTTCCAACCCAACATCATGGAGAGCATTCGCAACCTCATGTTGCATGTGCCGATGTGGTTCACCATGTTCCTGTTGATGGGCATCAGCTTCGCCCAAAGCATCCGCACCCTTCGCGTCGGCGGCGACCTCGACCGCGACCAGCGCGCCGTCTCAGCGGTGAAAGTGGGGCTTTGGTTTGGGGTCTTGGGATTGTTGACGGGCAGCCTGTGGGCGCGCTTCACATGGGGCGCGTGGTGGGTGGACGATCCGCAACTCAACGGCGCCTTCGTGACCGTCATGGTGTACGCGGGCTACCTGGTGCTTCGCGGCTCCATCCAAGATGCCAAACTCCGTTCTCGCCTCTCGGCCGTGTACAACCTCTTTGGGTTCTGCTTGCTGGTCGTGTTGCTCATGGTGCTTCCTCGCTTCACGGAGAGCCTGCACCCGGGCAAGGGCGGCAACCCCGCGTTCAGCAGTTACGACCTCGACAGCGCATTGCGCGCGGCCTTCTACCCTGCCGTGTTGGGATGGATGATCCTCGGCACGTGGATGTATCGCTTGCAACTGCGCATCGAACAGACCCGTGAACGCATCGCAGAAGCACAACTCACCAGGTCAAACATGCCCTTGGCCTTGCTCTTTGTGACGCCGGCCTCAACAAGCTCCTTGGAATCGGTGTTCATGGCTTCAGGCAAGATGCCTGTGGTGGTGGGTGTGGCGGTCATCATCCTTGCAGGCTTGGGCCTGTGGTGGGTGCGAACGGCACGAACGCTCCAGCGCTTGTCGGAAGAAGAAAACACGCTCAACGGAACACACAACGCATGAAGCGCACGCACATCGTCCTCCTGCTGCTCGTCGCCGGTTTGATGGGCACGTTTGTGGCCAGCATCACCAGCACCAGCCGCTCCGTGGATTTCGCCACGGCCTTTGCCGACCCCGGCACCGAGTACAAAGTGTCTGGCACGTTGGCCGTGGACTACCCCGTGGAATACGACCCGCAAGTCAACACCTCGCTCACCAAATTCCACCTCACCGACAAAAGCGGTGCCGTGCATGAGGTTTGGCTGGAAAAGGCCAAACCCACTGGCTTGGAGCGCTCCGAGAGCATCGACCTCTACGGCAAAGCGGGCGACGGCCACTTTCGTGCGACAGAGATGCTCATGAAGTGTCCCTCCAAGTACAACGAGCAAAACCACCTGTTGGACACCGACGCTTGATGGAATACCTCGGGGAATGGATGTGGGCAGCGTACCTCGGCCGATTCCTGGTCGCGGTGGCATTTGCGTCGGCCTTGCTTGCCACGGTGGCCTTTGTACGGGGCAACCTCCGGCTGGGACGCGGGGCGTTTGTGACGCATGTGGCCAGCACGTTGGGGGTGATTGCGCTGATTTTTGTGCTCTTCTTCGGGCACCGCTACGAATTCCAATACATCTGGAAGCACCTCAACAACGAGATGCCCATGCGGTTTGTGTTGAGTGCCTTCTGGGGTGGCCAAGAAGGTGGTTTCCTTCTCTGGATGTTCTGGCACAACGTGCTCGCCTTGTTCATCCTGCGTCGCGCCGACGCGTGGCAACGCGAGGTGATGGCGGTGCTCAGCGCCATTGAGGCGTTTTTGGGCGTCATGTTGCTGGGCATCTACTTCGGGGACTTCCAACTTGGGCTCGATCCCTTCATGCTTTTGCGCGAGGCCCCCAACAACTTGGGCCTCCCCTGGACTGCGCGCGCAGATTACCTTACGTCATTCCCTCAGTTTGCTGATGGTCAAGGCCTTAACCCCCTTCTCCAAAACTACTGGATGACCATCCACCCGCCCACGTTGTTCCTTGGTTTTGCGGCGTGCAGTGTGCCCTTCGCCTACGCCGTGGGGGCCATGTGGCGACGTGATTTGACGGGCTGGATCAAACCGGTCTTGCCTTGGGCCTTCTTCGCGGTGGGCATCTTGGGCGCAGGCATATTGATGGGGGGCGCTTGGGCCTACGAAGCGTTGAGTTTTGGCGGCTTCTGGGCTTGGGATCCGGTGGAGAATTCGTCGCTCGTCCCATGGATGGTCCTCGTGGCTGCCGCGCACCTGTTGCTCATCAACCGAAACCGCAAAAAGCCCACGGCCCTCTTCTCGACCGTCTACCTGAGTGTGCTGGCGTTCTTGCTCGTGCTCTACTCTACGTTTTTGACGAAGAGCGGCGTCCTGGGCGACACGTCGGTGCACAGCTTCGTGGACAGTGGCATTTTGCCACAGCTCCTCGCCTACCTGCTTTCCTTCGTCGCCCTCGGTCACTTGATGCTGCTCGAGGACAGCGCGTCTCGGAAAATCTACGGGGGCTTGGCGTTGGCCACCCTTGGTTTGGTGGCCGCCGGACAACCGGCCCTTGGCTTCCTCGCCTTCCTCGGGGTCATGGCAGCGGCCGCGATCCGGGCCTTCCGCAAAGAGTTCAAAAGCGACGAAGAGGAAGACGCCTTGTGGTCGCGTGAATTCTGGATGTTCGTGGGCTCGCTGCTCTTGGTGCTTGGGGCCGTCCACATCACGTGGCAAACGAGCATCCCCGTCTTCAACCACTTCCTGGAGCCCTTCTCCCCCTTGCTGTCTTGGGCCGAAGGGGTGACAGGCTGGTCGGTCCTTGGCGACTTGGCGCAGCACGACTTGGCGCCTGGCACCGATTTGGACCGCACCTACCACCTGGTTCAGGTGCCGCTTGCCGTGCTCATTTTCTTGCTCATCGGCCTGGCCCAATGGCTCAAATACAAGAACAGCGACATCCGCGTGGTGGCCGGCAAATTGGTGCGTGCCACACTCGGTGCCACCGTCTTGACGGGGGCGCTGCTCGTGCTGTACGACTTCGAGACCCATGAGATCCCCCGCGTGGCCCTGTTGTTTGCCACGTTGTTTGCGGCCCTCAGCAACGCCGACTACATCGCCCAAATGTGGAAGGGCAAGCTGGACACCATGGGATCGCCCCTGGCGCACGTGGGCTTTGCCTTGACCATTTTTGGGGCGGTCATTTCCACCGCCCAAAAAGACGTCATCTCCCAAAACCGCATTGGGGACATCTCCACCCTGAACGAGGAGCTGAACAACGCCACTGACCTGCTATTGATGGAAGGCGACACCCTGCCCATGGGGCCGTACTTCGTCTCGTACCAGCAGCGTCGCCAGGAAGGCATTCACGTTTTGTTTGACATGGCCTACTTCGAGCGCGCCCCCAAAGCCTATGCGGCCGGGGACATTGTGGCGCATGAAGGCATGGTGTGGCAAGCCCTGGACGATCACAAAGCCAGCCCCACTTTTGACGAGGACGTCGAAACGCATTGGAACTTCCTTCCCTTCCCGCAGGAATCCCAAACGGAGCGCGCCACGCGGTGGGTGAACGGCACCCCCGGCGAGGAGGTCTTCACGCTCTCTCCGCGCATCCAGCTCAATGCCCAAATGGGCAACGCCCCCGAGCCCGACACCAAGCACTTCTTGTTCCGCGACCTGTACACCCACATCAAGTGGGGACGCGTGACGCCTCCTGAAACCGACGAGGAAGGCTGGCTGGGCGGTCAGTCTCAGGAATTTGTGGTGGGCGACTCCATGTTTGTCGGAGGCGTCTTGCTGACCATTGACAGCCTGCGCTTGGTCCGCGACGAAGAACGTCCGGGGCGCGGCTTGCTTGACGACGACTTGGCCCTTGCCGCTTGCATTGGATTGCGCCGAGGCCGGACGGTGGAAGTCCACGACCCCCTGTACATCGTGCGGGGCAACACGGTCGTGCCCGACCTCTATGAGGCGGACGGATGGGGCCTGCGCTTCCGGATTGAAGCGTTTGACCCGGATCAGGAACAAGTGGAAATGACCGTGTGGGAACACGAAAGCGTGCGCAAGGATTTTGTCGTCATGCAAGCCGTCATCTTCCCCCAAATCAATTGGCTCTGGCTCGGCTGCATCCTCATGACCCTCGGGTCGTTCCTGGCCGTGCGCATGCGCATCCGCCAACGCAAAGCGTCGAGCCGTGGCTGAGCTTCGCATGGTGCTCATCGGCGCGGGCCAAGTCTCGCGGGAATTGGCGCCTGTGTGGAAGCACGCCGGCCACGACATCCTCCAAGTGGTGAGCCGCACAGAGGCTTCTGCCCGTCCCCTGGGTGAATCCCTTGGCTGTCCCTGGACCACCAAACTCACGGAAGCTGCCGGCGCCCTTGCCGACGCCCAAGTCGTCGTCGTCGCGGTGACGGATGGGCTCATCGCGGAAGTTGCCGAAGGCATCTCCGCCATGGTCTCTCCCAACTGTGTCATGGTGCACCTCTCCGGTGCCACGCCGTTGGATGCCCTGCCGGAGCCGAGGGCCGTCGTTTGGCCTGTGCGGAGCTTCAACCCCAAGGCGGGCAACGTCCCCCTCAAGGGCACCCCCACCGTGATCGAAGCCTCGGATGCCCCTGCCCTTCGCGTGGCCCACACTTTGGCCCAGGCCTGGCAAGGCGACGTGGCTGAAGCCTCGGGAACCCAGCGGGCCGCTGCACACCTCGCCGCGGTCATGGCCGACAACTACGCCAACCACATGTTGGCGGAAGCGCAGGAAGTGTTGGACCAGCGAAACCTGCCCAAAACCCTGCTGCGCAACCTCGTCTTGGGCCTGACCCAAGGTGGATTGAACGGGGATGCACGTGAGCGACAAACCGGCCCCGCCAAACGCGGCGACGAAGCCACCCTCGACCGCCATCGCGCGCTGCTCCCCCAAGACATGCAAGACGTCTACGACGCGCTTGCCGCACACATCGCCAAGCGACACCACCCATGAACTACAAAACGAAACTGTCCTCCATCAAGCTGTTCGCCTTCGACTACGACGGCGTGTTCACCAACGGCACCGTGTATTTGATGCCCGACGGCAGCATGGCACGAACCGCCTCGGCACGCGATGGATTTGCGGTGCAGTGGGCCGTGAAACAGGGCCTTGAGCTCGCGGTCATCACGGGCGGCAAGGAAGAACCCGTGCGCTGGCGCATGGAAGGACTTGGGGTCAAAGAGGTGCACTTGGGCGCCTCCGACAAGTTGGCCGCCGTGTGTGCACTGGCAGAGCGCAAAGGACTTTCGCTGGAGGAGATTGCCTACATGGGCGACGACCTCAACGACCTCAAAGCCCTTCAAGCCGTGGGGCTCAGCGCCTGTCCCTTCGACGCTGTGCCTGAGGTCCGTGATGTCGTGGATTGGGTTGTTCCTGAAGGCGGCGGACAAGGATGCGTCCGAAACATGATTGAACAAGCCATGAAACTGCGCGGATTGTGGACGAGCGAAGAGGGCCATCGTTGGTAACTCCTCCCCCTGAAATTCCGCGTCACGGACACCCCATACCCTAACTTCGTACACTCATGGATCGCAACACAATCACCGGGCTGCTGCTGATGATGGCCCTGCTGTTTGGCTACCAGTACTTCATCACCCCCTCCAGCGAAGAGGTCGCGGCGTGGGAAGCCCAACAGGAAGCCGAGGCCGCGTCTCAAGACAGCCTCGCCCAGATCGAACAGGCCCAGGCCCGTGCGGAACTCGCCACCATGGAAGCCCTGCAAAACGGCACCACCTTGGGCGACGGTTCTGCAGAGGCGGAGGCGCTCACGGCGGAGTTGCAGCGCCGCTACGGCATTTTTGGGACGGCTGTGGCCGGCACCGACCGCGACGTGGTTTTGGAAAACGACCGCGTACGGGTGGTCTTCAACACGCGTGGCGGCTTGCCTGTCGAAGCCACGCTGAACGACGGCTACACGCGCTATGGCTCGGATGAACCCGTGAGCCTTTGGGCACGTGACCTCTCTGAAATGAACGTGTCTTGGGACGTTCCCGGCGTGGGACGCGTGGGTTTCTCTGATTTGCACTTCCAGCCGGTCTCCCAATCGACCAGCCAGTTGGTGATGGCGGCGACGATGGCGCCGGGCATGTCCATCCGTTTGGTCCACAACCTGGAAGGCTATCAAGTCAAAACGGACATCAGCTTCTCCGGCGTGGAAAACGCCACGGATCGAAACCGCACCTTCACGTGGAATGCCGTGGGGCAACGCAATGAGAAAGGATTGCAGTGGGAACGCCAGCACAGTGCCATCTACTACCTCGAACTCGGCGAAGAGCGAGATTACCTCAGCGACGGGAAAGAAGACGAGGACGTGCTTGAAGAAGGGCTGTCTTGGTTGTCCTTCAAGCAAAACTATTTCTCGGCTTTGGTCAGCAGTCCACAGCCCTTTGCAGCTGGCGCGCGAATCGCCAATGTCCTCCCGGCCGACGACACCTCGTACGTCATGGGCTACGAGGCCGAGCTGCCCTACGAGGGGCAGCCGTTGCACTTCTACTTTGGGCCCAACGAATTGGCAGAACTCGAAGCCACGGGCCTCGACGAAGTGGGTCGCATCATCGACTACGGGTGGTGGATTTTTGGGTGGGTGAACCGCAACATCATCTTGCCGATCTACGGTTACGTCGCGCAGTACGTCGGAAACCTCGGACTCATCGTCCTCATCCTGACGCTGATCATCAAGAGCGCCCTCTTCCCCATCACGTGGAAGAATTTCATGAGCTCCGCGAAAATGCGCGTGCTCCGTCCTGAGCTGAACGAAATCAACGAGCGCCATGCCGAGGATGCGATGAAGCGCCAGCAGGAAACCATGGAACTGTACCGCCGGACGGGCGTCAACCCCATGGCCGGATGCCTGCCTGCGCTGTTGCAGATGCCGATCCTCTACGCCATGTTCCGCTTCTTCCCCTCGAACATTGACCTTCGCGGTCAATCGTTCCTGTGGGCAGACGACCTCGGCGCCTTTGACAGCGTGTTGGACTTGCCTTTTAGCATCCCCTTTTACGGTGCACACGTGAGTGGATTCACCATACTCATGGCCGCGTCCATGTTTGTGTACATGCGCATGACCATGGCCAACCAAAGCATGCCGCAGCAGCCGGGTATGCCTGACATGAAGACCATCCAGAACATCATGCCCTTCACCATGCTGTTCTTCTTCAACGGCTTCGCCTCGGGACTGAGCTTGTACTACTTCACCGCCAACGTGGTCAGCATTGGTCAGATGGTGACCATCAAGCGCTTCTTCATCAACGAGGACAAGATTCGGGCCAAGATCGAGGACAACAAATCCAAGGCCAAGGACCGCACCAAGCCCAGCTTCATGGAACGCCTGCAAGAGGCCGCCAAGGAAGCCGAGAAGAAGCAAAAGGAACAGGACAGCAAGAAGAACGAAGCGCGTTCGAACCGCAAAAAGAAGTGATACGCACAGGCTTGAGGTTGGGCGCCTTGTTGGGCGTGATGACGTGCTTGACGCTCGGCGGCTGCCGAGAAACCAAGGACACCGCCATGCAAGTGCAGGTCCTCGTGGGCCTGCAGCGCACGCCGTGCTTTGGACAATGTCCCGTCTACGAGCTTTCGGTGTTGAACACCGGTGAGGCCACCCTGAATGTGGGGCGCTTTTGCGACCAAGCCTTCGGGCGTTCTTTGGCGCAGGGACTGCACCGGGCGAAGGTGGACGTGGGCATGTGGCGGAAGGTCGCTGATTTGGCCTCCGACATGGGCTTTGACACCCTTCAAACGCGCTACGACGACCCCATGGTCATGGACCTGCCGGCCAACATCATCACCATCGATGGGCACACCGTCTACAACCGCTACGGGGGACCTGACTTGAACGACCTTTACACCCGCATTGAGCGACTGGCCGGTGCCGCCGATTGGCAAGCCGACGACAGCTCTGCGCGATGATTGACACGAACACAAAAACCTGATCGACATGAAACGATTCACCACCCTGGCAGCAGCATTCCTGCTCCTCTTCTCTTCGGCACGCGCCGACGAGGGCATGTGGCTCCTCCACATGCTTCAGCGCATCAACGAAGCTGGCATGCAAGAAGCTGGCTTGCGATTGAGCGCCCAAGACATTTACGACATCAACAACGCCTCCCTGAAGGACGCCATCGTTCGTTTGAACGGCGGCAGCTGCACGGCGGAGGTCATCTCTTCGCAAGGCTTGGTGCTCACCAACCACCACTGTGCTTACGGTGCCATCCAGAGCTTCAGCACGCCTGAGAACGATTACTTGACGGACGGGTTTTGGGCCAAGGCCAAAGACCAAGAAATGCACATCGAGGACTTCTACGTGAGCTTCCTCGTGCGCATCGACGACGTCACCGAACGCGTGCTCAGCAAAGTCAACGACGACATGCCTGAGGGCGAGCGCGCTGCCGCAGTGGCGGAAGAGCTCAAGGCCATCAAGGGAGAGTACACCGAGGCCAACCCCGCCTACAGCTACGACATGAAGACCATGTACTACGGCAACGAGTTCTACGTCTTCACCTACCAGGACTACAGCGACGTGCGCTTGGTGGCCGCTCCGCCCGAGAGCGTGGGCAAGTACGGTGGCGACACCGACAACTGGATGTGGCCACGTCACACGGGCGACTTCAGCATGGTGCGCATCTACGCCGACGCGGACAACAACCCCGCCGAGTACAGCGAGGACAACGTGCCTTACACCCCCAAGCGTCACTTGAAGATCAGCATGGCGGGCGTCGACCAAGGCGACTACACGATGATCATGGGCTACCCAGGCAGCACGGACCGCTTCCTGAGCAGCTGGGGCGTCGAGCAAGCCATCAACCTCTACAACCCTTCTGTGGTGGAGTGCCGCGATCTGAAGCTCAAGACCATGAAGAGCCACATGGACGCCGACAAGGCCGTGCGCATCAAGTACGCCGCCAAGTACGCCCAGACGGCCAACTACTGGAAGTACTACATCGGCCAAACCAAAGGCCTGAAGCGCCTTGAAGTCCAGGCCCAAAAGCAAAAGCTCGAAGCCCTCTTCGCGTCATGGGTCAATGAGAACGACGAGCGCAAGGCCGAGTACGGCGAAGCCCTTGACTTGATTGCCGACTACTACACCGACACCGACCCCACTGTGCGTGGTGAAGTGTACGCACGTGAAGCTGGATTGTTGGGCAGCGACATTGTGTTGTTTGGCTTGCGTGCCGGATTCCGCGGTGCAGGGTTGTGGGCGGAAGAAGCCGAAAAGGTCGAAGGCACCAAGGCGATCCTCCAAGGCCTTGCCGATGCGCACTTCAAGGACTACGACATGGCCACCGACCGCGAGCTCTTTGTGAAGATGCTCACGAAGTACCGCGACGACATCGATCCTGCCCTGTGGCCCTCGCAATTCAACGTGGTCCAGGACAAGTACAAGGGCGATTTCGAAGCCTACGCGGCCAAGATTTACAGCAAGTCTCCTTTGCGCAGTGCAGAGGCCTTTGCCGCATTCTTGGAAAACCCCAAGCAGAAGGCGTTTGACAACGACCTCGCCATTGCCATGGCCATGAGCATCTACGAGCGCTACAGCCAAGGAACAACGCCTGAAATTCAGGACAAGTTTGACCGAGGATACCGCTTGTTTGTGCGCGGCTTGCGTGAGTTGATGCCTGAAAAGGCGTGGTACCCAGATGCCAACTCCACGATGCGTCTCACTTACGGTCCTGTGGGCGACTACAAGCCTGCCGATGCCGTGCACTACGACTTCGTGACGACGGCCAACGGCATCCTCGAAAAGAAGGACAACAGCAACCCTGAGTTCATCGTGCCCGAGCGCCTCGAGCAGCTCATCAAGGCACGCGACTTTGGGCCGTACGCCGACGAAAACGGCGAGCTCGTGGTGTGCTTCATCCACGGCACGGACATCACGGGCGGCAACTCCGGCAGCCCCGTCATGAACGCGGACGGCGACCTCATCGGCCTCGCCTTCGACGGCAACTGGGAAGCCATGAGCGGCGACATCGCCTTCGAGCACCAGCTCCAGCGCACCATCTCCGTCGACATCCGCTACGTGATGTGGATCCTCGACAAGTACGCGGGCTGCACCAACCTCATCGAGGAGATGGACTTCGTTTACGCTTCAGACGAGCCTGCGGACGTGTTGGCCGAGCCTCAGCTCAGCGAGCCCACCGACGGCAAGTAAGCCTCGCTTGTGTGGCGCAAGCGCGCCAAAAGAAACCCCGACTCAGGTTCAGTCCTGGTCGGGGTTTTTCCTTGGGTCTGATTTTTTGATTCGCTCACACAGCGTTGCGGCTCGCGTTGACGATGCCGTACATGGTGCGAATGATGAGCTTGCGCAGCAACCCGGGCGTCCAGTCCGAATCGGCCGGCGAGGCGGACGAAGTTTGGCGCTCCATCTCAGTCAAGGCAAACTGCTGGATGACGAGCAGCGGCATGATGATGCTGTCGCGAAGTCGGATGCTCTCCCGAATGGACGGCACCGTTTCCATGAGCTTTTGCTGGCCAGTGATCGCCAAGACGAGGACGCGGGTGCGCTCGTACTCTTCATGCACCGTGTTCCACAGGTCTCCGAACTTCGGATGTGAGGCTAGGTGCGCCGTCAGGCGGAAGTCGCACTTCGTCATGGACTGCATCGAGTTCTCAACGAGGGTGCGGAAAAACGCGTTGCGGCGGTAGAGGCTTGCGGCCTCCTCCAGGCGCCCCTCGCGGTCGAGGGCTTCAAGGGCGGTGCCGAGGCCGAAGTAGCCTGGCACGTTCTGCTTGAGCTGCGACCACGACCCCACAAACGGGATGGCGCGCAAGTCCTCGAAGTTGATGGCCCCGTCCTTGGCCCGAGAGGTGGGGCGGCTGCCGATGTTGGTTTCGCCGTAGTACTTCAACGTGCCAAAGGTGGCGAGGTAGTCCGTGAATTCGGGGCGGTTGCGCAGCGCGAGGTAGTGGTCGTACGACGTGTTGCCGAGCTCGTCGAGAAGCGCCTCGTCCTCGGGAAGGATGCGCGTTTCCTCTTCGTCGAAGAGGCGGTTCTTCACCCCTGCCGTGAACAAGAGTTCCAGGTTGAATCCCGCCGACTTCGGAATGCCAAAGTTGGAGGAGATCGTCTGACCTTGGATGGTCGTTTGGATTTCGCGGTTCTCGATGTCTCGGCCCAGCGACGCGTAAAAACGGTGGGTGTTTCCTCCGCCCCGTGCGGGAGGTCCGCCGCGCCCGTCGAAGAACATCACGGTGCGGCCGTGTTCGCGGCTCACGTCGGTGAGGCGCTGCTTGGCGCGGTAGATGGCCCAGTTGGCGCGGAGGTAACCGCCGTCTTTGGTGCCGTCGGAGAAGCCGAGCATGACGGTTTGGTCTCCCCCTCGAAGGTCGAGGTGCGCGGCGTAAACGGGGTGCGTGTAGAGCTTTTGCATCTCGGCGCGCGCCCCGTCCAAATCCTGAATCGATTCAAAGAGCGGCACGAGGTCCACCGTCAGCGAACTCTCCCACCCGCTGGCCTTGGCCATGGCGTGAAGGATGGCGATGTGGTAGGCGCCGGAGCAATTGCTGAGGATGTAGCGGTGACAACCCGCCTCACCGTTGTGCCGCTGGATTTCCTGCATGGCACGCAAGCTTTCGAGGACATCTTGGTGGCGTTCCTCCTCGAGCGTTCCTTCGAAGACCGTGTCGTACGCAAAGAGGTAATCGAGGGCTTCTGCCTCGTCCATGGCCTCAAAACGGGCCACGGCTTCTGCCCCTTCCTGCGCTTCAAGCAGCGACTTGAACGCCTTGGTCACCACGCGGGCATCTTGTCGAATGTCAAGCGAGGCAAAGTGCAGCCCAAACATCCGTACCTTGAACATGAGCTGGCGGATTTGGTCGAGGTACAGTCCGTTGAACTCCGCCTCCACCTTCTTCTCCAACCGCCCCAAGCCATGCAAGAGCACGTCCTGCTTCAACGACAGGTCGCTGGGATTGAAGATGGCTTCCTCAATCATGCTTTGCAACATGTCGAGCTCCCCCTCCAACCCTTTGAACGTGATGAGGCGACGCAACTCGCGGAATTCCTTGCGGTAGCAGCGAAGCAGCGTGAGCTTCAACTTTCGGGCCACCCGAAGCGTGGTGTCGGCGCCCACGTAGGGGTTGCCGTCCCTGTCGCCTCCGGGCCAAAACCCAATGCGCAGCATCCCGTTGTTGAGGCCTTCGCCGTCGGGACGACCCAAGGCATTGGAGACACGTGCGCCAAGGGCTGAGCACGCCTCAAAGAACACGTTCTCGAGGTACCAAATCTGACGAATCGCCTCCTCGTACGGCGTGGGCGGCTCGCTCTGGAAGAACGGCGTCAGGCCCAGCTGGTGCAGGCGCTTGCGGATGTTCACGAGGTCGTTGTCCTCCATCGCCACAGCCAAATCCGTGATGATCGCCAGCACGTTGCCGGGGTAGAACTGGGTCGGGTGCGACGTGAGCACCACGCGCACGGCGTACTCGGCCAACATGGTGCGCATCTCATCTTCCAGCCCATGACGCCGCACGCGTTGCATGAGGCTGCGAAGTGATTCGGCCCCGCCCATGTCGTTGAGCTGCGCGTATCGGGCATCCTCGAGGGCGTCGACAAGCACGACCTGGCGCTCGATGTATTGAATGATGCGGAACAAGAGCGCCGCGCCTTCCTCGGCATTGGCTTTGCCCTGACCCTTTAGAAAGTCTTCCAAAATCTCATGCGGCGCCGCACCTCGCTCCAACCCCATTTCGCACGCCTCTTGCAGCAAGGGCACGCGCAATCCCGTTTGGCGAATGCCGTCCAAGGGCAGGGTCAAGAATATCCCGTTGAACACCTGGTACGGGTGGCTCACCACCGACTTATAATCCTTCTTCTCACGCATGATGGCTGCAAAGTTACCTCGTACTTTTGAGCCATGCGCATCGACATCCTGACTGTCCTCCCCGGGCTCCTGAGTGGGCCTTTTGCCGAAAGCATTGTCAAGCGTGGCATCGACAAGGGCCTGGTGGAAGTGCATGTGCATGACCTCCGTCAGTGGAGCACCAACAAGCACAAAAAAGTGGACGACGCCCCCTTCGGCACGGCTGCAGGGATGGTGCTCGCCATGCAGCCCCTCCACGACGCGATCACACAATTGCAGTCCGAGCGCACCTACGACGAGGTCATCTTCCTGACCCCCGACGGCGAGCAACTCAAGCAGGGCCGCGTCAACCAGCTGTCACTTTCCGGCAACCTGCTGATGATCTGTGGCCATTACAAGGGCATCGACCAGCGATTGCGCGACCACGTCGTCACCCTTGAAATCAGCATCGGCGATTACGTCCTCAGCGGCGGCGAACTCGCGGCGGCCGTCCTCA
>CAZGQI010000032.1:0-21654 GCA_964527895.1 uncultured Comamonadaceae bacterium | reverse complement strand
TGGACATCGTAGAAAGGCGAAGATAGCACGTACCTTGGGCCCATGAAACGCGCGAAAGGGCTTGGTGTTGTGTGCTTCCTCCTGGGCTTGGGTCACGGGGTGTGGGCCCAAACCGACCGCGACCTCGACCAGACTTCCGTGAAGTCGCCCCATGTGGGCCTGATGGTGGGGGGAATGGCTCCCCAAGGCGATTGGGCCCTGCGCTATGGATTCTGCGGCCAAATGGGCCTGACAGCCGGCATCAAAACCGAGCGCAACGGCTACCTCTACCTCAAGGCGACGTCGTGGAGCGGGGCGGATGTGAGCGAACCTGGGTTGTTGTCCGACCTCATGACCGACCAAGGCCAAATCATCGACAACGAAGGCGACATCGCCCAAATCACCGTCACGGGTCGCGGGGGGCAGTTTGGCCTGGGCGTGGGGAAGATTTTCCCGACGGCGTGGAGCAACCCCAACAGCGGCTGGATGGTGAAAGTCGGCGCCGGGTCCCTGCATCACAACGTGCATTTTGACTACTCCGAGAACCGCATCAGCCCGCTGGAAGACGAGCGCGTGAAAGGCTACGACCGGATGCGGTGGGGCGCCTATGGAGAGGTGTTCACAGGCTATTGGCTCATGAGCGACGACCAGCGCATCAATGCCTTCGCCGGTTTGTCCGTGGGGGTGGCAAAGACGTTTGCATTGCGCACCCAAAACTTCGACACCCTCGAACCCAACACCCCCCAAGCCTGGGACGGTTGGCTCGGCCTTGAAGCCGGATGGGTGTTCCACATCTACCAACGCGCAGCCAAAGAATACTGGTACTGATGCCGCTCGTCGTCCTGCGAATTGGAAGTGTCCTGTGGGCTTGGTTGCTCCGTCTTTTGGCAGGGTTGGGCCATGCCCGCGCCCAATCTCGGGTCGCGATTCGCAAGGAAGGTCATGACGCGGTCCTGCGAGGTTCGGATACCCTGCGCATGTGGTTCCACGTGTCGAGTTTGGGCGAATTGGAGCAGGCCATCCCCGTGATGCAGGCCTACCGCGCCCTTCACCCCGACACGTCTTGGTTGCTCACCGTGTACTCGCCGTCCGCGTGGCACCCGTTGCAAGCGAAGGACGTGGCCGCGGTGGTGGAAGGGTGGCGCGAAAGCGATGTCTTCGCGGTGCTTCCGGACGACCTTCCCGCAACGTGGCGGACATGGCTGGAAGCCTTGAACCTGCGCGGGCTTGCCCTGGCGAAGTACGACCTGTGGCCCAATTTGCTCGCGGCCTGCCAAGGAAGAAACATTCCCATTCACGTGTTTGCCGCGGCGCCTTCGAGCACGCGACCGAACCCCACGCCCTCTACGCCGGCGCTGTGGCGCCTTGCCACAACGATCAGCGTGCAGGACGCGGCAGCTGCGGATGCCTTTGCGCAAATCGGCTTGCAGGACAACGTGTCGGTCGACGGCGATCCGCGCGTCGAACGCGTCCTTACCCGGTTCGCCAATCCCGAGAAGGTGTGGGTAGACTGGGCCGCTTCGGCGGGACAGGTGGTGGTCGCAGGCAGCACATGGCCCGAAGAGGAGCGTGCACTGCGATCCATGGATTGGCATCCCCAGCGTCGCCTCGTGTTGGTGCCCCACGACATTTCCGAGACTCACCTGGTCGACCTCGACCGGGAATGGGAGGGAGGCGCCATTCGTGCGTCGATATGGCTGAATCTGGATGACGCTGCGCGCGCCTTGTGGAGCGTGGTGATCGTGGACAGCACCGGCATGCTCTTCGACCTGTACCGCATCGGCACCGTCGCCGTGGTGGGTGGCGGTCACGGCACAGGCCTTCACAACGTCCTTGAACCGGCCTCGGCGGGGCTTCCCATTGTGACCGGTCCCGACTTGGGTGCCTTCCGTGAAGCCCACGCCCTCGATGAGCTGGGGGCGTTGACAGCCGGAGACGTCGCCGATCTCACAACTGCGTGGCTGGCCGATGCCGCGAGCTGCCGTCAGTTTGGGCAAGCTGGAAAAGCGTGGTTGGAAACCCAGCGTGGGGCGTCAGAGAGAATCGTGGCGTGCTGGTCTTGAACGTGAATTCTTGTCTTGCGCGCGTCAATTTTGTGGCTCGTGCAGAATGATAGCCGTCGATTTTCACCTGGTCTTGGCATCGAGGAAGTACACAAGGGAAGAATTGAAAGAAGCCATTCGAGCGTCACCCTCGATCGCTGCAGCGCTGAGAAAGTTGGGCTTGGTTCCCAAAGGCGGGAATTATGCGACCCTTCGCCGGGCAATGGAGAGGTTGGATTTGGACGTGTCGCACATGACAGGCCAAGCTGGGAACAAGGGAAAAAAGTTTGGACCCAAACGTCCCCTGTCTGACTACCTGAGCAATCGGAGGGAGATTCAGTCGTACAAATTGAAAAACAGGCTGTTGTTGGAGGGCATCATGAAACCGCAGTGCGTGAAATGCGGGAGAATCACGTGGAACAACCGGCCCATTCCGCTGGAGTTGGATCACATGAATGGCGACAATGCGGACAATCGCCTTGCCAACTTGCGACTTTTGTGCCCAAATTGCCATGCTCAAACTCCTACGTACCGTGGCAAGAACATGGGGAAGAAGGGGTGTTGAGTTTGCTGAGGTGGTGAAATTGGTAAACACGGAGCGCTTAAACCGCTCTGAGCCGAATGGCTCTTACGGGTTCAAGTCCCGTCCTCAGTACTTAGAGCCCTCCGCGTTGTGGAGGGCTTTTTTCTGCCCAAACTCGCCAGCGCGAAACGGGGCGAGGATGGGTATGTTTGCCCCACTTTACACCTTCGATCATGCGCCCTTTTGGTTTCCTTCTCCCTGCCCTTCTGGTCGTTTTGTTGCCTGCTTGCCAGACCACATCGCCTGTTGTCGAATCTCCAGAAGTGGAGACCGCTGATGGAGCTGCGGCGTTGTTTGAGTTGATGCAAGGATCGTTCGATTCCAAGGCGCAGGCGGCCCGGGATTCCGCGTACTACGCCATTTCCTTGCACATGGTTCCGATTTGGCCTGAGCGCGGGCAATACCTCTACGTGGAGCAAGCACTCGCTGCCATGCAGGACAAACCCTACCGACAGCGCGTGTACGCGTTGCGCAGCACGGCAGATGGCGTGGTCGAGAGCCACGTGTACAAGATTCCTGCAGACTCGTTGTGGGTGGGCAAGTGGCGCACCCCGGAAGCGTTTGAGGTGCTGGCGCTTTGCGACTTGGAATACCTTGAGGGGTGTGAAGTACGCTTGACACAGGTGGGAGAAGGACATTTCAACGGAGCGACGGGAGACCAAACCTGTCCGAGCGTACTGTACGGCGCGTCCTACGCCCAATCGCAAGTGGATGTGCTGCCGGACCGGGTGGAGTCGTGGGACCGCGGGTTTGATGCGGAGGGGAACCACATTTGGGGGGCGGAAAAGGGCGGATACGTCTTCCTCAGGACCACAAACCATTGAGCCCTGCAACCTGACACAGGCGCACGCCTTACCTTCGCACAGAATCTACGAGATCATGATGTTTCAAAAGACTTTTCGATCCCTTGGCTGGGGTGTGGCAGCTCTCCTGATGACTTTGTCTGTGCAAGCGGATGCGCAATCGTACCGCGGCCGTCGGGCTGGCAGTGTTTCCGCACGCGGAAGCGTTGCGGATTGCAACATGGCCGGCAGCGTCTTCACAGAGGTGGGGCGCAACTTCAGCATGGTCAACGGAGGCCGTTGTGTGTTGAATGGGTCGCGATTTGAAAACAGCGAACCTTCCGGCGACATGGGGCCCATCGTGCCCCTCGACGGCATGGACCTTCGCCATTCTCAGTGGGTGGCGGTCGACTTTTTGACCCCGCCTTCGTTGCGTTACGCCAACGCGAGCCAAGCCAACTTCTCCGCCATCCACATGGACGGCGAACCCGTGGAGATGGTGGATGCCACCGGATTCATCGCCACCAAGACCAAATTCCACGGCGCCCAAATGGCCTCCTGGTACGTCCAAGGCGCTTCTTTCAACGAGGCCGACTTCAGCTCTGCCATGCTGATGGCGTGGACCACAGATGGCATGTCGTACGAAGGCTTGTACGAGTTGGCGCCAGAGGACATGCGTGCGGTGAGCGTGCAGGGTGCCCGCTTTGAGAACTGCATCTTGGAGGAGTGCAACCTCTCCGGCGGGAACTTTTCAGATGCCACATTCTTGCTGACCAAATTCACCGAGGAGTGCATCTTCAACGGGGCCGACTTCAGCAATGCCATGTTCGACCAAACGGACTTCCTCGAGGCCAGCCTCAGCGGTTCCGACATGAGCAACATCCGCATCGACAAGTGTTCTTTTGAGGACTGCAACCTCACAGGCGCGCAGCTGCGCAGCGCCATGATCCGCAACACCTCTTTCAAAGGCGCCAACATGCGCGGCGTGTCCTTCGACCGGGCGCTTGTCGACGGTGCGGACTTCACCGGAACCGACCTCAGCACATGCAACCTCACGGGCGCCGTGCTCAAGAAGTTGGTGGGCACGCCTCCGACCTTGCCGCAGGATTACGTGATCAAGTCCTACCAAGACGAGAACGTCGATGCGAACGGGGACACCCTTCGCACCAGCGTCTACGACATCGTGATCAGCGAGAATCGCTACAACGACGGCTTGCGCGAAAAGCGCGACTGATTCGCCACACGGTTCTCAGCGAACCAAATGGCATGAACAAGGGCAGCCTTCGGGCTGCCCTTGTTGTTTTCATGGGATGCGGTCAAACCCGCGCAGGAAGGGGATGGGACTCAGTTCTCGATCACCTCCACGCGGAAGGTGTCGCCTTGGTTGATCTTCTCGACGAGGTCGAGGCCCTCCGTGACCTTGCCAAAACACGTGTGGTTGCGGTCGAGGTGGGCGGTGTTCTCACGGTTGTGGACGAGGAAGAACTGGGAGCCGCCGGTGTTTCGGCCTGCATGGGCCATGCTCAGCACGCCTTTGTCGTGGAATTGGTTCTCCCCGTCGAGCTCGCAGTCGATGGTGTAGCCAGGTCCTCCGCTGCCGATGCCTTGCGGACATCCGCCCTGGGCCACAAACCCAGGAATGACGCGGTGGAACTTGAGGCCTTCGTAGAAACCCTCTTTGGCAAGCTTGACGAAGTTGGCCACCGTGTTGGGGGCGTCCTTCTCAAAAAACTCCACGGTCATTGTGCCGTGGTCGGTGTGAATCTTGGCGTTCATGCCGCAAAGATGCATCACCCGCCCAAACCGACGCCCATCTTCCGACTTTGACAGTCCAAACCCATGCCCCACAACGAAAAAAGCCCCCCGAGTTGGGAGGCTTTTGGGTTTGGTCGTGGCTCAATTTTAGTAGAGCAAGAAGGTGAGGCAAGGGCCATCAACCTCGAATGTGCCTGACCACAATGAATTGCCGTCGGAGGCGGTGTACGAGTAGGTGCCGTAATCGAGGTTGAACGTTGCGCATCCCGGGTCTCCACAGTCGGGGTCAGCATCGTAGTCCTGGGTGATGTTGGCACTGCTGCCATTGATTTCAACAACAGTGATGCCGAATCCACTTCCAGTCTCTTGCCAAAAAGTGACATCGCCCGTGGCGGGCAAGCAGGCAGTCAAAAGTGCAGATGCTGCAAAAACAGCGAGCGTGGAGTGAAGGAGTCGTTTGATCATGGTGAACGTGTTTTGATTGAGTAATCCGTGAATGTTGATTGAGTGAAAGTTAGCGGCAGGTCCTCAGGGCCATGGGGTTCGCCAATTGATTTTTCAACAACGAAAAAAGCCCCCCGAAATGGGAGGCTTTTGTTGAGCGAGAAACGAGATTCGAACTCGCGACCCCAACCTTGGCAAGGTTGTGCTCTACCAGCTGAGCTATTCTCGCAAATGGTGCCTGAGAGACCTCAGGTGTTCCGCTCGTTTGCGGGACGACAAAATTAGCACAACCTCTCCTTTCTGCAAAGACCGCACGCAATTTTTTCTCTTCGCCTTGGGGGCCAGCCCAAATCTTCGGAGCATTGCATCCGCAACCGCGACACAATGAATTATTTGGCGCACATGGTGGTGGGACACTGGGCAGGCCTCGACGAGAAGGGCGTGCTCGGCAACTTCATGGGCGACGCCGTGAAGGGACGTGACGTGGAGGGCATGTGGGGCGTGGACGTGGGGCGCGGCATCCGGCTGCACCGGGCCATCGATGACGTCAGCGACCGCCACGAGGCGAGCCGAGAAGCGCGCAAGTTGCTTCGGGAGACGTGCGGGAAGTGGAGCGGGGTGGTCTGGGACGTGTTGGTCGACCACGTGTTGGCCCAGGACTTCGAGTGCCTCGCGACGGGATGCGGTGCGCTCACGGACTTTGCGGGGAGCCAGGAGGCGCTTCTGGCCGCGCAACGCGAGACCATGCCGGAGCGCAGCCGCCGGTTTTTTGACGCCATGGTGTCGCACGGGTGGTTGGTCGGTTACCGCGATCCCGAGACCGTAGAGGCGGTGCTGGTGGCGATGTCCCGTCGGCGAGAGACCGCCGGACCTGTGGCGCTGGGTTGGGAGGCCTTTTTGAAGGACGAGGAGACGTTGCGTGGGTTGGGGTGCGATTTGGTCCAACACATGGAACGGTGGGGAAAGGAGGTGAACCTTGTATCTTTGACTCCACAGCATCTCTGAGGATGCGACGCGCACCGGCACCGAAGCCCGGAGAGCGCAAGACACAATCGATTGCAACCCTGAAGACGAGACCCATGGCGGACGCTTCCATCAACTTTGACGCGCTGAGCTACAACAGCATGCGCGACGACCTGGTTATCCCAGAATACGGCCGTTCCATTCACCAAATGGTGGAGCACTGCCTCTCCATTGCCGACAAGGCCGAGCGCAGCAAGTGTGCAGCCGCCATCGTCAGTGTGATGGGAAGTGTGGTGCCGCAGGAAGGGGAGAAGGAAGGGGCCGAGCTGAAGCTTTGGAACCAGCTCCACGTGATGGCGCGCTACGAGCTCGACGTCGACAGCCCCTTTCCCAAGCCGGAGCCGGCCGAGAAGGACAGCGCTCCCGCGGACATGGACTACCCCAACGCCCAGTCGCGTGTGGGCCACTACGGCAAGACGACGCTCGACTTGATCGAGGCCGCCAAGGCCATGCCCGAGGGCGAGGAAAAGAACATCTTGGTCGTGAAGCTCGCGAATTTGATGAAGCGCCACTACTTGACGTGGAACCGCAACACAGTCGAGGATTCGGTCATTGCTGCGGAGTTGAAGGCCAAATCCGGCGGTGCTCTCACTCTCCCTGAAGGCACTGAGTTGGAAAGCCAAGCGGACATCTTGCGCAGCGTTCGGAAGACGAGCGACGCCTTGGCACGTCCGCACAAGAAGAAGAAAAAGCGCCGCTGAATGCGCGCAGGAGTCCCCAAACCGGGGTTGATAACCCCTCGAGAAAGCGCACGATGGCGTGAGGCGTCCTCCGAAATTCGGGGGCATGGGAAGTTTCATCATTGAGGGCGGGCACCGCCTGCAGGGGGAGGTCATTCCTCAGGGTGCCAAGAACGAGGCGTTGCAGATTCTCTGCGCGGTGATGCTCACGGCAGAGCCGGTCACCATTCACAATTTGCCAGACATCGTCGACGTCAACAAGCTCATCAACTTGTTGGGCGACCTCGGCGTGAAGACGCAGCACTTGGGCCCGGGCTCATGGCGCTTCGAGGCGGACGACGTCAACCTCGACCACCTCAAGTCAGACTCGTTCCGCACCAAAGGCGGGGCGTTGCGCGGGTCCGTGATGATCCTCGGACCGATGTTGGGCCGCTTTGGCATTGGCGCCATCCCACGCCCAGGGGGCGACAAGATTGGCCGCCGCCGCATGGACACCCACTTCATTGGATTCCAAAAGCTCGGCGCCGAGTTCAGCTACGACGCGGCATCCGGGTTCTTCAACGCCAGTGCCCCCGACGGATTGAAGGGCACCTACATGTTGCTCGACGAGGCGTCGGTGACGGGCACCGCAAACGTCGTCATGGCGGCGGCGTTGGCCGAGGGCACGACCACGATTTACAACGCGGCGTGTGAGCCCTACCTGCAGCAGCTGTGCAAGATGATCAACCGCATGGGCGGAAAGATCAGCGGCGTCGGATCGAACCTGTTGACCATTGAAGGCGTGCCTTCGCTCGGCGGCACCGAGCACCGCTGCCTTCCCGACATGATCGAGATTGGCAGCTTCATCGGCATGGCGGCCATGACCCAAAGCGAGATTACCATCAAGGACTGCGCGTACGACGAGCTGGGGGTCATCCCCAACGTGTTCCGCCGTTTGGGCATTCAGATGGAGCGCCGCGGCGAGGACCTCTACATCCCCGCACAAGACCACTACGAAATCGATACGTTCATCGACGGCAGCCTCTTGACCGTGGCCGACGCGCCATGGCCTGGATTCACGCCGGATTTGTTGAGCATCGTGCTCGTGACGGCAACCCAGGCGAGAGGCAGCGTGTTGATCCACCAAAAGATGTTCGAGAGCCGCCTGTTCTTCACGGACAAGCTCATCGACATGGGTGCACAAATCATCCTCTGCGACCCGCACCGCGCCACCGTCATCGGCCTTGACCGCAAGTCGAGCTTGCGCGGCGTGACCATGACGTCGCCGGACATTCGGGCGGGTGTAAGCTTGCTGATTGCCGCGTTGAGCGCAGAAGGCAAGAGCACCATCCACAACATTGACCAAATCGACCGAGGCTACCAACACATCGACGATCGTTTGCGTTCGTTGGGAGCCCAAATCGTTCGTGTTTGACCCCTTTCAACCTATCTTTCATGTTCAATCAACGACCTGAGAAATCCCCCCGAATCATGTGGAAAGTAGGAGCAATGTTGGCCATGTCCGCCTTGGTGTGGTCTGGCTGGTCCAACAATGAAGAGCCCATCATCATCGCACCTGCGACGGTGGAAGTGAGCGGCAAAATCGGCCACAACATCGGGGACGAAGCCCCCGAGATTGCGATGAACAACCCCAAGGGCAAGGAGATGCGCCTCAGCGACCTGCGTGGGAGCTACGTGTTGATTGACTTTTGGGCTTCTTGGTGCGGTCCCTGCCGCCGCGAGAACCCCAACGTGGTTCGCGCCTACGACAAGTACAAGAAGGCGAAGTTCAAGGACGGCGAAGGCTTTGAGATCTTCAGCGTGTCCCTCGACTCGGACATCCCCCGCTGGGAATCTGCCATCAAAAAGGACAACCTCGACTGGAAGCACCACGTCAGCGACCTGAAGAAGTGGGACAACGAGGCGGCGGTCATGTACGGCGTGAATTCCGTGCCGATGAGCTTCCTCGTGGACCCCAACGGCGTCATCGTGGCGAAGAACCTGCGCGGCATCGAATTGCACCGCCAACTCGACAAGTACGTCACCAGTTTCTGACGACCACCGCAGGGTGCACCACACGGGCACGACCTGACAGAATCTGCAAGGGCTTGGCATCGATGTCAGGCCCTTGTCGCATCTTCTGACACCTTGTCGCATCTTCGCGCCCGGAACGGCGCTTGGCATGTGGTTTGACCTACGTGGGCGCAACCCAAACATTCAACCGAACGCCATGAACACGGAAGACGTGAACGACCCCGAGGTGAAAGACGTGCAAGACGACAACCAAGCCCCCGAAGCCAACGCGGAGCAGGCTGCCGATACCGCCCCAGAAGCTGCGGACGCAGGACAGGAAGAGGCCACCGATTGGCAGGACAAGTACCTGCGCCTGTACGCCGAGTTCGACAACTTTCGGAAGCGCACGATGCGTGAGCGAGGGGATTTGATCCGCAACGCGTCCATGGACGTGCTCGAGAAATTGCTGCCCGTACTGGACGACTTCGACCGTGCGGCGGCCAACCCGAGCGACGATGCGACCGTGACCCGAGAAGGACAGGCCTTGATTCACACCAAGCTCCGTCAGTTGCTCGAAGCCCAAGGCCTCGCCAAGATGGAGGTGAACCAAGGGGACGCCTTCGACGTGGACCTGCACGAAGCCATCACCAACATCCCTGCGCCGACGCCTGATTTGGCTGGCAAAGTGGTCGATGTGGTGGAGCCTGGATACAAGTTGAACGACAAAATCATGCGCTACGCCAAGGTGGTGGTGGGGCAATAAGGCATCATGGCCAAACGCGATTACTACGAAACACTCGGCGTCTCCAAAGGCGCCTCGGCCTCGGACATCAAGAAGGCCTACCGCAAGCTTGCCCTCAAGTTTCATCCGGACAAGAATCCGGACGACGCTTCGGCAGAGGAGAAGTTCAAGGAGGCGGCAGAGGCTTATGAAGTGCTGAGCGACGACACCAAGCGTCAGCAGTACGACCGGTTTGGCCACGAAGGCATGCGCGGCGGTCCCGGCGGATTTGGCGGGGGCGGCATGAACATGGACGACATCTTCTCTCAGTTTGGCGACATCTTCGGAGGCGCCTTTGGGGGAGGGGGAGGTGGCGGCGGCCGACGCCGTCGCATGAAAGGGGCCAACCTTCGCATCAAGGTGAAGCTGACCCTCGAGGAAGTCGCCGAAGGCATCCACAAGAAGGTCAAGGTCTTCAAGCAAGTGCAGGCCGCCGGTGTGGAGCATGCCGACTGCACCACGTGCCACGGCACCGGTCAGGTGCGCCGCGTGACCAACACCATTTTGGGCCAAATGCAAACGGCCTCAACGTGCAACGTCTGCCACGGCACAGGCCAAAGCATCACCCGCAAGCCCAGCGGCACCGACGAGATGGGCATGAAGCGTGAAGAGGCGGTGGTGACCCTGGAAATTCCAGCTGGTGTGGAAGACGGCATGCAGTTGAGCGTGCGCGGCGAAGGCAACGGTGCCCCTCTCGGAGGTGTGCCCGGCGACCTCATCGTGCTTGTGGAAGTCCTGCCGCACGACACGTTCCAACGCAACGGCAAAAACCTTCATCACGACCACTACATCAGCTTTATGGACGCCGCCCTCGGCTCCACGGCGGAGGTTCCGTTGTTGGGGGGCAAGGCCAAGATCAAGGTCGACGCGGGCACCCAGAGCGGCAAAATCGTGCGCCTCCGCGGCAAAGGATTGCCGTCGGTGGACAGCTACGGAAACGGCGACTTGTTGATCAACCTCAACGTGTGGACGCCCAAGTCGTTGACAAAAGACGAGACCCAGGCCTTGGAAGCGCTTCGCGATTCTGCGAACTTTCAGCCTGACTCGGACCACGAAGAGCGCGGCTTCTTCGACAAGGTCCGGGACATGTTCTCGTAACCATGACCACACCCGTCCTCCACACCCAAGGCGTCACGAAGTCGTTTGGCGACCACGTGGCCCTGTCGCCGCTTGACGTCGACGTGCAGGAGGGCCGCATTGTCGGATTGCTCGGGCCCAACGGCGCGGGCAAGACCACATTGTTGCGCATGGTGACGGGCATCACCAAGCCCGACGCCGGCGAGTTGCGCATGTGGGGCCAGCCCCATCACCGCAAGCTGCTGTCCCGCATGGGATACCTCCCTGAGGAGCGCGGGCTTTACAAGAGCATGCGTGTCGCGGAGCAGGTGCTCTACTTCGCCACCTTGCGCGGCATGGCCCGGTCTGACGCGGAACGGGAATTGAAGGGCTGGTTCGAGCGGCTCGAAGTGGAAGGGTGGTGGAACCGTGAGGTGGCCGACCTGAGCAAGGGCATGGCCCAAAAAATCCAGTTCATCGCCACCGTCCTGCACCGTCCTGAACTGCTCATCCTCGATGAACCCTTCAGCGGACTCGACCCCATCAACGCGGCCTTGGTTCGCGGGGAGATGATGCGCCTTGTGAAGGAGAACGGCACCACCTTGGTGTTGTCGACCCACGACATGGGCTCCGTGGAAGCATTGTGCGACGAAGTGATCCTCCTGCACCAGGGCAAAAAGGTCCTCGCAGGGCCCACGGACGTGGTGCGCGAAGATGCCCGCCGCGGGCGCATTCGTTTGGCGATACGCGGCAACCTCATGGCGTTTGTGGCGGAACTCGGTGCCCGTGCCGAGCTGCTGTCCAAATCCACCCGGACGGAATCCGCCAACGCATCCGATGCGATCCACGACCTGGACATCGCACTTCCTGAAGATTGGCCGATGCCGGCCTTCTTGGCCTGGGCTGTGGGGCACGTCGACGTGTTGGAGGCCGTTCCATTGAAACTGTCCATGGAGGAGGTGTTTGTTCAATCCGTAGAATCGGCCTCGTCATGAACCAGGGCGCCTTTCACATTTGGAGCACGGTGGTGCGCCGCGAATACGTGACCCGGGTGCGCCGACGCGCCTTCCTGGTGGCCACGTTGCTGGGCCCCGTGTTGTGGGTCGGCCTCGTGGCGGGCATCGTTCTGCTCACGCAAAGCACGGAGTCTCCTGCCAAAGTGTGGGTGGTGGACCACGATGGTCTGCTCACCGTGCCAGCGGAGGGCGGTCAATTTGTCCCCACGTTCCCGTCGTGCTATCCGGAGCGGAGCCTCTTGGAATACCGGTTTGGGCGGGAGGTGAAGGAGGCCGACGAGCTGGAAGCAGAAGGCTTCACCTGCATGGTTGAGTTGGACGAGGGCATTTTGCAAAGCAAGAAAGCGCAGTTGCTTCATTTGGAGCCGCCCACGGGAAAGACCAAACGCTGGATGCAGCGCGACTTAAGCCAAGCCTTGGAGCGCCTCAAGGTCCGCGAGCAATCTGATTTGAATTATGACGACTACCTCGCCCTGAAGACGGACGTGGTGCTGGTGGGCATCGACATGACGACCGGAGAGCACAAGGGCGCCGGCCAGGGCGGCCTCGGCTTCGTGTTCAGCATCTTCATGCTCACCTTTGTTTTGGTGTACGGCATGCATGTCATGCGCGGGGTGATTGAAGAAAAATCCAACCGCATCGTGGAGGTCGTCCTCAGCACGGTGCGTCCAGGTCAGCTGTTGGCGGGCAAAATCGCGGGCATTGGCCTCGTGGGCTTGACCCAAATCGCGGCGTGGGCCGCACTCAGCTGGGCGCTGATGCTCGGGTTGGGCATGGCCATTGAGCAAAGCGCGTGGATGGAGTCTTGGACGGCCACGCAAGGGCTCACCGCCGGAACGGCCGATTTCCAGACGGTCCTTGCCGCCGAGGAAGACTTGGCGTTCCTGCTCGACATCAATTGGGGGGTCATGCTGGGGTGTGGCGCCTTGTACTTTGTCCTGGGATACGCCATGTACGCGGCGTTCTTCGCGACGATCGGGGCCATGGTGGAGCAGGAGGCCGATGCGCAGTACTTGATGCTGCCTGTCATGATGCCGTTGTTGTTCAGCTATGTCTTGGCCTCCATGACCATCGACGCGCCCGAGAGCACGCTGGCCATTGTCAGTTCGTTTGTGCCATTTTCGTCGCCGGTGTCCATGATGGTTCGACTTCCCATGGGCGTGCCGTGGTGGCAAGTCGCGATCAGCATGGCCCTGCTGGCAGGCACCGCGGCGTTGCTCGTCGCGGTTGCGGCCCGGGTCTACCGCGTGGCCATCCTCATGTACGGCAAGCGCCCCACCTTCCGTGAAATCGTCCGATGGACGCTGCGTCCCGATTCCGGGGCCCTTTGATTCCTTTCAGAACCGTCATCCCATGAACAACCTCCGCCGCGTGGCCGTCATCGATTGTGGCACCAACACGTTCAACTTGCGCATTGTCGACGTCGGTTCGGCCGCGGGTTGGATTCCGGTGTTCGGGCAGCGCGTGCCTGTGAAACTTGGTCAAGGAGGTGTGGCAAAGGGCATCATCACGGCGGACCGCATGGCCCGCGGTTTGGATGCCTTGGCCTCGATGAAGGAAGCCATCCGCAACTACAGGGTCGAGGAGGTGCACGTGATGGCCACCAGCGCCATGCGTGGGGCCAAGAACGGCCAAGACTTTGTCGCCCAAACCAAGGAGCTCACCGGGTTTGACATCCAGGTCATCTCGGGACAACACGAAGCCCGGCTCATTCAGGAAGGCATCGCCCTGAACTTCCCCGAAGGCGTGAGGGAGACGTGCCTGACCATGGACATCGGAGGAGGGAGCGTGGAGTTCATTGTGTGGAATGCCGAGGGCATCCAATGGGCCCAAAGCTTCGACACCGGCGTCGCCCGACTGCACATGCTCATGAACCTCGGCGACCCCATTGGTGCCGAAGGGGTCGCCAAGATGCAGCCCTACTTCGACGACGTCATGGCGCCTTTGAGTGCCGCGTTGGATGCCTTGAAGCCCACGCGCCTTGTGGGGGCGAGCGGATCGTTTGACACCATCGCCGATTTGATGGGCACGCGCACCCGGCGCGAGCGTCCCGACCACGCCCAAACCCCCGAGGCCCACCCGGTCACCGATGCGGTCCCGATGGAGGCATGGTCCGACGTGTTCACGCAGCTCACGACCCAAGATGCCCATCACCGCGCGGCGATGCCCGGCATGGACCCGGCCCGCGTGGACCTCATGCCGTACAGCGCGGCGCTCATCCAATGGGTGCTGGGCCACGGATGCATCCAAGAGATCTGTCGCGCCCCGTACGCCTTGCGCGAAGGCGTGCTCTCCCGCATTGAACGGGGACTGCCCTTGCTGCCTTCCCTCAGCTGAGGAGGTGCACGGGCGACATTTTGGCATCATCTTTGGCGTTGTAGCTCCAAACCTCAAGCCATGGCCCACCTGCTCCTCATTGACGACGAAGCGCCCATCCGCGCGAGCCTCCGCGAAATCTTGGAATACGAAGGCCACAAGGTGGCCGAAGCCGGAACGGGCATGGACGGCATCTTGGCCGCGACCAAGACGTCGTTTGACGCGATTTTCTGCGACGTCAAAATGCCCCAAATGGACGGCCTCGATGTGTTGGACATGCTGGCCAAAAAGCAGGTCGCCTCGCCCGTCATCATGATCTCGGGCCACGGCACGGTCGAGACGGCCGTGGACGCCCTGAAGAAGGGCGCGTACGACTTCATCCAGAAGCCCCTCGATTTGAACCGCGTCCTTGTGACCCTCCGAAACGTCTTGGAACGCGAGGTGTTGGTGGAGACCACGAAGGTGCTGGCCAAGAAGGTCCACACCTCGCAGTCCCACCACATGGTCGGGGAGTCCGAAGGCATTCAGCAGATCCAGCACATGGTCGACACCGTGGCGCCAACCGACGCGCGGGTGCTCATCACGGGTGCGAACGGGTCCGGAAAAGAACTCGTGGCGCGTCAGGTGCACAACCATTCACAGCGTGCGAACGGTCCGTTTGTGGAAGTGAATTGCGCGGCCATCCCGTCGGAGTTGATCGAGAGCGAATTGTTTGGCCATGAGAAGGGCGCCTTCACAAGTGCGGTGTCGCAGCGGAAGGGCAAATTCGAACAGGCCCAAGGCGGCACGCTCTTCCTCGACGAGGTGGGGGACATGAGCGCTTCGGCCCAAGCCAAGGTCTTGCGCGCCCTGCAGGAGAACAAGATTTCACGCGTCGGCAGCGACAAAGACATCCAAGTCGACGTGCGCGTGGTGGCTGCCACCAACAAGGACCTCAAGGCTGCCATTGCGGCGGGTGAATTCCGGGAAGACTTGTACCACCGTTTGGCCGTGGTGCCCATCCACGTGCCGTCGCTCGCAGAGCGCGCCTCGGACATTCCGCTGCTCGTGGCCCATTTCCTCGACGTGCTGTGTGCACAGTCTGGTCGTCCCGTGCCCAAGGTGACCGCAGGCGCCATGACGGCCCTCACCAAGGCGCCTTGGACGGGCAACGTGCGCGAGTTGCGGAATGCGGTGGAGCGGTTGCTCATCTTTTGTCCTGCAGGGAAATCGGTGGACGACGCCCTGGTCCAAAAATTTGGGCACCTCGGCTGATTCTGTGCCCGATTTGCAGGGGGTTGTGCCTGCTTGATTTATGTCGTTTGTTGATTTTCAGCAAGATGGAGGCAACCCTCCTGAAGTGTGTCCGTCTTACACGCGAAAACGTACACCATGGAATTCTTCGACACCTTGGAATTGGACGGCGGCCTGGGCTTGGGTTTGTTGTTCATCTCGCTCATCGGCCTCGCAGGCAATTGGCGCCTTTTCGTGAAATGCAACCAACCGGGTTGGGCGGTCATCGTCCCTGGCTACAACGTGGTGGTGGCCATGCGCATCATCGGAAGGCCGGCCTCTCACGCCCTGTATTTCGTGATCCCCGTGTTCAACCTCTACTTCTTTTTCAAGACCATCTTGGAGTTGGCGAACACCTTCGGCAAAGACAGCACCTTGGACTACGTCCTCGCATGCGTCTTCAACGTCTTTTACATCTTGAACCTGGGCCTCAGTGAGGAAGAAGATTATCTCGGCCCCGTGTTCGGTGAGGCCCGACGCGAATCCAACAACGCCCCCCACATGGCGGTGGCGGCGTGAGGCAACAGAGCCAACATCCTTGAAACCAAAAAAGGCGCCTTTATGGGCGCCTTTTTTGTGTGAAGTGGTCAGGTCAACCCGCCACCTTGGTCAAGGCAGCATCGATGGCAGCCTGCAGACCGTCGGCGTTCTTGCCTCCCGCCGTGGCGAAGAAGGCTTGACCGCCACCGCCGCCGCCAATGTGGGCGGCCAGTTCGCGGACCAAGTTGCCGGCATGCAAGTCGCGCTCGGCCACGACGTCATCGCTGATCGCAATGGAGAGGGTCACCTTCCCACCGGCGCTGCTTCCGAAGACGCCAAAGAAGGGGGCGTGCTCTGCTTTCAATTGGAAGGCGAGGTCCTTGATGTTCTTGGCATCCAAATCCAGGATGGCGCCACAGACCTGTACGCCGTTGACGGTCTTCAGTCCTGCGATCAAATCGCCCTTGACGTTTCCGGCTGCTTCGCGTTGGAAGGCCTCGATGTCCTTGGCCATTTTGGCGTTGGACTTCAAGAGGTCTCCGATGGCTTGGGCGGGGTCGGCGCTGCCTTTGAGCAGGCCGCGGATGTGGGCGAGTTGTTCCCGCTCGTTGCGCTGGGCTCCCATGGCCGCGTCGCCGGTCAGGGCTTCGATGCGTCGGATTCCGGCGGCCACAGCGCCTTCACTTTCAATGCGGAAGGGGCCGATGGCGCCCGTGGCGGGCACGTGGATGCCGCCGCAGAGTTCCTTGGAGGAACCAAATTCGATCATGCGAACGGTGTCGCCGTACTTCTCACCAAACAACATCATGGCACCCGCCGCTTGCGCGTCCGCAATGGCCATGTTCCTGTGCTCCTGGCACGAGAGGTTGGCCAAAATGCGTCGCTGCACGAGCGCTTCGATCTGGGCGAGTTCGTCGTCGGTGACTTTTTGGAAGTGCGAGAAGTCGAAGCGGAGACCGTCGGGCTTGACAAGCGAGCCTTTCTGCTCCACGTGGGTGCCGAGCACTTCGCGCAAGGCCTCGTGAAGGAGGTGGGTCGCACTGTGGTTACGTGCGCTCGAAGCGCGCAAGGCGGTGCTCACCTCGGCTTGGAACGACGCGCCGGAAGGCACGCGGTCAAGCACGTGGACGATGAGGTTGTTTTCCTTCTTGGTGTCCAGGACGCGGTACGCCTCGCCGCTGTCCGACGTCAGCGTGCCGCGGTCGCCCACCTGTCCGCCCCCTTCGGGATAGAAGGGGGAACGGTCAAACACCGCTTGGACAAAGGTTTTCTTCTTGGCCGTGACCTCGCGGTAGCGAAGCAAGGCGACTTGCGCCTCGGTGTGGTCGTAGCCAATGAACTCGGTGGGGCCGTCGCTCTCCGCCACGACTTTCCAATCGTCTGCGGTGATTTTGCCGGCTTCGCGGGAACGGTTCTTTTGGGCGTCTAGCAACGCTTGGAATCCAGATTCGTCGACCTTCAATTTCTGCTCGCTCGCAATGAGGGCCGTCAAGTCGACAGGGAACCCAAACGTGTCGTACAGCTCAAACACCACGTCGCCCTTGAGCTCGTCGCCCTCCTTCATCCCTGAAGTGGCCGTCGTGAGGCGCTCCATTCCCGAAGCGAGCGTCCGCAAGAAGGATTGTTCCTCCTGCTCGATGACCTGTTCGATCAGGCCACGCTGGGCTTTGATCTCCGGGAACGTGTCGGACATCTGGGCGTCGAGCACGGCCACGAGTTGATGGATGAACGGCTCGTTCATGCCGAGGAAAGAGGAGCCGTATCGCACCGCACGGCGAAGGATGCGTCGGATGACGTAGCCCGCGCCGGTGTTTGAAGGCAGCTGGCCGTCGGCAATGGAGAAGGCCACTGCGCGCACGTGGTCGGCGATGACGCGGAAGGCAATGGCCTCCTGGCTGTCGTCCTTGGGGTAGGGCTTGCCGCACGCCTTGGAGATGGCGTCGAGCAATGGCGTGAAGATGTCGGTGTCGTAGTTCGATGTGACGCCTTGCATCGCCATGGCCAGACGCTCAAAGCCCATGCCGGTGTCGATGTGCTTGTTGGGCAAGGGCACTAGGGAGCTGTCGGCCATCCGGTTGAACTCCATGAACACGAGGTTCCAGATTTCAATCACTTGCGGGTGGTCTTCGTTGACCAAATCGCGGCCATCGACCTTGGCGCGTTCTTCGTCGCTGCGCAGGTCGACGTGGATTTCGGAGCAAGGTCCGCACGGCCCCGTCTCGCCCATCTCCCAGAAGTTGTCCTTTTTGTCGGCCGCAAGAATGCGGTCGTCGGCGATGTGCTTTTGCCATTGGGCGCGCGCTTCATCGTCCGCGGGCAGCCCGTCGCCCTCGTCGCCACCGAAGACGGTGACGTACAGGCGCCCCTTGTCGAGCCCGTAGCGGTCGGTGAGCAATTCCCACGCCCAGTCGATGGCCTCGGCCTTGAAGTAGTCGCCAAACGACCAGTTGCCGAGCATCTCAAAGAGGGTGTGGTGGTAGGTGTCCACCCCGACTTCCTCGAGGTCGTTGTGCTTGCCGCTGACGCGCAGGCACTTTTGGGTGTCCGCGATGCGGGCGTGCTCGACAGGTTGGTTGCCCAAGAACAAATCCTTGAACGGATTCATCCCTGCGTTGATGAACATCAAGGTCGGATCGTCCTTCACGACCATGGGGGCAGAGGGCACGATTTGGTGTCCTTTTTCCTTGAAAAAATCCAAAAAAGTCTGTCGAATGCGGCGTGATTCCATGGGATTCCGAATTGCAGCGTGAAAGTACGGCACACATTCCACCAAAGAATCACGACCTTTGCACTTCCATGAAGTGGACCCGGAGAAGATTCAATCCCAACACCTTGCGTGTGGAGCAGGTGCCTTTGACCCGGCGAGAAATCGTTCGGGGGGTGCTGTTGCGCACCGTCGGGGTGCTGGCCATTGGGGCGACGAGTGTGTGGTTGTTTGACCAGGTTTTCCAGTCTCCAGCAGACCGAGCAAGGGACCGAGAGATTGCCTTTTTGGAAGGGCAGTTGGCGGAGATGCGTGGGGAGTTGGTCACCATGGAGCGGGCCATGGAAGACATGGCGGAGCGCGATGACGCGGTGTACCGCACCTTGCTTGGCGTGCAGCCCGTGCCCGAGCACCTGCGCAATCCAGGCATCGGCGGAACCGACCGAAACGCCGACGTTCGGGGGCACATCCACTCGGAAGAAGTGGCCGACTTGAAAACGCGCATTGCCTCCTTGCAACGCGCCATGGTGGCCCAGTCCAAATCCTTGGACGAAGTGACCGAGATGGCCTTGGAGTACGAAGACCGCTTGGAGGCCATCCCGGCCATCCAACCCATCCGGGCCGAGGACTTGAACCGCATGGCCGGGGGATGGGGGTGGCGCATTCACCCCATCTACAAGGTCCGGAAGTTCCACTACGGGTTGGATTTCAGCGCCCCTGAGGGCACGGAGATCTTCGCCACAGGCGACGGGGTGGTGGTCAAGGTGAAGCGCCTTTACAACGGCTACGGCCGTCACGTCATCATCCGTCACGGCTTCGGGTACGAAACGCTGTACGCCCACATGAGCAAGTCCCTTGTGCGGAAGGGCGATCGCGTGAAGCGCGGGCAGGTCATTGGTTTGGTCGGAAGCACGGGCACCTCCACGAGTTCGCACCTGCACTACGAAGTGCACAAGAATGGAGAGAAGGTCAACCCCGCGCACTATTTCTTCAACGACCTCACGCCAGAGGAGTACGAGGCCATGCTGGCAGCGTCAGAGGTGGAGACCCAAAGTCTCGACTGACGCAAAAAGCCTTGCCAGAATCGCGCGCTGCGTTCTATCTTGCTGCAGCTCATGCCACTCAATCAGCCCATCCAAAAGCGTTACTTCAGCATTTCTGAGGTGGCCAAGCTGCTCGACGTGAAACCGTCGTTGCTGCGTTTTTGGGAGAAGGAGTTCAAGCAGATCCAGCCCAAGACCAACGCCCGCGGCAAGCGTGCGTACAAGCAGGAGGACATCGACGTCATCCGTCGCATCTACGACTTGGTCAAGGTGCAGGGCTTGACGTTGGAGGGGGCGCGCAAAGCGCTGACCTCACGGAAGGGAGAGGCGAGCGAACGCGGCAAAGCGGCGGTGCTGGCAGCCCAAGCGGCCCAGCAATCTCAGTCCAAGGCGGCCCAAGCGAAGTCGGCCGAGCGCGCCGAGGCCATCGCCAAGCTCAAGCGGATTCGCCAGAAGTTGCTCGAGGCGCGCGCGGCGATCCAGGGATGAGGTGATTTTTTACGTAATCGGCAATGCCGTCCTCCAACGATCGGAAGGGCGCTGAATAGCCATTGGCGCGCAGTTTTGTCAGGTCGGCTTCGGTGAAGTACTGGTACGTGTCCCGGATGTCTTCAGGCGTGTCGACAAACGAGATGTTGGGCTCCTTGCCCATGGCGTGGAACGTGGCGGTGGCGAGGTCCAAGAAGGTGCGCCCCTTTCCGCTGCCCAAATTGTACAGCCCCGAGTGGGCCGGAACGCGGTGGTGCATGAAGTGAAGCAGCACACTGCACACGTCCTCGACGTGGACGAAGTCGCGGGTTTGGTGCCCGTCTTGGTAGTCTTCTCGGTGACTGCGGAACAGCTTCATGCCGCCCGTGGCCTGCACCTGCCGGAACGTGTGCAAGACCACGGAGGCCATGCGGTTCTTGTGAAATTCGTTGGGGCCGTAGACGTTGAAGAACTTGAACCCCGCCCAGAAGTAGGGCTTTCGCTCCTGCGCCAAGGCCCATGCGTCGAAGTCGTTTTTGGACCGGCCGTACGGATTCAGGGGCTGGAGGTCGGAAACGACGTCGTGGCTGTCGACGTAGCCCAGGGAGCCGTCGCCGTAGGTCGCGGCAGAGCTGGCGTAGATGAGGGGAAGCCCAAATTCCACGCACAGGTTCCAGATCTCCTTGGTGTAGTCCAGATTGAGCGCATTCAAGAGTTGCGCGTCCTGTTCCGTGGTGTCGGTGCGCGCCCCGAGGTGGAAGATGAATTGGACTTGGCTTTCGTTGGCGCGGAGCCAATCGGGGAAGGCCGAGCGGTCCACCCGCGTGACGGGAAGATGTTCGTGGTTGGCGCGTTTGGCCTCCACGCTGAAATCGTCCACAAGCACCAATTGGCGGTAGTCCGCCTCCAACAGCCTGACGGCAAGCACGCTTCCAATGAAGCCCGCAGCTCCGGTAACCACAATCATGGCGCGAAGGTACTCCATGGGAACATCCGCTACCTTTGCGCGGTTATCCAAGCCATGAAGAACGTCTACGTCACCCGCCGCGCCCGATTCAATGCTGCCCACAAGTTGTGGAACGAGGATTGGGATGAGGCCAAAAACCTCGAAGTGTTCGGCAAATGCGCCAATCCCAACTGGCACGGACACAACTACGAGCTGCACGTGACCATCAAGGGCGAACCCGCAGAAGACACGGGCTACTGCATGAATTTGAAGGAGCTCAAGGACATCATCA
>CAZGQI010000031.1:0-23649 GCA_964527895.1 uncultured Comamonadaceae bacterium | reverse complement strand
GGCCGCCCGACTCGAGAAAGCTGTCCGGAGAGATCTCCGCGTGCTCGATGCCGCGGCCGGCCGTCATCCATTGGACGCCGCCGGGTCCGGTGACGAAGGTTTGGCCTGTCGAATCGCTGTGCGCGACCTCGCCGTCAAACACAAACGTCAGCGTCTCAAACCCCTTGTGCGGATGCGGGCCAAACGGCAGCCCCCCATTGTGGGGCGGATAGACCTGCGGCCCGTGGTGGTTCAAAAACAGGAACGGATTGAGCTCGGGCAACGACCCGGTGGGCAGCGCGCGAAACGTCACCAAATCCGCCATCGGCGTCTCCAACGCCGCGTGCAACTGTCGAACCTTTCTCTTGGATGCGCTCATGGGATGCAAATAACAGCCCTCCTGCGGAAGCGTTCACCGGCCTCATGCCAAAAGATGCATCTTGCACGCATGTCTTGGGACCGTCACCTCGCCACCCTCATCCGCCTCCTGCGGCAAGGGCCTGCACGACCGGTACCGATGACCCTGCGCCTGGGACTTCGCGCTGGCTTGATGCTTGGCCTCCTCCGCGCCGTATGGATGGCCGTGGAGCACTTTCTCGGGTTCCGCACCCTCCACCTCGAGTGGATCGAACCGAGTTATGGCACGTTCCTGCTCGTTGGCACCCCGCTGGTTTGGTCTTTTCTCTGGCGTGAACGGCAGCAAACGCCCCACCTGCCCTCGCTTCGCCTGCCCCAAGCCCTTGCAGCTGGACTCCTTGCTGGCCTGGTCTCCGGCCCCATTCACCTGACCACCTTCTGGATCTACACAGAGTTCTTGAATCCCGATTTCCTCGACGCTTTTGTCGCTTGGAACGTCAAGAACAGCTCGAACTCCTTCGACCTCGCCAACCGAGAATTCCGCCTCCCGGGCTTCCTCGACATCCTCCTCGTTCACCCTGTGAGTTTCAATCCCATCGCGGCCTCTCTGGTGACCTTGGCCATGACCAAATCTTGTCAGGGGACATCGTAATCGGTGTCAATCCATCCCATCACGGGCTAGCAAACCCAAGCACTCCTGCAAGCCCTTGATGAAGTGGGAATTCAGTGTCTTTCACTGTATAATATTTATGTTTCGTATCTTCAAGTGCTTGCACAAGAGATGCCACTTGGTACCGAGTGCAACCACCAAATGAAACATCCATGAAACAGTTCTTGACCTCACTCCTGTTGGGATTGTCCTTGTTGGCGTCCGCCCAAAACGACGGCTGGCAATACCCCTTCCCCTACAACCCCGATGGCAACAGCGATGGGTACATCTCGCTCAACGACATGCTCGACCTCTTGTCCGTGTATGGCCAGGAATATCCCGAGACCTTCTACGGCGACAGCACGGGCGCCATTTTAGAAATGGGGTTTATGGGGTTTGATGCCTGCTTGGCTAGTGCAAAACAAGCAGGACCATCTTGGAGGATGTCATCAAGAAAGGACCTCATCGTTTGGGGCAATTGGATCGGGAACTCCCTCTCGGAAGAGTTCAACTCTGGCGGCCCTACCAACTACAATGTCCTCCATCACTCTCCTGCAATTGAGGAATTTGGGAGTCTGAGACTCTCTTTCAATGTCAATTGGGGTGAGACAGCAGGGATTCCCAACTTGCAGAGCGTTACGCCTTACGTCGAGAATGACATGTTCGGGTCTGGAAGATGCTATCTCGTCACCACGGTGAAGGCAGAAATCGAATACGACGTATGTACCGCCACGTCTCAAGGCTACTCTAACACGCCTACCAACACCAATACACTTGAAGACTGTGTGAATCAGAAACTCTCGGAAGGCTGGAATTTGATCGGCGGCGTTGCAAGGCATAACAACGACAACATGCAGGCACTGTGGCGATACAAAGACTAACCAAGAACCAATCAACGAAAAGCAAAATCATGAACCGAATTCTGTCACTTCTCGTGCTTTTGGCCTTCACCACAATGGCCCACGCACAATCTCCTTACCTCCCCTACAACCCCGATGAAAATGCCGATGGGTTGATTGGGGTGGCCGATTTGCAGGGATTGCTTTCCCAATACGGAAGCGAATTTTCGGCTTCTGTTCTTGGCGACGACATTGCCTTTGTGCGACTAGACAATTCCGGACTCATTGATTGCCGATCCAATTGCAAGGCGCTTCCTGGGCCTTGGAGCATGGTTGGCTTGGACGTGGTCGCTGAAAACATCAACCAAGTGGCCGAGTTGGTTCCTGCTTCTGCTCAGTACTCCACCGGTTCCCAAAACTACATGTGGTACGGCGACGGCACGTCGTCTGGGACCACTGTCAAACACTTTGCCGTTGACGGTGTCCGCGCATTGTCCACAGCCACTTCGACGGGATATACTTCCCGAGTATGTCTGTGCTACGTCGCACAATACCCCCACGTGGAATACGATTTCTGCTACCTCGAAGCATTGCCTGGTGACGATGCTGATTTTAGAGATTGCGTAGAAGCCAAGTCTTCCGCCGGTTGGATCCCCGTTGCTGGGGTCGCGCAGGACTACGGCAGGATGTATCAAGCATTTTGGCGTTGGTCACAGTAAGTTTCCTTTTTTAACCGGCAGTGCACTGAATCGAATCGCTTGCACTATCTTTGCGGTCCTCAATCACGAGGCGGGGCGTGGCCCAGCCCGGTTAAGGCGCCTGTTTTGGGAACAGGAGATCGCAGGTTCGAATCCTGCCGCCCCGACTACAAAAGCCGTTCACATTGTGAGCGGCTTTTTTGTGCGCGAGCGCGAAAACTTGCTTTCAAGCGCGCGGCGAAAAGTCCTGCCGCTTGAAAGCGGGGGAAGTCATTTGTGTTGGTAACACCGCCCCGAGGGGTCGGTGGTCATGCGTTGGCACCGTCTTCCCGAAGACTTTGCGATGCCCATGCATTGAACCGAGGACGTCCCTCCCGAAGCGTTTGCTTTGCCTGAGGTGGATTGTGCCTTCACGCGGACCTCATCCACGCCCCACAGAGAGGAAGGAAGTTGGGCCTCCATTCTGTTTTCAGTCGGGTCTGGCAAGCCGGGCAAGAGGTCCATCCCGAGCTCCGCTTCCAAATCGTCCACCCGAACGAGATAATCCTCCAACGCGCCTGGGACTTTGGCGGCGTTGGGAAAGCGGAAGGCCAAGCACGTCGTGTCCGGATCCGTTCGCATCACCACCTTCCAAAACGCCGCGGGCACGCGCACGCCACTCGGCAACGTCCCCAACGTCAAATCGCTCGGTCCACACGTCACATGAACTTCGTGGTAGGTCAACCCCCAATCTCGAATGCGCTCTTCGAGCTGCTTCCAAATGCCACGATTGAGGTTGGGCGATTGGGGCGCCATGTTGCTCATCAAAAAAGACGAACGCATTTCGTCAGTCGATCCCTTGGAATCCGCCGCAGGCTTCAAATGGCCGCGGTCGTACCCGGAGGCTTGATAGGACTTTCCATCTGGGCAACCGGGCACCCTTTCATCCGCACGGAAGGCGTCAGATCGGTTTGCAGGGCCAACACACTCCGATTCAGCCAACGTGTAGTGCACCCAAAACGCCACGCCCGAAGGACCGTCAAAGTCCACGAGGTAACTCGGGTTCACCAGCATTTGTCCTTGCACCACAGGCGCAAACTCAGCGTCGGGATGACCCGAGGGAGGAACCGTCACTTGGCCCCAAGCCCAAATCGTCAACCACGCCCCCATCCAGAAAGTCACAACGCGAGAAATCATGCCCTGAAATTAGCCCGCGCATCACCACCGATTCAAAAAATTCACCGCCCCGTGTAACCTTCTTCATCCTTCCCCGTAATGGAAGATGAACATGGTTTTTCAGGTTGACAGCGAACCCATCGCTGACATGAATTAGGTTTTGGTTAGACAAGGAGGCCGCCCCCATCGGGCGGCTTTTTTGTGCTCGGCATGTGCAAAGCGAAGCCTCCGCGGTATCTTTCAAACACCAACCAACTTCGTCATGACATTGCACCTCCGCCTTGCAGCTTGGATTTTCATGGTCTTTGGGTCCACCCTTTCTGCCCAAACCGACGCTGAACCTCAGTGGCATTTGCCCGACGTGCTGGGCTCGGCCCCGGCCTTGTTTGTCGCCGAAGCCCCCGAAGGCTACACCCTGGCCGAATCCCAGGCATGTGTCGGCCAAGTCGTCACCTACGACCTCTTCTGCGCGCAGACCACGTGGGATGCCCTCTGCCAAGAGTCCTACGAGTGCTGCAGGGTTGAAGGGGACATTTTGAATTTGGGCTGCACCAACGTCAACGCCTGCAACTACGACCCCACCGTGTGCGTGAATGTGCCCGCTTCCTGCGTCTTTTGCCTTGAGCACTGCTTCACCCTTCAAATGATGGACCCAGAGGGCAATGGATGGGAAGGTGTGACATGGCATTTGACCAACAACCAAGGCCAAACCCTCAACTCCGGCACCCTCCAAAACGGCTACAACGCCCTCGATGCCGGATGCCTGGAGGACGGCTGCTACACCCTCGAGGTCGGGGCGGCGTCCGACGGCAACCTCGTCGACTGGATCCTTGAAACCA
This sequence comes from uncultured Comamonadaceae bacterium, assembly GCA_964527895.1. Taxonomy (GTDB): domain Bacteria; phylum Bacteroidota; class Bacteroidia; order Flavobacteriales_D; family Sanyastnellaceae; genus UBA11663. The sequence goes on along the minus strand of CAZGQI010000031.1, from coordinate 19,133 downwards.
GCGAACATGACTCTGTTTCTGGCGGTGCAGGAGAGAGTGTCACCTTCGCATTCAACGCATTCGAGGGTTGCACCACGCCTTGGGCCTGCAACTACAATGCGGAGGCCTGCGTGGACAACGGATCGTGTGCGTTTGGGGAGAACGAAGTGACGGAGATGACGGCCACCACGTGGGATTTGAACGTGGACGCCTTGTGCGAAGACAACCCCACCAACTCCGTGCTGACGTTTGAAGGCGATTTCACCGCATCCAGCACCGACGAAACCATGTACGTTTGGAGCCTGTGTGGGGACGTCCTCACCCTGGTGATGGACGACTTCATCGTGCATACTGGAGCATGGAATGGCTCGGGGTTTGAAGGTGGAGACGCCGAAGACGGAGGATGCTTCACCCTGTACCCCTCGAATCCGGGATGCACGGATGCCATGGCGTGCAACTTCGATCCGGCTGCCTTGACGTCGGACGGCTCATGCACCTACCCCGGCTGCATGAATCCGCTGTCTTGCGACTTTGACCCCTTGGCGGGATGCCCCGCGCCATGCAATTTGCCTGCAGGGTACGTGGAAGGCTGCACCAACCCGCTGTCCATCAACTACGACGCCTCGGCCACCGTGGACAATGGCAGTTGCGACTTGAGCTACATGTGCTTGAATGGGACCATCTACGACGAAGAACTCATGGGATGCGTTCCTGTGTGCCCAGGCGACATGAACTTCGACGGCGCCATCAACGTCAACGACTTGCTCGAATTCTTGCTCGTCTACGACTCGCTTTGCCCCTGAGCTTGAAGCGAAATTCCTCGCAGTTGTACCTCAGGCCGTGAACCGCTCTTGAAAGCGGTCGGCGACGTAATCCCCGATCGCCAGAGATGCAGTGGCTGCGGGGGACGGCGCATTCAAAATGTGGATGGATCGGTCCGTGGTCTCAATGCGAAAATCGTCCCGAGTGTCGCCATCCTGGCTGAGCAACAGGGCGCGAACGCCTGAGCGTCCCGGACGGATATCGTCCATGGTCAAGGACGGCACCAAACGCTGCAACGTCTTCAAGAACAGCCGCTTCGAAAAGGCACGACGGTACTCGTTGATGCCAAACGCCATGTTGTTGAAGAACAGCTTCCACGTTCCGCCATACCCCAGCGCTTCCATGGTGTCGCGCAAGTCAAAGTCGGTCTTGCCGTAGCCTTCGCGCTTGAAGGTGAAGACCGCGTTGGGGCCGCACTCGATCTCGCCGTTGGTCATCCGCGTGAAGTGCACGCCGAGAAACGGGAAATCCGGGTTGGGCACAGGGTAAATCAGGTTGCGCACCTTGTGCTTGGCGTGGTCTTCGAGCTCGTAGTAATCGCCACGGAACCCGACCACGCGTTCTTTCAAGGCCACACCGTCCTTGCGTGCCAAGCGGTCGGCCTGAAGGCCTGCGCACAACACGACCTTGTCGGCGTGGTAGGTCCGCGCCTCCCCTGCCACGGTCGTGCGAATGACGGAGCCGTCTCCTTCGGGACCAAGGTCCACCACCTCTTCCCCAAGTCGAATGGCGCTGTTGGGTTGGATGGCGAGGGCTGCGGCAGCCATCTTCTCCGTGGCGTTGCGGAAGTCGACGATGCCGGTGCATCCGACCCAAAGGGCCGCCACGCCTTTGCAATGAGGTTCGATTTCGCGAAGCTGGTTGGCGTCGATGCGCTCGAGGTTCTCGATCTCGTTTTGTTGGCCGATGCCGTGGATCTTCTCAAGCATGGGCAGCTCTGACTCGTCCGCGGCCACCACCACCTTGCCACACACGTCGTGAGGCACGTCGTGTTCCTTGCAGAACTGCACCAGTTCGCGACGCCCCTGCACGCAGTTGGTCGCCTTCAGCGACCCAGGCTTGTAGTAAAGTCCGGAGTGGATGACCCCGGAGTTGTTGCCGGTTTGGTGGTCGGCCAGGCGCGGCATCTTGTCAATCAAGAGCATGCGCCGATCCGGGAAGCGCTTTTGGAGCTTGTAAAAGGTGGCCGCACCGACGATTCCGCCGCCCACAACCACCACATCGTATTGCCCGTTCAGGGAACCATCGTTGTGCATCGGGGTCAAAGGTACGTGACCTTTCAACCTGCGGCCTATCTTGTCGACCATGACTCCCAAAGATGCACCTGTGTACAGCAAGAAAGTCCAAAAAGCGTGGACCATGTACGACTGGGCGAACAGTGTGTACTCGCTGGTCATCACCACCACCATCTTCCCCATCTTCTACAATGCCATGACCACCGTTCGTGAAGAAGACGGGACGTTGGTGAGCGACGTGGTGTCTTTTTGGGGCATGGAATTCCTCAACACCCAGCTCTACAGCTACGTGTTGGCCACGAGCTTCTTGGTCATCATCTTCCTCAGTCCCTTGCTCAGTGGGATGGCCGACTACGCGGGGAAAAAATTGACATTCCTAAAGATTTTCTGCTACGCCGGTGCCATCGGTTGTGCGAGCATGTTTTTCTTCAACCCTGCGCATTTGGAATGGAGCATGGGCTCGCTGTTTTTGGCCAACCTCGGCTTTTGGGGCAGCCTTGGATTCTACAACGCCTACTTGCCAGAAATCGCGCCGCCTGAGGAGCATGACAAACTTGGTGCACGGGGCTATGTCATGGGCTACATCGGCTCGGTGACTTTGCTTCTCATTTGCTTGGCCTTCATCATGGGCATCGGCTCTCACCTCACCAAATGGGCCTTTGTGCTCGTGGGCGTCTGGTGGGTCAGCTGGGCGCAACCCGCCTTCCGCAAGCTCCCCTCCAACCCGCACAACGCGCGGCCGGAAGGAAACCTCCTGACCCAAGGCTTCAAAGAGCTGCGCGGGGTGGCCAAGGACTTGAAAGGCAAATTGCACCTCACCCGCTACCTAGGATCGTTTTTCGTGATGAGCATGGCCATCCAAACCATCATGCTGATGGCCACCAGCTTTGGCATCAAAGAGGTCCAACTCACCACCGCAGAGCTTATCGTCGCCACCCTCTTGGTGCAAATCGTGGCCATTCCTGGTGCGTTTTTCGTGGCGTGGTGCAGTGGCAAGGTGGGCAACGTCAAGGCGCTGGGTGGATGCATCCTCGCATGGTGCGCCGTGTGCGTCTATGCCTACTGGTTTGCGTCTTCCAAGGAAGGATTCTACCTCGCGGCCGGTGTCATTGGCTTCATGATGGGCGGCACCCAAAGCCTCAACCGATCCACGTACAGCAAGCTCATTCCAGAGACAGAAGACAATGCCTCCTACTTCAGCTTTTACGAAGTGCTCGAAAAGAGCGGCCTGGTGATTGGCATGTTTGGGTGGGGCTACATCGAAGGGGTGACCGGTTCGATGCGCAACAGCATCCTTGCCTTGGTGGGACTGTTCCTGATTGCCTTCACCATCCTTCAACGGATTCCCAAATCGCACCGCGGTCACTTGCGCATGGCATGAAGAAAGACCTCGAGAGCCTCGCATCAGGCGCACAAAAATGGGCATCCCGAGGGACGCCCTTTTTTGTAGATGATTGTCGTGGTTTACTTCACGAGGAAGGTCACGCGGCGGTTTTGGGCCCGCGCAATTTCGCTGTCGCGTGTGCTGGCTGGATCCGTGTTCTCACGGCCGCTCACCGTGATGCGTTCCGGGGCGATGCCCGCCGCCTCGATGAGTCGCTTGACTTGACCTGCTCGCTTCTTGCCGATGCCTTTGTAGCGCACGTTGATTTTGCCTTCGAGGAACTCGTCGTCGTCGCAGTGACCCACGATCTCAAGGTTCATGTTGGGGTTGTCGTTCAACAAGGCGACGACGTCCGCAATCGTGTTCTTGCCAGCCGTGGTGGGCATGCGCTTGAGGAAGGCGTAGTAGATGCCTGCATCCTCGATGCGCTGCTTGGCAGAGGCGTCGTCCGGCAAATTGCTTGAAGAACCGTAGACCAAATCCATGTCACGCTCGTCCGCCGCACCGCACTTGCATTCGCTCAGTGCAGTGATGGCTTCCACTTTGACGTTCTCGATGTAGTAGTAGGCTTGCGCTTGCTGGGCCTTGCCGGCATAGCAGTCGTTGCCCATGGGACGCTTGACCTTCTCTTCGTCGATGCTGGCATCTCCGCCAAAGCAACCGATGATGAGGTACTCCTCCTCTCCTGTGCCGGTGAAGGTGCCGCACACGGTTTCCCAACCGTCCATGTAGACCATGGTCTTGTTGCTCTTGTGCTGCACGTCAGGCTTTTGGACAATGGGGGCTGTGCCTCCGCGCTCGATTTTGCGGTCACTCAAAATGGCACCGATGTCTGGCACGGCATAGCGGCTCAAATCCGCGAGGCTCAGATCGAAAGAGACACAGTACTTCTGGTTGGCTTCAAGCTTTTCGGTGAGCCGTACTTGGAGGTAAGAGCGCTTGAGCTTGGGGCTCTTGCTGTAGGCGCGGAATCCGGCGTAGAAGTCCCCGTCTTGGGGCTCTTGAAAGCCGTAGTCGTTGCAAGGTGCAGTGACCTTGCTCGGCTTTTCGCGCACCATGAACAGGTCGGGAGACACATCCGTGGCCCCGCTCCACTCGTTGGTCACGGTGTTCACCAACCCGAAAGTCTTGATGTCCTTCTCTTTGGTCTCCTCTGCCACCTGCTCAAAGCTGGCGTTGGGGACGAGGTTTTGGGCTTGAAGGCCCTGGAAGGCCAATGTGGCCACGAAGACCATGGCCAAGCGCGACAAACGCGCGGTGTCAATCTTGAAAATCATGCAGATGTGGTTGTTTCTCGTTCAGTTGCAGGCACGTACTCCTTCACCGCTTGGACAAACGCCCGGCCGTGGTCGGCAGGGATGTCGGGGTACAAACCGTGGCCCAAGTTAGCGATGGTGCGTTGGATGCCCAATTCATCAATCATGCGATGGGTCTCTGCACGAATGGTGCCAGGATTGGCGTAAAGCACGCTGGGGTCGAGGTTGCCTTGCAGGACTTTGGGTCCGCCGGGGGCGTTGTTGGCAAGGTCCCGGGCCCATCGGCGGTCGGTTTGCCAGTCCAGGCCGAGTGTGGTGCACGGCAAGGTGGCGAGGTCGCCGAGGAAGTGGCTGCCCCCTTTGGCGAACACTGTCACAGGCACCCGGTCTTGAAGCCCTTCGAGCAGGTCCTGCATGTGGGGCAGGATGCGCTGGACATACAAGTCGCGGCTCAACGAACCGGCCCAACTGTCAAAGAGCTGGACGAGGTGAACGCCGGCGTCGATTTGGGCATGCAGGTAGGACTTGGTGGCGGCGGTAATGGCGGCGAGAAGGGCGTCCGAGAGCGCCGGTTCTTCCCAAAGCATCCGGCGCGCGAGGGCCCAGTCCTTGCTCCCCTTCCCCTCCACCATGTAGCAAAACAAGGTCCAAGGGGCGCCTGCAAAGCCGATGAGTGGCACCTGGCCATCGAGCTCGCGAAGGATGATGCGCACGGCATCGAGCACGTACTTGAGGTCGCGCTCGGGATCGACTTCGTGAAGGCGATCGAGGTCGCTGCGTGAGCGAATGGTCTCTGGAAAGCGTGGCCCCACCTTTTCGACAAGGTTGTAAGGAAGCCCCATGGCTTCGGGGACGACCAAGATGTCGCTGAACAAGATGGCGGCATCCACGCCGTACGCGTCGATGGGCTGAAGGGTCACCTCCGCGGCCCGATCTGGGTTCATCAACAGGTCCTTGAAACCGCCGACCTCTGCGCGAACGGCACGGTACTCAGGCAAGGTTCGACCTGCTTGACGCATCATCCACACCGGCGGCCTTTCCACCACTTCGCCACGCAGGGCACGCAACATCAAATCGTTCATGGGACCAAAGGTCAGTGCAAAATCTTGAACACCGCCTCTCTGAGGAGCATGCCGTCCGTTGTGGTGGCATTGGATCGTCCTTTGGCCTTTTTGTCGGCATCCCGGAGGTATCCAAAGATGCGCTCCACCTTCGCCGGACTGAACGCACTTGCGGCGCGGGCGTAGTCTCTCACCGCGTACGGGCTGCACCGCATGGCCTTCGCAGCGGCACCTTCCGACCGGTCTTGCAGGGTTTGGTAGACGAGGACCCGGGCGAAGTAGGCGTGCAGCACGGGCACGACCATCGCAAGCGGCGCGTTCTTGGGGTTGGCCTCGAAGTACTGGACGATGCGGTTGGCCCGTTCAATGTCTTTGTTGCCCAGGGCGCGCTGCAACTCGAACACATTGTAGTCTTTGCTGATCCCGATGTGCTGCTCCACGTGATCGGTGGTGACCTTCGTGCCTTCCGGGAGCAGAATTTGGAGCTTGGTCAGCTCGTTGGCCACCTTCTGCAGGTGGTTGCCCAAACTCTCGGCGAGCAACTGCGACACGCGGCCGTCCAGCCGCAGCCCTTTCCCTTCTGCATAGCCTGCAATCCACTGCGGCAATTTGTGGTCGCGGACCTTGTCGCTCAAGAACAACGTGCCTTGACGGGACATGGTCTTCACCGCCTTCAACCGGCTGTCCACCTTCTTGTGCGGGTGGGCGAAGACAAGCACCGTCGATGGGACGGGATCCTCGGCGTAGGCCGCGAGTTTGGCCATGTCGTCCTTGCGCTTCCACATGCGCATGTCATGCGCCTCCTTGACCAGCACCAGCTGACGGTCGGCCATCATGGGAAAGCGACGGGCCGCCGCGAGGACGTCATCCACATTGGTGTCGCGACCGTAGAGCACGGTCTCGTTGAAATCCTTGAATCCTTCATCGACCACCGTGTCCAGCAACGATTGCACGATTTCCGTGATGAAGAAGGGCTCCTCGCCGTGCAACACGTAAATCGGAGAGAGCTTCCCCGAGGTGATGTTGCGTACGATTTGGCGATGCGGCATGTCCGCGAAGGTACTGCCTTGAGAAGTAGATTCGTGGCATGGATTCCCCAACGCCTTCGCTGAAGTGGCCCGCTGCGCCGCTCCAAACAAGACAGCCCGACAAAGGCAAGATGGAGGTCCTGTGCCTCGCCCGAAAGAAGTGGGTGGTGTTGGAGCCGGAAGAGTGGGTGCGCCAGCATGTCATTCACCATTTGACTGCCGTCCTTGGCTACCCGTTGGGATGCATGTCGGTGGAGCATCAACTGACGCTCAATGGCATGTCGCGCCGTGCCGACATTGTGGCGTTCACCCCGGACGGCGCCCCGCGCATCCTCGTAGAATGCAAGGCGCCCAACGTGGCACTCAACCAGGATGCCGTGTCCCAGGCGGCACGCTACAATTTGGTGCTCCGCGTTCCCGTCTTACTGGTGACCAATGGAATGAAGCATGCGGCGTTTGGGCTTGGCGACGAAGGGCACGCTTCCCCCCTCGCCCAACTTCCGGATTGCCCCGGCCTTTGAGGGCGGTCCTTGCGTACTTTCGCAACGCAATGAAGATCACAGACATTCTCGCAGTGGCCGGCAAGCCTGGCCTGTATCAAGTGTTGGCCTCCGGAAGCGCCAGCATCGTGGTGGAAAGCATGGTGGACGGCAAGCGCTCAAGCGTGCCCGGCACCGCCCGCGTCAGCAACCTCGCAGACATCACCATGTACACCCATGATGACGATGTGCCCCTGTTGGACATCCTCAACCGCATGCACGACGCCCAAAAAGGCGCCGAAGGTCCCTCCCACAAGGACGCTGCGCAGACCATTCGTGACTTCGTCGACGGCATTGTCCCCGAGCTCGACCACGACCGCGTTTACCAAAGCGATTTGAAGAAGCTCGTGCAGTGGTACAACCTGCTCGTGAGCAAGGGTGCCTTCCCACTCGAAGCCCCTGAGAAGCCGGAAGAAGCGCCTGCGGAAGATGCGCCCAAGAAGGAAGCCAAGGCCGAGAAGAAGCCCGCGAAGAAGGCGCCGGCCAAAAAGCCTGCGGCCAAGAAGGCGACCAAGAAAAAAGAAGCCTGATCATGAAGGTCACCGTCATTGGGGCTGGCACGATGGGCAACGGCATTGCCCACGTCTTTGCGCAGTCCGGCCACGATGTGGTCATGATGGACCGTTCGGCAGACGCCCTGGAACGCGCCCTGGTAACCATTGGAAAGAACCTCGACCGCATGGTCGCCAAGGAGAAGATCACCGCGGCCGACAAGGACGCGGCCCTCGGTCGGTTGACCACCTCCACGGATTTGGCGGCGGCGGTGGCTCATGCCGAATTGGTGGTGGAAGCGGCCACCGAAAACGTCGACCTCAAGCTGAAGATTTTCGCGGACCTCGACGCCGCTGCACCCGAAGGCTGCATCCTCGCCACGAACACAAGCTCCATCAGCATCACGCGCATTGCCGCGGCGACCGGTCGTCCCGACAAGGTCATTGGCATGCACTTCATGAACCCTGTGCCCGTGATGAAGCTGGTGGAAGTCATCCGCGGCTACGCCACGAGCGACGCCACGTGCAAGGAGGTCATGGAACTCAGTGCCCAGCTTGGCAAGGTGCCCGTGGAGGTGAACGACTACCCTGGCTTTGTGGCCAACCGCATCCTCATGCCGATGATCAACGAGGCCATCCTCACCCTGCACGAGGGCGTGGCGGGCGTTGAAGAAATCGACACCGTGATGAAGCTCGGCATGGCCCACCCCATGGGCCCGCTTCAACTGGCAGACTTCATCGGTCTCGACGTGTGCTTGAGCATCCTCCGCGTGTTGCACGACGGGTTGGGTCAGGACAAGTATGCCCCCTGCCCTCTGCTCGTCAACATGGTGACGGCGGGCAAACTTGGCGCAAAGTCGGGAGAAGGGTTCTACATCCACACCCGCGGTTCCAAGGACCTTGTGGTCGCCCCCACGTTCGCGAAATAAGTCGCATTCAGCATGAGTGACACGGTGCATCCGACGCGACGGCAAACGTCGTTTGGATGGCTGGAAGTCACGGTGTCCCGGGGCGAAGAGCCCCTGGTGGAGCGTTTGGGATTTGAGCGAAACGGAAGGGCACACCGGCACGACATGTGGGAGCATTGCCGGGTCGTCTCCGGAAGTGGCACCATCGTGGTTGGAGAGGAACGCGTGGAAGTGGTGGCGGGCGACACCTGCCAAATCCCGCCCCACACCGACCATTGGATGGAACCGGACGGTTGGATGGAGATCGTCTTGATGTACACCCACTCGACAGACTGATTCGGCTCTCGTTATCTTGCCCTCATGGCCACCTCAGACACGAACGCCCCCTTGCGTCACCGCCTTCACACCGTCATTTTTGAAGCAGACACCCCTGCGGGGAAACGCTTCGACGTGGCCTTGCTTTGGGCCATTCTCCTCAGTGTCGGCGCCGTGCTCGTCGAAAGTGTGGCCTCGGTTCGTGCCGCGTACGGGGAAGAATTGCGTGCCCTGGAATTCGTCTTCACCGGCCTGTTCACGGTGGAATACATTCTCCGTCTCCTTGCGGTCAAGCGCCCGTTGAAATACGCCTTCAGTTTCTACGGACTTGTGGACTTGTTGAGCATTCTGCCGACGTTTGTGGAGGTGTTGCTGCCGGGTGCAGCCAGCCTGCGGGTGGTGCGGATGCTTCGGCTGTTGCGGGTGTTCCGCGTGCTGAAATTGGTCGGATTCCTCCGCGAAGCCCAAATCCTGAAAGACGCCCTTTGGGCAAGCCGACGCAAGATTGTGGTGTTTCTCAGCGCAGTGCTGGTGTTGGTCACGCTTCTCGGGACCATTGTGTACATCGTCGAAGACGCTGAATCTGGATTCACGAGCATCCCGATGAGCATTTACTGGGCCATCGTGACGGTGACCACGGTCGGCTACGGAGACATTGCGCCTCAGACGGTGTTGGGACAAATGCTGGCTTCGCTCATGATGATTCTCGGCTACGCCATCATTGCTGTGCCGACGGGGATTGTGGGCGCCGAACTCGCCAAAACAGATGCGGTCGACACCAACACCCAAGCGTGTCCCGAATGCAGTGCAGAGGGCCACGACGACGACGCCGCTTTCTGCAAGCACTGCGGACACGCACTTTAACCGGCAGGTCACCTCGCAGCAGGGCTTGTCGTTCGCGGGTGGGTGTGTATTTTGGACCCCAAACCGGCGCCAAGCGCCCCAGCCCTGAATCATGACACAACCAACTCGCCTGTTCGATTTCCCACGTTACCAATTGGCCACCAAGCCTTTGGACGTGATGATGACCATGCCCAACTACGGCAACCGCGTGACCTATTCCACCGCCCAGTTTGTGGAGGAAATGGACGCCGTGTCGCGTGGCCTCATTGCCATGGGGCTTCAGGCCGAGGAGAAAGTGGCCTTGATCAGCCACAACAACCGTTGCGAGTGGAACATCATGGACCACGCCATCATGCAGGCGGGCGCCATCGACATTCCAATCTATCCCACGATGACGGAAGAGGATTACAAGTACATCCTCAACCACAGTGAATCGAAGTACTGCTTTGTCAGCAGCGAGGAGCTCTACAACAAGGTCATGGCAGTCAAGGCCGAATGCCCCACCCTGGAAGAGGTGTTCACCTTTGAAGATGTCAAGGGTGCACGCCGTTGGACCGAGGTTGCCAAGGCCGGTTCGGACGCCCAGCAGGCTGAACTCGAGGCCCGCCGCGATGCGGTGGACCCTGCCCAGCTCGCGACCATCATCTACACTTCAGGAACGACAGGCCTTCCCAAGGGTGTGATGCTGTCTCACAACAACGTGGCGAGCAACGTACTCATCGCCCAGCCTCGCGTGCCTGCGGTCGACCCCAACATGGATTACCGCGTGCTGAGCTTCTTGCCGGTGTGCCACATTTTTGAGCGGATGCTCCACTACCTGTACATGTACATGGGCGCCCAAATCCACTTCGGCGAGAGCCTCGAAACGATCAAGGAGGACCTCAACCACACCCAGCCCATCATGTTCACGGCGGTGCCTCGTTTGTTGGAGAAATTCTACGACGGCATTGTGGCCAAAGGACGTGCCGCTGGCGGCGTGAAGTCGGCCATCTTCAACTGGGCCGTTGGTGTGGCCCTCGAGTGGGAACCCAACAAAGGCGGTTTCTACCAAATCAAGCTCAACCTCGCCCGCAAACTCGTCTTCGGAAAGGTGAAAGAGGCCCTCGGCCTCAGTGGCATTCAAGCTGTGGCCTCGGGCTCTGCCGCCCTCCAGCCCCGCCTCGCCCGCTTCTTCAACGGTGCCGGCATCACGGTGCTGGAAGGCTACGGCCTCACGGAGACCTCTCCTGTGGTCAGCGTGAACACGACCAACGGCGCCAACATGCTGAAGATTGGGAGCGTGGGCAAGCTCGCGGATGGCGTGGATGTGAAAATCGCGGACGACGGTGAGATTTTGGTCCAAGGCCCCAACGTCATGATGGGCTACTACAAAGACCCAGAGAAGACCGCGGAAGTGCTGAAGGACGGATGGTTCCACACCGGAGACATCGGGGTGATTGAAGACGGTTTCCTCCGCATCACCGACCGCAAGAAGGAAATCTTCAAGACCTCCGGTGGCAAGTACGTCGCACCCACGTTGCTCGAGAACGCGCTCAAGGCGTCGCTCTTCATTGAGCAGGTCATCGTGGTGGGCGAAAACCGCAAGCACCCTGCAGCTTTGATCGTGCCCGACGCGGTTGTGGTGGAAGAGTGGTGCAAGCGCCATGACCACCCCTTCCCAGGCATGGCCGGCATTGCCGAAGACGACCGTCTCCGTGCACGCATCGAGCAGGAAGTCAACGACCTCATGGCGCCGTTTGCCAAGTGGGAGCAAGTGAAGAAGATCACCATCCTCCCTGCGGTGTTCACCATCGACGGAGGCGAGTTGACACCCACGTTGAAGCTGAAGCGCAAGCCCATCATGGCCAAGTACGGCGACGCCGTGGAGGCCATGTACGCCTGAGGAGTCGCCTCGGAAATCGCTGATTCGATTCCCGCATGCTCTCTGCGCTGAACGACCTTGACACGGCGTTGTTCCTGGCCCTCAATGGCGCCCTTCCAGCTTTGGATGGCGTGATGTGGTGGGTGAGCAAACCCCTGTTTTGGACGCCCCTGTACCTCGCGATGTTGTGGGCGGCGGGCCGCCAGCTCGGCTGGGGTCGCCCGATGGCCCTCTTCGCCGCCTGCGTGGCGCTTTGCGTGACGGGCACCGACGTGATTTCGGCCCGCGTGCTCAAGCCCTCGGTGGCCCGACTGCGCCCTTCCCATGAACCTGCCCTGGTGCACGACGTGCATCTCATCGAGGAACGACCCGGCGAACTGTACCGCGGCGGTCGGTTCAGCTTCGTGTCGTCCCACGCGGCCAACCACATGGGCATTGCCGTGCTTTTTGGCGGTTTGCTGGGCGGCGCTTGGGCGTGGGGACTTTTGGCCTGGGCCGTGCTGATTGGATTCAGCCGCATTCACCTTGGCGTGCATTACCCCGGAGACGTGCTGGGCGGATTTTTGGTCGGCTGGGGCATCGGCGCCCTCGCCCTGCAAATCGCGCGCCATTGGATCGCCCCCCTTTCACAAACCCCGGACCATGGCTGAAGGAATCACCGCGATGACCTGGCTTGCCGTGTTCTTGGGCGGCGGCGTGGGAAGCGTTCTTCGCTTTGGCTTGGGACAAGGCCTTCGCGCCGTGGAGGTCGGCTCTTTTCCCTGGGCGGTTTTGGCGGCCAACGTGTTGGCGACAGCCTTGCTCGCGTGGTGTGCTGTGACGGGCGCGGAGCTTTGGGGACGCACCTCCCCCATGTGGTTCTTCATGACGGTCGGCGTCTGTGGTGGTTTCAGCACCTTTTCGACGTTTGCCTGGGACACCTTGCGCTTGTGGCAAGACGGCGGATGGGCGTTGGCGTTGACCAATGTGGCCGTCTCCGTGGTGGGTTGCGTGGCGGTCAGCTGGTGGGTGGCCCAAATCACGTCCTGAGCCCTCGCACGCGCGGCGTTGCTGAGGGCACGGAGGCGACCTATCTTCGGGCTCGATGAAGTACACGTTCTCTGCCTGTGCCTTGGCCCTGATGGCCGCGGGCTGTTCCTTCCAGACTGAAGTCCGCGTCGGCGAATCTTCGGCCCACGCCCACCCCAAACTCGTCGTCGGCATCACCGTCGACCAGATGCGGGCGGACTACCTCACCCGTTTTGGCGCTTGGGACGACGTCGCGTCGCCCGCCACCTTTGGCAAGGGCGGATTCCGCCGCATGGTGGAGGAAGGCTTCACGTGCCGGGACCATCACTTTGGATATGCCCCCACCTACACGGGTCCGGGTCATGCTTCGATCTACACGGGCACCACTCCCACGGTGCACGGCATCGTTGGCAACGACTGGTACGACCGCGCTTCTGGGACGAGCGTCTATTGCGCGTCAGACACGTCAGTGAAAGGCGTCCACGGAGATGGCGTGGATGTCGAAGGGCTCGTCTTGGGCTCTTCAGGCCAAATGTCCCCCCACCGCATGCTTTCCACAACCCTCGGAGACGAATTGAAAATGGCGACAGGTGGCCAAGCCAAAGTTTACGGCGTGAGCATGAAAGACCGCGGCGCCATTCTCCCCGCAGGACATGGGGCAGACGGCGCATTTTGGTTTTACGGCAAAGACCTCGGGCACTTTGTGTCCAGCACCTACTACGGAGACTCCCTCCCGACATGGCTCGTGGAGCTCAACCAATCGGAACGGGCGGAATCGTTGATGGGTGACGGATGGAATCGCCTGCACGACGAGTCGGTGTACAACCAATGTTTGCCGGACAACAACCCCTACGAGGGCGCTTTCAAAGGCGAACTGCGCCCCACATTCCCCTATGACCTTCAGGCCCTGCGGGAAAAGAATGGCGGGTACGACCTGCTCAAAGGCACGCCCGGAGGCAACACCCTCATCGTCGACTTCGCGCTCGCCGCCATCGACGGCGCCGAGCTGGGTCAGGACGACGTCACGGACCTGCTCGCTTTGAGCTTCAGCGCCACCGATTACGTTGGCCACCGCGTGGGTCCCCATGCCCAAGAGACCATGGACATGTACCTGCGACTGGACTTGGAATTGAAGCGCCTCTTCGATGCGCTTGACGAGAAGGTGGGCCGAGGACAATGGACCGCATTCCTCTCTGCCGACCACGGCGGGGCCAATGTGCCTTCGCACGCCGCCTCCGTGGGCATGCCCACGGACTACTGGAAACCTGGGAACCTGATGGACGAAGTCGAGATGCAGTTGCAAGACCGCTGGGGTTTCACGCCCGCGGGAGAGCCTTGGATTTTGCGCCACAGCAACGACCAAATCTTCTTGAACCACCCCCTCATTTACCAGCGGGGACTTGACCGAGACGCCATGGCACGCTTCGTTGCGCAGCGTTGTGCCACCGCCCCCGGCTTGAGCAAGGCCATTGCGGCCTGTGACGCCCCAGCGATGGCGGCCAACGATCCCGTGGTGGCGCGCTTGGTGCGTGGGCATCGCCCCGGACATTCCGGCGACGTGTTCCTCGTGCCCCAGCCCGGATGGATCGATTACAGCCGAACAGGCACGACCCACGGCTCGGCATTTCCGCAGGACACGCACGTTCCTGCCTTGTTTTTGGGCGCAGGCGTGCCCCAGGGTGAAACGCACAACCGGACCTACATCCGTGACATTGCGCCAACCGTGGCCCAAATCATGGACAGCCCCTACCCCAACGGAACCACCGGCCAACCGATTGCGGACCTTTTGAACTCCATGAAATGAGTGCATTGACCGTACGCTACGAGCTGAAGCGCGACGTCGAAGCGCAACGCATTCGCTTCAGCGCCACGTTCCCTGAGCGCGAAGGCGCTTGGACCTTGCAGTTGCCGACCTGGCGGCCTGGCCGTTACGAACTGGGCAACTTCGCACAATACGTCCTCTGGGTCGAAGGGATGGACAGTCAGGGGCAGCGCATGCGCCTCGCCAAACAGGACCTTCATGCGTGGCGCGTCCCCGATGGCGTGCGCCAGGTGGAGTGGGTGTTTCACGCCGACATCCTGAACGCTGGATCAACCTGCGTCCAGGACGACCTGTTCTACGTGAATCCCGTGAATTGCTTCATGTACGACTTGGGACGGCAGGACCTCGCGGCCGAAGTGGCCCTCACCGACTTGACGCTCGACCCCACCTCTGAGTCGGGCTGGGCGTTGGCCGTGGCCATGCCCTGGGAGGAACGGGATGGCGTCCCCACGATGCACGCCCGCGACGTGCAACACCTGATGGACAGCCCTTGGATGGCTTCGCCCAAACTTTGGCACGACAGTTACCGCGAACAAGGCCTTGACGTCCACATTTGGGTGCACGACACCCTGCCCCAAGACCCTGCCCGTTTCGTGGCGGATCACGTGGCCTTCACGCGTTCACAGCTCTCCTACTTTGGGACCTTCCCCACCGACGAGTACCATTTTCTCTACCTCTTCCCCGACCGCGACGTTCGCCACGGGGTGGAACACGAGGACAGCACGGTGATTGCCTTGGGACCCGCCGAGCGCGTGCGATCCGAGGAAGGCTACATGGAAATTTTGGGCATCGCGAGCCACGAGTTGTACCACGCCTGGAACGTGAAACGCATCCGACCTGCCGAGTGGACGCCCTACGACTTCACGGGGCCTTGCCCTTCCGAATTGGGCTACGTCGCGGAAGGCGTGACGACGTACATGGGGGATTTGTTCTTGTTTGAGGCGGGCATTGTGGACTTGCAAGGATGGTGCGGTTTGATGACCAAACTCCTCGAACGTCACGTCAACAACCCCGGCCGCCTCAACCTGAGCGTCGCCGCCTCGAGCTACGACACGTGGCTCGACGGCTACAAAATGGGCGTGCGTGGCCGCAAGGGCAGTATTTACGTCGAAGGCGCGGTCCTCGCGTTCTTGTGCGACACCCGGATCATGGAGCGCACCGACGGCAAGGCGTCCCTGAGCACGGCGATGCGCCTCCTTTGGGAACGCTACGGACAACCCCGAACCGGACTCACGGCGGACATGTACTGGGATGTTTTGGCCGAAGTGGCCGGAGAGCGGCTGGACGATTTGCGAAGGGATCACGCTGAGGGAATCGTCGACACTTGGGAGCCCTTGGTGCACGCGATGTCCACCCAAGGCCTGACACTGTCCAAGCACGTCGGCGACAGCGGCATCACCCGCGTCAACCTCGCGCCAACTTCCTAAAAGGGCGATTGTCTCGGGCCGGTTAGGATCACAGGCCGTCGGCCCCACCCATCGCGTAACGGATGAGGTTGGCGCCCATGCGCAGCGCGGATTCGCGCACGTCGTCGGGGTCACGGTGGACCTGGTAATCCTCCCACCCATCGCCGAGGTCGCATTCGTGGTCGTAGAAACAGACCAAGCGCCCCTGCACGAACAGCCCAAACCCACGCGCCGGCAGGTCGTCGTGCTCATGGATTTTGGGCAGGCCATCCGGAAAATCAAATTGCTGGTGGTAGACGGGGTGGTCAAACGGCACCTCCACCCATTCCTGGTCCGGGAAGACCTTGGCCATGGCGGCGCGGACAAACGGATCCATGCCGTAGTTGTCGCTGATGTGCAGAAAGCCGCCCGCGGTGAGGTAGCTGCGGAGTTGATCTGCCTCGCGCGAAGAGAACACGACGTTGCCGTGGCCCGTCATGTGAATCCACGGATGGTTGAAGAGGTCCGGCGACCCCACGTCGACGTAGGGCACGTCTTCCGACAAATGCATCCCCATTTCCTCGTTGCAATACCGCACCAAATTGGGCACCGCCGTCGGGTTGGAATACCAGTCGCCTCCGCCTCGGTATTGCAGCACGGCCAACTGGACGTCGGCCACGGTTTGGGCTTGGAGCGATGCGTATGGAAGACACGCCATGCCCAAAACCATCACCCAACTTGCCAAAAAGTGGGCCCAAACTGCAACCTTTTCCATGATACGAAGGTATGCTTCCCCCCCAAACCACCAAGGCCTTTCGCGCAGAGGGCCTTGCTTTTTTTCTTATATTC
Organism: uncultured Comamonadaceae bacterium; assembly: GCA_964527895.1. Lineage (GTDB taxonomy): Bacteria > Bacteroidota > Bacteroidia > Flavobacteriales_D > Sanyastnellaceae > UBA11663. Next base: position 2,347 of record CAZGQI010000031.1, on the reverse strand, counting down.
GCGCACCTGAAATTGAACTAAAGCTGAACCTTAGCGATCATGCAGAATAAGAACATCCTTGTCGTTTTCACAGTGCTGTTGGCGTTGGCGACGTTGTACACCCTTTCCTTCAATTGGGTGGCGAGTGGGTATGAAGCGACCGCGGATGAGTACGGTGCCTACGTGGCGGACTCTCTGGAATCAAACGGTGCCCTTGGAGACCAAACCTTCGACGAAGCCGCAGCCCAAGCTGCCCGCGAATTCCTTCGCGACAGTGCCACGGCAGAGATCTACCCCGTGTTTGGCCACACCTACCGCCAAGTCAAAGAGCAGGAGCTCAACCTCGGCCTCGACCTCAAGGGCGGCATGAGTGTGACGCTCGAAGTCAGCCTCCCCGACCTCATCGTGGCCCTCTCTGACTACAGCGACAACGCCGACTTCCGCGGTGCCATTGCCGACGCCAAGGCGTTGCGCAAGGAAAACAGCGACGACTTCGTGACCAACTTCGAGTCTGCGTGGACAGCCCGTGCCCCCGAGGTGGAGTTGTGGCGCATCTTCCACAACATGGAGAACAAGGACCTCTTCCCTGCCAAGAGCTCGGATGCAGAGATTTTTGAAATCCTCCGTGCGGAAGCCCAAACCGCCATCGACAACACCGAAAGCATCATCCGCAAGCGTATCGACCAGCTCGGCGTGGCCCAGCCCAACGTGCAGAAGCTCCAAAACGGTCGCATCCTCGTGGAACTTCCCGGCATCGACGACCGCGAGCGTGCGCGCAAGCAGTTGAAGAGCACGGCGAACCTCGAATTCTGGGAAACCTACTTCAACGACGAAGTGATTGGCCGCGTTGGTGCTGCCAATACCGCCCTTGGCGAAGCCATGAGCCCTGAGCTCTTTGGCGAAAACGCCCCTGCGGATTCCACCTTGAGCCAAGACGAGCTTCGCGCCAAGAACCCCTTGTTCTCGGTCTTCCAAATGGAACTCGGCCGTCGTTCTCCCGTGGTCGGTTACACGCTGACCAGCGACACCAACCGCGTGAATGACTTGCTCCGTCGCCCCGAAGCCCGCAAGGCCCTCGGCAGCGACTTGCGCCTCCTGTGGGAAGCCAAGCCCGCCACCAACGTGGCGCAGCTCTACGCGATCAAGGACTTGTCTGGAAAAGGCAAAGCTGAACTCAGCGGCAAGAGCATCGTGGACGCCCGCGTGTCTTACGACGAGATCGGAGACGTGGTCGTGAGCATGACCATGAACAGCGAAGGCGCCATCTCTTGGGGTGCCATGACGGAACGCTGCGCCAACGAAAACAACCGCGCGGTGGCGGTGGTGCTCGACAACCTTGTCTTCAGCGCCCCCAACGTGCAGACAGCCATCACCAACGGCCGCTCACAAATCAGCTTTGGCACGGGCCAATCGGCAGAGCAAAAGCTCGCAGAAGCTGAAGACCTCGCAGGTCTCCTCAAGGCCGGTTCACTCCCCGCCCCCGCCCGCATCGTGGACGAGGTTAGCGTGGGACCGCAGCTCGGTGAAGAGAACATCAAGGCGGGCTTGAGCTCGTTTGTCATCGCCCTCCTTGTGGTGTTGGCCTACATGATTTTCTACTACCGCGGTGCTGGCCTCGTGTCCAACGTGGCCTTGATCGCCAACTTGTTCTTCTTGATTGGCGCACTTGCCTCGCTCGGTGCAGCATTGACGCTGCCAGGCATTGCAGGCATCGTGTTGACCATCGGCATGGCGGTGGACGCCAACGTGCTCATCTACGAGCGCATCCGTGAAGAAATGCGCGGCGGCAAAGGCCTGATGGTCGCCTTGAAAGAAGGTTACGCCAAAGCTTACAGCGCCATCATTGACGCGAACATCACCACGTTGTTGACGGCCTTCGTGCTCTACTCCTTCGGAAGTGGGGCCATCCGCGGCTTCGCGACGACGTTGATCATCGGTATTTTCACGTCGCTCTTCAGTGCGGTTGTGCTGACGCGTTTGATCTTCTTCTCTCGCCTCGAGAACAAGAAGAACATCACCTTCTACACAGAAGCCACCAAGAATTGGTTCACCAACTCCGCGGTGAACTTCATCGGCAACCGCCGTCGTTTCTACGCGCTGAGCGCCATCGTGGTCATCGCGGGCATTGGCTCGTTGGCGACGAAAGGCCTCAATGAGGGTGTGGAATTCTCCGGAGGTACCACGTTCGACGTGAGCTTCGAAGATGCCGTGGACGCTGAAGCGGTACGAGGTGCGTTGGCCAAGGCCTTCACCGAAGACGGTGTTCCTGGCAACCCTCTCGTCCAAACCAAAGACTCTCCAGAGAAGCTGCGCATCATGACCAACTTCATGATTGACAGTGAATCCGAGAATGTGGACGAAGAAATCA
>CAZGQI010000030.1:0-23785 GCA_964527895.1 uncultured Comamonadaceae bacterium | reverse complement strand
CCTCCCACTGTTGAATGAAAACAAGTAAACTGTTATCGAAGCTTGCGCTTCAAGGACCTCTAACGAGTTCCTCTTGAATAAAGTTACGTCTAATTATGTAATAAACATAATTTTTATATTACAAAAACTGATTATCAGCGACTTAACGCTTTAAAAAAGTGCGATTATTTGCGAATCCGATCCGGATTGTCCGCCAAAAACGCCTTCCAGCCCCCTGCGCCACGCTGCATTTTGGGCGTGGCCAGCTGATAATGGTGGCACAAGGCCACCGCCAAGCCATCCGTGGCGTCCAAATCCTTGGGCATGTCCTCCGTTCGAATCTTGAGCGTCCGCTGCACCATGCCTGCCACTTGCTCTTTGGACGCCGCACCACTCCCGGTCACCGCTTGCTTCACCCGACGGGGCGCGTATTCCGCCACGGGAATCTCATGGGCCAAGGCCGCAGCCAACGCCACCCCCTGGGCCCTGCCCAATTTGAGCATGGACTGCACATTTTGCCCAAAAAACGGTGCCTCCACCGCCAAATCATCCGGCGCATGCGTTTCAATCAGGGCAGAGACGCGGTCGAAGATGCGCTTCAGCTTGAGGGCGTGGTCCTTGATTTTGGACATGTGCAAGGCCCCCATTTCGACGAGTTCCACTTGGCTCTTCCCGCGACACCGAATGACGCCATACCCCATGATCGTCGTGCCCGGATCGATGCCGAGGATGATGCGTTCCGCAGGAAGGTCTTTGGTGGAGGGCATGGATTAACTTCGGACCGATGCGCCGGTCGTTCTACCCGACAAAGTACGCCTCCCTCCTCGAGGCATTGAGCCCCCGCTTTGAAAAAGCTTCCTCATGGGTTCGTGAACATCGGCGCCTCCTCTCCTGGGCCACCACGTTGGTGGCCGTGGCAGGGCTCACTTGGACCTTGTCCACCCACGGCGGATGGGCCTCGCTGATCGAGGCCGCGCTGACCCATGCTCCCTACCTCGTGATGGCCGTGTTGCTGTGGCCCTTGAACCTCGGCCTGGAGGCCTGGAAGTGGCGCAGGCTCTCTTCCGATGCCCTCGATACCGGGACCTCACGGTCTTGGGGTGTTGTGTGGAAGGAAGTACTCGTCGGTCAAACCTGGGCGCTGCTCGGGCCCTTCCGCTTGGCCGATGGCGCCGGACGCCTCGCAACCGTAGACGATCCGCGTTTGAAAAGCGCAGCCGGGGCCAAGGCCTTCGCCTTGGGGGCGGCAAGCCAGGGCTGGGCCACGTGGTTCTTTGCTGTTCCTGCATTGGCTTTGGCGGGATTCGGACTTTGTGCGGGGATGTTGGGACTCTTGATTGCCCTTGTCGGCCGCTGGTTGTCGCAGAGCTTCCACGGGTCCGTGGCCGCGTTGAGCTTGCTTCGGTATGTCACCTTTGCCACGCAATACCTCCTGATGCTTTCTGCGTGGAACGTGTTGAACCCGACGCAGTGGATTTCCCACGGGTATCCCCGCATCGCTGCGGTATGGTGTGCGGTGGGGTCCATTCCTTGGCCTGCAGAACTCGGGGTGCGTGAAGCCATGGCGGCATGGGTGTTTGACGCGCATCTTCCCGGGGTCGTGGCGGCCACATTTGCCCTTTGGTTGGTCAACCGCGTGGGGTCGGCCGCCCTCGGTTTGATTTGGGTGGGGCAACCATGGCGCACAATGAAGACCTCTTGATGGCGGACTGGGAACCTTGGGCTGTCGTCGTGGCTGGTCTCATGGCCGCCCTGCACGCGTGGACCTTGCGAGGTTGGTCTCGCGCGTGGCGCAAGGCGTTGACCTCAGGGGTCGGTGCGAATCCTCATGCCGTAGACTGGGCCGTAGTGATTCCCGCGCGCAACGAGGCGCAGCACCTGGGGAACGTGCTGAACGATTTGGCCGCGCAAGAACTCCAAGTCCAAATCCTGGTGGTAGACGACCACAGCACGGACGACACCGCATCCTTGGCCGCATCTCATCGATTGGCCCAACGCGGGCACCTCCGCGTCCTCTCCGCCGAAGGAACAGGCAAAAAATCGGCCTTGCTCACGGGCATGGCGGCCGCAGGCACATCATGGGTGGTGACGCTGGATGCGGACGTTCGGCTCGAATCTTCGTGGGCAAAGGCCTGGCACGACCACCTGAGTCGCATCGATTCAAACACGGCCTGTGTGGCCGGTCCCGTGGTGCTGAGCTTGTCGCCGCAATCGCCCTCCTTGTGGGAAGGGGTGCAAGCCCTGGATTACGCCGCCCAAATGGGCTGGTCTGTCGGTTGTCTGGTCCGAGACCTTCCGGGATCCGCCTCCGGCGCCAACATGGCAGTCAGAATCGACACCTACCCCGACACCCGAGACCTCGGCGCCTCGGGAGACGACACCTTGGTCGTCCAAGCGCTTCAGCGCGGAGGACATCACGTGGAATGGCTTGGGGATTCTCGTGCAACCGTGCGCACTGCGGGCGCAACCTCCTTGCCCGGGTGGATTCAGCAGCGCATGCGGTGGGCCGGAAAAGCCGTGCACTATGACCGCCGTGCCAAGCGCACTGCGTGGTGGATGGCGTCGATGGCGGTCGCGCAATGGGCCTTGTGGATGGGTGCATGTGTGGCATCCACATCGGGCATGTGGGGGCTTGCATGGGGATGGTGGGCGATGGTGACGGGGATGAACTTGGCCTACGCCAGGCCTGTGGCGCGCTGGTTTGGGTTGAAGACGACCTGGGCTCAAGGGGTCATGCTGGGGCTTACCCAACCCGCGCAGGTGCCGCTGATCCTGATGGCACAGGCGGGGCTCCTTCGTCCTTGGGGCATCGCTTCCAAACCAACGTGGAAAGGCCGAACTTGCGATCCGTGAACGCGTTTTGGTCTCACCGAATGGCTGCCGTGGGGGCAGTGTGGATTTTGCTCTGGCTGTTCATTGCCATTGCGGGAAGTGCAATTCGGCCGGATGCCACGCCCATGGCCAACGACCAGCATCTCGAGCGGGGACTTTTGGCGCCCGGGGCCGAGTGGCTGGACGAGGCTGGCGACACGCACACCGCATGGCTCGGCACCGACCGCTACGGACGTGACCTTTTGAGCCGGTTGATGGCCGGCAGCGGCATTTCCCTGTCCGTGGGGGCCGGTGCGGTGCTGATCAGCCTGATCCTTGGCTTGTTGCTGGGCGGACTCGCCGGATACATGGGCGGCCGCGTGGACAGGGTGCTGTCGTGGTTCCTTCAAGTCATGTGGTCCATCCCCACCCTGCTCATGGTCTTGGCGATTACGCTGGCGTTTGGAAAGGGATTTTGGCAAGTGTTCCTCGCCATTGGCCTCACCATGTGGGTGGAGGTGGCGCGGATTGTGCGGGGGCAATTTCTCAGCCTTCGGGAGCAGGCTTATGTGCAGGCGGCGGAGGCGCTCGACTTGCCGGCATGGCGCATCATGCTTCGCCACATGCTTCCCAATGCAGTCGGCCCACTTGTGGTCGTTTGTGCCGCCAACTTTGCCGCGGCCATCTTGATTGAGGCGGGATTGAGTTTCCTGGGCGTGGGAGCCCAAATCCCCATGCCCTCCTGGGGCAACATCGTCAAGGAACACGCCCACCTGCTGACCACCGACCATGCTTGGTTGGCCCTCATTCCCGGTGCGCTCATCGCCAGTTTGGTCCTCGCCTTCACGTGGGTGGGCGACGGCCTGAGGCACGCCATGCACGACCCACGCTGACCCCGGCTTTGTACCTTCGAACCATGACCTCACTCGACGCACCCATCTATGTTGCCGGACACCGCGGAATGGTGGGTTCAGCATTGGTTCGGGCCCTGAAACAACGTGGTCACACCAACTTGGTCCTTCGCACTTCTGCCGAGCTGGATCTCCGAGATCAATCGGCGGTGTTTGCGTTTTTGGAGGAGGTGAAGCCCGTGCAGGTGTACCTCGCGGCAGCAAAAGTGGGCGGCATCCACGCCAACAACACCTACAAGGCGGATTTCCTGTACGACAACCTCATCATGGAGGCGAACGTGATTGAAGGCAGTCGCCGGGCGGGCGTGGAGAAGCTGCTCTTTTTGGGCAGTTCTTGCATCTACCCCAAACACGCACCCCAACCCATGTCGGAAGACGTGCTGCTGACCGGCGCGCTGGAGCCCACCAACGAGCCCTACGCCATTGCCAAAATCGCCGGCCTCAAGATGTGCGACGCCTACCGCGACCAGCACGGCTGCAACTTCATCAGCGCCATGCCGACCAACCTCTATGGCCCTGGAGACAACTACCATCCGGAAAACAGCCACGTGTTGCCCGCTTTGATTCGGCGCTTCCACGAAGCGAAGGAGAACGGTGCGGCGGAGGTGGTTTGCTGGGGAACAGGATCGCCGATGCGCGAGTTCTTGCACGTGGACGATTTGGCAGAGGCCTGCCTGCATTTGATGGATGTCCACAACGACGCCGGATGGGTCAACCTCGGCACCGGCAAGGATGTCACCATCAAGACGCTCGCCGAGACCGTGGCCCTCGTCGTGGGCTTCGAGGGTGCTTTGACATGGGACACCACCAAACCCGACGGCACGCCACGCAAACTCCTGGACGTTTCCAAAATGACGGCCCTCGGGTGGACGGCCAAGACCCCGCTTGAACGAGGCATTCGCGACGTCTACGAAGAATTCAAGACGTCTGTGGCGCACGAAACCCTGCGCGGATGACCCGCTGCCACTGGGCAGGCGTGGCATTCATGCTGCTCTCCTCCTCGGCATGGGGGCAGGCCCTGGTCGAGGCGGATTCCCTGCTCGGACCTCAGACGGGAGACGTCACATGGTCCCTGCGCCAGCACGGGTTGACGTGGGAGACCCCTCAAATGACCCTGCACTTGAGCCCTTGGTTCACGGTTCGGCATCTCACAGGAACCCCTCCCACCACATCGGAAGCTGCGGTTTCCCCATGGGACAACCTCCGTGGTGCCCACTTTGAAGCAGCCTTGGATGGCGTGTGGCACGTGGAGGGATCGCTGGAGGAAATGCAAGGATGGGCCGGGGCGTGGGACGCCGCCACCATGACAGCATCCACCGCCCTGCCGGGTTGGGGACGGGCCAAACTCACCTCAGGCGGCCGCGTTGACGTGGCGCGCGCGAGGGTCATTTCCCGCTACAGCCACGTTTCCACCCAAGGAGATTCCCTCCTCTTCTCGACCGCCTACGCCCCGGTGCAATGGAGCGCCTTGCCTTCGCCCTTGACATTCTCGGGCGAAGCGGCTTCCTTCCCAAGGGCAAGCGTGACTTGGGTTCGATCCAACGGTCTGTCCGCCCAAACCACCGCAGCCCGGTGGACCGGAACCGAACGCGGACCCGCGGGCGGTTCCACCGAGAGCCTGTTTCGCCAAACCGATGCGGGGTGGGTCGACTTTGGCTGGAGACACCCGTCGCGGGGATCACTGGGATTGCTCGGTGGTGTGCTGCGCGAGCGTCCTTGGACCGGCGAGCTCGCCACGGATTCTCTGGGCCAGTTTGCGTGGCGAAGCTGGCTGAGTGTGTCGAGCACGTGGCGCACTTCCTCTGACAACGTACTGGTTTCCGGAGAGTGGACCTCCCACCAAGGGTGGGGTGTGGCCACGTCGTGGCGGCCCTCCGAGGCCTGGGCTTTCACGCTGGGCACCACACGGCTGCCCGCGCTGGACGACGACCGCATCGCCTTGCAGAATGCAGGCACGCCTGTGTCCGCCGTGCTCAGACCTGCCGGGTCGACAGATGCCCTTTGGCGCACCGAATTGCACGGACGTTGGAAGACCTCGACATGGACCGCAGGGGGCAGGGCTGCAGCGGTGGGCACCTTCAAGGTGGCCGAGGCTTGGGTGGCGTATGCGCTGCAAAAGACGTGGCCGTTGCACGTGACCCTCGGTGCAGAACTTTGGCAAGGGGCCTCCCACCCCTCCTTGCCCTTCGAAGGCGCGAGGCTGCGCGTGGGGGTCTCTCACCGCATGGGCATGACGCCGGGCTCCACTACCTTTGGCGCACCATGACGTCCTTGATGCTTCCAGCCACGTTGGCCTTTTTGGTTGTGCTTTTTGGCATGCCCTCCCTCATCATGGTGGCCAAACGCAAGCACCTCGTCGACGAGCCCAGTGAATCGAGAAAACTGCACCATCGGTCGGTGCCGACCGTCGGCGGCGTCATGCTTTTTGCCGCCACGCTGTGCAGCACCTTGGTGTCGTTTGCCTTTTCGGATGCCTTTGGCTGGACTTCCGTGCGTTGGCTCGGGGTGTTGGGGGCTTCGGTGCCCATTTTTTTCATGGGACTCAAAGACGACATCATGGGGATGGGCGCCGGCAAAAAGCTCATGGTCCACCTCGCGGTTGGAAGTTTCCTCGTTTGGGGATTGGGATTGAAAATCGATCACTTTGATGGGCTGTTTGGGTTGCACCAATTGCCGTCGTTGGTGAGTGCCGTGTTCTCGCTGTTCGTCTATGTGGTCATTGTCAACGCCATCAACCTGATTGACGGAGTCGATGGGCTGGCGGGCGGCTACGGATTGGTGGCCATGTCGGCGTTTGGGATGTGGGCCTATTGGACCGGAGACATGATGACCGCCTTCGTTGGTGCCTCCTTGGCAGGCGGACTTGCGGGCTTTTTGGTCTTCAACCTTCATCCCGCCAAGATTTTCATGGGAGACAGCGGGTCTTTGTTGATCGGCCTCATGGCGTACGTCATGGCGGTCAACGTGGTCCAAACCCCCGATGTCGCCACCCTTCCTGGCGTCGTGCGGCCCGTGGCGGCCATGTGTTTGCTCGCGTTTCCGCTTGTGGACACCTTGCGTGTGTTCACCCTGCGCGTGCTCAACGGCCAATCCCCCTTCACCCCAGACCGCCGGCACATCCACCACCTGCTTATGCAGCTCGGTTGGGGACACAGGCTGACCTCCGCAGCGCTTTGGATGTACAGCCTGCTGTTTGTGGTGTTGGCCTTCCAACCCGAAGCGGCTTGGGGTGGCATTGGTCGGACCGCCCAGTTTTTCACCTTGCTCGGGTTGGCCTTTGCCCTGGGCTCGTTGCCCTATTTCATGGTGCGCATGGGACTGGGCATCTCGTCCCTCTCCGCCCCCTTGGATGCCGACGTCACCGAGCCTGCTTCCTCTTCCAAAGCCGGTCCCCGGCGCGTGGCTTGATGAAGTTTCCGCTCGCAGTTGGGGGTTGGATGATGGGATGCGGCCTCCTCGTGGCCCAAACCCCCACCTCGACCCGCTGGCATTTGCCCCTTGACTCCGTGGCTTGGAACGTCCGGTTGGCCAGCGACAGCGCGGGCGTCATGGTCCCGAGCGTTCAGCCCATGGCTTCATGGAACCGTCCCGCGGCCCTGCAGCCCCAGGTCAGTGCCTTTGAAGGCATTGCCGTGGTGGGCGAAGCGCGCCAGATCGTGGGTGATTTCCGTGCGACCGGCACGGCGATCGGGCTTGGCACTTCTGGCACCTTTCGCGACAAAGGCCACTACCATGTCGCCGCCTCGCGCTGGCGCATCCCATTGGGTTTCCCCCTCGCACGCGAGGTGGCCGACCACGGCAGCATGGACGGTTTGGGGAATGCCGTGTTGTTGAATGAATCCGTGGCCTCGGTCGACCGACTCGAAGGTGCCTTGTCCTGGTCCCTGTCCCCTTCGGTCTCGGTGCGTGTCGGACAGGAGAGCCACCATTGGGGACGAGGGGCGCGCTCGCTGTTCTTGGACCGGCACATGGCCCCCGCCCTCGGCGCGCGGCTGTGGGTGGACGCCGGCATTGTGCAATATGCCCAAGCGTTGATTCGGACCCGGCACGTGCAAGCCGATTCCACCGTCGACACGGGGTGGCTCGCCGCCCAATGGACCGAAGTGGCCCTCGGCAGAGGCTGGAGCGGTGCGCTGTTTGGCGCGGTGAAATGGCGGGGCAACGATGCGGCGTTTCAAGGCCGAATCGAACCGCACTACCTCATCCCCATGGCGGCGTTTCGCCCCCGTGAATACAGCCTAGGCTCCGCGGACAACGCCTTGCTCGGCGCCCAACTGTCGCACCAAGGGCGGTGGCGACGGGGACAGCGCGTGACGGCCTACGGACAGGTCTTGCTCGACGAACTGCTCGTGTCCAAACTTTGGGAACGCAACGGCTGGTGGGGCAACAAATGGGGCGTGCTCATGGGCATGTCCTCGATCAGCCGCACCGGCAAGTTTGGGTGGTTGATTGAGGGGGCCGCGGTCCGGCCTTGGACCTATACGCACAACACCTTGCCCCTGTCCTATTCCCACTTACATCAGCCTTTGGGTCACCCTGGCGGGGCCAATTTTGTGGAGGGCCGCGCGCGCATTCGGGCAGTGGTGCGCGAGGTCTACACGGTGCGCCTCAGCTACCTGCATCGCACGCAAGGTCGGTCGGTCGGCGGCGGCGAATCCTTGCTTTCCTACGCAGCTGGTGAGATGCCATGGACCTCATTTTCCGAGCGCGATGGGGAAGACGGACATGTGTTGGGACAAGGCGTGCGCAGCCGGGTGTCTCGACTCGAGCTCGACGTGAGCATGCCCCTCGGCGCGCGCTACGGCGTAGAGGGCGTGGAGGCGTTTGTCCGGGCTTGGACCCGGCTCGAGGACCAGAACGCCCCGAGCGCGTGGCAAGAATCTTGGAATGCCGGACGCCTCGAAATTGGGATCCGCCAAGCGCGCGTGATGGACGAACGCGATTGGTGACCAGAAGGACCGACCGACCGCGCTTCGTGCAGTAATTTTGCCGCCCATGCACCGCGACCTCGCCACCTTGTTCAAACTCCGCCTCGGCTTTTTTGTCGTGCTGTCGGCGGTGCTTGGGTGGTTCATGGCCGTGGAAACCATGAACATCCGCGCCTTTCTGTTGCTCACCTTGGGCGGATACGCCTTGACCGGCGCCTCCAACGGACTCAACCAAATCATCGAGCGCCGCATCGACGGGTTGATGAAACGCACGCAGGATCGCCCCCTGCCCACGGGGCGCATGTCGGTGACGCAGGCCTTGGTGTGGAGTTTGCTCGCGGCCGCCGTGGGACTGGGATGCTTGTTCAGCCTGAACCCTCTTAGCGGTTGGCTTGGGGTTGCTGCCATTGTGAGCTACGCCTTCATCTACACACCGCTAAAGGCCAAGACGAGCCTGTCCGTGTTCGTGGGGGCCTTCCCCGGCGCCTTGCCGCCCATGATTGGGTACGTGGCGGCCACGGGGGACTTTGGGATTGAGCCCGGAACCCTGTTCGCCGTGCAGTTCATGTGGCAGTTCCCGCATTTTTGGGCCATTGCATGGCTCGCCCACGAAGACTACGCCAAGGCGGGCTACAAGATGCTCCCCTTCAACGCAGGCCGAACCGCCCGTTCCGCCCAACTCATCCTCTTGTACACCTTGTTCTGCATCCCAGCCAGCATGTTGCCTTGGGCGCTGAACCAACCCATGGTGGGAGATGTTGCGTTCGCGGTGGCGGTGTTGGCTGGCCTCGGATTTTCTTGGTTTGCGTACCAACTCCTGCGTGACTTGACGCTGGATGCGGCGCGCCGATTGATGTTTGCGAGCTTCGTCTACCTGCCCTTGGTCCAAATCATTTATGTCCTCGACAAAATCCCCTTGAACCCATGAGTGAACGCGTCTTTGAAGGTCTCGACGGCCAAGTGCGTGAGCGCACCAAGACCATGTTGATGTACTTCATCGTCTTCGCCGTGACCATGCTTTTTGCCGGTTTCACGTCGGCCTACATCGTGAGCAACATGGGCCAGTTTTGGGTGCACATCCCTGCGCCGGACATGTTTTGGGTGAGCAACGCCTTGATCGCCTTGAGCAGCGCCACGTTGTGGTGGGCCACCCGGGCCGTCAAAGCAGGCCAAACCAACCAAGGCATCGTCGGCCTCGCCCTGACCTTGGTGCTCGGCATCGGCTTCACCGTCACGCAAGCGGAGGGCTGGAAGGACCTGGCGTCTTTGGGCATGGGGTGGAACACCAGCGACACGTCACAGGGCACGGCTTTCCGCTGGAACAACCTCGCGGCTCTCTATGAAAGCAGTGCGGTGTACGGCGAAGACTACGATTTCCGCTACGACGGGCAAGTCCTCCTGCACGACGCCGCCCGCGGCGAGCTTTACGCGCCCGACGACGCCCTGATGGTTCAGCCCATCACCACGAAAGTGTTGCAGTCCTCCAACAGCGGCGGCGGGTACATCTGGGCCTTGGTGATGGTGCACATCTTGCACCTTGTGTTTGGGCTCATTTACCTGGTGGTCAACGGCATCCGCATCTTCACAGGGGTGATTCACGAAGGGGACACAGTCCGACTCAAGGCGACGGGCATCTACTGGCACTTTTTGGGTCTTCTTTGGATCTACCTCTTCGCCTTCTTGTTCCTCTTGCACTGACACCCCTGCCGGTGAGGCAGCTGTTCACGCTTGCTTGTGGACACAGGCCTTGATTTGGAGGCATTCTAGGTGGCGCACGTAACGCGATTGCCTTATTTTCGCGTCACAATTTCAGACCATGGCTGGAAACACCGAAACGATCTCGACTGACGTCCTGTGGGGCGGAGGTCAAAGCCCTTTCTCCGTCACCTACGGAAAAATGATGATGTGGTTCTTCCTCGTCTCCGATGCACTCACCTTCGGGGGGTTGCTGACGGCGTACGGGTTTGCACGTGCCACCTCCGAAGACGCATGGCCCATCGGCGAGCAAGTCTTCCGAGCCCTCCCAGGCTTGGATGGACAGTACCCGCTGATCTACGTGGCCCTCATGACCTTCATCCTCATCGTCTCCTCTGTCACGATGGTGCTTGCCGTGGAGGCAGGCCACCGGAACGACAAGGCCGGTGTGTTGAAGTGGCTTGGCGCCACCATCATTGGTGGCTTCTTCTTCCTCGGCTCACAAGCCTGGGAATGGTCTCACTTCATTCACGGTTCAGGCGGAGGATTCCAACTGGCCAAGGAAGTGACCGTCACGGCCGACAACGGCGAGAGCTTCACCTTGGCTGAAGGCGAATTGATCTTCATGGACCACCACTTTGGCCATTTGGCCGAGCCCTGGAGCGAAGGCGACGTCAACACCGTGTTGACCCAAGAAGATGGCCACATCACCTTGACCCAATACGGCGAACACAAGCACAGCGCCCAGTTGCACAGCCTCACCTTCAACAAGTACGTGGAGAACGAAAGCCACGTTTCTGGTGACGAAGCGGTGAAGCTTTGGAACGCACGCAGCGAGGTGTTCTCGTTTGGCGCCAACCTCGAGGACAGCGAATACGCCGTCCAACAGACCTACGCCAACTTTTTCTTCTTCATCACCGGATTCCACGGATTCCACGTGTTCTCCGGCGTGATCATCAACATCATCATTTTCTTGATGGCGTTGAACGGGGTGTTTGAGCGCCGCGGTCACTACGAGATGGTGGAGAAAACCGGATTGTACTGGCACTTTGTCGACCTCGTTTGGGTCTTTGTATTCACCTTCTTCTACCTCATCTGACATGGAACGCGACGATCTCATTGTCAACGACAGCTACGCCATGGCGGCGCACCACAGCGAAGAAGCGGGTGCGGCCATTCGCAAGAAAATTTGGTTTGTCACCGCATTGCTGACCCTCATCACCGCCGTCGAGGTGGGCATGGGTGTGGTCTTCAAGCGGTCAGAAACCTTCACCTGGACGGCCATCAAGTGGACCTTCATCGTCATGACCTTGGTCAAGGCGGCGTACATCGTGTTGGTCTTCATGCACCTCGGTGACGAGCGCCGCAACTTGAAGCGCGCGGTCATCGCCCCCTACGTGTTGTTCATCTGCTACCTTCTCTTCATCGCGATCACGGAAGGCTTTGGACACCTGAACAGCTTCAACACCCTCCACTGAGCGACCGCCCATGGGCATGTTGAAGAACCGATTGATTATTACTGCAATGATGCTGGCCCTGCCTTTGGCGGGGCTGGTTTTTTTTGGGTTGCTCACGGAGCACAACTTCAACACCCTGCCCTACTACACCGTGGACGGGCCGATGGAAGGCCAAACCCTCGACGCCCAGCGCGTCGGCGACTTTGACCTCGTCAACCACCTTGGAGAGCCCTTTTCCAGCGACGAATTGCGCGGCAAGGTGTGGCTCGCGGCATTTTACGGCACCGATGCCCCGCACGTCGCTCAAGTGACGCGCCAATTGTTGTGGCCCAACTTCCGCTACCGCGACGAAGGCGACATCGTGGTCGTCAGCTTCTCGTTGAGCCCCGAGCACGACACGCCAGAAGTGCTCCAGGAATACGTCGACCGCAACACGCGCTACAATGGATTCACCGGCAAGTGGCAATTCCTGACAGGCAAAGCCGAAGACATTGACCGCGTGGTCACCAAGGACTTCATGATCCAGCGCGATCCGGAGGACCCCAACAACGTGGCCACGATTTGGTTGGTCGACACGGAAGGATTTTTGCGCGGGGTGTACCATGCCGCTTCCGAAGACGCCATCCGCGACGCGGTCGAGGACATCGCGTTGCTGAAGAAGGAGCGCGATGTGGCGGAATACGCCCGGGAGAAACTGACCGAGGCGCTTGAGATGCATCCCGAGTTGCCCGTGCTGGGTCCCGAAGGCCACACCATTCCCGCCTTCGCCTTCACCGGCATTGACAGCGTGGAAATCAGCCACCGCACCGTGGAAGGTCAGGTGAGGATTGTCGATTACTTCTTCACGCACTGTCCCACAATTTGTCCCATTATGAGCAGCCAGCTCGCCCGAACGCAAGCTTGGTTGAAAGGCCACGACCTCGACGACGAAGTCATGCTCATGAGCCACAGCGTGGACCCGATTCGGGACACGCCAGCGCGGTTGAAGACGTATGCCACCCGATTGGGCGCGGACACCACCAACTGGAAATTCCTCACCGGCGACAAGGAAGACTTGTACGACCAAGCGCGGTTTGGCTACTACCTCACGGCGCTCGAAAGCGACACGGCAGCCGGGGGCTTCTTCCACAGCGACACCTTTGTGTTGGTCGATCAGGAAAACCGCATCCGGGGCCTGTACGACGGGACCTCGACAGCCGAGGTCGATGCGATGATGCTTGACGCGGCATCGCTCGTGGTGACGGACCGCCGTTGAGTGCAACCTGCGTCCCACATGAACCTTTCTTTCATGACGTGCGTTGCATCTTTGCACCAAAGCTGAACCTGTGGGAATCAACCGACAACTTCGAATTTTTGTGTGGGTGGCAGGCATTGCCATCCCCGCTGTGGTGGCCTTGTTGTTTTTTCTGCCTGGCGTGGAGGTGAGCCCCGAGCTCGCCGAATTTCTGCACATGCTTCCCGCCGTCAATGCCACCATCAACGGCTCGGCGTTTCTGTGCCTCGTGGGGTCTTACCGGGCAATTCGAAACAAGAACATCCTGCTTCACCAGCGGTTGAACACCGCAGCACTTGCCTTGTCTGCCCTGTTCCTGGTCAGCTACGTGAGCTACCACATGACCACAGAAAGCACCCCCTTCTGCAAGGAAGGATGGATTCGTGCAGTGTACTTCTTCGTGCTCATCACCCACATTTTGATGTCCATCGCCATTGTGCCGATGGTGCTCACCACGTACTTGCTCGGCTTGGGGAACCAAATCCAAAAGCACCGCAAGTGGGCGCGCATCACTTACCCCATTTGGACCTACGTGACCTTCACGGGGGTGGTGGTGTACTTCATGATTTCACCCTGCTACCCCTGGTGATGAGAACGCTGCTTCCATGTGCGATTGCACTTCTCCTGCTGGTCTTGGCGATGGATGCCGAGGCGCAGTGCGTGATGTGCAAAGCCGTCGCCGAGGACAGCGCAGAGGACGGCAGCCTGGGCCGCGGACTCAACTCGGGGATCCTCTATTTGATGGGCATCCCGTACGCCATCATGGCCTTTTTCGCATGGTTTGTCTTTCGCAAGCGAAAGGAAGCCACCGATGTGGCCGGTTGAGGGCGTAATTTTGGGCATGCGCCCTTTCTTTATCAGCCTGTTTCTGCTCTGCCTAGGAAGCCTCAGCCCTTCTGCTGTGGCCCAGAGCTCCGGCAACAACGTGTGGACCCTTCAGCGCTGCTTGGAGCACGCCCTGGATCACAACCTTCAACTTCAGCAAGCCGAGCTTGGCATCGTCCGCGGCGCGCTTGCCGAAACCTCCGCAAAGGGTGCCTTCCTTCCCAACCTCAACGCCTCTTCCAGCTACGGGGTGAACATCGGTCAGCGCATTGACCCTTTCACCAACCAGTTTGCAAGCGACGCCGTCCAATCAAGCAACTACGGCATGAGCTCGGGTTTGACCTTGTTCAACGGGTTCCAGAACCACCTCAACCTGCGACGTGCGCGCCTTGGACTGGAGTTGGCCCAAACCAACGTCGAGATCGCCCAAAACAACGTGGCCCTGAACCTGGCTTCAGCCTACCTCAATGTGCTTTTCCAGAAGGAGTTCCTGACGATTGCGCAACTCAATGCCGAAGCCACCGGACGCCAAGTTGACCGCGTCCAAAAGTTGGTCAACGCCGGGGCGGCAGCCGAGAGTGACCTCTACGATGTCCTGGCCCAGCAGGCCGCAGATCAAAGTTCCGTCGTGTCTGCAGAGAACGGCGTGACCATCGCCAAGCTTGCCTTGGCCCAATTGCTTCAGCTCTCTGGGGATGAGGCCGACAACCTTGAAGTCGCCCCTCCTTCTGACGACTTGCTTGAAGCCACCCAGCTGCCCCTGTCCGCAGATGCGGCCGTCGCATTTGCCCTGAATGCCTTTCCTGACATGAAGGCGGCCGAATTGCAAGTCACCGACGCCTACCTCGGACTTGACCTTGCCAAAGCGCAGCGCATGCCTCGCATCACCGGATCGTACAGTGTCGGATCGGGGTATTCCCAGAATCGCCAAACCTTGGTGAGCGACCCCATCACCCAAGACGTGACCATCGAAACGGTGGAGGGCATTCTCCTCACGACGCCCGTCGTGATCCAAGATGGCGAGTTCGCAACGATGTCGTTTCAAGACCAATTCACGAACAACCTCAACCAGAGCATCTTCTTCTCGTTGAGTTTGCCCATCTTCAATGGATTTGGCATTGAGACCAACATCGACCGCGCAGAAGTCGACGTGCTTTCCGCCCAGCTCGCCAAAGAACAAACCGCCCAAAGCCTCACCCAAACGGTGGAGCAATCTTGGGCCGATGCGCGCGCAGCCCAGCGCACGTTTGAGGCCAACGACCGGGCCTTGGAAGCCGCCACGCTGGCCATGACCAACGCGGAGGCGCGCTTTGAGGCCGGGGCCATCTCGGCGCTGGAATACGCCGACGCCAGGACCCGATTGGACAACGCCCGCATCAACGCGCTTCGCACCCAGTACGACTTTGTGTTCAAGACGCGCATTTTGGACTTCTACCTTGGACGCCCCCTCAGCCTTTGATCATGAATAAGAAATTGCTTCTCGGCCTTGGTGCCTTTGTCGTTTTGCTCGTGGTCATCGCGGTGGTCAAAGGTGGAAGCCGCACGCTCCCTCAGGTAAGCACGGAGGAGATTGCCCTGCGGTCCATCGTGGAGCGCGTGAGTGCGAGTGGAAAGATTCAACCCGAGGTCGAGGTCAAAATCACGGCCGAGGTCAACGGTCAAATCACCGAACTCCCCGTCAAAGAAGGCGACGTGGTCGCGAAGGGCGACCTGTTGGTCCAACTCAACCCCGACATCTATGACGCAGCGCTGCTCCGTGCCGAAGCCGGTTTGAACAGCGCCAAATCCAACCTCGCCTCCGCGCGCGCCCAAGTGGCGCAGGGCGAGGCCAACCAATTGGCTGCAGAGAAAGCCTTCCAACGCGCCGAAGCGCTGTTGGCCCAGAAGGTCATTTCCCAAGCGGAATACGACCAAACCGAGGCCTCATACCTCACAGCCAACGCGAACCTGACCAGCGCCAACGAAAGCGTGCGCAGCGCAGAATATGCCATCCGCAGCGGAGAAGCCTCTTTGCAAGAGGCCAAAGACAACCTCAGCCGCACCACCTTGCGCGCGCCCCAGGCGGGCGTCGTCACCGCGTTGGTGAAGGAAATTGGAGAGAGTGTGCAAGGCAACGGGTTCACGGCCGGTGAGGTCATCATGAACGTGAGCGATTTGAGCACCATGGAAGTCAACGTGGAGGTGAACGAGAGCGACATCGTCCGCATTCACCTCGGCGACGAGGCGGAAATCGAGGTCGATGCGTACCTCGGGGAAACCTTCCAGGGAACCGTCACCGAAATCGGAAACACGGCGTTGAATGCCGGCATGAACGGCTTCAGCATGGACCAAGTGACCAACTTCTCCGTGAAGGTTCGGCTCAACCGGGACAGCTACGACCATTTGACCGAAGGCGACGACGACACCCCCTTCAGACCGGGCATGAGCGCCACAGTCGACATTTTGACGGCCCGCGCCACCGACGTCTTGTCCGCGCCCATCCAAGCCGTGACAAGCCGGGAGGCGGGCTTTGGGGCAGACAATGTGGAGGAGGCCGACAACGAAAACGCCGAAGCGGAACTGGGTGTGTTTGTGCTTGACGAAGGCAAGGTCCAATGGACGCCTGTGGAGACCGACATCCAAGACTCACGCTACGTCGCCATCACAGGAGAACTCGACGCGGGCACCACGGTGGTCACCGGCCCCTACGACGTGGTGAGTCGGTCCTTGAAGCAGGGCGACGAAGTCGAGGTGAAGTGATGGCCAAGATTCTCCTGATCGAAACCTCCACCACCCAGTGCTCGGTGGCCCTGGCCGAAGGCGGAACGCCTGTCGCCTGGAAAGAGGAGCGCGCCGAGCAGGGATACGTCCATGCCGAACGACTCATGCCCTTCGTCGACGCCGTGCTTCACGAGCAAGGCTGGTCCCGCACCGACCTGGATGCCGTGGCGGTGTCTGGTGGACCTGGTTCGTTCACCGGCCTGCGCATTGGGGTGTCGACGGCCAAGGGCTTGTGTCAAGCACTTCAAGTCCCCCTCATTGCGTTGGACACCTTGGCTTTGCTTGCAGAGCAAGGCAAGCGGCTTGACCCCACACCGCAGCAGCGCGTGGCCATGATCGATGCGCGGCGCATGGAAGTCTATGCGGGCACGTTTGACGCGGAAGGCACCTGCACGCAGGCCGCCACGCCCGTCGAAGTCGACAAGACGCCCGACGCCTTCAACGGCCCCGCCCAGTTCATCGGCGACGGCGCTGTGAAGTGCACCGACCTCCTCGAAGGCAAGGGCCGAACCTTTGTCGACGCTTGGCCGCTGGCCCGCGACGGCGCGGCCTTGGCGGAAGCGGCGTTTCAATCGGAGACGTTTGTCGATTTGGGCAGCTACGAACCCAACTACGTCAAGGCCTTCAAAGCCGGCGCCCCCAAGGATCCCCTCGGCCTTCGAACCAAAGCCACGCTTTGGCTGGGCGCCTTGCTCATGGTCTTGGCGTCCTGCACGTCCTGTGGAGAGCCCCAACAGTTCATCCCCTACGTCCCCGTCAACTTCCAAATTGACTTGAACCTGCCCGCCTACAACACCCTGAACTTCCCAGGGGAGGCCATCGCCCTTCCGGGTGGATCGAAAGGCTTGTACATCTACCGCTTCACCTTGGATGAATTTGTGGTGCTGGACCGGCATGCGACGTACGACATTCCCATGGCGTGCAAGGTGACTTTGGACGCGGACAAAATCACCCTGAAAGACGACAGCGACTGTTCCGGAAGCCAATGGCTGATCCTGGACGGCAGCGTCTTGAGTGGCCCCGCCACGTTGCCCTTGCATCGCTACCGGACCACGCTGAACGGCTCCATCCTGAGCATTTACAATTGAAACGAAACAACCCCGCCGGAGAGGCAGGGTTGTTCAAGATGGGCCTCAATGGCCTGTCGTGTTCTGAATCAGTAGCGGTAGGCCTCGCCCTTGAAGGGACCCTGAACGGGCACGCCGATGTAATCCGCTTGCTCGTTGCTGAGCTCGTCGATTTCGACACCGATTTTGGCCAAGTGCAAACGGGCAACCTTCTCGTCCAAGTGCTTGGGCAAGGTGTACACGCTGTTCTCGTACTTGTCCGGGTTGTTCCAAAGCTCGATTTGCGCAATGGTCTGGTTGGTGAACGACGCAGACATCACGAAGCTTGGGTGGCCCGTGGCACAACCGAGGTTGACCAAACGACCCTCCGCCAAGAGGATGATGTCCTTGCCATCGACGGTATACATGTCCACCTGAGGCTTGATGGTGTCCTTCGTGTTGCCGTGGTTGGTGTTGAGCCAAGCCACGTCGATTTCGTTGTCGAAGTGTCCAATGTTGCAGACAATGGTCTTGTCCTTCATCGCCTCGAAGTGGGCGCCGGTCACGATGTCCTTGTTGCCGGTGGCGGTCACCACAATGTCGGCTTCGGCCACGGCGTCGAGCATCTTCTTGACTTCGAATCCTTCCATCGCCGCTTGCAAGGCGCAGATGGGGTCGATTTCAGAAACAATGACGCGGCAACCTGCGTTGCGGAGGGATTCGGCTGAACCCTTGCCCACATCGCCATAGCCCGCCACGACGGCGACCTTGCCAGCCATCATCACGTCGGTGGCACGGCGGATGGCGTCCACGCAAGACTCGCGGCATCCGTATTTGTTGTCAAACTTGGACTTGGTGACGGAGTCGTTCACGTTGATGGCAGGCATCGGAAGCGTGCCGTTCTTCTCACGCTCGTACAAGCGCAACACGCCTGTGGTGGTCTCCTCGGAAATGCCCTTGATGCCCGCAGCGAGCTCAGGGTACTTGTCGAGCACCACGTTGGTGAGGTCTCCTCCGTCGTCGAGGATCATGTTCAAGGGCTGACGGTCGTCCCCGAAGAACAACGTCTGCTCAATGCACCACTCGTACTCCTCCTCAGTCATGCCCTTCCAGGCGTAGACGGGAATGCCCGCAGCAGCGATGGCCGCAGCCGCATGGTCTTGGGTTGAGAAGATGTTGCAAGACGACCATGTGACGTCCGCTCCGAGCTCCACGAGGGTCTCGATGAGCACCGCCGTTTGGATGGTCATGTGCAGGCAACCTGCCACGCGCGCACCCTGAAGCGGCTTGGATGCACCGAATTCTTCGCGCAACGCCATCAAGCCTGGCATCTCTGCCTCAGCAAGGGTGATTTCTTTGCGGCCCCATTCGGCCAAGCTCATGTCCTTCACCTTGTAGGGAAGGGTGGGTGTGGGAGTTGTGTTGCCCATGTGGTGTGATTTAGCAATGCAAAAGTACGGAATACGAGGCCTTTGGAGGTGGAGGCCAAACCCCCGTCCTTTGTCCCCATGCCTCAGTACGCCTTGCCACTGCAACCCCAAGGGGTGGAGATTGTTCTCTGGCATCTGCTTGAATCGCAGGGAGAAGGGCACGAGTGGGGGCTTCACTTCCCTCAACGGCAAACCGGCGACATGCCTGCTTCACGGAAAGCGGAACACCGGGCTGTGGCTTTCGCCCTGACGCAGCTCCTCGGCCACGCCGAGTGGCACCTGACCCACAACGAAAATGGCAAGCCTCAACTGCATGTCCGCGGTGGGTCGTCCGACCATGCCGTCAGCATTTCCCATGCACGGATGGGCGAGGACGTTTGGGCTGCGGTGGCCATGTGGAACGAGGCGGACACCTCTGGCGGCATCGACCTCGTGCTCACCGACGACGCCCGGGTGACGCGCGTGGCCCCGAGGGTGATGTCCCCCGAGGAACAAACCAAGTGGCGCGGCTGCGAAGCGTGGGCCTGGGCCACCAAAGAAGCCATGTTCAAAGGCCACGGCCCCGAGCTGGAGTTTCAATCGCAGGCCCTGCTCAAGGACGGCACGGGAATCCCAGACGACGAGGCGGGCACCCTGCGTGGCGAGGTGCGGGGCACGCCTTGGTCTGGCGCGTGGTGCAAGGTTCGGGAGCGGTTGCTCCTCGCTTGGGGCGCATGAACCCCCTGCCCTTCTCGAGTCTTACTGGCCGATGGCGTCGTTCAAATCGTCGATTGACAATTCGTATTCGAATGACCCGTGGGTCTTGTAGTAGTTGTGGGCGTCCACGCATTTGCCGTGGGCAAAAACGGCAAACTCAAGCCGGGTGGACTCGTAATCAAACGCCTTCATGACCTCCGCGATTTGGGCGGAGCTCAACATGGCGCCTGCCTTCAGAGGCGCTTGGGCGGTCGACATTTTGCTGTCTTCGAAGTCTTTGCCTTGGATGGCGCGCAGGTAATCTTGGAAATCGAGGCCGCTCATTTCCGCCGTGGTGGCCACGGGGGCGCTCTCTTGTTCGCCCCACGACTGGGTGTTGGATTGGGTGGTGGTTTCCGTGGTGGACCAAGATTCCGTGGCCGACATCTGGACATTCATGTTCACGCCGCCCGGGATGACGTTGCCGCCGATGCTGACGTTCATGTTGACTTGATCCGTGGTGGTTGTGCTGGATCCTTGCCCCCCTCCTGTGGCGGACATGGAGACGTTGGATTGCATGCCAGGGTTGGACGCTGCGGGAGCCGGAGCCGTAGGCTCAGGTTGTGCTGGGGTGGACGACATGGGGGCAAACCCAAACGCACGCACCACGAACTCTCCCTTCCGATTCAGCGTGATTTTTCCGGTGGAACGCATGCCTGCCTCAGCTCCAAAATTGTTCTTGTAGACATCGGGGCGACCCGCCTCCACAAAGTCGATGCGCAGTTGGTAAAACCCAGGCTCCACGGTGGCCAAGACGCGGGGAGCGGCTTCGGCGTTCATTTGGACTTGGTTGAGGTAAAGCGTGAACGCATCACCGACCTCGGAAAACACTTCGATTTCAGACTGGGCCTGCGTGGAGGAATTGAAGCTGACAAGCAGGGACAACAAGGCGAGGGTCGAGAAGCGGATCATGGGTTCAATTTTCAGGCAAGATAACGGAAGGACAGTGGGCATGAAAAAAGGGGAACCCGGTTGGATTCCCCTTGGCAGCACAGGGCTGTTGGATGCATTTTCTTAGCGCTCGATGCCTTTGTGGCGGCGCTCCGTGCTCACGGACAACTTCTTGCGTCCCTTGCGACGACGTGCACTCAAAACATTGCGGCCACTGGCCGTAGACATGCGCTTGCGGAAGCCGTGCTTGTTGCGGCGCTTCCGAACGGAGGGTTGAAATGTCCTTTTCATCGTAGTCTTGTTTCCCGATAAGGGAGGGCAAAGGTAGCAAACCCTTTCTGTTCCTCCAAGCCTCTCGACGACATTCGTTCGACAAAATTGTGACAGAGGCGCAGTCGGGGAGCGCTAATTTCGTCATTCGTTTCCAGAACCCCCACCTCCATCATGGCGCAAAGCCGACCTCACCCCTCTTTTGCCACGGCCGACGAAGGCCCCAAAAAACGCTTCTCCTTCAAGGATTTGCGCGGGATTGGACGGATGCAGAAATACCTCAAACCCTACGTGGCGCACTTCGCCGTCGGAATGGTGGTGATGAGCATTTCAGGGTTCTTGACGCTGGTCATCACGCGGCTGTGGGGCCAATTGGGCGGTGTCGGCGCCTCGGGTTCCACAGGCCAAATGCCGCTTCTCGGTTTGGAAATGGACGATCTGGCTTCCGTAGGCTGGACCCTCCTGGGAGCCTTGGCCATCCAGTCGTTTTTCTCCTTCGTGCGGGTGTTGCTGTTTGCAGACATGACGGAAAAGATGATGCTTGCCATGCGGCAAGACGCATTTGATGCATTGGTCAGCATGCCGATGGCGTTTTACGACGCACGGCGCGTCGGGGACCTGAACAGCCGCATCAGTGCAGACATCGCCACCATCCAAGACATCTTCACGGTGACCCTTGCGGAATTGTTCCGTGGCCTCATTCTCATCGTGGGGGGCATCATTGCGCTGGCTTACTTCTCGGTGGAGCTCACCCTGTGGATGCTCGGCACGCTGCCCGTGATGATGGTGGCGGCGGTGGTGTTTGGGCGTTTCATCCGGAAACTGTCCAAACAAACGCAAGACGAGGTGGCCGCGTCCAACATTGTGGTCCAGGATGTCTTGACGGCGATTGTGAGCGTGAAGAGCTACGCCAACGAATGGCTCGAGCGCCGGAAGTACGGCACCCACGCTGCGGAGATCAAACGCCTGGCCATGCGCGGGGCCTTGTGGCGGGGCACGTTTGCGAGCTTCATCATCCTGTTCATTTTTGGCGCCATCACGCTGGTGATTTTCAAGGGAGCAGACCTGATGCAGCAGGGCGAACTGGCCAGCGAGCACTTCTTCACCTTCCTCTTGATGACGGGCCTCGTCGCGGGAAGCATTGGGGGGATGGCCGCCCAATTCAGCGCCCTCCAGCGTGGACTCGGCGCGATTGAGTCTGTGATGGACATCGTCGACCAGGACCGCGAAGTGGAGGACCTCAACGCCTCCACCCCGGCGTTGTCGTTGCGCCAAACCGTCACGCTCTCCAACGTCCATTTCAACTACCCGCAACGGCCAGACGTGCAGGTCTTGAAGGGCCTGAACCTGCGCATCGACGCTGGCGACCAGGTGGCCTTGGTCGGCACGAGTGGCGCGGGCAAAAGCACGGTCGCCTCCCTCCTGCTCCGGTTCCACGCGCCGGACACCGGGGTCCTCCAGGTCGGAGACGTTCCTGCGGACGAGCTCGATTTGCGGGGCTACCGGCAGCGCGTGGCCTTTGTGCCACAGGAGGTCATCTTGTTTGGCGGCGACCTGCGCAGCAACATCCGCTACGGACGTCCCGACGCCACCGACGAGGAAGTCATCGACGCGGCCAAGCGCGCCTTCGCCTGGAATTTCATTCAGGACTTTCCCGAGGGCCTGGACACGCTCGTCGGCGAGCGCGGCGTGCAGCTGTCCGGCGGCCAACGCCAGCGCATTGCCATTGCCCGGGCCATCCTCAAAGACCCTGACCTTCTCATCCTCGACGAGGCGACCAGCGCCTTGGACAGCACCTCAGAACGGGAGGTCCAAGCCGCCCTCGACGAACTGATGAAGGGCCGCAGTTCTGTGGTCATCGCCCACCGCCTCAGCACCGTGAAGAACGCAAGCCGCATCTGCGTGATGGAGGATGGCCGCGTGGTTGAGGAAGGCAAGCACGAGGAACTCATGGGTCAGGGCGGACACTACGCCCAATTGGTGAAGAACCAAGAACTGGCCGGCTGACGCCCAGCGCTCGCCCGTCGGATGTATTTTCGCCTCCATGGCGACCAAAAAAGCACTCATCACCGGCATCACAGGCCAGGACGGCGCGTACCTCACCGAGCTCCTGCTTGAAAAGGGCTACGAAGTTCACGGCATCAAGCGCCGTGCGTCTCAGCTCAATACGGATCGCATTGACCACCTCTACCAGGACCCGCACGAAGACAACGTTCGTTTGAAGTTGCACTACGGCGACCTCGTGGACAGCACCAACCTCATCCGCATCGTGCAGGAGGTTCAGCCCGATGAGATTTACAACCTCGCCGCCCAAAGCCACGTCCAAGTGAGCTTTGAAACGCCGGAATACACCGCCAACGCCGACGCGCTCGGCACCCTTCGCCTTCTCGAGGCCATCCGCATCCTCGGCATGGAGAAGACGGTCAAATTCTACCAGGCCAGCACCTCCGAGCTCTACGGTTTGGTGCAAGAGGTGCCTCAGTCGGAGACCACCCCCTTCTACCCGCGCAGCCCATATGGGGTGGCGAAGCTGTACGCCTTTTGGATTGTCAAAAACTACCGAGAGTCGTACGGCATGCACGCCAGCAACGGCATCCTCTTCAACCACGAGAGCCCGCGCCGCGGCGAGACGTTTGTGACCCGAAAAATCACGCGCGCTGTCGCCCGCATCAAGCTCGGCATGCAGGACTGCTTGTATCTCGGCAACCTCGACGCCCAACGCGACTGGGGCCACGCCAAGGACTACGTGGAGGGCATGTGGCGCATGCTCCAGC
>CAZGQI010000029.1:0-23904 GCA_964527895.1 uncultured Comamonadaceae bacterium | reverse complement strand
ACTGCTTGACGTAGTCGAGCTCCGACTTCAGCACGCGCTCGTCGGCCTGCATCACAGCCGCACTCAGGACGACCATGCTCAAGGCAAAGTCACCGGCTTGGGTTGACCGTCCTTGGTTGCGCCCACCTCGGCCTTGTGGACCACCGGGGGTGCCAGCACCATCCACGGCCAAGCTGTCGTCCGAGAACATCTTCCCGAGCCAGTAGCCCATGACCCCGCCGATCGGACCCCCCAGGGCCCAACCGACGGCGCCTCCGATCCATTTGGAGTATCCCATCAGGCGCCCTGAAGTTGGGCAAACCCGTCTTGGATGAAGGCCGTCAACTCCTCGCCTTCAAGCAGTCCCTGCGAGAGGCGTGCGAGGTTGGCCGCCTGCTTGGCGAGGGCCGCACGCTTGGCGTCGTCCGCTTCGTTGAGCAGGGTGGTGGCCAGAGGGTGATTGCCGTTGACGGTGACCTCGTAGCTGTTGGGCATGTCGCCAAACATTTGGAACCCACCGCCGCCCACGGCCTGCTGCTCCTTCATGCGGCGCATGAATTCGGATTGGGTGATGACCAAAGGCGCCGAGGTTGGGGACATGGCGGCAAACTGAACCTTGTAGGTGGACTCGCCGGGGAAGGCGCCTTCCAAAATGGGCTTCAAGGTTTCTTCCTGCTTCTCGTCCAGCGCCGAGCTGAGCTCCTCATCTTTTTCAATGAGCTTCTCTGCGATGTCGGCATCGACGCGCTTGAACTGCACGTCGGAGTGGGTTTGCTCGAGCTTGCTCACCACGTGCGAAGCCAATGGGCCGTCCATCACGAGCACGGTGTAGCCGCGGTCCGTGGCTTCTTTGACGTAGCTGTGCTGACCTTCTGCGTGGGGCGTGTAGGGGAGGATGACCTTGCCGTGCTTGTCTTTTTGGGTTTCTCCAACCACCGCCATCAACTCCTCATGGGTGTGGCACTTGCCCGTGGTGTCCTTGTAGAGGAAGAACTTCTGGGCGCGCTCGGCGAACTTCTCGTCGGTCAGCATGCCGTACTCCACAAACACGCGGAGGTCGTCCCACTGCGCTTCGAAGGCTTCGCGGTCCTTCTTGAACATCTGCGCGAGCTTGTCGCTCACCTTTTTGCTGATGTGGCCTGAGATTTTCTTGACGTTCGCGTCCTCCTGGAGGTAAGAGCGACTCACGTTCAAGGGGATGTCTGGAGAATCGATGACGCCGTGCAGCAGCGTCAAGAAGTCGGGCACGATGTTCTCCACGTTGTCCGTGATGAAGACCTGGTTGGAGTAGAGGTGGATGCGGTTCTTCTGCAGGTCCATCTGCTTCTTCAACTTGGGGAAGTAGAGGATGCCCGTCAGGTTGAAGGGGAAGTCGACGTTGAGGTGGATGTGGAACAGCGGATCCTCAAAATTCATGGGGTAGAGGTCCCGGTAGAACTCCTTGTAGTCCTCGTCGCTGAGGTCCGCAGGCTTCTTGGTCCACGCGGGTTCCGTCTTGTTCACCACAAACGGCACGTCCACGCTGACCTTCTTCACCTTGCCGTCCTCGTCGGTCGCACCTTCAGGGTCGTCGACGTACTCGGACTTCGTGCCTTGGACAATCTCCACAGGCATGAACTTGCAGTAGGTGTTCAAAATGCCGCGAATGCGCTCTTCGGCGAGGTACTCCTTGGCGTCCTCCGAGATGTGCAGCACGATGTCGGTGCCGGCGGTCGCTTTGTCAATGTCCTCAAGGGAGAAGTTGGGCGAGCCGTCGCAGCTCCACTTGACAGCCTGAGATCCTTCGCGCTGGCTCAGCGTGACAATGTCCACGCGGTCGGCCACCATGAAGGCCGAGTAGAATCCCAACCCAAAGTGTCCGATGATCGCCTGCTTCGCGTCGGCGTCCTTGTACTTCTCCAGGAAGTCGGTGGCGCCGGAGAACGCGATTTGGTTGATGTACTTGTCGATCTCTTCCGCGGTCATGCCGATGCCGGCGTCGCGGATGGTCAATGTGTTTGCCGCTTCGTCGATCACCACCTCGACTTGAGGCGTGTCGGTGATTTCCGCCACCTCGCCGAGCTGGGCGAGCATCTTGCGCTTTTGGGTGGCGTCCACCGCGTTGGAGACGAGCTCACGCAAGAAGATTTCCTGGTCGCTGTACAGGAACTGCTTGATGATGGGGAAGATGTTGTCTGTGGTGACGTTGATGGTGCCTTGTTGTGCCATGGCGCTTCGTGGTCTTGGGTTGGAATCAGTTCAAACAAAAAGGACGTCGCACCGAAATGCAACGTCCTCCTTCAGTCAATTCCTGTGCCATCCCTGAAAGTCGGGGCAAAGGCTGTCAGAATCGTCAGGCAGATGCACTGCCCGTGTGACATCGTGTCAGTTTCAGTGCTGGATGACGACACGAATGGCGGTGCCGTCTTGCACGCGAAGCATGTACGCACCGGCGTCGAGCTCAGCCACGTCGAGGGTGGTCCGTCCGGGCTGAAGGCGCGCTGCACCGGCGAGGCGTCCATGGGCATCGACCCACACGGCATCGACAGGTGCCCCACCGTCCCATTGCACGTGCAGCACGTCGTGTGCGGGGTTGGGGAACGCCGTCATGACTTCGAGGTTGGTCGGAGTCGACACGTTGGTGGGCTGGATGGGGTTGAAGACGTACCCTGTGCCTTCGCTCGGCCAGGTGTCGGCCCATCCTTGGGCCCCGCTGTAAATCCAGCCGTAGATGTCTTCGACCACCTGAAATTCTGTCGAGTCAGCCGGGCCTTCTGCCACAAGGAGGGTGCCTCCGTAAGTGTAGGGGTCAAAGTTTCCTACAAGCCCTGCGCTGTTCAGGAACCCTTCTGCAATCAGGGCATGGTCGGTGATGGTGTTGGGGCCGTAGTGAAAGGTGATTGTCC
Source organism: uncultured Comamonadaceae bacterium (assembly GCA_964527895.1). Lineage (GTDB taxonomy): Bacteria > Bacteroidota > Bacteroidia > Flavobacteriales_D > Sanyastnellaceae > UBA11663. The sequence continues at coordinate 21,040 of CAZGQI010000029.1, read as the reverse complement.
CGGTCTCGTGCAGCCAAACTTGGTAGGTCGCGCGCTGCGTTGCCGTGATCACAGAATCTTTTCCGTAGACCTCGGCGTAAAATCCGATGTTGTGGTATTCCACTTTGAACACGCGGTTGGGCGCAACACCTTCGTAGGTATAGCGAATTTCGCTCACATCTTGACCGGTGGAGTCTGTGGGGGACACGTCGCAGATGTCTGAAAACACGGGGGCAAGAACGTGCCCAAAATTTCCGGTCCCAATGATCATCTCTCCGAGGTTCGCAGTCGCCAACATGGTGCAGGTGTCGCCCCAGATGACCATGTCAAACGGAATGGGCAAGACTTCCTCCGGGTCGTCCCACCCGAGTGGGAGGTTGAGCAACGAATACTCCTCGAGGGATTCGTACGGTTGAGAAATCAATTCAGTTGTGTAGGGAACGTTTTGTCCCCAAGCCAAGCCGGCCGACAAGGCGCAAGCCATTCCGAGAAAAAGGTGTTTCATGATGTTTAAAAGGGTGTTGTGATCTTAAAAGTTGGGTGACAAACCGTGTTTGTTGTGGTAGCCTTGAATGTGCTCAATCACCTCTTCAGGCGAGTCAGCCATCCGGAACAAGTCGTCGTCGTTGTCTCCAATGGTCTTGTATTTGTCGAGCATGGTTTGCTTGAACCAATCGAGCAATCCTCCCCAAAACTTGCTGTCGTACAGGACAATGGGCTGCTTGGTGATTTTGTCGGTCTGCATCAGCGTAAGTGCCTCGAACAATTCGTCCATGGTGCCATACCCGCCTGGCATGACCACAAAGGCTTGGCTGTACTTCACGAACATGACCTTCCGCACGAAGAAGTAGTCAAAATTCAAGCACGTGTCTGAATTGATGTATTCGTTGTGACTTTGCTCAAAGGGGAGCTCGATGTTCAACCCCACGGACACACCGTCACGGTCCTGGGCCCCGCGGTTCCCGGCCTCCATGACCCCCGGCCCGCCCCCCGTGATGACACCGTACCCGGCATCGACGAGGGCAGAGGCCACAGCGCGTGAGGCCTTGTAGGTTTCCGTCTCGGGGCCCGTTCGCGCCGACCCGTAAATGCTCACACAAGGACCGATGGCTTGAAGCGTTTCATAGCCCTCCACGAACTCGCTCATGATTTTGAAAATCGACCAGCTGTCGTTGCTTTTGATTTCAGACCAGGAGAGGTTGGGGTGCTTTTTGATGTTGTACTTCATACGCTCAATATAGGTCAAGCGCCGTGGTACCTTTGTCCCATGCCGATTCTGTGGAACCCCAAACAAGCGCCCGTCTTGAATGCATTGGACGCAGTGACGCGCGGATGGTTCCCCAGAAAGGCCCAAGGGCACTGGATTTTTGGACTGCCCAAATCGGGAACCACGGTGTTCGCCGCAGCCTTGTCTGAAGTGACTTCTTCCTCGGCCTTGTTGGACACGCCGCTCCTGTGGGGCACGGCCATCCAGCCCCTGAACGAATCCGAGATGAAGGCCTTGGTTGCCGCGCATCCCGTCACGTTCGCCCCCACCTTGTGGAAGGAGCCCAACGCCACGTTTTACCCGGAAGCCGCCATGGCCGCGAGCCAAGCCACCCGCCACATTTTGCTGGTCCGCGGCGCACTGCAAAACATCCGTTCCCACATGGACCGCCTCGGATTGAAAGGGGATGCCACGTCGGTCGACTTGGAAGCCCTGCATCCGAATCACCGCCCAGCGTTTTTGGCCCATGCAGACGACCCGCCCGCACTGACGCTCGCCCGCAGATGGCGCGACACCCACAACAAGGCGTGTTGGAACACACCCGAAGTGCAGGTTCACACGTATGAATCGTTCATGGCCAACCCGGAAGAGGTGTTGCATGCCTCAGCCCAGTACTTGGGACTGCCGGCGTTGCATCGACCTGTGCGGTCCCTCGCCAAGCAGCAACAACCCCGCGGGGCCAACCGCAATGTGCGTCCCGAGGCGTTCTTTGGGGAGGCGATGTGTCAAGAAGTCGAAGCACTCACGGCAGACGCCTTCCATCGCATCACGTCAACCGGCGCGTGAGGCGGCCGTCTTCGAGATCGTCAAGCATCGCGCCCACGGTGCGAAGCCGCTGTTCCTGTCCAAACACGCGCGCGGCCAAGTCGCGGTTGTGGGTCCTTTCTTGCGCATTCAAGGGGGCGTAGAAGTTGTCGTCCCATCCGCGGGCCGGAAGGCAGTCGAAGACAAAACCATGCGCCTGAAAGAACGGGGTGATGTGGGCATCGGGTCGAAGCACAATTCTGATGCCGTACCACAGGGCCATCACCAACACGCCTGTGCCTTGGGTGCGGACGTTGTTCATGACCAAGACGTTGTGGGTGCACAGCCAGTCTGCGTAAGCCTGCCTCGGGAGGTGTTCAAATTGGCCATTCCAATCGGGCAACAATCGAGATCCGAGGAGATCGATGGCCTTGGCGTAGCGCGCGCTTCCGTAGCTCAAACCGGCACTGAAACGCACATGGTCGGGAGGGGAGGCGCGTCGCAGGCGAAGGATCAAGTCGAGGTGGTTGCTGGTGTTGGAGGCATTGGTCCCCAACAGCACCCGACCTGGAACCTCGGTGCACCATTGCACATCCGATTCGGGTGGGGTCGGATTGTAAAAAGACGGATAGGTGAGGGGTTTGGGGTCTGAAAACACCCCAAAAAAGGGTGCATTTTCTCCCATCAACGTGGACACGGCGTCCACGCGGTGGCAGGCTTGGTTGAATCGCTTTTCAGCCCCGCCAAAGGCGCTTCCCAGACGTTGCGCAGTGATGCTCATTTTGCCCAGCGCGGCATTGAGTGCGGCAGTCCACGGCAAAAAGAGCGACCGGTTGAGCGACCTCAAGACGCGGTAATAATCGTCGCCCCACGACGCCCACACCACAGGCACGTTGTCGGGAATGCGTTGAATCCAGTCGAGGTTGGCGCCTTTCAGGCGGTGAATGACGATGGCATCTGCCTTGGCAAGTTTGGCAGGCACTTCATCCGTGTGCAAGGCGTTGTGCCATTCATGGGGCTTGCCCTGCAGGGTGGAGTGGGGTTCAATCCACCACCAGTGAGCAGCGCGATTGTCTTGTTGCAACAAAGCATGCAAGGCACGCACCGAGGCGTGGTCGAAGGCCAAATGGACGATGCGCAGGTCAGCCCCAGACATGAAGCACGTTGTCGATGACCCGGTCCACGTCGTCGTCGGTCAAGCCCAAATGCAGGGGGAGGCGGAACAACCCGTCCGTGAACCGGTCGGCGTGAGGCGCCTCGGCCGTCCATCCCATGCGTTGGGCGTAGGCGCTCTTGTGCAGGGATTGGTAGTGGAAGTGGCACGCAATGCCGGCGGCTTTGAGGACGGGCAACATGGCGTCGCGCTTCTCCAACGAGGGCGCACACACGTAAAAGAGGTGGCCATTGGTGGATTCGCGCCAGTCCGGGGGCAATGCGTCGATAGGAAGTGCTGAGGAGAGGCGCTCGTAGTACCGCGTCCAGATGGCTTTCCTGCGCGCGGTCACCGCCTCGAATTGCTCGAGTTGTCCAAGCAGGTGCGCCATGGTCATTTCATTGGGCAAGAAGCTGCTGCCGGCGTCGACCCAACCGTATTTGTCCACCTCGCCGCGGAAAAAGGCCTGCCTGTTGGTGCCTTTCTCCCAAATCACACACGCCCGTGACCACAGGTCTTCTCGGTTGATCGCCAAACACCCGCCTTCTCCGGAGGAAATGTTCTTGGTTTCGTGGAAGGAGAAGGTGGCCAAATCCCCAAAGCTTCCGAGGTGCTTGGACTCCCCATCAACCTCAATCCACGCGCCCATGGACTGGGCGGCGTCTTCGACGAGCATGATGCCTTGTTCCCTGCACCATGCGGCAATGGCAGGCAAATCGTACGACACGCCAGCGTAGTGAACCACCACCACGACTTTCACGTCAGGGGTGCACACGGCCTTGATTGCGTCCAATCCCATGTGCGGACGGTCGGCGGCGGAATCGCCAAAGATGGGCGTCGCCCCACGCAGCACAAACGCGTTGGCTGAAGAGACAAAGGTGTAGCTCGGAACAATGAAGGCATCGCCAGGGCCGATGTCCGACAAGATGGCGGCCATGTCCAGGGCGGAAGAGCAGGACGTGGTGGGCAACACCTTGAGGCCCAACTCGGCTTGAAACCAAGCTTGGACCGCTTTGGTCATGGGGCCATCGCCGCTCGTGTTGGGGCTTTGCAAGACCTGCGCAATCAGCTCGGCTTCTCGTCCGACACAACGGGGCTGGTTGAAGCTGATGTTCGTGTGCATTCCTTTGTTTCTGTAAATTTACATCCTTCTACGCATTGAATTTTTGACGCTTTGAATTCGAATTCCATCATCCATCCTGAGGCCCAAATCGGCGAGGACGTCACCATTGGAAATTTTTGTCACATCCACGAAGGGGTGGTCATTGGTGACCGGTGCGTGATCCGGGACTACGTTGAGCTCCGACCCGGAACGGTGGTGGGGCACGATTGCGTCATCGACTCCCGAGTGAGCAGCTCTGGAGAGGCCGTCATTGGCAACCACGTGACCCTGCGTTACGACACCATCGTGGCCCGCGGTTGTCGCATTGGCGACCACACGTATTTGAGCCCCCGGGTGATGACCAACAACCTCGACTCAGGTGGGGTGTCCATTGGCGGCGCGCACATCGGTTCGCACTGCTTCATCGGCACCAATGCGGTGATCCACCACGGCATTGTGGTTGGGGACAACGTGACGGTGGGGGCCTTGAGCTTCGTCAACAAGGATTGTGAATCGGGGAGGGTCTATGCAGGCATTCCTGCCAAAATCCTGAAATGAAGTTGACGCGATCCGAGGCATGGGAGGCTTCCTTCTTTGGGTTTCCGGTGGAGGAAATTCGAATGGGAAATTCCTTGCTTGCGGACGTGGCCGACGAACTGTCGATGCTGTTTGAAGGCGCAGCCCCTGAAACGCTGCTCAAAGTGTCCGTGGACGCCCGTCAGCTCCACGCCATTCCGTGGCTGGAGCGACAGGGGTTTGAGCTTTGGGAAACCCGCTATGTGTGGCTGACCACGTGGTCTCGCGAAGAGCTCACGCAAACGCATGCGCTCCACGCCGCTTTGCCCGAAGACCGCATTGTGTGGGGAACCGAAGCGCATCACGAGGCCATTCTCAGCATGACCCAGGAACAGGTGGCCAAGTCCACGGCCGTGGTCAATCGGTTCGATTCGCCGTTCTACCCTGAAGGCAGTGCAGAGACGTGGTACGCCAAGTGGATTGCACAGGTCTTGCAAAACCCCAAGGCGCTGGTGGCGGTCGCAGAACACGGCAAGGAACGTGAGGTGGCGGGTTATTTCATCTACCTGCCAGGCGAGCCCCAAGACGGGGTGGATGTGTACAAGGGCATCTTGTCGGTGATTCAGCCCGCGCATCGCGGCCGAAACCTCCACGTGCACCTCCAGCAGTTTTTGTTTGAGGAAATGGCCAAACGCCACGAGCGGGTCACGCTGGACAACACCACCCAAGTGTCGAATTACCCAGTCATCCGGAACCACGCCAAGTCCGGACGTCGTCCCGACCACGTTGAGCTCGTGATGTTTCGCGGCCCGCACCGTCGCTGAGTTTCGGGCCTGACGGCGACCCACTTCGAATCAGGCCTTGGCCAGGAGTTCCTTCAGGAAATGTCCTGTGTGGCTTTCAGCCTCTGCAGCCACCTGTTCAGGTGTGCCTGCAGCAACCACAGTGCCACCGTCTTTGCCGCCTTCAGGTCCAATGTCGATGAGGTGGTCGCACACTTTCAGCACGTCGAGGTGGTGCTCGATGACCACCACGGTGTTGCCTTGGTCCACGAGTTTGTGGAGCACGTCGATGAGCAACTGAACGTCCTTGAAGTGCAGGCCTGTGGTGGGCTCGTCGAGGATGTACAGGGTGCTTCCCGTGCCGACCCGTGCCAGTTCGGAGGCGAGTTTGACGCGCTGTGCTTCGCCGCCGCTGAGGGTGGTGCTTTGTTGGCCCAGCGTGATGTATCCCAATCCCACGGCCTGCAGGGTGGAGGTGATGCGGTGGATTTTGGGGATGGCCTCGAAAAAGTCGTGGGCGTCGTCGACCGTCATGGCGAGCACGTCGGCGATGCTTTTGCCGCGGTAACGAACCTCAAGCGTTTCCCGGTTGAATCGCTTGCCTTGGCACGTTTCGCAAGGGACGTGCACGTCGGGCAGGAAGTTCATTTCCACAGTGCGGACGCCCGCGCCTTTGCACGACTCACAGCGTCCCCCGGCGACATTGAAGGAGAAGCGACCCTTTTTGTAGCCGCGGATTTTGGCCTCGGGGAGAAGGGTGAATTGTGTGCGGATCAAATCCATCAGTCCCGTGTATGTCGCGGGATTCGAACGCGGCGTGCGGCCGATGGGGCTTTGGTCAATGGCAATGCACTTGTCGATGTGCTGCAGCCCCGTGATGGTTTTGTGCGGCAGGGGAATGCGGATGTCGTCGTGCAGGTGGTTGAGCAACGCGGGCAACAAGGTCTGGTTGATCAGCGAGCTTTTGCCGCTGCCGCTGACGCCACTGATGCCCACCAAACATCCCAACGGGATTTTGACATTGACCTGCTTCAGGTTGTGTCCGGTGGCGCCTTTCAGGATGAGGTTTTTGCGGTGGCCTTTTCTGCGCTTTTTGGGCACAGCAATGGTCTTGACGCCGTTCAGGTATTGCGCCGTGATGGAATCGGAGTCCAAATGGCTTTGGGGTGGCCCCTGCACGACGATTTGGCCACCATGGACCCCGGCACCTGGACCGATGTCGACGAGGTGGTCGGAGGCGAGCATCATGTCTTCGTCGTGCTCGACGACGATCACCGAGTTGCCTGCATCGCGAAGGGCGCACAGGCTGTCAATGAGTTTTCGGTTGTCCCGTTGGTGCAGGCCAATGCTTGGCTCGTCGAGGATGTAGAGGACCTCGGTGAGGCGGCTTCCAATTTGGGTGGCCAGTCGGATGCGTTGCGCTTCCCCGCCGCTGATGCTGCGCGTGGGCCGGTCCAGGCTCAGGTAACCCAACCCCACGTCCAACAAGAAGCCCAGGCGTGCGCGCACTTCTTTCAAAGGCGCCCGTGCAATTGTCGCCTGACGTTCCGTGAGTTGGGGTTCCAGTTCTTCGAGGAACGACGCCAGCTCGTGAAGGTCCATGCGGCCAAGCTCTCCAATGTCACGTCCCCCAAGCCGAAACTGCAGGCTCGTGGCCTTGAGTCGCGCGCCGTTGCAGGTGGGGCAGGTGACCTTGTGCATGAACGACTGCGCCCAGCGGCGCAGAGGGATGGACTTGGCTTTTTCAGCAGAGCGAACGATGGCCGCCACAAGCCCTTCAAAAGGCACGGTGCCGCCGCGGATGCCGCCGCGGTCTTGCAACTTGACGTCCCGGTCGGTGCCGTACAGGATTTGGCCCATGACCTCCTCCGGAATCTTTCCCACAGCGGTGGTCAGCGGCAGGTTGTGCGAGGCCAAAATGGCTTCCACAATCCGCGAGGTCAGGTTGTCCTTCAATTTGCCGAGCGGGGCGATGCCGCCCTTCTTCACGCTTACGCTCGGGTCGGGAATCAACGTCTCGGGGTCCACCTGCGCCACCTTGCCCAGTCCGTTGCACGTGGGGCATGCCCCGTAAGGGCTGTTGAAGCTGAAGAGGTTGGGCTCGGGCTCGGGGTAGGCGAGTCCCGTGGTGGGGCACATGAGGTTGCGCGAAAAGTGCACGGGCGTGTCGCCGTCGAGGGGCATGACCGCCATGGCGCCTTTGCCCAAAGACAGGGCGGTCTGCACCGACTTCAAAATGCGCTCCGCGTCTTGGGGCCGCACCACAATCCGGTCCACGACGGCCTCAATGTCATGCACCTTGTAGCGGTCGACCTTGTAGCCGGACTCGAGTTCCACGAGTTGGCCGTCGACGCGGGCGCGGAGGTAGCCCAGGCGCATGATTTGCTCAAACAGCTCCCGGTAGTGGCCCTTTCTGCCTCGGACCATGGGGGAGAGCAGCAAGAGTTTTTGGCCTTCGAAGCGGGCGAGAATGTTGTCCGCGATTTGGTCGTCCGTGTACCGGACCATGGGTTCGCCGGTCTCGAGCGAAAACGCGTCGGCGGCCCGGGCGTACAGCAGCCTCAAAAAGTCATGGAGCTCGGTCACCGTGCCGACCGTGGAACGGGGGTTCTTCGAGACGGTTTTCTGCTCGATGGCCACCACGGGACTCAGGCCCGAGATGGACTCCACATCGGGGCGTTTCAATCCGCCCAAAAACTGTCGTGCATACGCGCTCAGCGTTTCCAGAAACCGCCGTTGTCCCTCGGCGTATAGCGTGTCAAACGCCAGGCTCGACTTGCCGCTACCGCTGACGCCCGTGAACACCACGAGTTTGTTCCGCGGAAGGACCACATCCACGTTTTTGAGGTTGTGCTCAGACGCACCGGTGACAATCAAATCATCTTGTCGGGCGTCGGCGGCGGGATGCGTGGTCATGCGGGTTCAACAATCGGACCTCACTCGGGTTCACCGCTTGGGGGCGCGCTTGCAGCCGGCTCCAAACGACGCACATTCCAGCCCAAGCCGGCCACCGCCATGGTCATGAGGGGAGACACCCAATTGAAGATGCAATAAGGGGCGTACGCGAGCGTCGCGACCCCGAGGATGCTGCTTTGTGCCACGCCGCACGTGTTCCATGGGATGAGCACGGAAGTCACCGTGCCTGCGTCCTCGAGGGTGCGGCTCAGGTTCTCGGGCGCCAAGCCGTGCTCGGCGTAGGCTTCGCCCATCATTTTGCCCGGCACCACAATGGCGATGTACTGGTCGGAGGCGAGCACATTGAAGGCGACGCACGCGCCGACGGTTCGGCCGATGAGCCCCAAGGTACTGTTCACACCTACGACGAGTGCCTGCGTCATCCGCGTCAGCATGCCCGTGGCTTGAAGCACAGATCCAAAGGTCATGGCGCAGACAATGAGCCAAACCGTGTTGAGCATGCCTTTCATGCCACTGCTGGAAAGCAATTCGTCTGCCAAATCATGGCCGGTGACCACAGCCACGTCGAGGGCCATGGCTTGCATGGACGCCACGTAGGACGCGGCCGCGTAGCCGAGGTCGGCCCCCGCGATTTGGCGAATGACTTCCGGCTGAAAGACAATGGCCGTCAAGGCGCCGAGCAAGACACCCACAAACAGGGCAGGAGCCGCAGGCACCTTCCGCGCAATCATGAACAGCACCGCAACGGGCGCCACAAACAAGCCGGGGTGAATGGAGAAGGCACCGGAAACGGCCTCGGCGAAACCAGGGGCAAGCTGGGCACCTTGTTCCGACGCACCACCTCCAAATCCCACCACCAAGAACACGAGCAGGGCCACGCCAATGCTGGGCCCGGTGGTGTAGGTCATGTAGCGGATGTGGGTGATGAGGTCGGTTCCGGCGACGGCGGGGGCCAAGTTGGTGGTGTCGCTCAGCGGTGACATCTTGTCCCCAAAGTAGGCGCCGCTGATGATCGCTCCGGCGACCCAGCCTTCCGCCAAGCCGAGGGCTTGGCCGATGCCCACCAAGGCGATGCCCACCGTGCCGACGGTGCCCCACGAACTGCCCGTCGCGAGGGACAGTACAGCGCACACGATGCACGCCGCAAACAGGAAAATACTGGGCTGCAGGATCATCATGCCGTAATGGATGAAGGCTGGAATGATGCCCGCAAGCAGCCAAGTGCCGGACAAGGCGCCGATCAACAGCAAGATGAGGATGGCTTCCGTGGCGGTGCCAATGCTGTGTGCAATGGCGTCTCGGATCTCCGTCCAAGTGGTGCCACGTCCCATGCCTAAGGCACCCGCAAACAGGGCCGCGAGAAGCAAGGCGATTTGGTTGGAGCCGTACGAACTGTCTTCGCCGAAGAACACCACGTCCGCGCCCAAGAGGGTCACCAACAGCACCACGGGGGCCAAGGCCACCCACAGGGGCATCGCGCCGCGCATCAGGACTTGGCTTCGAGCTCCTCGCCTTCGGCCGTGCCGCTGGGAGAAAGGGCCGTCTTGTCTACGCGGGCCTTGCCCGATTCAAAGTCGAGAACCACGGTTTTTTCGCTGACCGAGACCACTTTGCCGTGAAGGCCTCCGATGGTCACCACTTGGTCACCCTTCTTGACAGCGTCGCGAAAGGCCTTGGCTTCTTTTTGGCGTTTCATCTGAGGACGAATCATGAAGAGGTACATGATGCCAAACATGCCAGCCAACATGAGCAACGTGGACATGCCACCGCCGCCTGCTGCGGCTTGGAGAAGAAGGTGTGAAATCATGGGGCCGAAAATAACCCCCTCACGCTGAGTTCACGAAAGATGGACGCGAATCTTCAGAGACCGTCAGGGGACAGCACGGTCCCCTGGAGGTGAAGGCGAATGACCCCGGGGTCTGTGTTGGCGACCACCGTGATGACCTTGTCTTGCTCGCCGGCTTTGTCGTGGGTGTCAAAAGACACTTCCACCGTGCCGGTTTCGCCGGGGGCGAGCGGGCTGCGTGGCCACGTCTTGGGCACGGTGCAGCCGCAGGAGGTGGAGACGTCGGCGATGAGGGCGTCGCCTGGGCCTTCGTTGACAAACGAGAAGGTGTGGGTCACCACGTGTCCCTCACTGACAATGCCAAACGTCATGGCGGTGTCCGCAAAGGCAAGGGTCGGACGCACCACCGTGGCCTCTCCTTCGGCGCTGGCCGTGGCCGGCATGACGATCATGTCCGTGCGCACGGCACGGTCGTTGCCGCAAGCGGCCAAGACGACCATCAATCCTATGAGCGCGGCGATTCGCATGTCATTCGATGAGCCCGCGTCCCACTTTTTTGATGTCGCCGGACTCCTTCAACTTGGCAAACAACTGGTCGAGGATGCCGTTGATGAACCCGTGGCTCTTGGGGGTGCTGTAGTACTTGCTGAGCTCAATGTACTCGTTGAGGGTCACCTTGAGGGGGATGGACTCGAAGGTTTGGGCTTCCGCCAGAGCCATCTTCATCAAAATCTTGTCCGTCGTGGCGATGCGCTCGAGCTCCCAGTTTTGGGCACCTTCCTGAATCAACGCCTCGCTCGCCTCCCCGAGGGAGAGAGACTTGGTGAAGAGGTCCTCCATGAAGGCCTTGTCGTCGTCGTCGTCACGCCACAAGGGAAGCACATTCACTTCCTCGTCGCCTTCCTTGATCGTCTTGATGGTTTTGATGACCATGCTCGCGGCCAAATCGAGGTCATCCACCCAGTAAATGCTTTCCTCTTCGAGCATGTCCTGAAACATCTCAAAGTTGACCATGTGCTTTCGGAACATCCGGATCAAGCTCTCGCGGTCGACTTGGAATCCACGATCCTCAGAGGCCATGTATTCTTGGTATTCTTCGTTCTCCAAGAGTCCACGGAAGACGGCACGCAGCAATTCTTGACGGTTGCCCCAGCCGATGCCCAATTCGTCGCATGCCTTCCGCAGGTTCTTGCTGTTGGCAAGGATGCGCAAGGGTTTGTTGGTGACAAACTTGGTGTTGGGGTTCAAATCCTCGGGGGAGGGCAATTGCTTTTTGTATCCCGCTTCAATGCGGTCGATGGCTAGTGCCTGCATCGATCCAATCATGTCGAGCAACATGAGGTACAGCTCCTGCATTTTCTGCGTGCTGTGGTCGAGGGCTTGACGGGCGCGTTTGACATCGCGGTCCTCGTCTTGATAGTAGCCAAAAAGAACGTGCAGGATCTTGATCCTGAGGTGGCGGCGGTTCAGCATGGTTGCGAGTTGGCGCAAAAGTACGTTGCACTAGGGTGCGAACATTGGAGATTCCTTGAGGTTTTTTCACCATGCCAAGACCAATAACCCATGTCGCCCGCGGTATTTTCGCACCCATGAAATCCGCAAGTATCAAGGCCGGTTTGGTTGGGGGATGTCTCGCCGTCGCGGGATGCACCACGCTGGTGGAAGTCGATCTGCCCGAGGTGCCGCCGCAAGGGGTGATGGAGGCTTCAGTGCGGCTGAATGAGGCGCCTTTGGTGTTTTTGACCACCACGCAGGGGTATTTCGACGCGGTGGACGCCAGCACGGTGTCCAATTTGTTCGTCGGAGGCGCCGAAGTCACCCTGACTGTGGATGGGGAAGAGGTGGCCTTGAACGAGTTGTGCACGGACGACCTGCCCCCCGAAGCGATCGCCGAAGCGGCGTCGTTCCTCGGCATTTCGCAAGAGGCCTTGGCCACCACGAGCTTGTGTGTGTACACTGGCTTTGGGTTGCCATCCACCTTTGGCGCGGTGGGCAAGTCTTACGCCCTTCACGCCCAATGGAGCGAAGGAGAGGTGGACTACGATTTGCAGGCCTCCACCCGCATGACCGAGCTTCCCCAGCTCGACAGCGTGTGGTTTGAGATTCCGGAAACCTCCACCAACGACAGCCTAGGCGTTGTGTGGACGGCGTTCACGGATCCGCCCGGTTTTGGAGACGCCTACCGCTGGTCGTCCATGCGCTTGGGCAAAGACAGCGACTTTTTCTCTCCCTTGGGCGGCGTGTTTGAGGACGCCTTCGTGGATGGGCAATCCTTTCCGTTCCTCAGTTTCAGATCCCCGCAGCCCGGGGTGGATGAAGTGCCTGGGGAGGAGGGCTTTTGGAAGACCGGCGACACGGTGGTGGTTCGACTCGATGGCATCGCCTTCGAGGCCTTTCAGGTCATTCGGGATTTTGAAAATTCTGTGGCCAACCAAGGCAACCCCTTCGCGTTGCCCACCTCGGCCAGCACCAATGTGGAAGGCGGCTTGGGGTGGTTTGTGGCCTACGCCGGCGTGACGGACACCGTGGTCTGTGCGCCTTGAGCGTATGTCCTTTGCGGCTGCGCCCGCCGTTGTACTTTCAAGCCCAAATTCTGTGACGATGATCCGTGCCCTTGCCTGTTTGCTGTTGAGTTCAACGATGTTTCACGTGTTCGGTCAGGGGCCACAATGGTCCTTGACAGAAGTCACCTGTCACGAGGTCGGCGCGGTCTTGGCCTTCGAAGGGGAAGTTCGGTCCAACGGCGGCGTCATGAAGTCGCTATTGGTCGGTCTGCCAGATGATGTGGACGTGACAAGTGCCCAGGTGACGTTGCCAGAGGGCATGCGTCTGGTGGCGATCAACAAGACGACCACGTTGCCGGATGTGGCCGAGGATCTGGCGTGGATGGCCAAACAAGTGGAAGCCAAACGTCTCGCCTTGGATTTGGAGCAGGCCTTGCTGTCCGCCCTTGATCAAGAACGGGCGTACCTCGAGGCCAACCGCCACATTGGCGGCGGACAAGAGGTGTTGCTGGTGGACGACGTCGAGGAGATGCGCCATTACCTGGCACAGCGTCATCAAGAACTGGCGCTGGATCGGGTGGACGTCGCCAGCAACGTCCGAAGCCTCGAAACCCAATTGGCTGCAGCCACGGCAGATTTTGACGCCCTCCAGCGCGAATCGCAAACCGTCCAGCACGCCCTTGAACTCGTGGTGTCGGGAAAAGGACGGGGAGAGGCACGCCTCGAGGTGGCCACTTCGCGCGCGGGTTGGGTCACTTCTTACGATGTGTCGTGGGACGAGGACGAGGCACAATTGCAGATTTCACGGTTTGCCAGGGTGGTCCAAACCACGGGGCAGCCTTGGAAGGAAGTCACCTTGGAGTTGCGCACGGGTCAACCCCTGCGCGGCGCAGTGCGGCGCCAAGCCAAAGCGCAGTTGCAGACCCGGGCAGAGGTGTCCTACGATGGCTACTGTGCCAACGTGCAGTGGGTCAACAGCGGGCTTTCGGATGTGCGTGCGCGCCAAGACGTGCTGTCCGGTCAGGGGGCATTGGCTTCCAACTGGCGCATGGCTGTGGGGGACAAGGTCGACGTGGCTGGGACCGGTGAAGCAGCGAGGGTTTTTCTTGACGCTCACAGGGTCGACGCCACCCCGCGTTGGGAGGCCCGTCCTGCCACATCTGAAGAAGCCAGCCGCGCCTGCGACACTCGCGCTTGGATGGGCTTGAAGATGTTGTCGGGCGAAGGCCGCATGTTCCAAGGCAACGCCATGGTGGGCGTGCTTCCCCTGAACATGCCTTCCTGGGGCGATTCCTTGCACGTGGAGTTGGGATTTGACGACGGCGTGCGCGCCACAACAACCTTGTTGCAAGACGAGAGCGGCACGCGACGGATGTCGGGAAAACGCGTGATTGAACAAGTTCGATCGGTGGCGGTGCACAACGCTGGAACGGAAGACAAGGCGGTTCGCGTGGTGGAAGACCTGCCCATGGCTCCTGGCTGGGAAATGGAAGTGGAGGCGACAGGCGGTGGCGTGTGGGATGCCGAGACCGGAGAGGTGACGTGGTCGGATGCCGCTGTTCCCGCGAACGGCATGTGGGAAGCCAAGGTGAGTGTCCGCATTGTGGTCCCCAAGCGGGCAGGGCACGTGGTGGGGCTTTAAGCCCTGGGGCCGGACTCCATCGTGAAGGCCTCAAGCATTTGATGGGCCAAACGGCGTGCCGCGCCCGGTCCACCCAATTGGGATTGCAGTTCTGAAAAACCGCGTGGCTGCGCCTCCAGGGATTGCGAGGTGTGCGAGAGCAAGTTGGCGGACGTGAGGTCGTGTTGAATGAGTTCAGGCACCAAGGCGCGGTTGAGCAGGAGGTTGGGCAGTCCGATGAATTCCACCTTCGCCAGCCATTTGGCCAAGCGGTAGGTGACCCAACTCGTCTTGTACACCAACACGTGAGGGGTGTTGAGCAACGCAGCTTCCAGCGTGGCCGTGCCGCTCGCCACCCAAGCCCGCTTGGCTTGGGCCAAAATGCGGTGTGTCTCCCCAAAGGCCACCCGAATGCCCTGCTCACGGGCCAAGGCGTAATCCGCTTCGGTTCGCCCAGGTGCCCCGGCCACCACAACGTCGTTCATGGACCACAGGCCTTGCATGGCGCCTTCGAGCGCGGCATCGATCAGGATGGGGAGGTGGTGCTTCAGTTCTTGCATTCGTGAACCTGGCAGCAATGCCAAGCCAATGGGCCTGTCGTCCTCCTGGGATTGCGGGACCAAGTCGAGGAGGGGGTGTCCCACGTTCCAAACGTTCACACTCGCCGCTTCCAGGTTGGCCGCTTCGAAAGGCAGGATGGGGGCCACGGCGTCAAAATCTTCGCGCAACTGGGCCACGCGTCCGGCTTTCCACGCCCAAACCTGCGGGGCCACCCATTGCACCCGCAGGGCGGAATGTTGACGTTGCCGCAACGCCCTGGCGAGCCGCATGTTGAAGCCTGGAAAATCAATGGTCAGGACGAGGTCGGGGTCTTCCCGCACCACGTCCGCCTCCGCCCGTTTGAGGTTTTGGAGGATGGTGGGGAGGTTTTGGGCCACCTCGAGAAAGCCCATGAAATTGATGGACGCGCAGTGCGTCAAAAGGCGCATGCCTGCGGCGTGCATGCCGTCTCCGCCCCAACCTACGAGGTCAAGTTCAAGCCCTTGAGCCTTGCAGACTTGTTGGAGTTCTCGGATCAAGAGCGCCCCATAGGCGTCTCCGGAGGCCTCTCCAGCCAACAAAAAGACCTTGAGGCGGCCTTCCTGACGCAAGGCGCGAGGGGTCACCATGACGTTCCCGCAGTCGCTTGGAGGTAGACGATGAACGGCACGGTGATCAAAATCACGGCGAGGAGCCCTTGGGCCACGCGCTCCCATCCCAAGCGGTTGGCGCCCCAAAACAAGATGACATTGAACAGGGTGCTCGCGGTCAAGATGCTGTCGCGGTAGAGCAAGCTGCTCAGCACCACTTCATTGTAGAAGTAGGAAAAGGACGAGCCGTTCGCCCAGCCCCACCAAAATCCCAGCAGAACCCCACCACAAAGCGTTCCGATGACACCGGCGAGGAGCCCGACCCAGAAACGGTCTGCGGCGTGTCGTTTAGTCTTCAAGGCGCCATTCCCATTCGTTCAACTCGGTCATGGCATGGTGGGCGGTCAGATCGTATTGGACCGGCACCACACTGACGTACCCGTTTTTGAGGGCCCACTCGTCGGTGTCTTCACCCTTGTCGACGTCGGTGAAGTTGCCGGTCATCCAGTAGTAGGTTCGACCGCCTGGTGCTTGCCTCTCCTCAAACGAGTCGGCCCAATGCCCGGCGCCTTGGCGGCACACCTTCATGCCTTTCAAGTCTTCTGGCGCCACTTTGGGGATGTTCACGTTCAAGCACGTTCCCTTGGGGGTGCCGTGCGCCAAGACTTGCTTGGTCACGGTTCGTGCGACATTGCGGGAGGCGCGGAAATCCGCATCCTCGGCGAAATCACACAGGGAGAATCCCACGGAAGGGATGCCTTCCAAGGCACCTTCCACGGCCGCCGACATGGTGCCGGAGTAGATCACGTTGATGGAGGCGTTGGAACCATGGTTGATGCCGCTCACAAGCACATCCGGCTTGCGCTTCAGGATCTTGTAAATGGCAAGCTTCACGCAGTCCACGGGCGTTCCGGTGGTTTTGTAGGCTTCCACGCCGTCCATCCGGAAGTCGTGTGGCGACATGCGCAAGATGTTGCTGATTGTGATGGCGTGGCCCATCCCACTTTGGTGGCTGTCGGGCGCGACAACCACGATGTCCCCGAGGTCGGCAATGCTCTCCACGAGGTTGCGGATGCCGGGGGCGGTGACGCCATCGTCGTTTGTGACGAGGATCAGTGGGCGTGTTGTCTCTTGACTCATGCGTGGACTTCCGGCGTGCGGTTCAACACCTCGAGGAAGTAGCCCCAAAACTTTTGGACCGAGCTCACCTGGACGCATTCGTCAGGGCTGTGCGCGCCTCGGATGTTGGGGCCAAACGACACCATGTCCATGTCGGGATAGTTGGTGCCGAGGATGCCGCATTCCAAGCCGGCGTGGCAGGCAAGCACCCGTGGCGCCTCGTTGTAGCGCTCTTGGTACAAATCGCGGCACATGGCCACGGCCTCGCTGGCGGGGTTGGGGGTCCAGCCGGGGTAGGCACCACTTCGCTCCGTTTGCAGTCCCGCAAGGGCAAACGCCGCTTCGATGCTGCGGGCGTGGTCGTCCTTTTCCGAGTCGACGCTGCTGCGGTTCAAGCATTGAATTTCCACGGCGCCTTCGGCCACCGCCACGCGGGCGAGGTTGTTGGAGGTTTGGACCAACCCCTCGATGTCCGGGCTCATGCGGTGGATGCCCACGGGGCACGTTTGGATGGCCAGAAGGAGGGCGTATTGGTCATCTTCTCCGAGCACAAACGCGGGAAGGTCTGCCGCGCTCCATTCGAGCACCAACTCGGGGTCGGTGGTCGCGTACTCTGCTTGAAGCGTCGCACCGGATGCGGTCAAGGCAGCCACGAGGGCATCGCGGTCAGATTCGGCAAACACCACGGTCGCGCGCGACTCCCGTGGAATGGCGTTGCGCAAGCCGCCGCCGTGGATCTCAGCCACGCGCAAGTCGACGTGGTCGAGGGCTTCGAGCAACACGCGGTTCATCAATTTGTTGGCGTTGGCCAGTCCTTTGTGGATGTCCATGCCGCTGTGGCCGCCAGACGCGCCGCGAAGCACGAGGGTCAAGGCGGCGTTGCCCTCCTTGACGGTTTCTTCCGGGGTGTAGGCGCCGCGGGATGTCAAGTCGACGCCTCCCGCACAGCCGATGCTGATTTCGTCGTCGTCCTCGGTGTCGAGGTTGAGAAGAATGTCTCCGGAGAGAAAGCCGCCTTGCAATCCGAGAGCGCCTGTCATGCCCGTCTCCTCATCGATGGTGAAGAGGGCTTCGAGCGCGGGGTGGGCGACATCTGAACTTTCCAACACGGCCAAAATGCTGGCCACGCCAATGCCGTTGTCGGCGCCGAGGGTGGTGCCGTCGGCACGGACCCAATCGCCGTCGACCACCATGCGGATGCCCTCGGTCATGAAGTCAAAATCGGTCGCCTCGTTTTTCTGGCAAACCATGTCCACATGGCTCTGAAGAACGACCGTCTTGCGATTCTCCATTCCGGGAGTTGCATTCTTTTTAATCAGCACGTTGCCTACTTCGTCTTGAAGTGATTGTAGACCCTTTTCGGAAGCCCACTGGTGCAGCCATTCGACCACGCGATCCTCGTGCTTGGAGGGGCGGGGAATGGCGTTCAAATCGGCGAACCTGTTCCACAAATTTTGGGGCTCGAGTTGGCGTACGGGGTGGTCGGCGTGATCCTTCATGCCCCGAAGGTAGGGCGCCTTTGGTGTGTGAATGGCCCTGAAAGTGTGGAAAAGTTGAGTTGTGATTTGGCCTCAAACCCGCACCACGTCTCTAATTTCGAGGACAATATGGCAGAGCAAGTCACGTACACGGAAGACAACATTCGGAGCCTTGATTGGAAGGAGCACATCCGCATGCGCCCGGGGATGTACATCGGCAAGTTGGGCGATGGCAAGGATGCCGACGACGGCATCTACGTCCTGTTGAAGGAAGTCATCGACAACAGCATTGACGAGTACACCATGGGCCATGGCCGCACGGTGGAGGTTGTGATCAAGGACGACGAAGTGCGCGTTCGGGACTACGGCCGCGGCATTCCGCTGGGAAAGGTGGTCGATTGTGTGTCGAAAATCAACACGGGCGGCAAGTACGACAGCCGCGCTTTCAAAAAATCCGTGGGCCTCAACGGGGTCGGCACCAAGGCGGTGAACGCCTTGAGCACCGAGTTCATTGTTGAGAGTGTGCGAGAAGGCCAAATCAAGCGCGCGGGCTTTGAGCTCGGTGAACTCATCGACGATGCCAAGGTGGAAACCACCACCAAGCGCAACGGCACGCGCATTCGCTTCAAGCCGGACCCTGAAATTTTCAAGGCGTACCGCTTCCGTACGGAACACGTGGAGAAGCTGCTCTGGAATTACGCCTACCTCAACACGGGGCTGACCCTGTACCTCAACGGGGAGAAGTTCCGCAGCGAGAATGGCCTGAAGGACTTGCTCGAGGACCGTTTGGACAGCAAGCTGCGCTACCCGATTGTGCACCTGTCCGGTGAGGACATCGAGGTGGCCATGACCCACACTGATGCCTACGGCGAGGACTACCAGAGCTTCGTCAACGGCCAGTTCACGCCTCAAGGCGGAACGCATCAAGCGGCCTTCCGCGAAGCGTACATCAAGGTGGTCCGCGACTTCTTCGGCAAGGACTACGATGCCCAGGACATTCGCGGCGGCATTTCTGCGGCCGTCGCGGTGAAGGTGGAGGAGCCCGTGTTTGAATCCCAAACCAAGACCAAGCTCGGCTCCCAAGACGTGGGGCCGGGGCGCCCGTCGCTCAAGAGCTTTGTCTTTGAGTTCCTGAAGCGTGAGCTCGACAACTTCCTGCACCGCAACCCTGAAACTGCGCAAGCGCTTCAGGCACGAATCATCCAGAGTGAGAAGGAGCGCAAGGATTTGGCCGGCATCAAAAAGCTGGCCCGCGAACGCGCCAAGAAGGCTTCGCTGCACAACCGCAAGCTGCGTGATTGCCGTTTGCACTTGACGGACGTCAAGAAAGACCGCAACGAGGAGACCACGCTGTTCATCACGGAGGGCGATTCGGCTTCAGGGTCTATCACCAAGGCGCGCGACGTCGCCACCCAGGCGGTCTTCAGCTTGAAGGGGAAGCCCCTGAACAGCTTTGGGCTCACCAAGAAGGTGGTGTACGAGAACGAGGAATTCAACCTGCTGCAGGCCGCCCTCAACATCGAAGACGGACTCGACACGTTGCGGTACAACAAGGTGGTGATTGCCACCGATGCCGATGTGGATGGCATGCACATTCGGTTGCTGCTCATCACGTTCTTCTTGCAATTCTTCCCAGACCTCGTGAAGCGTGGTCACCTCTACGTGCTGCAGACTCCGCTGTTCCGCGTCCGCAACAAGAAAAAGACTTTCTACTGCTACAACGACGTGGAGAAGCAGGCGGCGTTGAACGAGTTGGGCGCCCGCGCGGAGATCACCCGATTCAAGGGGCTGGGGGAAATCAGTCCTGACGAATTCAGCCACTTCATTGGGGAGGACATTCGTTTGGACCCCGTGGTCATCGGCAAGGAGCAGAGCCTTCAGGAGATGCTCGGCTTCTTCATGGGCAAGAACACGCCCAACCGCCAAAAATTCATCATTGAAAACCTCCGCGTGGAGAAAGACGAAGTGAGCGAAGCATGAGCGAGAACGATCCCATTCAAGACGACGAGCGCGACGAGCGCGACGACGAGTTTTCAGGCGAAGACCAGGGCTCGGACGCGGGGGAGATGGAACACGTCGTTCCCGTTCGGGGGATGTACAACGACTACTTCCTCGACTACGCGAGTTACGTCATCCTCGAGCGCGCCGTCCCGCACCAGCACGACGGCCTGAAGCCCGTGCAGCGTCGCATCCTGCACAGCTTGCGGGAGATGGACGACGGCCGGTTCCACAAGGTGGCCAACGTGATCGGCAACACGATGAAGTATCACCCGCACGGGGATGCGAGCATCGGGGATGCCATGGTCCAAATCGGCCAGCGCGAACTGCTCCTCGACTGCCAGGGAAACTGGGGAAACATCTTGACCGGCGACCGTGCGGCGGCCCCGCGTTACATTGAAGTCAAGCTGAGCAAGTTTGCCCTGGAAGTCCTCTTCAACGCGAAGACCACCACGTGGCTGTCTTCGTACGACGGCCGGAACAAGGAACCGGAAACGCTTCCGGTGAAATTTCCGTTGCTGCTGGCGAGCGGGGTGGACGGGATTGCGGTTGGTTTGGCCTGCAAAATCCTGCCTTACAACTTCATTGAGTTGATTGATGCGTGCATCGCGCACTACCAAAACAAACGCTTCAAGCTCTATCCGGATTTCGCCACCGGCGGGATGGCGGACATGGAGAACTACAACGACGGCCTTCGCGGGGACCGCGTCCGCGTGCGTGCGCGCATTGACAAGGTCGACAGCAAGACGCTGGTCGTTCGTGAGGTTCCTTATGGGGTGACCACAGGGTCGTTGATTGACAGCATCCTGAAGGCCAACGACAAGGGGAAAATCAAGGTCAAGAAGGTGGAGGACAACACCGCCGACAAGGTCGAAGTGGTGGTGCATTTGGCCAACAACGTCTCGCCTGACAAGATGCTCGACGCGCTCTACGCGTTCACGGATT
>CAZGQI010000028.1:0-24222 GCA_964527895.1 uncultured Comamonadaceae bacterium | reverse complement strand
AGGACGGCGAGCAGAACCAAGACGGCGAGCAGAACCAAGACGGCGAGCAGAACCAGGACGGCGAGCAGAACCAAGACGGTCAGGAAAACGCCGGTTCAGAGCCTCAGCCATCCCCTTCTGAGCAAGGTGAAATGCCGAAGGAAGGCCAAATCAGCCGCGCCGACATGGAGCGAATTTTGGAAAGTTTGGAACGTCAGGAAGCCGAAGTTCAAGCGAAATTGCGGGCAGCCCAAGCCCAAAAACGCGGCAAAGGCGCATCCAAGAACATTGAAAAAGACTGGTGACGTCATGACCTTCCCTCGAACCGGACTCGTGCTCGCATGGGCGATTCTCGCCTCGTGGATGCCTGCGCTTGCGCAAGATGCGTCGGTCGAAGTGACCGTCAATGCCACCAACGTGTCGCAAGGTGATTTGATCCGCGTCACCCTCTCGTTTCTGAATTGCAAGGTGAAGGAGTTGGACCCACCCCAAATCCAAGGCCTCGACTGGCGCATGGGTCCAAGCACCTCGAGCAACACCCAGTGGATCAACGGCGTCACCACCTCCAAGCAACAGTACACCTACGGCTATGCGGTGACCGCCGCCAAAGAGGTCCGCATTCCCGCCATGACGTGGAAGACCAACCGAGGTGCCCTCAAGAGCAACGCCGTCCGCATTGTGGTTGAATCAGGGACCTCGCAAAACACCCCTTCGCGGACGAAGACCAAGGCGGTTCAACGCGATTTGGTCACCGCCATCGAACCGAGCAAGCGCACCGTCTACCTCGGCGAACCGCTTGTGCTCACCTACAAGATTTACAACCGGTACACCAACCTCGACGTCCGGAACTACGACATTCCCGAGCTCGAAGGATTTTGGAAGGAAACGGTGCAAACCCCGGATGCGCGTTGGGAGCCTCAACTGATCAACGGCAAGCGATACAACGTGGCCACAGTGCGTCAAATCGTGGCCTTCCCGCAACAAACGGGCACGTTCACGTTGCGTGATTTTGACCTGACGGGCTACCTGCGCATCAACTTCTTTGAGGGTCGCGACATCCAAGCCACCTGCGACCCTGTTGCCATTGAAGTCCTCCCCTTGCCGGAGGCTGCTCCGAGGAACTCTGTCGGCACCTTCTCCAGCTTGAATGTGACCCAAACCCTGTCCGCCGACAGCGTCTCCACGAACGAAGCCGTCACCTTGGAAATCACGTACAAAGGCAGCGGAAACTTGAAATTCCTGCGGGAGCCACAACTCGCATGGCCTTCGGAATTCGAGGTGTTTGAGGCCGAGGTGACGGACAAAATCGCCCTCTCTGCGCGGGGCGAAACGGGGTCGCGCACGTTCAAATTCGTGGCCATCCCTCGGGCGCCTGGCGACTACGCCCTCCCACCTTTCGAAGCGGTGTCTTTTGACCCCTTGACGGGCACCCACGTGTCAAGTGTCGCGCCCGGATTGAAAGTGCATGTGGGCAAAAGCACGGGCGCCGACGGAGCCACGGCGTCCATGACGTTCACCCACCAACAAGACGTCCAGGTGCTGACCCAAGATGTCCGGCACATCCTCTCCTCCCCCAGCCGATTCTTGCCCCGGAACCGTCCTCCATGGACGACCTGGACATTTGCGCTTGGCATGCTTGTCGCGCCCCTCACCTTCGCAGGCGGGGCCCTGCGGCGCCGTCGTCACACCCTGGCCGAGGCCGATGTGCGGGGCACCCGCAACCGGCGTGCCCTGCGCGCCCTCAAAGCATCGCTCAAGCAGGAGTTGACCATTGAAGTGGTGGGCGAGGCCATGGAACAATACCTCATGGCCAAGTTGGATTGGGAACGCTCCCAACTCACCCGCGATGCCGTACGCACGCATCTCCAAGGGCAAGACCCGGCGCTCGGCGCGTCGTGGGATGACATTTGGGTTGCCTGCGAAATGCAGCGATACGGCGCTTCTCAGGGCAACCTGGATGCACTTGCGGCACAGCTCATCGCCTTGGCGGAAACCACCGAATCCACGTTGTCATGAAGCCCCTTCGTTCCCTCCTGCTTCTCCTGTTCTTGGCAATGGTTCATTCGGCGCATGGGCAACCTGAAGCGGCATTTGAGGCCGCCAATGCCGCCTACGAGGCTGGGGAATACGACGACGCGTTGACGCGCTACGAGGCCCTGTTGGAAACCCATCGTCACTTTGAATCGGAATTCAATGCGGGCAACGCCGCGTTCAAGTTGGGTGCGTGGGGACGTGCACGGCTTCACTACGAGCGGGCCAAGCTTCTCGACCCTTCCAACGAGCACCTGCAAGCCAACCTGGCCCTGCTTGAGTCCAAAATTGTGGACCGCATCACCGCCATCCCCAAGCTCGGCTTGACCTCTTGGCTGTCCTCTTGGGTGGGACCGGGCAGGCTCACAGGATGGGTGTGTTGGACCTTGCTTTGGTGGAGTCTTTCCTGGGTGCTTTGGATGGTGCGCTGGCGCAAAACGAGTCAAGATTCCCGCAACACGATTGGCTTCCTGGCCTTCGCCTCCCTGCTTTTGGGGCTCATCGGCCTGGGGTGCGTGCGAGAATCCAACGCCCGCATGGAGTCCGCCCGACAATTGGTTGTCATGTCAGAACGGGTCGATGTGACCAGCTCTCCCTCGGCCTCGGGCACGGTGTTGTTTCAATTGCACGAAGGGACGCGCGCCTGCATTTTGGACCGAACGCCAGGATGGACCGAAGTCGAGCTCGACAACGGCAACGTGGGATGGATTCCTGAAGCTGCGACGGAGGACGTCTAAGCGCCCGTCACCTCAACGGCCCTTGACCACTGCGGGCCACTTCTCCTTCACCCCTTTGGTCCAAATGGAGTCACCGTAGTGAAGGGCGACCTGATTGGTGTCACACACGGTGGCCCAAAACGAATCACGCAAGCTGTCTTGCAAGGCGCGGAACTCCTCGGCCCCACCCTCGGGGGTTCCTGTTTTGGGGTACGCCGCCAACGCTTCCTTTCCCGCCAGGGTCATGGCAGCCCTCAACTCTCTGTACACCTTCTGTTGGGTTTCCAAAGGAACGTTGTTGTTCAGGGAATCGGCAGCCTCGTTGTTGGATTGACAACCGGCAACAAGCAGCGCTGCAGCAGCAGCGACAATGGCAAAGTTTTTCATGAGATGCGTGTTCAATAGGTCGGGTGCAAGTCTACGTCAACAAACGCTTCCAAACAGCCCCAACATGACCAAGATGTCCGAGATTGAAATGCTCCCGTCGCCATTCAAATCCCCGACGCAAATGGTCTCCAAGGTGAATGTGCAAGACCCATCCTCATACACCGCATCGGGATCGTAATTGGGCGCCTGGATGTAAGTGCATCCGCCACCCTCTGGCGGGAGCGGACAGTGGTATGGTGGGAACAAACAAGAACCGTCGTCGACTTGCGCCGAAGCATCGAAATTGCACGCATACGCGTAAGTGCACCCTTCGTACGGTCCTCCTCCCAACGCCAAACAAGCTTCGCAGGCGTCCATCGAGTCGAAAAGCGCCGAAGCGTAATCGATGCCCCCCACTTCCGTGCCGCAACCGCTGACATAGACACAAGATCCGCCGAAGTTGCCCACCCCGAGGACCAAGTCACACAACCCAAAGTCCACTTCAGCAAGGTCCTCGCAAGCCTGACAACCCCCTTCTGTCCAAGACGTCACGCCGCCTTGGGTTTGGGCGTAACAAGCGTTGCTGTAGACCACCCCGTCACACCCACAAACAGGTGCGTATTCTTCGGTGCACAACGCCGTGGGATCGATGAGCGATTCGTCGATGCAAGGCGCCACTTGGGCCAAGACCATGGGCGCGGTGAGCATCGAAACAACGAATGCAAGAAACGAGGTTTGGAGGAGGTGTGTCATGAACCCAATGTACTTGATTTTGAGAACCTTCCAAGCCCCCAACCATCGCCTTGCACTCAACCTTGTGCTGAGAAGCGCTCCAGAACCGCACGCAGATGCGGCGGATTGAATGGCTTGACCACCACGTCGTCCATGCCCGATTCAAGGGCCTTCATGCGGGTGTGCGACTCGGCATCCGCCGTGAGCCCCACCAGGGGAATTTGGCACCATGCACTTGACGGTTGTTTCCAATCGCGCGCAGCCTCAAACCCATCGCGTCCTGGCATGTGAATGTCGAGGAGCACCAAGAAAGGGCTTGCTTGGA
Source organism: uncultured Comamonadaceae bacterium (assembly GCA_964527895.1). GTDB lineage: Bacteria > Bacteroidota > Bacteroidia > Flavobacteriales_D > Sanyastnellaceae > UBA11663. Next base: position 20,073 of record CAZGQI010000028.1, on the reverse strand, counting down.
CCAGTTGGGCCTCGGCTTCGTCGGCATTGGACGCCGTGACGACCTCATATCCCCAATTGGCCACCATGCGCCTCGCAACCAACACATTGAGTTCATTGTCGTCGACAATCAACACCGGCGCCTCGGGAATCAAAGGACGGTCGGTCGTCTCGCCTCGGATCTCCACATCCGCCTCCGATGCGTCGGTTCGTTGAAGCGGCAATGCAAATCGGAAGGTCGTGCCCTCCCCCAGCGTGCTGGTCACCCCCAACTCCCCTCCGTGCAGACCCACCAGCTTTTTGGTGATGGCCAAACCCAAGCCCACCCCTTGGTTGGCGGTGTTGACCATGCGCTCGCGGTCGGCTTGCTCAAAGGGCTCCAAAATGCGCTTCAAATCGCTCGGCGAGATGCCCCTTCCTGTGTCGCGCACCGCCACCTGAAGATGCTCCGATTCCCACGCGACATGGCATCGAATTTCCCCATCGGAAGTGAACTTCAATGCATTGGTGATGAGGTTGTTCAACATTTGGGTCAACCATCCTACATCGGCCATCAGTCCCGCAGGAACCCCCGTTGCCACCTCCAAACTCAACACGTTCCCGGTGGCCTCTGCCCGCTTTTGAAAGCCATTCACCACGCGCTTGAAAAACTCCTCTGGCGCGAACGGCGTAAGATGCGGCTCGGCCTTCCCGCTGTCCAATCGTTCGAGGTCCAACACGTCGGTCAACAGACCTTTCAAATGCTTCCCTGCAAATTCCATGTAGGAGAGGTTCGAAAGACGGTCTTGCTCCGAATCGTCCCCGCGAATCATCAATTCAATCAAGCCCAAAATCGCGTTCAACGGTGTGCGGATCTCATGACTCATCACAGACAAGAAATCCGACTTGTGTCGCTCCGCCTCCGCTGCGCGCGCCCGGGCCAACTGCACTTCAGTCACGTCCACTGCGTACATGTGCACGAAGGACTTGTCCCCGACACGTGCCATCGCCACCTGAAACCACTTGTCGCCTGCCTGGACTTGAGTCTGAACAGGGACATCTGAGATACTTGCCTTCTGCAAGAGCGGCCAAAATGGACTGCCCCGTGAAAGCCTTGGTGCCGTTCCACCCTCCAACACCAACAGGGCGTCTGCCTGCGCATTGGACAGCAAAAGAGCGCCGTCAAAATCCAGCCTCGCTACGGGATTGGGGTTCAACTGGAAGAACTTCGCAAACTCTTGGATGCGCTCTTCTCCGATGCTGCGGCCAATTTTTTGACCGCAGATGTTGGCCACGCTTTGAAGCAGACGAAGGTGGTAAGATTGGAAGAAGCCCACGAGGCTGTGCTCGCTGTCGATGACGCCGATCACCTCACCATCGCACACGATGGGCACGGCCATTTCACTGCCGCGCATCACATCGTCCACCACATAGTCGGCATCTTCTGCCGTGTTCGACACGATTTCTGCAATGCCCGAGGCGCCCACCCTGCCGACGATGCCTTGCCCAAACGCCAACTCCATGGGCTCGTGAATGGCGCGATAGTCCACATTTTTGGGGCCGTAAGCGGCTTTTTGGACCCACACGCCTTTGTCCTCATCGCGCAAGTAAATCACGCAGTCTTCCAACCCCATTTTTTCAATGCAGGACGCGGCGATGTCCCACAAAATGTCCTCCGTGGAATTTTGGCGAAACACGCTTTGACTGAAATATTCAATGATTTCCAGCTGCTCGCGAAAGTGCGCGTAGGTTCCTTTCCGCTGTCTTCGCAAAGACCAAAAAAACCACGCCGCCACGACCACCAACACGGCCACGAGGCCCCACCAAATCACGGGTATGAGTGCAGCTTGATCCATGGTTGAACGCTCCCTGAAAGATAAGCCGGAAGCGCACTTCGCGTTCGCCCAAGTTCGGCTCATCCTCTCCCAACAAGTGACGCTTGTCGAGGAAACGTCTAAATCTCTCGGCTTTTTTCTGCGTTTAATCGCCCAAATCAGGCATTTTACCGACTGATTTGAGCTGCGAATTCGAGTCGTGCGCAGGATGTGTCTACTTTCCTGCAGAGAACTACGACCCAAGTGCGACGCGTGACCACGGCAGCTGCATCTTTGAAGGGTGCACCGACGGCGAGTATGCCACCTACGCCCCTCAGGCCAATGCCATGAACGAAGCGTGGTGTTCAAACGCGCAGACAACTGCAGACTTCAACAACGACGGCTCCGTTCAAGTCGAGGACTTGACGCAATTCCTGCAAGCTTACGCTTTGGCAGCGCCTTCATGGGGCGGTGTGACCTGGAGGCCCTGAACTACGACCGCCTTGCCAATGTCGACGACAACACATTTCGCTACGACGTTTGTCCTGACTTCAATGGCGATGGTGAAGTCCAATTCAGCGACCTCATGGACTTCCTCCTGCTTTGGGGAAACTGATCTCTGCATCGAATCAAGAAGAAGCCGATTCCTCCCCTGGGGTCGGCTTTTTTGTGCTCGGGCAAATTGGCGTATATTGTACATAACCAATTGCCTTTCACATGTCTACCCTCAAACGCTTCATGGCTCCATGCTTTTTCTTGATCGCTTTCACGCTCCATGGCCAATCTGAAAACCTGCAATTGGCGCAGGATTTGGCGAACAATGTCAGCGCGGTGGAGTACCCCTACAATCCCGACATCGATGCCGATGGGGCGATTGGGGCTGAGGATTTGATTGAGTTGTTCATCTACTTTGACAACCCTCTGGGTTTCCAAATTTCAGACGATGACATGTCGCTGCCCAACATCTTGGAGCAGTTGGCGGGGCTGCTTGTCGCGCAACAAGAACAAATCGCCGCTCTGGAGGGACAGCTTCAGGCCCAAGAACAGGCCATTGCGAGCCTCGCACCGCTGTTGAGCTTGGTGCCGGTGGCGGAGCGGTCGTCGTTTGGGCAGGACACGTGGAACCTTAGCGGATTGAATGTGCGGTTGGACAATGGCGCGGGAACGACATACGGTACGTCCAATGGCTTGGGGAATCTGATTCTCGGATACAACGAAAGTGAAGGTGGACACCGCGATGCCGAAGGCAACTACATGGATGGCGAAGTGCGTGTCGGATCGCACAACCTCGTGGTGGGTGCCGGACACACCTATGGCTCCAATGGCAGTGTGTTGGGCGGTTACAACAACGCATTGTTTGGGCAGGGCGCGTCGATTCTGTCAGGACAAGCCAGCTTGGCGACGGGAACATGGTCGGCCATCCTTGGTGGCTTGGACAACCGGGCCACTGCGTCCAACACGTGCATTTCAGGAGGGCACTCCAACACCGCATCCGGCGACCGAGCTTCCGTCTCAGGAGGACTCTTGAACACCAGCGCGGGCATCGCCACGTCGATTCTCGGCGGACAGTACATGCAGGTGTCGGAGCAATACGAAACCGCATCCGGGCAGTACAACATCAACAATTGATGCCGGCAAGGGCTCAAACTGAGACCGAGCAGGGCACAAAAAAACCCTGGCTCTTCGAGAACCAGGGTTGAGTGAGAAAGTAGCTCCGCTAGGAATCGAACCTAGATTTTGGGTACCGGAAACCCACGCACTATCCATTGTACTACGGAGCCAAAACGATTCCCGTAGCGGGCTGTTGGTGGAGATACGGGGATTCGAACCCCGGACCTCTTGCATGCCATGCAAGCGCTCTAGCCAGCTGAGCTATACCCCCATTGAATGTTCCGCGTGCATTCAGCCGTTGCTGAAACGGACGGCAAAGATAGATGCATGTCTTCTTTCCACCAAGCCTCGGCCCAACATTGGCCTCCCCCTCCAAAACTTAGGAAATCAATTAAATAGGATCTTGAAATCTTCATCAGTATTTTTCTTATATTTATGTATGCTAAAAACTTCATCAGCTATGACAAACCGCAGAAACCTTTTCAAAGCACTTGGAACTTGTACCGCTTTGGCATTCATGTCGTCTGGAGTCATGGGACAATGCACCGTCACGGATGACCTCAGGAGTGCTGCAGGCATTTTTTCTTGTGGAATGGAAATATCCTATCAAGGATACGATTACCAAACAGTTGAAATTGGCGGTCAATGCTGGTTTGCTGAGAATCTACGAGCTTCTCAATACACCAACGGAGATGCCATCGCCAATTCCCTGAATCAATCAGAATGGATGTCTGCGTCTTCTGGAGCATCGGCCATTTACGGCGAGGGAACGGAGCACTGCACAGGAAGCTTTTGTAACGAAACCGATAACGAAAATTACTGGGGTTTGTTGTACAATGGATACGCCGTGCTTGATTCGCGTGGCTTGTGTCCCAATGGATGGCACGTCCCAACGATCGAAGAATTCTTACAGTTGGCACCTTATGGAACGACGGCCTTGAAAGCTGCATCTTCAGGCATTGCCAACATATCGTGGGATGGAGATAACTCAACTGGTTTTGCCGGCCTGCCAGCGGGCATTCGAAAAGGTGCCAATTCTGACTTCAATGACGGAGGGAGTTACGCGTTTTGGTGGACATCGACTGAGTCTGGCGATAGCATGCGACGATTTGTTCTAGAAACAGGAGGAGGACCCATTTACACGAATCCCACGCCTATTGGAAATGGTCATTCGATTCGATGCTTACTTGACTGAGCTCCTTTCTCACGGCCTTTTTTAAAGTTCAAGCCAAACTGGCGTTTTGCATTCTTAGCAAGCTCTCGGAGAGCCTGCGCGCTTGCAGGTTCAAAGGCGCCAGTATGTCTGAGTGCAAGGCTGAAAAGGTGCTCCATAACTTCAGCATATTCTCTACCCTCAGCACCGGGATGACATAGCCCCTATGTCCCGTGCTTCCCTCCTTAGTTCTGTATGGTTACTTCAACGAAAAATTGAAGGGCAAGTGGTACGAGACGCGGACCGGTTTGCCGCGCTGCATGCCAGGATGGAAATCGGGCATGCTTTCCACCACGCGCTGGGCTTCGTCGTCGAGCATGGGGTGCACGCCTTTCACCACCGTCACCTCTCCTACCGCGCCATCTTTTTCCACGATGAACTTGACAATGACTCGGCCTTCGATGCCCTTGCGGCGCGCTTTTTTGGGATAGGCCAAATTCGACACCACAAAGTTCGCGATTGCTTGCTCCGTGCACGTTCGAACTTCATCTGGGGCGACGGCTGCATCAGATGGGCAGCCGTGCCAAGCAGGCAAGGTTTCCACAATGGCCACAGGGATGTCCTCCTCTTGTTTTGGGGCTTCCTGCGCGCTGCATGCCAAGGAAACGAAAAGACCAAGGGCGAGAGAAGCGATGGCGGTTTGAGGAATGAAAGACATGGTCGTGGGTGGATGGTTTATGGGGCGTAGAGGTTGGGCAAGGATTCGGGGGTACCTAGGTTCCAGCGGGTTTCGCTGCCCCACCGGTCGGAGAACACAAACCACGCTTCGCCCCCTTCAAGGACCTTGCCTGTGACGCGGTAGGTTTCTTCGGGTAGCACCATCGCCCCTGAGGTGCCTTGGCGGTATTTGTGGCGGTTGGCAGTGAATCGAACATCCTCTCGGCGCCCTGCCCCCATGTCCATGCCGATGCCTGCGCGGTCTTGCACCAGCCGGACGGGCAACGCCACAGAATCGACCCACAGCTCAAACCTTTGTGCCCCCTCCGCGAAGTTGCCGTTGAGTTTGACCCGATGAACTTCGGTGGCGTACAAGTTGGACTCCACGCCTGGGAATTGGGTTTGGCGGGAGAATTCGCGAACCTCAAACCCCACCGTGGTTGCCGTCATGGGGCCAGGGAGGATGGCGCATGCGCCCAGCAGCACGGCGCACCCCAACGTGGCCCACATGACGCGCAGGTCACGCATGGGCTTGCCGCCATTCGTGAAGGCTCGCGAGCGTGGTGAGCAGGCTTTCCAACTGGTCGAGTGGAAGCATGTTGGCGCCGTCGCTCAGGGCCTTGGAAGGATCGGGGTGGGTTTCGATGAAGACGCCATCGACCCCGGCAGCGACCGCGGCGCGGGCCACCGTGGCGATGAGCTCGGGGCGACCGCCGGTCACCCCACTGGCTTGGTTGGGCTGTTGGAGGCTGTGCGTCAAGTCCATGAAGGTGGGCGCAAAGGCGCGCATTTCGGTGAGGCCACGCATGTCCACCACGAGGTCGCCGTAACCATGCATGGTGCCGCGCTCGGTGAGCCACACCTGATCGTTGCCCGACTCGCAGATCTTGTCCACGGCGTGCTTCATGGACGCAGGGGCCATGAACTGCCCCTTCTTCACGTTGACGGTGCGTCCTGTTTGGGCTGCGGCTACGAGCAAGTCGGTTTGGCGGCACAAGAATGCGGGAATCTGGAGCACGTCGGCCACTTCAGCCGCCATGGCCGCTTCTTCGGGAAGGTGAATGTCTGTGACGATGCCGACGCCAAGGTCCGCCTTGACCTGACCCAGCACCTCGAGGGCCTCGCGGTCGCCGATGCCGGTGAAGGAGTCGAGGCGGGTGCGGTTGGCCTTGCGGTAGCTGGCCTTGACATGAAACGGCAAGCCCAACTTGTCGCAGACGCGCTTGACCTCCGCAGCCACAGTAGCCGTGGTTTCGAGGCTTTCCACGGCGCAGGGGCCGGCCAGGACGTGCAAGGGTTGATTCGAAGACGAGGTCATGGTTGCGAACTGGTTTGCGGTACGTTGGTGGGCACTGCAGGGGCAGGTCCGCGCAAATCGCGGTTGGACAGCCCCATGAAGCGCGTCCATCCCGCGCCCGGAATGCGGCGCAAGGAGAACCGCACGCCTCGGCCGTAGGTGTTGGCCGCAGCTTCGGACCCCCACATCCATCCTGCAGGATCGTCGACTTCAATGGAGAGAATGCGCTTCTTGGTGACACGACATTCCAACCACGTCACAGGTCGTCCTCCACCCCAGCCCCCGGTGCGATAGTCCACACCAAACGCCAAACGCTTGCCGGGAATCCACCCCACGCCAAACGTGAACTCCGGCTCCGGCATCCATGCCCCGGCCCGCGCCGTGGCCCGAACCTGAATGTCTGGAGAGGGCCACCAATGGAGGTTGGCTTGGATTTTGGTCGGGAGCATCAACATGCGCCCAAAGGCACTGTCGCTGACGAAGTACAAGCTGTCCGGCTCAATCCCGGTGGTTCCGTCTGCGACATCTTGCCAAGTCAGGCCATCGGTCGTCCCCGTTCCTTCTGTGAAGTACTGCGAGAAAGGCACCGACGGTCCCGTTGTGGCAAATCCGGTGTCCACCGCGGCAATCAAGCCGCCGCCGCGCTCCCACATGACCCCCACGTCTTGGAAGTCCACAAGCAACTGAATTGGGAAGAGCTCAGATGTCAAGGGCAAAGAGCCACTGAGGCCCACCCCGTAAGCGGGCAAAATTTGGCTGAAGGCGAATCCGCTGGTGTCGGGAAACGCATCCAAGCTGGCCACGCCGTAGGCCTGCATGTTGACCTCCATGGAGTCTGCCCCTTCGGAAACCCAAAACGAGCCGTTGGGAATGCCCCACTCCACGCCGGCCAGCCTCTGCACGAGCGACAGTTCCACACGCTGACGGGTGTCTTTGTGCTCGACGCCGAGCGACACCCGGTTGAATGCCCCCACGCGCATGCCTGTGCCGTTGAAGACGTCCACCCTTCCTGTGTGGTTGGCATTGCCAATCAAACCCAACTCGAGCAAGTCGCGACGCCACAACGCACTGACCAACACTTCACTGCCGAAGGCGCCTGTCAGGGCCCAAGGACCGTCGCCGAGGGGACGCGTGCTGAACCGTTTGGACCATCCCACTTGCCCCCCCATGCCTCCGAGCACGGGGTGGGCATCGAGCATGTCCTGCAAGAATTCCCGCGACAGGAATCCCCCCTGCTGAGCTGTGTGCACAAAGCCCGAGCTGAAGGCATTGGTGCGCTGGTTGGCCCACACTTCGAAAGACGCGGCTCCCCGCTCCGCTGGTGGGGTAAGGTCAGCCACGAGGTCCTGCGCCGAAGCGGCACGCACCCCGAGGAGCGCTGTCCAGATGAAGATGTGCTTGAGCGCCTTCATTCGACTTCGATCAATTGGGTTCCTTCCAATCGGCCTTGCAACCGCACAAATTCATGTCCCGTGAAAGGCTGCGTCCCAAACGTGTTGACCCGCAACTCCACCTCGACATCCCCGCCTGGCATCAGCATCTCCGCATTCACAGGAATGCTCAAGGTGCCCTCACCTGTCACATCTTGAGGAGCGCTGCCCGCCGGCAACACCAAGGTGTCGCGGTACAACACGCCATCAAGCCGATCAAACGCCACCGTTCCCGTGACTTCCACGGGGAAGGTGTTGCTGAAGTCCAGATGCAGGAACCCGTCGAAGTTGGGCACATCGTCCAATCCCTCGAGCTCAAACGAATCGCGCAACACCAATCCATTGACCCCCAATTTCAGGGGGACCCGAAGCTCGTACCAGAACGTCGGCGGATACGCCACGTCCAAGCGGTCCATCAAAAACTCCGAGGTGTTGATGGGGTTCAATTGCATGCGCCCTGCCACGTGCAAGCTGCGTGGAAAGGCTTCCAACTCCTCGAGAAACGTCGAGCCGGGACTTCCCAAATCCAAGGACCACTCGCTCGGCACGGGCGCATCGTTGACCCACACGGCCCGCGGAATGTCATGGCCCGCGATGAGGTCGCCTTCCACGAGGTTGTCGTCGAATTGCAACGTGTCGATGAACAACCGCAAGTCCGCCCCAATGGTGTTGGTGACATGCAGGCTTGCCGTCGTGCCCTCCAAATCGATGGATGGCTGGGGCAACGGCACCGTATCCAGCAACGCCACATCGGACGACGCCCCTTCCGTCAACTGGCCGAAGTACCCCGCGAGGGACTCCACCTCGAAGGACTGAAAGGTCAAATTCATGACGATGCTGTCGCTTGGTTGCACGATGTAAATGCCACTTGGCGCCGTCACCGGCCCCGACACTGCCACGACTTGAACCTCCAAGGCATTGGAATCAAAGCCGCCCACTTGGGTGAAATCAAACTGGGCCCCAGTCATGTCCACGACCGCAGATTCCGAACCCGCCACCGCATCCGTGGCTGCAGGCAATTGAAGCGGCACATCCATCGGGGCTCCGTTGATTTGGACCCCGGGGAACGTGAACAGCACATTGACTTCACACTGAAGGCTGTGCTGCACCTCGAGCTGGATGGCACCTCCCGACAGGCGCGCCTCCGTCAACTCCAAACCCTCCGGCTGGTTCAATTCGATTTCCACAAAGGGAAGGTTGTCTTGGGCCAAAGCCACGGGAAGTCCTTCCTGCACAGGCACGCCGTTCGTGAGCACCCCTTCGCCGTCGTAACGGATGGACAACGTGGTGTCGGGCAACTGCGACCACGCCGTCCAATCCCAGCCGTCGAGCGTGTCGACCAGCACAAAGTGGGCAGGACCTCCGTCCACACCGGGCTCGTACAGCGAATCGGGCACGACATCGGCCCAGGAAACCCGGTCGTCCAAGACTGGGATGTGAATGTCGTTTTCCCACGACACAGGGTTCGCGCAGCCCCACCACAACAAGGAGGCCAACGCGCTGCAAACCAAAGGTGTTTTCATGTGAATCATCCGGCGAAATTCCCTTGCAAGGTACATCGCTGAAGCGCGCTCAACGCACCTTCGGGGCAAGGGATGTCCACACCGCAAACACCACGGCCAAACATGCCCCCACGCTGGCCCAAACGATGGACTCACCCCATCCCAACCCTGAACGCCACGCGGGCACGATGTACACCGACCCCAAGGCCAGCACCGTCCACACCGCGGCCACCTTGCGCTCCAGCCCCATGTCCTCGAGACGAACACCTCGCGACCTCCGAACGGCCACCCAAATCACACCCCATCCCCCCAACGCCCAGACCAAATCCGCGTTCCACCACGTGTCGTTGTGGTCGGTCGCCAACGCCATCAGCGCGAACAGCGTCGCCATGAGGGCAGACACCGCTGCAGTGACGGCCACCGACACGCGCCGCCCCCACCGCTTCCATCTTGCCCCTCGGTAGGCCATCCTCAGAACCAAGGCCATCCACGCCGCCCACCCCCACATGAGGTAAACCGGCGCCTGACGTCCAGAATCGCCCTCGGGCAAGCCCGCATGCCACGATCCTTGGTGAGGATACACCACCTCGCGCTCGAACGCCAAGGGCTGGCCATCGAGGGTCATCGCGTCGATTTGGTAGGCGAGTACGTCTGGCAAAAACGAGTGGCCACAATCCGGCATGGCGGTGGATGCCTCTGCGCCGAGAATCAACTCCATGCCCCACGCCGACCACGGATTGCCCGAAGTGTAGGGCCGCAGCGCTTCGAGGTAAGTGCTGTCCGTCGGCACGCATCCCGCGTCATACCGGTCGCCAAACACCCCCTCCAGCACCGCAATGACTTTGGTGGCGCAGTTGTCGCGGAAGAAGTCGTAGGCGTAGGTCGCATTTTCAGGCTGGGCGTTCCACTCGAGGTACTCAGCCATCGCCTTGACGTCCTCTGGGGCCAAATTCAGCACTTGCTCATGCAAGGCACGCCCCTGACGCAAATACAGGTTTTGGAACCGTCCATAGCGCTCGACGCCAAGCCGGTAATCCATGCGTCCTTTCACGAAGCGCACGTAAAATCCCTCGTCGACCACAAAGGTGCCGTAGTTGAACACGTAGTCCAGCCGGACTTCAGGATCAAACACCCGAATGGCCGTGTGCCCAAAGGCCGCATACAAGTCCGCTCCGGGACTGGCCGTCAGCACCGACACCCGGGCCGACTCCGTGAGCTGGTCGGCCAAATCGCCTGCCATCGCGGAATCACTCCACAAAGCCAGGAACGCCAGAGCCCACGCCCACGTGCCGCGAAACACCCGCCTCGCTGCACCAAACAGCCACACGTCCTGAAACGTGCCCGTGGCTTGGCACGTGGCCTCCACCTCCAACCGTCCTCCACGTGCGATCACGTGACGGGCATGTTGACCGGTCGAGGCGTCTTCGCGCACCATGTCCGCCAATGCGGCAGCCACCACCCCTGTTCCGCAGCTCAGGGTCTCGGCCTCCACGCCGCGTTCAAACGTGCGGATGTGCAGGTCTTCGCCTTCTTTGGCCACCACATTTACGTTGCATCCGCCGGGGCTGTAATCAGAATGGTGGCGCGCCGGCAAAGCGGCTTGGGCCAAGTCCAGACCGTCGAGGGCTGACACAGAATCCACCCACTCCACGTGGTGCGGCGATCCCGTGTGGAGGAAGGCGGCGTGCACGGCGTCGGGAACCAAGGGCGTCTTCATGCGGGGCACAGCTTCCACGTTGAGGGAAATTCCTGGCGTGCCGTCGCCTCGAAGGACACCGATGTGGGCACCGTCGACGGCCTCCACGCGGATGTCCTTGTCGGAGATGCCTTCGCCGTGGGCCCACGCCACTGCGCTTCGGGTGCCGTTGCCGCAAAAGGAACGACTGCCGTCAGGGTTGCGAAAATCGACGTGCAAGATGCCTTCAGAGCTGGGGGTGACGACCACCACGCCGTCCGACCCCACGCCGCGTTTGCGGTCGCAGAGCGCTTCCACCTCAGCGTTGGACCAGTCGGACGGCAACCGTCCTTCCTGCCGGCCATCGACAAGGACAAAGTCGTTGCCCGTCCCTTCCCATTTCTCGAATTGAAGCGCCACGTCACGAAGGTAGTGCGGCCGCGGCAGGAAGTGGGACGGGGTGAGCCTATCTTTGGGCTATGCCCCAACCTGCGAAATCGACCGCATCCACAGGGCTGCTCGAGGCTTACAAGACCGCCCGCACCGCGCGCGCCATGTCCGACCTCTACGAAGAGCACGCTCGGCTGACCGCCAAATACGTCCACGCCTGCTCGCGCGGACACGAAGTCATTCAAATCGCTGCGGGACGCCTCTTGCAACCGCAAGATTACGTGAGCTGCTACTACCGCGACGACAGCCTCCTGCTGTCCATGGGCATGACCCCCGAGGAGCTGATGCTTCAGCTTTTTGCCAAAAAAGACGACCCCTTCTCCGGCGGGCGGACCTACTACAGCCACCCGAGCCTGAACCGTCCCGGCCAACCCAAGATCCCGCACCAAAGCTCCGCGACCGGCATGCAGGCCATCCCCGCGGCCGGCTGTGCGATGGGACTCCAATACCTCGGCCAAATGGACCTCGAATCCCATGCCGTCCGAGACGGCAAGGCCGCAGGTGTCAAAGCCGTGGAATCCTCGAAGGGGATTTCGCTGTGCAGCATTGGAGACGCCGCGATGACCGAGGGCGAAGTGGCCGAAGCGTTTCACATGACGGCGCTGCGGCAGCTGCCGATGGTTTGGCTGGTGCAGGACAACGAATGGGACATCAGCGCCCATAGCTCGGAGGTACGCTTTGGCGACGCCACCACCTTTGCAAAGGCCTTCCCCGGCATTGAAGTGCTTTCTGTGGACGGCACGGACTGGGACGCCTGCCGCGAAGCCATGGAGCACGCCATTGGCACGGCCCGCAACGAACAGCGTCCTTTCATGGTCCACGCCAGTGTGCCCCTCTTGGGCCACCACACCAGCGGGGTGCGCCGGGAGTTTTACCGCGACGACCTGGAAGAAGCCGCCAAGCGCGACCCCCTTCCCAAATTGGAAGCCGCCGTCCTTGCCTCAGGCATGGACCAAGCCGAACTCGACCTGCTCAATGCCGAGATCGACGCCGCCGTTCAAGAGGCTTTTGACGCTGCGCAGGCGGCTGAGGAGCCCCGCACGGAGGACCTCCTGCCCCACCGCTACGCCCCGGCCGCAGTGACCGAGGAGCGCGGCGAACGCCACGCCCCCGACGGGGAAATGACTTTGATGGTGGACTGCGCCCTGCATGCCATGCAGGAGATCATGGAAGACCATCCTGAGGCACTGCTCTACGGCCAGGATGTGGGCGCGCGCTTGGGAGGCGTGTTCCGTGAAGCCGCCACGCTGGGCCAAAAATTTGGCGACCACCGCGTCTTCAACACCCCCATCCAAGAGGCCTTCATCATCGGATCGACGGTAGGCATGAGCGCCACGGGCTGCAAACCCATCGTGGAAGTCCAATTCGCGGATTACCTCTGGCCCGGTCTGAATCAACTCTTCACGGAATTGAGCCGGAGCTACATGCTCAGCAACGGCCAATGGCCCGTCCACAGCCTCATCCGCGTGCCCATTGGCGCGTACGGCAGCGGCGGACCGTACCACAGCTCAAGCATCGAATCGGTCCTCGCCAACATCCGAGGTGTCAAGGTGGCCTATCCCTCCAACGGCGCCGATTTGAAAGGCCTCCTCAAGGCTTCCTTCGAAGACCCCAATCCGGTGGTGATGTTGGAGCACAAAGGGCTGTACTGGTCCAAAATCCCAGGCACCGAATCGGCCAAGGTCATTGAACCCGACCGCGACTACCGCGTGCCGCTTGGCAAAGCGCGCACCGTGATCGCCGCCGACGATGCCTTGCTGGACGTCCACAGCACGGCCACCATCGTGACCTACGGACGCGGCGTGCATTGGGCACAAGAAGCCGCCCAAGCCTTCCCAGGACGCGTTGAGCTGCTCGACCTCCGCACCATCCAACCCGTGGACTACGACGCCATTGAGTCGAGCATCGCCCGGACCAACCGGTGCTTGGTGCTGACCGAGGAGCCTGTGGCCCACAGCTTTGCGCAGGCGATGGCGGGCCACATTGCGACCCGGTGCTTCCGGGACCTCGATGCCGCCCCTGAAGTCGTGGGCAGCATGGACCTTCCAGCCATCCCCTTGAACGAAAACCTCGAAGCCGCCGTGCTGCCCAGTGCAGAGAAAGTGGAAGCGGCTTTGGCATCGTTGTTGAACGTTTGACCTCCATGAACCTCCTGAAGAGATTCACCCTCGGATGTGCGCTGCTCGGCAGCGTGACGATGGGCTGGGGCCAAGCGGGAACGTGGGTGCTCGACGGGTGGCCTGATCAACAATCGGGCTATTTCGCAGGACGAACGGAGATCTACGCGGATGGCGATCGCCTCAAAATCACCGAGTGGCCGGAAAACACAGAAGACGACGCCCAAACCCTCGAAACCTACTTTCTCGGCCAAACCGTCGTCAAAGTGTTTCCCTGGAACGGCAGCCGCGTGGGCTTGGTGTTTGAGGCGACTGAACCGCTTCCACGCGCCGAACGCAACTCGGAAGGCAAGCTCGTGTTGCCAGCTCCCTTCCCGCCGCTGCCTTCCCAAGAGGGTGAGATTCCCTGCGGAGAGGGGTGCATTTACCACGTCCGAAACGTGGCGTTCCAGCCCATCGATGGCGTCTTGTTCGCCCCGGGCGGCATCTTGGAAAACACCTTCCAACCGGCAGACGATGTTCCCTTGATGTCCAAGGACGAATTCATGGCGCGTCATCGGATCGCGCCGCCGGTGCTCACCCCGTTTGGGGTGGTGGACAAGCGCTGACTTGCACCCCCTTTAGGCCCCTTGATGCGCGCCTCAACGACACTGAGGGCCTTGGTGTGAACTCACTTCACGAATGTTTGTTCCATGGTAAGTTCCGCCATGGGTACCCCAACCACAATCACCGTTCAGCGCGTGGAGCGCTTGAGTCCGAAGGCCGTGCGTGTCACGCTCGACCCTGGGCCGAACGCGCATTTGTGGCCTCACACTCCCGGCGGATACTTGACCTTCTGCCTCCCCTGCGGAGATCCCGTCCTGCACCGCTCCTACAGCTTGGTGCAAGGCCCACAAGACCGCCTGCCTCAGGTGCTGGTCAAAGAAACGGGCTCGTCCTTCGGCAGTGCCTTCATCAACCGAGAGTTCGTGGAAGGCATGCAACTGATGGCTTACCCGCCACAGGGTCGTCTGTTTCCCCAAGACTGGAACGACACGGCCCACCACTTCGTGATGTTCGCTGCCGGGACAGGAATTACACCCTTGTACAGCGTGCTCCAGCACGTGATGGACAGTGATCAAGCCCACGAAGTGAGCCTGTTCTACGGCAATTCCAGCCTGTCCGACATCCTCCTTCGTGAGGAACTCGAAGAGTGGGCCAGACACCCGCGCGTCACGGTGCGCCACATCCTGAGCGACGGAAGTTTGGACGACGAGCTGTACAACGGACGCATCACCGCGAGCAAAGCGATGCTGCTGTGCGACGCTGTGAATACGGCGCTGCCCAAAAAGGTCCTGCTGTCAGGCCCCGCCAAGATGAAAGAAAACGTCCGTCGCGGACTCGACTTGGCCGGGTTCCCCACCCAAGACATCCGCTACGAGGACTTCCACCATCCACCGCATTTGGACGCCCCCTTGCTTCCTGAATGCGAGGTCTCTGCCGAACATGCCGGCAAGTCCATTCGCTTCACGTACCACCCCAATCAGGAGTCCTTGATGGAGGCCATTTCCAAGCGCGGACTCGACGCCCCACAGGCGTGCCGAGGCGGTGTTTGCGGGTCATGCATAGCTTCAGTTAACGAAGGTGAAGTCTCTGTTGAACAGGACTTTGCACTCACAAAAAAGGAGAAAGAAAACGGTTGGGTGCTTTGTTGTCAAGCCACTCCCAAGACGAGCAAAATCAGCCTGTCCTTCAAGGAAGGCCAATGAACTTGTGGGTCTGCAGGGAGAGCCTCCATTGCGGGGCTTCCTGAATGCGGTTCAGCACCCGCTCCATCACCTCTTCACGCCGGTCCCACTCTGGTTGCAGGAACATGGCAGTTCCTTGTTGAAGCTTGGCTGCGTGCTCCTCTGCCCACTCCAAGTCGTGGCTGTTCACCACCACCACCTTCAACTCATTGGCTTCGCTGTACCATGCCTCTTGGCAGGCCTTGAATTTTTTGGGGCTCAACGTCACCCAGTCCCACTGGCCACTGACCGCGCCAGTGCCACTCGTTTCCAAATGGGTGACCAAACCTTCAGCCTTCAGCGCCTCTGTCAACGGGCCCAAATCGTGCATGGTGGGCTCACCCCCCGTCACCACGACCCGAGGCAACCCTGAGGCCACCGCCTCTTGAACCAACGTCTCCACATCGACGCGCGGATGGGCCTCCACAGGCCAGCTCTCCTTGACGTCGCACCAAGAACACCCCACGTCACAGCCTCCGAGCCGGATGAACCATGCAGCATGCCCCGTCCACGCCCCTTCCCCCTGAAGGGTCGGGAATCGTTCCATGACGGGATACGTGAATGGGGTGGTCATCCGATCAGTCGAGAAGGGTGGCGTCCAAATCAAACGACGACGCGCCCGTGATCTTGGCCGTCACAAAGTCTCCCACCCGCAGGTGGCCGTCGTGCGCAATGCGCACCTCGTTGTCCACGTCAGGGCTGTCGTACTGCGTGCGCCCCACCCACAAACCGTCTTCGTGGCGGTCGATCAACACACGCTCCACGCTGCCGATGCGGGCCACATTGAGCTCTTCGCTGATGCCGGCCTGGATGTCCATGATCTTCTCCACCCGTGCGCGCTTCACTTCCTCAGGAACGTCGTCGTTCATGGTGTACGCGTGGGTGTTTTCCTCGTGGCTGTAGGTAAAGCAGCCCAAACGGTCAAACCGCATGCGCTCCACCCAACCCTGCAAGTGCTCGAAGTGCGCCTCGGTTTCGCCGGGGAATCCGCAAATGAGCGTGGTTCGAATGGCGATGTCTGGCACGCGCTGGCGGATGGCGTCAATGAGGGCATCCGTCTTGGCCTCGGTGATGCCGCGACGCATGGCCTTCAGCATCTCGTCTGTGCCATGCTGCAAAGGCATGTCGAGGTAGTTGCACACGTTGCTGCGCTCGGCCATCACGTCCAGCACATCCATCGGGAAGCCGCTGGGGAAGGCGTAGTGCAAACGAATCCACGCGATGCCCTCCACGTCGCTCAGGCGGCGCACCAACTCCGCCAGCTTTCGCTCGCGGTACAGGTCGAGGCCGTAGTAGGTTAAATCCTGCGCGATGAGGATGATTTCCGACACGCCTTGCTTGGCGAGCCCCTTGGCCTGGGCCACGAGGTCCTCCATGGGGGTCGAGCGGTGCTTGCCGCGCATCAGCGGGATTGCACAAAACGCGCAGGGTCGGTCACATCCTTCAGCAATCTTGAGGTAGGCGTAGTGGGCCGGCGTCGTGAGCAAGCGCTCACCGACGAGCTCCTTCTTGTAGTCCGCACGAAGGGTCTTGAGCAAACGCGGCAAGTCGCGGGTGCCAAACCAATCGTCCACCTCTGGAATGCCGTCTGCGAGCTCTTCCTTGTAGCGCTCCGAGAGACATCCCGTGACGTACACGCGCTCGAGCTGCCCCTCGGCCTTGGCCTGGGCGAACCGGAAAATGGTGTCGATGCTCTCCTGCTTGGCCGCTTCAATGAAGCCGCAGGTGTTGACAATCACGATGCCGCTGTCGTCTTGTTTGGCCTCGTGTTCGACCTCAAAATCGTTGGCACGCAACTGCGCCATCATCACTTCGCTGTCGAAGATGTTCTTGGCGCACCCAAGGGTGACCACATTGACTTTGCGGGGCTTGTAGGAACGTGCTCTCATGCGTCAAGGGATTCGGGAAGCAAACTGTCGACAAATTCCATGGGATGGAACTCCTGCAGGTCCTCCATCTTCTCTCCCACACCCACAAAACGCACGGGGACCTTGAGCTGGTCTGAAATGGCGAGCACCACACCGCCTTTGGCCGTGCCGTCGAGCTTGGTGAGAACGAGGCCGGTCACGTCGGTGACCTCGGTGAAGCGCTTGGCTTGCTCGAGGGCGTTTTGGCCCGTGGACCCGTCCAGCACCAGCCAAACCTCGTGCGGCGCCTCCGGCACCACCTTGGACATGACGCGCTTGATCTTTCCGAGCTCGTTCATCAAATTCACTTTGTTGTGCAGTCGGCCTGCCGTGTCGACGATGACCAAATCTGCGTCGCGTCCCACGGCCGCTTGCAGCGTGTCGAACGCCACCGCCGCGGGGTCGGCGCCCATGCCCTGAGACACGACTTCCACCCCCACGCGCTCGCCCCAGACTTTCAATTGATCCACGGCCGCGGCGCGGAAGGTGTCGGCAGCGCCCAGCATCACCTTCAAGCCTTGGGATTTGTAGCGGTTGGCGAGCTTGGCAATCGACGTGGTCTTTCCCACGCCGTTCACACCCACAATCAAAATCACGTGCGGGCCGTTTCCCCGGGGAACCTCGTAGGCCGAGGAGTCCGTGAGGGCACTGCCCTCGTCCCGGGTGATCAACCCCAGCACCTCCTCGCGCAACATGGTCATGAGCTCCTGCTGGTCGACGTAGGCCTCCCATGTGGCGCGGCTGCGCAACCGATCCAACACCGCTTCGGTGGTGTCCACCCCCACATCCGACAGAATCAAAGCCTCCTCGAGGTCGTCCATCAAGTCCTCGTCAATCCGACGACGACCGGTGAACACCTTGGAGATGCGCTCCATGACCGACTGCTTGGACTTGGCCAAGCCTTGGTCGAGCGATTCTTTCTTTTCCTGTCCAAATAGCCGCTTGAAAAATCCCATCAGGCGCGTTGGTGTGAGTTGGTTTGACGAAAAAATGGGCCGGATTCACGAGGAAACCAGCCCATCCGTAATGCGTATTGAGGTGTGTCCGCGATCAGTTCTTGGCGAACCAAGCCTTCACGTCGTCGTTGTGCACCACCTCTTCTTTGAACATGTATGCGCCGCTCTTGGGGCTGCGCACCATCTTGATCACTTTCGTGTGCTGGCGACCTCCTCCGGTCTGCAACGATGCCACTGTCTTCTTAGCCATGCTTTCTAATTATCAGAGGTTTAGGTCAAATTACTTAATCTCCTTGTGCACCGTGTAACGGCGAAGCACAGGGTTGAACTTTTTGATCTCCATGCGGTCTGGAGTGTTCTTGCGGTTCTTCGTGGTGACGTAGCGAGACGTGCCTGGCATGCCTGAGTCTTTGTGCTCAGTGCATTCCAAAATCACTTGTACGCGGTTGCCTTTCTTCGCCATGGTTTCAAGAATTGGGAGGGCAAAGATAGCGAATTCCGTGGTTTAGCGCAATGCCCTTTTTCACACCTTTGAGTGAAGAAGCATTTGAGGGCCACAATTCCCACGTTTGGCGGGCGTTTAGATTCGTAGAATCCATGGCTAAGAACATCCTTCTCAAAGATCAAGAGGCGCCCAAGAAGGGCAAAGCGACCCAATCCAAGCGCAAAAAAAGCGCACCCAAGGAGAAGCCGCGCTTCAACTTCGCATTTGTGACGCAGGCCCAAGCGACCTGGGCCGACGAGCGCACGCGCTCTGTGGCCGGCTTGTTCGCCCTGGGCATGTCTTTGATTTTCACCCTCTCCGTGATCTCCTCCCTCTTCACGGGGGCCGTGGACATCCGCATCATCCAAAACGCCGGCCTCACCGACGAACTGGAAGCCTTCCACAACATTTTGGGAAGCCTCGGTGCGCACGTCGGCTACTTCCTTGCGCGTCAAGGCTTGGGCATCGGCGCGTTGGGCGTGCCGTTTTTGATCGGTCTTGTCGGCCTGCAATGGTTGACCGACCGCGCCTTCTTGCCCCTGGCCAAGACCTTCCGACTGACGGCCTTCCTCGCCATGTTCATCCCCTGGGCGTTGGCGTTCCTGACCCACACCACAGTAGACCCCACCCTGCCCGCCACCAGCGGCCTGAACGACCACATCACCGGCGCGTCCGGCCTGTGGCTCCTCGGACAGTCACTTCAGCTTCTGGGCGCCACGGGCTCTGGATTGGCTTTGATGCTGACCGTCAGCATCATGCTCGCCTACAACACCCCGGCTCTCTGGAAGCGCCTCGGACACCGCGCGGGGTCGTGGTTCCAGTCTTCGGAAGAAGCCATGATGGAGGAAGATGCGATGGACGAAGCCGCCATGCAGCAGGCCGCCTCCGCCGCGACCGCTCCAGCAACTGCCACTGCCGCTGCCGCTGCCGCTGCAACCTCTGCGCCAGCAGCCGAGGCCAAAGCCACACCGGTTGCAACCACAGCAGAGGAACGCATCCAGAATGTGCTTCTCGCTTCGGAAGAAGAAGAATCGGCACGCAAGGCGGAGTTGGACGACGTGCCGTTCGAGGTGGCCACGCCTGAGCCTGAAGCCACACCTGAGGTCGCACCTGCGGCGGCCACCGAGCCTGAGCCTGAAACTGCAGCCGCGCCAGCGGTTGTGGACCTCGACCCCACCCCCCCGCCCGCCGAGTCCGTCGCCGCGGCGGAAGATTTGCCCCTCGAGGTGCAGCAACC
>CAZGQI010000027.1:0-25205 GCA_964527895.1 uncultured Comamonadaceae bacterium | reverse complement strand
GAGAAAAGAAAAATCCCGCTCCGACGTTTCGGAGCGGGACCAACTTAACCAAATTATCACTTGATGCTTAGCTCTTCGCTAAACTCACTTTAACTCTACGAAAATACGGAGGTAACGTCGTGTCGGCAAATCTTTCGGTCGATTATTTGAGAAATAGAATGTTAAGAAGTGGAATTTAGGAGGGTCCACTACTTTTGTTGATGTGATGAGCGCAAATTGAAACGCATTGCTTACATTTGCACTCCTAATTTTGCAACCATGAAAGAAGGCATCCACCCCGACAACTACCGCTTGGTGGTATTCAAGGACATGAGCAACGAATACGCTTTTTTGAGCAAGTCGGCTGCTGAGACCAAGGAAACCATTCAGTGGGAGGACGGCAACGAATACCCCCTCGTCAAAGTGGAAGTGAGCCACAAGAGCCACCCATTCTACACTGGGAAGGCTCAGTTCGTGGACACTGCAGGTCGCATCGACAAGTTTCGTCAGAAGTACGGGAAGTTCGACAAGAAGGCCAACAACGAGTAATTCTCAAGGCGTTCCGACAAAAAAAAGCCTGCGCATCGCAGGCTTTTTTTTGTGCCCCTCATCTAAGGAAAACTGAGGAGTCAGGCGCGCTGAATCGGTTCGACCCGCTGGATGGTCAAACCATAGCCCACAGGGCCTGTAGGTTGCTCAGAGTTGCTCAGCAACACCATGTTTTTGATGTGGAGGGAGCGAAGGATTTGGGCCCCAATTCCGCGGTCTTTGGAATCGAGTTGCGGGAAACTGCCATGTTGTTTGGCACGCTTCATCTCGCTGTAGGCGTTCAATTCGTCGGCCAACCCTCCACCGTGACGTGTCTTGTTGAGGAAGATGACAGCCCCTTTGCCCGCGGCTTGGATCTGCTTCAGGGCTTGGTGCAGCTCGGGCCCCTTGCCAAAGTCGGTCACTTGGAAAATGTCCGCAACCATGCTCGACGCGTGAATGCGAACGGGTACGGCCTCGTCATCTGTCCATTCTCCCATGACGAGCGCCAAATGGTCGACGTCGTTGGTGGTCTGGCGGAAATTGATGGCCTTGAACGCTCCAAACGCGGTGTTGAGCTCCACTTCCGCGGTGGACTGAATCAGGCTTTCGTGTTCCAGACGGTGCGCGATCAAATCGGCAATGGACACGAGCTTCATGTTGTGAAGTTTGGCCAACTCGATCAGTTCGGGAAGCCGGGCCATGGTTCCATCTTCGTTCATGATTTCCACGATGACCCCCGCGGGTTTGCATCCAGCCAGGCGCGCGAAGTCCACAGCGGCCTCGGTGTGGCCAGGTCGACGAAGGACGCCTCCGGGCTTGGCGCGCAACGGGAAGATGTGTCCGGGCTTGCCCAATTCGCTGGGCTGCGTTTGTGGATCAATGAGTGCCTGGATGGTTTTGGCCCGATCGCTGGCAGAAATGCCAGTGGTGCATCCGTGCCCCATCAGATCGACAGAGACGGTGAACGGCGTTTCGTAGGCCGCGTTGTTGGATTGCACCATCAAATCCAATTCCAATTCGTCGCATCGTGACTCAAGCAGAGGCGCACAAATCAAGCCCCGTCCGTGGGTGGCCATGAAGTTGACGACCTCGGGCGTGGCGTGTTCCGCCGCGATGAGAAAATCGCCTTCGTTTTCGCGGTCCTCGTCGTCGACGACGATGATGATTTCTCCGCGTCGAATGGCCTCGATGGCTTCAGGAATCGTGTTCAGTTGCGACATGTGACGCGAAGGTAATGCGGTGAAGGGCTGCAGCGCGTGCGCGGGTTATCTTTGAGGCATGATTCGACCGATTGTGGCTTACGGAGATCCTGTGCTGAAGAAAGAAGCGGAGGAGGTGGAACAAAATCACCCCGACTTGTCCTCGTTGATTGACGACATGTGGGAGACCATGTATGCCGCAGATGGCGTGGGTTTGGCCGCACCTCAAATCGGCCTGTCTCTGCGTTTGTTTGTCGCGGATGGAAGTCCTTTTGGAGAAGGGGAAGAGGGCGATCCGGGGTGTCGTGATTTCAAGCGGGTCATGATCAACCCCGTGCTTTTTGACATGTCCGAGGAGGAAAACGTCATGGAGGAGGGGTGTTTGAGCATTCCCGGCATTCGCGAACCGGTGACCCGTCCCATCAAATTGGGGGTGGAGTACTACGACCAAGATTGGAATTTGGTGGAAGAGCAGTTGGACGGCTTGGCCGCGCGCATCGTCCAACACGAAAACGATCACCTCGATGGGTTGATGATTCCCGACCACATCCCAGCGGCCAAGCGACTTCTGCTTCACGGCAAACTCCGGGACATTGGGTTGGGCAAGGTGCCAGTGGATTACAAAATGCGTTTCCCCAAAAGCAAAAAGCGTGGGTAAATCTCGGTGGCAAGATTTGGCGGGTGTGGCACTGGTCCTGGGTGTTTTGCTCTTTTCGTGCGGCCCTCAGCAGTCTTCGTTGCTCCATGAGATTCAAGAATTGGAACGCGTCGCGTTCGAAGGCGACTCGCTGCGTTTGGACATTCGGCAATCCTTGTTGATCAAATACGCGGAGTTTGCCCGCCTGGAGGGGGGGCATGCCTTTGTCCCCGAAGCGTTGTTTCGTCGTGCAGACTTGCTGATTTCTGCGGGGAAATTTGACGAGGCCATTTTGCAATTGCAGGATGTGCATGACGGTTATCCCACGTTTGGCAAGAGACCGCTCTGCGCGTTTCTCGTGGCCTTCATTTACGACGAGCACCTCAAGGACCGCGAATTGGCCGTTCGGGCATACGAACGCACGATGGCCTTGCATCCGGATTCGCCAGAAGCCATGCTGGCCCAACAGAGCTTGGCACTCCTTCCTTGAAGGATTAGGAGTGCGTTGTTGTGGGGAGTAATTTTGCGCCCAAATCAACCGAAAGCATGAGTCAATTTCCTGCCGGGGTCCTCACTGGATCTCAAGTGTCAGACGTTTGGGCACACGCCAAAAAGCACCAATACGCGCTTCCCGCAGTCAATGTCATTGGAAGCAACAGCATCAATGCGGTCATGGAGACTGCCAAAGCAGCGGATTCTCCAGTCATCATTCAGTTTTCCAACGGCGGGGCCAAGTTCAATGCAGGCAAGTCGTTGTCCATGGATGCGCAGCAATCTGCGGTCCTCGGGGCCATTGCCGGTGCGCACCACGTGAACACGCTCGCAGAGGCTTATGGCGTCTCGGTGATTCTTCACACCGACCACTGTGCGCGGAAACTTCTCCCCTGGGTGGACGGCTTGCTTGAAGCAGGAGAAAAGCACTTTGCGGCCACAGGAAAGCCGTTGTTCAGCTCGCACATGATTGACCTGAGCGAGGAGAGCCTGTCGGAAAACCTCGAGACGTGCGCAGCTTACTTGAAGCGCATGGCGGCCATCGACATGCACCTTGAAATCGAGCTCGGCGTGACCGGGGGCGAGGAAGATGGCGTGGACAACACCGACATCGACAGCAGCCGCTTGTACACGCAGCCAGAGGAGGTCGCGGAAGCGTATGAAATGCTCCGAGCCATTTCTCCCAACTTCACCATCGCAGCGGCGTTTGGAAACGTCCACGGGGTGTACAAGCCTGGGAACGTGGAGTTGCGCCCCAGCATTTTGAACGACTGCCAGAAGCACATTGAGGAAAAGTTCAACACCGAAGCGCAGCCTGTGGAATTTGTGTTCCACGGCGGAAGCGGTTCGACCCTGGAGGAGATCCGTGAGGCCATCGGGTACGGCACCGTGAAGATGAACATCGACACCGACATGCAATGGGCCTTCTTGTCCGGTGTGCGTGATTACGTGCAGGGCAAGGCAGACTATCTCGCTGCCCAAATCGGCAACCCGGAAGGGGAGGATGTCCCCAACAAAAAGCACTACGATCCACGCGTGTGGTTGCGGAAGGGAGAGGAGGCGTTTGTGGCGCGTTTGACCCAAGCGTTTGAAGACTTGAACGCCACGGGCAGTCAATCCAAGTAACCATGACAAACGGACAAGCGTGGCGGCCTTTCCGGCTGTCCGATTCTGAGGCGCAGAAGAGGTTGGAAGCCCTGGCCTCGGCGAAGCGGGACATGGATGTGCGGGATGCGTTCACGCAAGACGCCTCACGCGTGGATACCTTGTCCTGGGATTTGGAGGGATTGCACGTTGATGCGTCCAAGCAAAGGTGGGATGCAGAGGTGAAAGACGCGTTGGTTGCCTTGGGCGAAGAAGCGGACTTGTCTGGCGCCATCACGGACTTGTTTGGGGGTGTCAAATTGAACACCACAGAAGGCAGGGCAGTGTTGCACATGGCGCTGCGCGGAGAAGCCGGCGATGGTTTTGCGGTGGATGGACAAGATGTCATGCCTGAAGTCCTCGCGGTCCGCGGGCGCATGCTCGACTTTGTGGACAAGGTGCACGCGTTGCACGTGAAGGGCGAAGTGACAGACGTGGTCAACATTGGCATCGGCGGCTCTGACCTCGGACCCGCCATGGCGGTGAAAGCCCTGCGGCGCTTCTCTTGTGGTCCCCGGTGTCATTTCGTGAGCAACGTGGACGGCGCCCATGTGGCTTCGGTGTTGCAGGACTTGGACCCACAAACGACCATGATTGTGGTTGTCAGCAAGACCTTCACCACGCAAGAGACGATGGCCAATGCCCGCATTGCCAAGTCATGGCTTGAGGCGGGGGGAGGAACGGCAGGCAGACAGCTTGTGGCAGTCTCCACCAATTTGGAAGGAACGCGCGCCTTCGGAATTTCAGAGGACCAAACCTTTGGGTTCGAAAATTGGGTCGGCGGGCGCTACTCCATGTGGGGGCCTGTCGGTGTGTGCATAGCCTTGTCCATTGGTTCGGAACACTTCAAAGCATTCCTGGCGGGTGCCCGTGCCGTCGACCAACACGTACGACACACTTCCCTGGAAGAGAATGTGCCCGTGCTCCTCGCCCTTCTCGGACACTGGAATCAGAACGCCCTCGGTTTCCGCTCCCACGCTGTGTTGCCCTACGCCGAAGACCTTGGTCGCTTGCCGGCCTATTTGCAGCAAGCCGACATGGAAAGCAATGGCAAATTCGTGGGGCGTGACGGACAGCCAGTGACTTGGAACACAGGCGCAGTGGTGTGGGGAGAGCCTGGCACCAACAGCCAGCACGCGTTTTTCCAGTTGCTCCACCAGGGAACGGAGATTCACCCCGTCGACTTCGTGGCCTTCAAATCGCCCACAAGCGAGCACGAGGGCATGCACCGGATGCTTTTGGCCAATGCGCTGGCGCAGGCGGAGGCCCTGTTGCAAGGGCGCAAGGCTCCTGAAAGAGAGCCCCACCGCTTCTTCCCCGGAAACAGGCCTTCGACGTTCTTCCTGTTTGATGACTTGTCTCCCAAATCCTTGGGCATGCTTGTCGCCTTGCACGAGCACCGCATCTTCGTTCAGGGGGTGCTTTGGGGCATCGCAAGTTTTGACCAATGGGGGGTCGAATTGGGCAAAGCCATGGCCAACGCCTTGCTCCCAGAATTGGAAGGCAAGCCCAACGACGAGGTCTCACACGATCCGTCGACAGCCGCTTTGGTCAAGCGCTTGGTCGGGTAACGCACCTGGGCGGATTTGTCAGGAGACCTGCACGTGGAGTGACCAGGGTGGCGCTGAGTTGGTGAGATTTTTCGTAGTTTTAAAGCTAAAGCACCTCGAGGAAGGGGTTTTACGAGTCGATTAATCAAAAAAAAACCGGGCCCTGCCCTCATAATTTGTTTCCAATGAAGCACTTGTTTACTGCTGCGCTCACAGCGTTGATGTCGAGCATGGCTCTGGCCAATTTTGTTGGCATGGAGTACGAAACCGTCGCTGAGACGGCCAACGGTACGACGTACCGCGTGTACGCCACGTTTGACAACCCCACAGATGAACTTGTGGCGGTTTACGCCCTCGAGACAGCCCCCATGGTGGTGGGTGTTTCCACGTCCTTTTACCAAGACGCAGTGGGTGCAGTTTTGGCCCAAACCATCAACCCCGCGTTTTTCGGCGCGTTTCCTTCGTTGCAATACGACAGCTGGTTCACCATCGGTTCGGAGGATTCCAATGGCACGAGTGACGTGCAACAAGTCGGAATGGACGAGTACTTCGCGGCTTTCGAGAACGGTGGCGGTTTCACCTTGGACACTTTCATTGGTGGTTCATGGTTCTTGCTCCCCAACCAAAGCGCGGATGCTGAAGCAGGCGCCGACGGCCGTGTGTTGATTGGTCAATTCACCACCGACGGTGTGGTCAACTTGACCATGAACTTCCAGTGGGACGATGAAGCGACCAACACATACCAAGAGGAGGGAGTGTCCATCGTGTTCCCAGAAGTTCCCGTACCGGGTTGCACCAATCCCAACGCGGACAACTACAACGCCCTCGCCAACGAGGACGACGGTTCTTGCACGTTTGGTGGCGGTCTGAGCACCGGCTTGTCTTACGACGTGGTGTCTTCAGACCCACTCGGCACAGGAGAGACCACCTACCGCATCTATGCCAACTTCTCCTCCAACGATGTGGAGGTGACTGCGATGTATGGTACGGATACGGAGCCTTGGATTTTGGACGGTGATGCACCGTTTTACCAGGATGTCCTCGGCAGCGATTTCGGAGGTTCCATCAACCCCTTGTTCTTCGCCTCTTTCCCTTCATTGGAGTATGACACGTGGTGGACCATTGGCGCCCAGCCTGGAGATGCCGACGGCTTGAACAACGCCTTTGACCCTGCCTTGACGTCTTTCGCAGACTGGAACAACGGCGGCGACTTTGTGGCAAACACCTTCATTGGGGGATCCATTTTCGTTGTGCCAGGTGCCAATGGGCAGGGCAACCCCATCAACGGCCGTGTGCTGTTGGGCCAAGTGACCACCTCAGGCACAACCAACGCCACCATCAACTTGCAATTCCGTGATGCGAACCAAGATTCCTTTTATGCTTCGGGCATGACCCTGACCTTCCCCATCGCGGGTGCGGGGTGCAACGATCCTTTGGCCTGCAACTACGACGAAACTGCTGAGGGTGATGCGGATTGCGTCTTCCCTGCTGAGTTCTACGACTGCGACGGCTGCATCAACGATGCCGATGGTGACGGCGTGTGCGACGAATTGGAAGTTCTTGGTTGCACCGACAACACGGCGTGCAACTTCAACATCAACGCCACGGAAGACGACGGTTCTTGCCAGTCACTTGACGTGTGCGGCGTGTGCGGTGGAGACAACAGCTCTTGCTCTGGTTGCACCAACCCCAACGCAGACAACTACGACCCATCGGCCCTCTTCGATGACGGTTCTTGTGTGATCAGCGGTTGTACCAACCCTGCAGCGGACAACTACAACCCCGATGCGACCAACGACGATGGATCTTGTGTGGCGACGGGTTGCACGTACCCAGGTGCGGACAACTACGATGCGGTGAACACGAAAGAAGACGGTTCTTGCATCTTCTCTGGTTGCACGGACGCCACAGCGGAGAACTACATTCCTTACGCCAACAACGACGATGGATCATGTGTGTTTGAGCCTTGCTCAGGTGGCGCTTGCCCATTTGATTCGAACGGCGATGGTGAGATCGGTTCTGCCGACTTGCTCGACTTCTTGGTCGCGTTCGGTCAAGCATGTGAGGATCTCTGATTTGACAACCTAGACAGCATCCTTCCGGAAGGAAGGCAAAGCGCCGACGCGAGTCGGCGCTTTCTTTTTTGCGAAGAATTTGTGGGAGGTGCTTCGTGTATATTGCACACGAACCATCGGGTTCGTACCTCTTACACCTGTCACGTCGATCATGGAAAAGCGCAAACTAGGGTTCTGGGAAATCTGGAACATGAGCTTTGGATTCCTTGGAATCCAATTTGGATTCGCCCTTCAAGGAGGGAACATGTCACGGATATTTCAAACGCTTGGCGCGAGCAAGGACGAGATTCCCATGCTTTGGATTGCCGCCCCGTTGACGGGGCTTTTGGTGCAGCCCATCATCGGGTACCTCAGCGACAACACGTGGCATCCGCGGTGGGGAAGGCGTCGCCCCTTCTTTTTGATCGGGGCCATTCTCAGTTCGGTTGCGCTGTTTTTCGTGCCTTACAGCAGCGAACTCTGGATGGCGGCAGGATTCTTGTGGATCCTCGATGCCAGCATCAATGTGAGCATGGAGCCTTTCCGAGCGCTGGTTGCGGACAAATTGCCGGAGTCGCAGCGCAGTTATGGATTTGTGTTGCAAACCCTCATCATTGGCATTGGCACGTGGATTGCGTCGAATTTGCCTTGGTTTGTGACCCAGTTGGGCGCGTCCAACGAGGCGGGAGCGGGCGAGTTGCCGCAAAGTGTCTATGTGTCTTTTGCCATTGGCGCGGCCGTCTTCTTGGCCAGCATTTTGGTCACCGTGTTCACCACGACTGAAGACCCCCCTGAGATGCTGGGGGCAGGAGAGGAGGAAGAGGCCAAGGGCTCGGGGTTGACGGAAATTTTGGACTTCATCAAGGGCATGCCATCAGTCATGGTCAAACTGGGCGTGGTCCAGTTCTTCAGCTGGTTTGCCTTCTTCACCATGTGGTCTTTTGCCACGCCAGCGTTGACGGAGGCCGTCTTCCAAGCGCCTCTGCCTGCCGAGGAGGCCGCAGATTACGACGTGCTGCGATTCGCATATGACCAAGCGGCCAACGCCGTGTCCAGTGCCATGGGGATGTATGGATTGAGCAGCATGGCTTTTGCGCTGTTGTTGTCCGTCTGGACGTCTCGCAGAGGGTTAAACCGTCGTTGGACGCACTTGGTCAGCCTGGCCATTGGGGGCTTGGGTTTTGTATCCATGTCTTGGTGGAATCCAGAAACGGCGGGGTGGTTGAATGCCAGCTTCGCTTGCATTGGGATTGCGTGGGGAAGCATTTTGAGCATGCCCTATGCCATGTTGTCCGGGGCGGTTCCCTCGCGGAAAATGGGCGTGGGAATGGGGGTGTTCAACATGTTCATTGTTTTGCCCCAAATTTTGGCGGCCCTCGGAGGCATTGTGTGGCTCAACGACCTCTTGTTTGGGGGAGACCTGGTCAAAACCATGGTCATTGCAGGTGGAAGTCTTTGGTTGGCTGCAGCGAGCAACCTCCTGATCTCGAAGGAAGAGGGATGAATATGTGTCAGGGACTGAACGAGTTGTGTCCGGGCACATGTGCACAAGTCAAGGGCGTGTGTTTTTGACACTTTGCAGTGTCTGAGCTATCTTTACATGCGAGGAAAATGCGTCCTCGTCGAGGAATAGTGTGTTTTTGTCGATGCGACAAAACCTCTGAACCCCCTCTAAAGCTCCTATTTTTCAAAACACATGCGTTATTCTTTTTTGCTTTTGTCGGCATTGTTTGCGTGGACGGCTCAAGGCCAAACCACCTTCAATGTGGACATGTCCTGTGCGCCTGAAGGCTTCACAGACGTTTTTGTGACCGGCCCATGGTGCGGCTGGTGTGCCAATGACACGTACAACACCATGACGGACCCCGATGGGGATGGAGTGTACAGCGTGACGGTTGCCGACCTCGTAGGTACGGTCGAGTACAAGTATGCCATCAATGGTTTTGCCGATCAAGAAAACTTGGTCAATGACATGGTCGATGGTGCTTCTTGTGCACCTGTGACGGACTTCAGCGGGTATGCCAACCGCCAAATCGCGGCCGACGGCACAGCCAACGATTTTTACGGCACGTGTGATGGCACATGCAACGACGTTCCTGTCGCGCCTGCCGTGGACGTGACATTCCAGGTCGACATGAGCCAATACCAAGGCACCTACGGCACCGTAAACATCAACGGTGGATTCAACGGCTGGTGCGGTGGTTGCGCTGTGATGACCGACGACGATGGCGATGGCGTGTTCAGCATCACCATTGGATTGTCCCCGGCCACCTATGAGTACAAATTCACCTTGGACGGTTGGACTGCCCAGGAAGAATTCACAGAAGGCGATGCGTGCACGAGCACCATCGACGGTTTCACCAACCGCACCCTTGACGTGACTGAAGCCACCACGCTCGATGCGGTGTGCTACAACAGCTGCGATGCTTGTCCTACAGAGTCTGCGCCCGAACGTGCCATCACGTTCCGCGTGAACATGAGCGAGGAGACCACCAACCCCATTGGGGTGTTCATTGCTGGAACCTTCCAGGGATGGTCTGCAGGCTCCACGGCCATGACCGACGACGATGGCGACGACATCTGGGAATACACCACCATGATTGCGGAAGGTGAGGCTGTGGAATACAAATTCATCAACGGTCCCAACTGGGGTCTGGATGAGTCGGTTCCTGCAGCCTGTGCTGTGAACGGCAACCGTGGTTACACCGTGGGAACAGAAGATGCGGTGCTGGATGCGGTTTGCTTTGCGTCGTGCACCCCTTGCGGTGATGCCTTGCCGACCGAAGAGGTCACATTCACCGTGTTGACGGACAACATCACTGTGGCTGCGGACGGCATGTACCTTGCTGGCGCCATGAACGGTTGGAGCGGTGAGCCTATGAACGACAACGGAGACGGTTCTTGGAGCTTGACCAAGTCACTTGAAGAGGCCACTTACGAGTTCAAATTCCAAAACGGCCTCGACGGTTGGGAAGAGTTGGATTGCGGCGGCAACCGTTCTGTGGAAGTGGTTTTGGGTGCGCCCATCGCTTACCAAGGATGCTTTGCCCAGTGCGCTGACGTGTGCGCTGTGGATCCGGATGCTGCAGACATCACCTTCCAGGTGGATGCGTCACAAATCGCAGTTTCTGCTGACGGCATGTATCTGATGGGGTCTTTCACAGAGCCTGCTTGGCAGCTCGGTGCCATTGCCATGAACGACGACGATGGAGACAACATTTGGACTGTCACAGTGAATGTGGATGGCCCAGCAGCGTTCCAGTACAAGTTCAACAACGGTTTGACGATCTCCATCGACAGCTTGCCTGATTACTCAGGTGAGGAAAATGCCGACTTCATTGCGGGGGGCTGTGGTGTGAACAACGGTGTGGGTGGTTCCAACCGCCTTCACGAGCGTTCGGGCTTGGCCGAAACCCTTGATGTGGTGTGCTTCAACAGCTGTGAGGCATGCGTTGTGGCGCCTTCTGTGTTGGTGGCCACCGTGGATTTGTGCGGTGCTGCCGCCGATTCGGTGCGCTTGACCGGCCCTTTCTGGGGCTGGGACCCCGTTGGAGGTCCGATTGCCACGGACAACGGAGACGGCACTTGGTCTGTGACATTTGACCCCGCCCCAATCGACAACATGGAGTACCTCTGGATTGTCGACGGCACCCAGGAGAACCTCATTCAAGCCATGGTCGACGGTGGTGCTTGCGCACCAGTGACGGACTACGCGAACTACGCGAACCGCCTTTGGGAAGTGGGTGCTGAGAATCCCTCAGACATTTACAACTCATGCAGCGCTTGTGACGGAACAGGTGGTGGAAACACGACGTTCAACGTCGACATGACCTGCGTGGATGCTGCTGGTGCAACTGTGAATGGAGCAACTTCTTTCACGGAGGTGTTTGTGACGGGCCCATGGTGTGGATGGTGTTCTGCCGACGGCTACAACGTGTTGACCGACGCCGATGGCGACGGCATCTACAGCGTGGAAATCGGAGGCCTCACAGGTACGGTGGAATACAAGTACGGCATCGATGCATTCACGGATCAGGAGCAGCTTGTGGATGACATGGCCAACGGCGCAGATTGCGCACCTGTGACAGACTTTGCAGGTTACGCCAACCGTCAGATTGAGGCGGGCTCCGCGTCAAGCGACGTGTTCGGAAGCTGCAGCGCTTGTGAGGATCAAGTGGCACCTGCCAACGTGACCTTCCGTGTGGACATGAACCAGTATGCCGAGGCGTATGCGTACGACGGTGTCTTCATCAACGGCAGCTTCAATGGTTGGTGCGGCGGTTGCAACGCCATGTCTGACGACGACGGCGACGGCGTGTGGGAAGTGACCTTGTCGCTTGCTGTGGGAACCATTGAGTACAAGTTCACTTTGGATGGTTGGAACTACCAGGAAGAGCTTGCCGGCATCGCGGGCATTGAAGCATGCACGTCGTTGATTGACGGATTCACAAACCGCTCCTTGACGTTCGATGCGGACATCGTGCTTGACGCGGTGTGCTGGGAATCTTGCGCTGCATGTGAGCTTGCCGGCGGTTGCACGGATCCTGCCTTTGTGGAGTACGATCCATATGCCACGCAAGACGATGGCAGCTGTGGTGAGTTGATTGTGTACGGTTGCATCTACGATGCAGCCAGCAACTTCAACCCGATTGCAAACGTGGATGACAACTCATGTGAGTTCACGGAAACGAACGATTGTGCCGCCGACCTCGATGGCGACGGTGCCGTGACGACGGGCGACTTGCTCGCGTTCTTGGCCACGTTCGGTTTGACTTGCCTCTGAGCATTTGAATGACTGAAACAAAGAGGGGGGCTTCGGCTCCCCTTTTTTTGTGCCTTCATGTGCCATGGGGTGACTCTTGAAGGGGGGAGGCTCCTATCTTTGAACCATGAAGCCATTGGTATCCGCAAGACTGCCAACCGATGCAGGGGATTTTGAAGTGCACGCCTTCGAAAGTGGTGTGTCTTCACAGCCGCATTTGATGCTCTGCTCGAAAAAACAGCCTGCTGCACTGCCTTTGGTTCGGGTGCACTCGGAATGCTGGACGGGCGATGTCGTTGGATCGCTCCGTTGTGATTGCGGTCCGCAATTGGATTCCTCACTCAAGCAGGTCCAAAAAGAGGGAGGGGCTGTGCTTTATCTCCGTCAAGAGGGCCGAGGCATCGGCTTGGTCGAAAAGCTCAAGGCATACAACCTCCAAGATGAAGGCCTGGACACCTACGAGGCCAATGAGCGTTTGGGACACCAGCGTGACGCGCGTCGTTTTGACGTTGCGGCTGAGATGTTGGCCTCGAAAGGTTGGACGGCCATCCGTTTGTTGACCAACAATCCGGACAAGGTGTATGACCTCGAAAAAGAGGGCATTGAGGTGCGTGAGGTGGTGGCCCTTGAAATGGCGCCCAACGAGCACAATGCGGAGTACTTGTCTGCAAAGGCCAAGGAGGTTAAGCAGGGACATACGCGCGCATAAAAAAAGGGCCCCAGCGGGGCCCTTCGCAAACATTTGGTTAAGGGGGTGCATGCGACACACCCGAAAGCGAATTTCGCAGATTATGGCCAACACGACCTCAAACGGAATGAGTTAACACGTTTTATTTAAGTTGCAACGTATTCTGTGTTGATGCTTGTCTGCCACCAACGTTCTTCGACACCAAACCAAATCCATCGCAAGATGCCCTCTAGCGCAGCCCCTTCGTCCCACAAGCATCTCCTACACCTGCTTTGTTTCTTCTGTGCATCTCACATCACGTGGGGTCAGACCAAATGGCTGCACCCTGACGGCCACTTTCGGGTGCCGCATTATTTGGAGTGGATCGAGGCCCTCGAAAGCGAATTTCATTGGACGCATGCTCGGTTGTTGACCTCCCTGCCCAATGGGCGTTTAGTGGCCATGTCCGCCCATGCACAAGGAGAAGACCGGCAATCCTTGATTCACATCAACGGGGACATGCGTTGGGTCGTGAGCTCAGAGGAGCCCTTGTCCAACCTCAGTGCGAGCTTGGTGGAAGGGTACAATGGCGGTTCGCTCGATTTCATGTGGCACAACCACTTGCACAGTTTGGGGGGGTATGGTTTGTGGCGAAGGCATTTCGACTTGATTCGCTTTCATGGAGGCGATCAGGGTTGGCAAAAGGTGGCAACCGACGGACAAAGCCCTGAGGATCACTCCAGCACAGACCGGACGATGTCGTTTTTTGCACATGGAAAGGCCCACTTGTTTGTGGATCCTTTGGCGTCTCCAGGATTCACAGCGGAGACCAAGTTTGTCTACCACGTGTTGGACCTTGACAAACGTCAATGGACGAGGAAAGGAGCTGTGGATGCGCGATTGGGGCAAATCTGGGGAGGCATCAATTTGCCCTCTGGATGGCTGATGTACAATGCCGCAGGAGAATTGATTTGGGTTGATTTTGAGCAAGAAATTGCGCGACTTTTGCCGAATGCTGCGGGAATGCTGGAAGAGTTTTTCATGTGGCATCGCGAAGAGGGAAGAATGACCTTTGTCGGAGATTCGACCGCCTGGCACCTCTGGAATGGCGAGCGTTTGGCCTTGAACATTCCATGGAAGGCCCTTCAAGCGGCGCCGGAGGTTCCGTTGTTTGTTCCCTCTTCTTCGCCTTTGAACGACAGAGCCACGGCCGCGGATTCCCCTGTCACTTCCATGGAGCCAGGCACGACATTGAACTTGTTGCAGCTGATGCCATGGCTGATGTTTCTGGGCTTGGCGTTTTGGTTCTGGTTGGATCGTCGAAAGTCCAGTCATCGCAGAGAGGCGCAGTCAGCGCAGGCTGCGGCCGGTCAGCGCGAACACGGAAACACTCAAGGGAAGTATTCCGCGCTCACTCAGATGGTTCTTGAGCACATGGGCAAGCAGTTTGAAACGGAAGAGTTGGATGTCATGTTGGGCATCAGTCACCTGTCTTCCCCGGAAACGCTGCGCTCCCAACGGGCGAGGATGATCCAAAGGGTGAACACAGAATACCGTGTGACGCAGGGGCAGGATTTGATCGTGCGTCAGCGGGCAATTTCAGACCGTCGCCGAAGCGTGTACGTGATCGGCGGGACTGCTGGGACAGCAGCCCAAGATGAAGGGATGGGGGACGCCACCGAATGAAGAGAGGGGTTCCCGAGGCTCACATGGACAACGCGTGCATCCACTCCATGCACACGATGGCGCCAATGGTGCCCACGGCATAGCCCAGAACCGCCAAAAGAACACCAACGGGTGCCAAGGCAGGGGAGAAGGCGCTCGCCACAATGGGGGCGGATGCGGCGCCACCGACATTGGCTTGGGAGCCAACGGCGACAAAGAAGAACGGCGCTTTGATGAGTTTGGCCACCAGAAGCAGCACGACGATGTGGACGAGCATCCAGATCAAACCAATGCTGACCGCACTGCCATACATGGCCCAGTTTTCGATGAGGCTGCCAATGTCCATTTTCATGCCAATGGTGGCCACCAAGATGTACAGGAACACGGAGCCCATTTTGCTTGCGCCGGCCCCCTCGTACGATTTGGCGGGGGTGAAGCTCAGGGCAATGCCCATCGCAGTGGCTGTGACGACCAACCAAAAGAACCCTTTGGTGATGGAGGACAAGTAGATGGCCGGAGAATCTGGATTGGCAGCCATCGTGTTGTCGAGCCAAGTGGACAACGCCACAGATGCATTGTCGGCGACCAGGTGAGAGACGGCGACCCCTCCAAATGCAATGGCGACGATGACCATCCAATCGGGGAAGCTGGGGATGCGTGCGGATTTGGCTTGCAATTGTTCCACCTTGTCCTGAAGCTCATTGACTGCGGATGCGTCTGCCTTGAGCCATCCATCAATTTTTTCACGGATGCCAGCCCCAAACAGCAAGAAGGGCATCCACAAATTCGCCACGAACACATCGACGATGAGCATGATTGAAAATTGATCGTCCAGCGTGTCGGAGATTTCCTTGAGCGCGGCTTGGTTGGCACCACCGCCGATCCAGCTTCCAGCCACGGTGCTCAACCCTCGCCAGTAGGCGTCCGGCGCATTTCCGCCCAAGACCTCGGGGTTGGATTGTCCCACCAGCCAAAGGGCAAGGGGGCCGCCGATGACGATGCCTGCGGTGGCAGCAAAAAACATGATGATGGCCTTGGGACCGAGGTTGTAGATGCCTTTGAGGTCGATGGACAGGCAGAGCAAAATCAAGCTGGCCGGGAGGAGGTACCGCGAAGCCACGAAATAAAGGTTGCTCTCTTCGCCATTGACAATGCCCAGCGAATTCAGTGCTGCCGGGATGAAATAGCACATCAGCAGCGCCGGGACAAACGTGTAGAACCGCTTGAATTGAGGCAGAGAGTGGGTGTAAAAGACCAACCCCAATGCACCCGCAAGAAGTCCGAGAACCACTGCGTCATTGGTGAAGACGGCGTTGAGCAAAAGGGAAGAGAGCATGGAATTCATCGCAAGGCAGGTTTGGGCAAAAATGCCAAAAACCAGACAAACGAAAAACGGCCCGCGCATTTCGCGCAGGCCGTCCTCTTCTTTGGTTCCTGGCAGAACCGAACCCTATCACCAGACCATCAATGGGATGTTTCCGGATGGAGTGGAGGTCCCCACTTGAATGAAGTAGGTGCCTGGTGCAATGGATTCTCGAATGGGGTACCCCACAACGCCTGGGGATTTGACAATGCCTGTTCCCTGCCAGACGACACGTCCGTCAGACGCCAACACGCGGATGGCCGTTTGGTCGTCGTCCAAGCCAGAGACAAACACCATGTTGTGCTCGGGGCTCATGGGGTTGGGGAACAAGTTCAGTGCAGGGGCTTCGGAGAAGTCGCCAACGTTGTCGATGCTCACCTCGTCGTCCACTTCGTCACAAATGCCATCACCGTCGAGGTCGTTCAGGCAGTTGCCTTCACAATCGTAGTACGGCTCGGCATAGGTGCACGATCCGTCGCTGTCAGTGGCCGTGGCGTCGAAGTTGCAGGCATCGGCATCCTCGCATCCCGCGATTTCCAATTCGTCACATACGCCGTCACCGTCGGTGTCGTTCAGGCAGGCGCCATCGCAGTCGAAGAACGTTTCTGCGTACTCGCATGAACCGTCGTTGTCGGTGGCGTCCATTTGGAAATTGCATGCTGAAGCGTCATCGCATCCTGCGATTTCCAATTCGTCACACACGCCGTCGCCGTCGGAATCCTGGATGCAGTCGCCGTAGCAGTCGTAGTACGTCTCTGCCCAAAAGCACAGGTCGTTGTTCGCCACAGTGGCTGCTGGGCTGAAGTTGCATGCGTCTTCCACAGTGCATCCAGCTTCGTACGAACACTCTTCGCCTGAAGCGGGAGGGTCCGTGGCCTCGGGGTTGTAGTTGCTGGCAATGATGTCTTGACATCCTGCGATTTCCAATTCATCGCACACCAGGTCGTTGTCGGTGTCGTTGATGCATCCGTCGCAGGTGTAAAATTCTGCGGGGTAGGTGCAAGAACCGTCGTTGTCAGTGGCAGTGGCATCGTAGTCGCATGCGGTCACATCGTCACACCCTGCGATTTCCAATTCGTCGCAGACGCCGTCGCCGTCGAAGTCGTTCTGACAGACGCCCTCGCAGTTGTAGTATGTCTCAGGGTAGGTGCACGATCCGTCACTGTCTGTCGCAGCGTCGTCAAAGTTGCAGGCATCTTGATCCTGACAGCCGGCGACTTCCAACTCGTTGCAAATGCCGTCGCCATCGCTGTCCTGGAGGCATTGGCCGTTGCAGTCATAGTAGGTCTCTGCGTACGTGCATGACCCGTCGTTGTCAGTGGCCGTTGCGTCGTAGTCACACGCAGCCGCGTCGTCGCACCCCTCGATTTCCAATTCGTCACACACGCCGTCGCCATCCGCGTCGTTTGCGCAGGAGCCGTCGCAGGTGTAGTGGGTGGCGGGGTAGTCGCAACCGCTGGAAATCGTCGCACTGGCGTCGTAGTTGCATCCGCTGGGGTCGGTGCACCCTGCACACGACGTGAATTCACATGATCCGTCGTCGTCAGAGGCGTTCGCGGCATAGTTGCACGCGTCGCTGTTTGTGCAACCCTCGGTTTCCAACTCACAGCAGACTCCGTCTCCGTCTTCGTCGCAGTGGCATTGGCCGTTGCAGTCGTAGTACTGTTCTGCAAATGTGCAGCTGCCGTCGTCCAAAATGGCACCAGGCGTGAAGTTGCACGCGGTCACGTCTTGGCAGCCAGTGACCTCTGCGGCATCGCAAATGCCGTTGCTGTTGAGGTCGTCGCAGCCTTCCATTTCCGTGGCTTCGGAAGCGCACACTTCCCAAGATCCCATGGAACCGTAGTTGTTGTTGGTGTTGTCCAACTCGACCAGGACGTCGCCTGCGGCGTTCGTGAGGCTCATGCTTCCCCCGATGTCACAGGTGCCGTCGTTGCCAAAGTCAATGGAGCAGAGGCCATCGCCGTTGGTGTCTTCCATGATCAAGGTGTAGCATCCCACCGGAACGCAGCCGCTGCTTTCGTACGTGGCCACATTGATGGGGTAGTCGCCTCCACTCATGATGGCTTCGCCCTCGCTGGTTTCGATGCGCCAGCTGATTTCGTTGGCCCACGTGTCCGTGTTGAGCGTCATGGTCCAGAAATCGCTTTGTGCCAAGACGATGCGCTGGACGCTTTGGTCGTTTCCGGCAAAGTCGTCTTGGACGTTGCCCAACAAGCGAACTTCAAGATTCAATTCGTTGGTGTCTGCAGCAAGCGCCAACTCCGGCAACATCACCTCTACGCTGGCTCCTGAGGACACGCTCTCTTGGTGAACGGTCGTGAAAGGGGTGTGTCCATTGATTGAGGTCGTCAATTCAAATCCCGTCACGGTGTGCGTGCCAAAGTTGGTCACGATGACAGAAGGCGTCAAGGAGGGGAGGCACGTGGATTCTCCCACGTTGCCCAATCCAGCAATGGTCAAGTCGCGCTCCGTCACAGCCATGCCTCCCAAGCTCTCCAAAAGGCTTGAACGAGAGGACTCCAAACACGCACGCATGCGGTCGCGTTGGCCGGCAGAGAACATGTTCTTGCACGTTTCCTGCGCATAGTCCATGTAGTTCTCCACCTGAGCACCCTCGCAAGTGGGGCTGATGCACCCAGAGGTGTTGGCGATGGTCGCTGGAGTGTCGCACACCAAGTCACCTTGTGTTTCGCAGTTCGTTTCCGAAGTGCACGAGATGGTGTTGGAGAACGTGTGGTACAGAGAAAGGTGGTGGCCCATCTCGTGGGTGATCGTTTTGTTCAAGGTGCGGCCAGGCTTCAACTCGCCCACCAAGCCAAATGCATTGTAGATCACCACAATGCCGTCGCGGGCATCGTTCGTGGGACCGAGGTAGGCGAAACCTTGAACGCCATTTCCACCATCGTTTCCGTTGATTTCTGGCACCACGAAAATGTTGATGTAGTCGTCGCCAAACCACGTGGTCAAGCTCTTGACTGCAGTCTGGTCTGCAGCATCGTCGTCTTGACCGTTGCTGATGCCATGCTCAGCGTATCCGGGCACGCTGCTTCCGTCGACGCGCACAATGCCGTTGGTGGGCTCTCCCGTAGGCGTGCGTCGTGCCATCTCGAACTGGATGAAGGTGTCCGCACCTTCGCTGTCGCTCACGCGGTTGCGAAAATCGTCGTTCATGCCATCGATGGCGGACAAGATTTGGGCGTCTGAGATGTTCTCTTCAACGCCAACGTTTGAACCGCGGTGAATGACGTGAACCACCACGGGAATGGTGTACACGTCCATGTTTCGGTTGGACGAGGCTTGCAAACGCTGAACTGCAGCACGCACGGCGTCGAAGTTCCGGGCGTAGGGTTCAGATGCGGCCATTTCGGCGGCATGCACTTCGTCGGCCGAACAGGGTTCAGTCGACTGAGCCAAAGAGAAGAAGCTCGTGGTGAGCAGGGCGAGGATGGAAATGAAAACACGCATGAGATGGAGTGTTGATAGGGTTTGACCTCGCTTACGGGGCTGGGTCCACTCCGGTTTCAGTTTCATCCATCGAAAAACCCCGAGGGACGAATCCATCGGGGTTTCAAGAATAATTTTATCAGAAATTATATCTGCAACCTCAGTTTTTCGAAGTGACTTTGATGAGCTCAACCTCGAAAATCAGCGCGGCGTAGGGGGGGATGGCCCCGCCTGGGGCAGGACGCGCACCGTAGGCGAGCTCTTGGGGGATGTAGAACGTGGTTTTGCCACCTTCTTTCATCAGTTGGAGGCCTTCGGTCCAGCCGCGAATCACCCCATTCAATGGGAACGAGATGGGCTCTCCGCGCTTGAGGCTTGAGTCGAATTCGGTGCCGTCCAAGAGGGTTCCGCGGTAGTGAACCGTGACTTCGTCCGTGGCGTCAGGGGAGGCGCCAGTGCCCTCCACGGTGTGCTTGTACTGCAGGCCAGACGCAGTGGTGACAATGCCTTCGTTCTTGGCATTTTCCTTCAAGAAAGATTCACCTTCTTCCTTGGCAGCTTGGGCCTGTTGCTCTTTGAGTTTGGTCATTTCAGTCCGAACGATGGCATCGGCTTCTGACGCGGACAGGGTCGCATCGCCTGCGAGGGTGGCTTCGAAGCCAGACTTGAGCGACTCGCCGTCGACCGAAGACAGGCCTTCGTTGGAGAGGTTGGTGGCGAACAGGACGCCGAGGGCATAGGATAGAGAATCCATGGATTGGGTTTGGGTGGTTTGTTCTTTGTCAGCATTGCGCTTGCCTCTCTGCCCAAATGTGGTGGCAGAGAAACACGTGGCAAGGGCCAAAACGAGGCACATTCTTGCGTGGTGGCGGGGGGTATTCATGCCGGCAAAGTTCGGATGAAAATCTTCTTGTTGGGCGTCGATTCTTCCGAAGAAAACCGGTACCCCAATTCACGAAATTCGTCGAGTTCGGAGGGGGTGTGGATGCCGTGAAGAAGAACGTGTCGCGCCATGGCACCGCGGGCGGTTTTGGCGAAGGACGAAATGGCCTTGAGCTGGCCGTTGCGGCGTTCGAGGAAGACGCATGTCACGACGCGTTCCGCAGGGACGCCATGCAGGGCAACGTCTCCGTACTCCGCACTGGCCAAATTCAATATGAGCGAACCTTTTCCCAGTGCATCCGCGCATTCCGTCACCTCTTGCGGAAGGCGCTTTTTCCAAAAGGAGGCCATGTTCTTGAAGGCCGAGTCGTGACACCACCGCTCGCCCATCTCCAAGCGCACGGGCATGAATCGATCCATCGGGCGCAACAATCCGTACACGCCGTGAAGAATGCGCAAGCGACGCTGGGCCGTAAGGAGGGTCTCGTGCGGCAGGCTGGGCAGGTCCATGGATTTGAATGCGTCGCCACGGAACGTCCAACCGGCCACGGCGCCGCCCTCGGGAGTCCAAGCTTGGTGCCACCCATGCACCTTGGCGGCAAGCGCGCCACTGAGATGCAATTGCGCTTGGGTTTGGGCCAGGGACCACCCCTTGAGGGTTTCTACGATGTCGCTGGCTTCTCGGATCCGCAGAGGAGTGGACAAAGCCTCATCCAAGATGGCGTCTGGTCGGTCGGGGTTCAGTGTTTTGGCAGGGGAGAGAAGCACGAGCATGGGGCAAAGTTGGAGACAACTGCGTTATCTTCCCTTCATGAAGAATGCCAAAAGCCTCGCAGGGTGGCTGTCCTGTGTCTTTGTCTTGGGATGTGTGGACGTCGCCCAGGCGCAATCGCCTTGTCCGTCGGACTCCCTGCCCTTGAACGTCAGCGTGACCACCGATGCGTGGGGGTACGAATTGTATTGGGAGCTCATCGATGCATCTGCGGCATGCGGGGATGGAACGGCTTTGCTTTGGGGAGGCAATCCGGAAGTTGGGTGTGGCGATGGGGTGGCGGGACTTCCCAGTGAGGTCTACGACAACAACACCCTGTATACGTCCGCGACCATTTGTGTGAGTGAAGAGGACAGCTTGGTGTTGATTCACCGTGACAGCTATGGTGATGGGGGCAGTGATTTCGCCATTGCGCTCGGCGGCAATGAGGCCTTCGGTTTTGACGGAACAGGGGAAGGCAACGAATGGGCCTTTCAGCCCGTGCTTGCCGTGTCGGATTTGCCTTGTCTCGCCGAGTCCATCTTCGCAGACACCATGACTTGGGTGGGGTCGACGGAGGACGCGTCAGTGTCTCCGAATGAGCCTGCGCCACCAGCTTTGGGATGCGGCGCGTACGGCGGTTGGTGTGAAGCCGGATTGGAAAACACGGTGTGGCTGTCCTGGGAAGTGCCTTCAGGAGGAGGTGTCTTTGAAATCAGCACCTGCAACGAACAAACCACATTCGACACCCAGCTGGCCCTCTGGCGCGTCACAAATTGTGCGGATTTTGAGTCGTATGAATTGGTGAATGCCAACGACGATGCGGGCTGTGGCTTGGGGGCGTACAGGAGCACCTTGCTGACGCCTTGTTTGGAAGGAGGGGAGACGATGATGCTTCAAATCGATGGCTATTACGGGGCCGTGGGCACCGTGGAAGTGAGTGTCACGACCGCGGCGGCAGACGCCTGGACGGTGTCTGCAGGCGTGCAGGACCTCTCTTGCAGCCTGTTGACTTCGTTTGACCCCAACGGGTCGATCTCCGTCAACAGCAATGTGGGCAACGAGGCCGTGGCCTGGATGTGGGAGGGGCCGTTTGGCTTTACCTCTGACGCCGCCAGCATTGGTCCCCTTCTCCCCGGAGACTACACGCTCGAGGCATCCTTCTGTGGCCAAACGTTCTCCGCGTCCTACGAGGTGGAAGAGCCCGCACCCCTGGAACTTGTGGTTTCACTCAGCCCCGACTGCGCATTGGGTTCCACCTCAGGCGTGGTCGACATCGAAGGCGGACAGGGCGTGGCCACGGCCACGTGGACGTCCGGGGCATTCGGCACCACGGGGGTGGAGGTCAGTGGACTTCCAGGCGGCCTGTTCGAGGTCGATGTGGTCGATGAAAATGGTTGCGAAGCTTCGGAAGTCATTTGGGTTGAAAGCGTCGGTGTGCCCGAAGTGGACTTGGGGCCGGATCAATTTGGATGTGCCGGAGATGCGTTCACCATGCTTGCTCCCTTGGGAGCAGGGTTGACGTACGAATGGACCACAGGAGCCTCGGGTGCGTTGGCCGTGGTCCAAACCGACACGCCCGGAACCCTCGTCGTCGGGGTGGAGGTCACCGACGGAGCCGGCTGCACCGGTTCGGATGCGGTCATTTTGACCTTGGACGATTGCACGTCGGCGTTGGGGGATTTGGGGCAGGACTTCCGCTTGAACGCGTACCCCAATCCGTTTGTGGATGACATTCAACTGGACCTTCCTGAAAGTCTTGCCGGAGAAACGCCTCAATTGCGCGACCTGTCGGGGCGCGAGGTGCCGTGTGTTTGGAAGGTGCAAGGGACCACTTACCGCACCCACGTGGAGGTGCCAGCAGGGGTGTACTTCTTGTCAGTGGCCCCAGGCTTGGAAACCATTCGCCTGGTCAAGCAATAAACATCAGGCGCGCCACTTGGCGATGCGCTGACAGGCTTCTTCGAGGTTGGCTGTGGCCACATCGAGGTGGGTGACGAGCCTGACCTTGTTGGGGCCAAAGGCAAAGCACGCGATGCCCATGTCTGAGAACGCTTGAACCACGGTGTCTGCGGTGGCTTCGGGGAGCGTGAAGATGACGATGTTGGTGTCCACCGCGTCGACATGGGCCACATCAGGATGCGCCCCCAAGGTCTGCTCCAGCATGCGGGCGTGATGATGGTCCTGCGCCATTTGGGCGACATGGTGATCCAGCGCGTAGAGGCCGGCCGCGGCAAGCACTCCTGCTTGTCTCATGCCGCCGCCCATGACTTTTCGCGACCGATGGGCTTCCGCAATGAAGGACTCCGATCCCACGAGCACAGAGCCCACGGGGCAACCCAATCCCTTGCTCAGGCACAACGACATGCTGTCGAAAAGGCGGCCGTAGTTCTGCAAGGCTGAGGCATCGCCCCATTCGCCTCGCTGTACCCATGCGTTCCAAACCCGCGCGCCGTCCAAGTGAAAGCCAAGGCCTCGGGCGCGGCTGGCCTCCGAAAGGCGCTTGAGTTCGTCCACGTTCCAAACCGCGCCGCCTCCTTTGTTGCAGGTGTCTTCAACGGCCACCAGGGAAGTGCGGGCATAATGGCTGTCGGCGGGGTTGATGTTGGCAATCATCTCCTCCACATCATACCGGCCACGGTCGCCATGCATCAAGCGCACGGATGCCCCTGAATTCCGGGCGATGCCACCTCCTTCGTAATTGTAAATGTGGGAGAGCTTGTCGCAGATCACCTCATCGCCCGGACGGGTGTGCACCTGGATGGCGATTTGGTTGGTCATGGTGCCGGAAGGGCAAAACAGCGCCGCCTCATGTCCGGTCAATTCGGCGCAGCGTTGCTGCAGGGCTTGAATGCTTTCATCTTCCCCAAACACGTCGTCTCCCACAGGGGCGTCGAGCATGGCCTGACGCATGCCGGCAGAGGGTTGCGTGACGGTGTCGCTGCGAAGGTCCACCAGGAGGTTGGACGGCGGCGGTTGGAGTTGACTTGATTGGGCCATGCCACGAAAATACACGAGGGTTTCGAAGCGGCGTCTAGGGTATCTTGGGGGCATGAAGACTTGGACTGTGAAAGGCGCGATGGCGCTTGTTTTGGGCTTGGCATGCATGAATGTGCTGCAGGCCAAAGAAGGCATGTGGATCCCCACTTTGTTGAAGGTGGTGGAAGGGGACATGCAGGCGATGGGCCTCAAGCTGACCGCAGAGGACATCTACAGCATCAACCACAGCAGCTTGAAGGACGCCGTGGTGCATTTCAACGGCGGGTGCACGGCAGAGATGGTGAGTGCAGA
This sequence comes from uncultured Comamonadaceae bacterium, assembly GCA_964527895.1. Taxonomy (GTDB): domain Bacteria; phylum Bacteroidota; class Bacteroidia; order Flavobacteriales_D; family Sanyastnellaceae; genus UBA11663. Next base: position 792 of record CAZGQI010000027.1, on the reverse strand, counting down.
GGGCCTGCTTCTGACCAATCACCACTGCGGATACGGCCAAATCCAACAGCACAGCACCGTCGAGAACGACCTGTTGACGAATGGGTTTTGGGCCATGACGCGCGAAGCGGAACTGCCCAACCCCGACCTGACCTGCACCTTCATCGACCGCATCGAAGACGTGACCTTGCAGCTGTCTCGTTCCTGTGTCGGATTGTCCGGCGAAGCGCGAGAGAAGCGCATGCAGGAGGAGATGGAGGCCATTGTCAAGCGCGCGACAGAAGGGAAGGGGCTCGAAGGCCGCGTGGTGGCATTCGACTTTGGAAACAGCCACTACCTCATCACGAGCCGGGTGTTCCGCGACGTGCGTCTCGTGGGCGCGCCACCCTCGGCGGTGGGCAAGTTTGGCGGGGACACGGACAACTGGGTTTGGCCTCGTCACACGGGGGACTTCAGCGTGTTCCGCATCTACGCCGACGCCGACAACAACCCCGCCGATTACAGCGCCGACAACGTGCCATACACGCCTGTGCATCACTTCCCCGTGAACGTGGATGGTGTGAAGGATGGCGATTTCACCATGGTCTTTGGTTTCCCCGGCCGCACAGAGCAGTACCTAACGTCTGACGCAGTTGAGCACGTCATCACGCGGTTGAACCCCATGCGCATCGCCATGCGTGATGAGGGCCTTGCGGTCATCAATGCGGCACGTGCGTCAAGCGACGCACTTCGCATCGCCTACGCGGCCAAGCAGAGCAGCGTGGCCAATGCCTGGAAGAAGTGGAAGGGCCAAAACCGCGGCCTCACCGAGCT
>CAZGQI010000026.1:0-25494 GCA_964527895.1 uncultured Comamonadaceae bacterium | reverse complement strand
AGGTTGAGGACGTCGCGCACAGGGCTCGGGTAGAGCGTCCAGGACAGCGCCGTGGCTTCGTCAAGGCCGTCCACCTCGCCCACGCACTCGCAATCGGCGGTGTACACGTCGTTGATGGTGGTGTCGTCTCCGTCGTCGCACGCGTCACCAGGGAATGTGCAAGTGGCATCGTCTTCGGTGGCGTCAGGGTTGAAGTTGCAGGCAGTGTCGTCCGTGCAGCCATCCACCTCGAGTTCGTCACACACCCCGTCGCCATCGGCGTCGTTGAGGCAGTTGCCGTCGCAATCGTAGAATTCCGCGGCAAACTCACAGTCCCCTTCATCGGTGGCCAGCTCATCGTAGTTGCACGCAGTCTGGTCTTGGCACCCCTCGACTTCCAGTTCGTCACACACCCCGTCGCCGTCGCCGTCGTTGAGGCAGTTGCCGTCGCAGTCGTAGAATTCCGCGGCATACTCACAGTCCCCCGCGTCGGTGGCCAGCGCATTGTAGTTGCACGCAGTCTCGTCTTGGCAGCCCTCGACTTCCAGTTCGTCACACACCCCGTCGCCGTCGCCGTCGTTGAGGCAGTTGCCGTCGCAGTCGTAGAATTCCGCGGCATACTCACAGTCCCCCGCGTCGGTGGCCAGCGCATTGTAGTTGCACGCAGTCTCGTCTTGGCAGCCCTCGACTTCCAGTTCGTCACACACCCCGTCGGCGTCGGAATCGCTCAAGCAGTCGCCCGCACAATCGTAGTATTCCCCGGCGTACTCGCAAGAGTCATCGTCCTCGGTGGCCGAGGCATCGTAGTTGCACGCCGCGCTGTCCGTGCAGCCCTCGACTTCCAATTCGTCGCACACGCCATCGCCGTCCGTGTCCATGAGGCAGTTGCCCGCACAGTCGTAGTACTCCGCCGCGTATTCGCATGAGCCATTGTCTGCCTCGGTGGCCGCAGGATCGTAGTTGCATGCCGTGTCGTCCGTGCAACCGGGGATTTCCAATTCGTCACACACGCCATCGCCATCCGTGTCTGTCAGGCAGTTTCCGTCGCAATCGTAGTGCTGCTCGGCATACTCACATTCCCCTGCATCGGTCGCGGCTGCGTTGTAGTTGCAGGCATTCTCGTCTTGGCATCCGACGATTTCCAACTCATCGCACACCCCGTCACCGTCAGCGTCGTTGGTGCAAGACCCGTCGCATTCAAAATACAATTCCGGGTACGTGCATGACCCGTCGTCGCACGACCCGCCGGCGTCGTAGTTGCACGCCGCTTCGTCAATGCACGCCAGGTAGCCCGTGCCACCGCATTCACCACATGCATCGAGGTACAGGCAGCCGCCGTCGTCGTCAGTGGCTGCTGCATCGTAGTTGCATGCCGTGTCGTCCATGCAGCCCGCGACTTCCAGCTCGTCACACACGCCATCGGCATCCGCGTCGAGGAGACACTCCCCAAAGCAGTTGTAATACTCCTCGGGGTATTCACACAGGCCGTTGTCCTCCACCGCATCGATGTAGTTGCACGCTTGGACGTCGGTGCAGCCTTCGGCGAGCAAATCGCAGACCCCGTCGCCGTCGTTGTCCTCCACGCAATCGCCGCCACAGACGCCGAGCGCATCGAGCTGGTTGCCGTCACAATCGCAGTCGCCTTGGGGAAGCACCGTGCAACCGCACTCAAAAATGGCCCCAGGGCCGTTGCAGACCCCACACTCGTCAATCAGGCCATCACAAGGATCGAGCTCACCGCATCCATCGGGGTCCACTTCCCCATTCAAGTTAAAGACCGTCCGCAGTTCATTGAATTGATCTCCTTCTTTGAAAATTTGGATGTTCACCTGGCCCGAAATCGTGCCCGCCGTGGTGATTTGCATCAACAGCACCCGCAAATCTTCTCCGGCAAATCCGGCATGCGAATCCGCCTCCTCAAGGCCGGGGAACGTGGAGTACCACGCGCCGCCGGTGGCGTCATCCACCACAAAATTCGAACCGGGACCCCCCACAAATTCGGCAGAGGCATCCACCGTGCCCCACACCGTCGACGGATGCTGCGCTGCAGGCGTGGACGCGTCTTCTGCACCGATGGTCAAGAAACTGTCGAACGCCAAATCGGGGAAGAAAGACAAAAATTCAGAGTTGATTCCCTGGGCGTTCCACGTGGTTGAACTCGGGTCATTGTACCACGCTCCTGAAGAGGATTGAAGGATGAAGGGCGCCTGGTCGTCCCCCGAACATGCCGACACAAAGTCGTTCTCGTTCAGACAGTTGAGGTACACCCGGTAGGTGGTTTGGCCAGCCAAGCTTCCGCTTTCATGCGACACGACCTCTTCTACAGACACTTCGTAGCCCTCGGTGTCGCCCCCCTCGCATTCATCGCACCACCCGTCGTTGTCGGCGTCCAAAAGGCATGGCCCGCCGCACACCCCCAAAGCATCGAGCTGATTGCCTCCACAATCGCAATCGGACTCCGGGATGTCAAAGCAGCCACATTCATAAATCTCGCCTGGACCGTTGCAGACGCCACACGCATCCACCACGCCGATGCACGCGTCCTCGTCGTCGCACACCCCATCGCCATCTTCGTCCGCAGCACATGTGCCTCCGCACACGCCCAGCGCGTCCAAGACGTTGCCCTCACAGTCGCACGAATCTTCTTCGAGGTACTCGCAGAGCGCGCTGTTCACGGTCCAGGGAAGTCCTTCGCCTTCGTAATTGCATGCCTCGGGATCGTCGCACCATTGGCACGAATCGAACTCGCAAGAGCCGTCGTCAACGTTGGCCGTGGCGTCGAAGTTGCACGCGAATTCATCCGTGCACCCCTCCAACACGTCATACATGCAAGATCCGTCGTCGAACAACGCATCCGGATTGTAGTTGTTGGCGTACTCATCTGTGCATCCACCGCATACACCAATGGGACAAATCGGCAACACATCGCGGAACTCTTGGCCCTGATCCCCTTCCACGAACACCTGCACTTGAATTTGGCCTGAGATTTCTCCAAAGGTGGTGAACTGCGCCACCAACACCTTCAAGTCGTCGCCTGCGAAGGCCGCATGTGAATCCGCGGCCGCAATCCCCGGGAACGTCGAGAACCAAGCGCCGCCAGTCACCCCGTCGACCGCAACGTTGAAGCCTGGACCGGGCTCGAACGCCGTGCCGGCATCCAACTCTCCCCAAATCGCCGACGGATGCTGCGCCGCCGGCGTGGTGGCATCCTCCGCCCCGATGGTGAGGAAACTGTCAAACGCGAGGTCGGGAAACACTGGGAGGAACAAGGGGTTGATGCCCTGTGCGCTCCACCCCGGGTTGTAGGGGTTGTTGTACCATGTCCCAGAGGAAGATTCAAGGATCAATGGATTGTCTGAATCGCCAGTGCACGCGGACAAATAATCCGTCTCGTTCAACATGTTCATGTACACCCGGTAGGTGGTTTGGCCTTCCAGTTCTCCACCGGTGTGGGTGGTCACCGTTTCCAATCCAAGCCAGTAACCGATTGGGGCAGTGGTCGCGAAGTTGGCAGGTGCAGCCGAAAGGGCTGCCGAACAGGTCAGGGCCATCAGGCCGAGCATCCAATGTCTTATGGTCAAGCGCATGTGTTTCATGTTCTAAAAGTCCTGCGTCGAACGACTGACTTTCTGTCCATCACGCAAAAAGACCCACACGATTCATTGAATAAATCGCGTGGGTCTCTCTGAAATCTGTGCCCTTGTTCAGGGCTTCCCAATCATCGGCCTCCCGTCAGGACGACCCGGCGCGTGGCCGTACCCCAAGTGCCCTCGACAGACACGAAGTACACCCCACCAGAGAGGGTGCTGACGTCCACGGTGGCGTCCCCTTGGATTTGGTCGGTGCGGATGATTTGGCCTGCAGCATTCTGGATGACCAAAGACGCCACACCTTGGGCCTCCCCGCGGAACTGCAAGTGCATCACATCCTGCACAGGCGTGGGGAACAAGGCGATGCCCCACTGGGTGAACTCGTCCACGCGGTCCACTTCACCCACGCAATCGCAATCGGACGTGATCACGTCGTTGACGGTCGTGTTGTCGCCGTCGTCGCACGCGTCTCCAGGGAACTCACAGCTGTCGTCAGGCTCTGTGGCGTCCTCGTTCCAGTTGCACGCTTCAAGCTGCATGCATCCCACGATTTCGAGCTCGTCGCACACGCCATCGCCGTCGGCGTCGTTCAAGCACTCCCCGTCGCAATCGTAATACTCCTCGGCGTATTCGCAAGAGCCGTCGTCAAAGGCAGCCTCCGCATCGTAGTTGCACGCCAATTCATCCACGCACCCAAACGACTCCAGCTCATCGCAGATGTCGTTGTCGTTGACGTCGTTCATGCACTCGCCATTGCAGTCGAGGAACTCCTCTGGATACGTGCACATGCCGCTGTCGTCGGTGGCCGTGGGGTCGTAGTTGCACGCCATTTCATCGAGGCATCCCGCAATTTCCAACTCGTCACACACGCCGTCGCCGTCGGTGTCGCTCAGGCATGTGCCCGTGCAGTCGTAGTACTGCTCCGCATAGACACACGAACCGTCGTTGTCCGTGGCAGTCTCGTCGTAGTTGCACGCGTCGACGTCGTCGCAACCGGGGATTTCGTCCGCGTCGCACACGCCGTCCATGTCCACATCGGCTTCACAGCTTCCGCCGCACACGCCCAAGGCATCGAGCATGTTGCCGTCGCAGTCGCAGAACCCTTCCTCAGGACCCGAACAACCGCATTCGTAGATCGCGCCGGGCCCGGCACACACGCCGCACTCGTCGTATTCACCCACACAGGGATCCAAGTCGAAGCACGAAGACCCTGAATCGAATTCGACGAAGTTGATGATGGGGTTGCTGGATTGTCCACCGGGGTAGACCGTCACGTTGAACTGGCCGTACACATCACCCTGGGTGGTGATTTGCATCACCAACACGCGCAAATCGTCTCCTGCAAACGCGGGATGCGTGTCCACCTCGCCGAGTCCAGGGAAAGTCAACTGCATCGTCCCGTTGCCCATGCCCACGTTGGCTCCGCCTCCCGGCTGGAACTCGGGGCGCGGGTCGCCACCCGACCAAATGCTGAAGGGGAAGGGTCCGCCATCCGAGTTCTCCGAGCCAATGGTCATGAAGCTGTCAAACGCCAAGTTGGGGTCCATCGCCAACATCGACGTGTCCAATCCTGAAGGGTTCCAAGCTGCCAGATCGGGGTGATTGTACCAGATGCCTGAAGTCGTGTTGATTTCGAGCGGTGACAACCCACCACCTGTCACGGCAAAGAGGTAATCCGAAGGGTTGTCGAGGACCGCATACAATCTATACGTGGTCATCCCCATCAGCTCCCCTTCGGTGTGCTCTGCCACGGTTTCAATGTCAATCCAGTATCCCTCTGGGTCGGTGCAGGCGTCGCACAACCCGTCGCCATCTTCATCCGCAGCGCAGCTGCCGCCGCAAATCCCAATCGCGTCGCTGTACAAACACGAACCGTCATCGCAACCCGCACCTTCGTCGTAGTTGCACGCCGCATCATCTGTGCAGCCCGGGTAGTCAGAGCCCCCGCACACGCCACACTCATCCAACGTCAAGCACTCCCCACTGTCGCATGTGGCGTTGGGGTCAAAGTTGCACGCCGTGTTGTCAATGCATCCGATCACGCCGTTGCCGCCGCAATCCCCGCATGCATCGAGGTACAAGCAGCCACCGTCGTCGCAGGAGGCGTTTGGATCGTAGTTGCAGGACATTTCATCCATGCATCCCGAAGTGCTCGTTCCCGCACAGTTGCCGCATTCGTCGTAGGAGCCAAAACAATCGTCGTCCTCGTCGCAAATGCCGTCGCCGTCTTCGTCGTTCAAACACACGCCGTCACAATCGTAGCCTTCGCCGAACAAATCATCGGCATACTCACATACATCGAGAAGCGGGTTGGTTTGCTGGTCTTCAGGAACGTAGTTGCACGCCAGCGGATCGGGACACTCCCCTGCACAGGGACCGTCGAATGTGAATTCCAAGTCGTAGGTCACCGTGGCCCCCGTGCCGTAGGCGTTTTGGACTTCCACAATCCAGTCCCCTGAACCGCTCAATGCGCCTGCAGAGACATCGATGGTGGCGGTGTAGTTGCCACTGGCTGTGGAGTTCCAAGTGGTTGGCCAAAGGCCACCGGTTCCTGTCCCCAGGTCCGTGCATCCACCTGCAGGATCCACGTTCCAGCCTCCCCACACCACGCAGCTGCCATCTGGCGCGTAGATGTACACCATCATGTCTGCCGGGTAACTTCCGCCTCCTCCCGTGTAGTTGAGCGTGACGGACACACTCGTGAGGTCTCCTGCCAAAAAGATGCTCCCTTCTTCTGTTTGGGAAGCGCCCAGCGTGGTGTTGATGGCAAGGGTCTCCATGCACTGCGCAAGGGCACGGTTGGAGGTGGTTGCCACAAGCATCAGGGCCAGGGCTGTTAAGAGTCGTAAGGTTTTCATTGATCGTGGTTTTGCGTCCAACTTAACAAAAAACCCCATGCAAGCCTTTGACTTGCACGGGGTTAGAAGTTGACGGGTTTTCAACAATCAGCGGGCGCCGAGCATCACTTGACGGACCACCAAACCAGCCTCACCGCGGACTTGGAGGAGGTAAGCTCCCGCAGGCAGGTGAGCCACATCCCAGGCGACTTGACCTGTTGCTGTCGGCTGCATGGCCACAATGCGCTGTCCAGAAACGGACACCAATGTCAAGTCGTATGACGCGCCAGAAGGAAGAACCACGTTCAGGACATCAGACGCTGGGTTGGGGAACAATTCCACGCCAGCCAAAAGCAAGGCTTCCACCCCATCCACGATTTCCTCACCAGTGCATTCGCAGTTGTCGTCAATCATGTCGTTCTCGGTCATGTCGTCCCCGTCGTCGCAGGCGTCGCCGACCACGAGGCAACTGCCGTCGTCGTCGGTGGCGGTTTGGTCAAAGTTGCATGCGCTTTCGTTGGTGCAACCGGCCACTTCAAGCTCGTCGCACACGCCGTCCATGTCTGCGTCATTCAAACACGCACCATCGCAGTCATAGAAGGCTTCCGCAAACGCGCACGACCCGTCGTCGTCGGTGGCTGTCTCGTCGTAGTTGCACGCCGACTCGTCCGTGCAGCCTGCCACTTCCAATTCGTCACACACGCCGTCGCCGTCCGTGTCATTCAAGCAGTTGCCGTCACAATCAAGGAATTGCTCCGCATATGCGCAGGACATGTCGTCTTCGGTGGCCACAGGATCGTAGTTGCACGCCGTCTCGTCAGTGCACCCAGGGACCTCTTCACAGATGCCGTCGCCGTCCGTGTCATTCAGGCAGTTGCCATCGCAATCGTAGAGCGGATCTGGGTAGGTGCATGAACCGTCGTCTTCGGTGGCCTCTGCATTGAAGTTGCAGGCCATCATGTCCGTACAGCCTGGCACGGGCTCGGGGTTGATGGTCAAGGTGTAGCCCTCAAACGGGAATGGGATCGCGTTGGCGCCGAGGAATGGCACCGTCACCCATGCAGTCGTGTAGATCGCCCCCGTGAACACACCGACCGTGTCAGGCGTGCCTTCCAAAGCCGCGCAGTATTGACCGCCACCCAAAAACGCGTTGGGGTTGCCCGAATCGCCATTGTTGTTGGGCGCCAATGTGAGGCCCACGCTCAGGGTCGTGAATTCTTCCCCCATTTCCCCAATCAGCAAAATGCTGTCGAGCACCACTGAGTCGAGTGGCAATTCGATGGGAGAGTCTGGAATCCCCGCCGTTGATGCCGGAATCAAGACGTGAATGGTCTCAGCGTAAGGCTGGTTGACCGTGCCGTCCACAAACGTTTCGCCAATCGCCGGATTGGGGCTGATGCCAAACTCCGTGTCGCCAAAGTCAAAATCAGCCGTGCACTGCGCCCAGCCTCCAACCGTCACAGCACACATGGCTGCCAAAGAGAGAAAAAGGTGTTTCATGAAATGAGAATTGATGCCCTCAAGGTAGACGGCGGATGCCGCCATTCCGAAGATGCAATCCTCAGGTTTCCAACACCCTGACCTGCATTCAGCAGGCAAAGCCAATTTGGCCCAGGAGCAAGAGCAAATCTGCCACCGTCACCGCATTGTCGCCGTTGAGGTCGCCGGGACATGTGCTCGTGTTGGGCGGGAAGAGCAACTCCAGCGCGTCGGATACCCCATCGCCATCGGAGTCGTCGCTCAGAGGATCGGTGTTGAAGAGGTCCATTTCTGCCCCGTCCGTGAGGCCATCGCCGTCCGAGTCTTGCACCAGCGGGTCCGTGCCGAAGAAGAGCTCGTCTGCATCCCAAAGGCCGTCCTGGTCGCTGTCCTCACACCAGTCCCCCACCCCGTTGCCGTTGAAGTCGGCTTGGCCTGGGTTGGGGAAGTCGACGCAGTTGTCGAAGGCGTCAGGGACCCCGTCCAGGTCCGTGTCCATGACTTGGGACCCAATCAACGCAACGTCCACGACGACGGGAAGGTGATCGGAGGCGTTCCACGTGTCGTTGGCGTAGAGGCCGTAGTCGCCGAGTCGGGCGCCGGTCATGTCTGAGGTTTGGAGTCCAAACGACCGCGTCACCTCCAAGACCCCGTCAGACACCAAGGCATAGTCCAGCTTGCCCGGCATGTAGGAACCGTTGTCGTTGCGCCACGTGTAGTCCATCGCACGGTCGGCCTGCACTGCGGCCACTTGCAGCATGCCCGTGCCGTCCCAGTCCGGCGCGAAATCCGGACCGTATTCGGCCTCGTCGAAAATGTCGCCCGACTCGAGGGTGTAGATCGGCGCCTCCAGCCCCACCATGTTCAGGTCGCCCCCAAACAAAATCGGCGTGCCCTCAGGCACGTCCAAGGCGCCCCCTGCCGTCATCGCATCGCGGTGAAAGGCCATGTACTCGTCGGCCTCGCTTTGGCGTTTTTGCTCATTGGTCGTTCCTCCGCAACACTTCAAGTGCGACGACGTGAAGAGCGTCGGCACGCCGTAGAGGTCTTGGGTTTGAATGACCACGGGGAAGCTCCGGTAAACGCCGGAGAACGACTCTCCCAACGGCCATGTGCTGGCGACCATCAAGTCGTAATCGTCCTTCACCACATTCCACGTGGTGCCGGGCAGCCACGACTCAAGCAGACCCTTCACGTAGGATGCCGAGACGTCGTCGACCTCGCTGAATCCAATCACGTCAGGCTGCAAAGCAGCGACCATTCGTCCCATGGACGCGGCCGCGGAAGTTTGGTCCATGCGTCGGTTGACATTCCACCACATGGCCCGAAGCTGGGTGCCGGCACCGCGCTCCAAAGGAACCACTTCGTACTCAGCTGCTGCGTTGTTCAAGGTCAGTGCCGCAGGGGTTGCGGGATACACTTCGTCGTGGTCGGTGTCGACCCACTGCCACGTCAGCGTGTTGCTGCCCACCCCGGACATGCCGCGGTCCAGCGCCAACTCAAACATGTCGCCGCTGTACGTCGGCGCGCCGTGCAGGCCGATGTTGTTGAAGCTCAGCGTCGTAGACACCCCACCCGCGTTGTAGCGGATGACCTCATTTTGGGGGAAATCAAGCACCAGCTCCACCCCCATGTTCTCCTGAACCCATCCCGTATTGGGGTTGCCGTCGGTGTCGATCCACAGCTGCAGCCCATGGGGGATGATGGTCTCATCCAAGGCCAAATCCTCGCCCAGCGTCACCTTCCAAAACACCCAATCCGCATTGGACGTCGCCGCGCCACTCAGCACGTGGGTGTTCGTGGACACCGTCCCTGCAGTGGGAATCGACGCCCAATCGGCAAAGTCGTTGTCCAGTGTGATTTGGGCGACGCCAGGAATGGCCGCCCATGCCATGGCCACGCCCATCAGTCCTTTTCCGAAAACCTTCATCTTCCGAAGGTACGAGCTCATGGGGTGAATTGCCCTTGCGCGACGTCACGAACAAACCGCGTGACGCCCTCGAAAAACACCGCTTCGTCGTCCCAAAGCGCAAGGTGAGATCCGTTCTCGCAGATGTGGGCACGCCCCTGCTGCACCAAGGTGGCTTGACGGGCCATGGCGGCAGGGTCCATCGTGTCGTGGGTCGCCCCCACCATCAATGTGGGAACGGCAATCTCTCCGAGCCGTGACGTGATGTCCCAGTCGATGATTCGGCCTCCAACTTTGAATTCGCTCGGCCCCTGCATCAAATCGTAGAGCTTGTAATTGAGTCGGGCAAACGAGCCCACAACCTCCTCGGGCCAGGTCTCCAAACGGCACACGTGCTTGCGGTAAAACTCCTTGTCGATGAGCTCGAGGTAGGTCGGGTTTTGGTAATCCTCGGCCGCTTCAAATGCCTCCAGAGAGTCGACAAGCGACGGCCGCATTTGGGGACGAAGCGTCGACACATTGTACGCCGCGTAATCGGGAATGGAAGACTGCATATTGCACACAATCAAACCCTTGAGGTGGTTTTGGTGAACCAACGCATACTCCATGGCGAGGATGCCGCCCCAGCTGTTCCCCAGCAGATAAAAGTTCGTGGAGTCCATGCCCAAGGTGCGTCGCACCTCGTCCACTTCTTCGACCCACCGCTCGATGTTCCAGAGGTCTTCCGACGGCTGGTCGCTGTAGAAACTTCCGAGTTGGTCGTACATGTGCACCTCGGCATCGCCCACGTCCGCGAGGCCCTTGTGGCCTGGCATTTGGTATGCCACGTTGAGCATGTACTCGTGGGTGCAAGCAGGTCCGCCATGGAGCACCAACACCTTCACATCTTCGCTCTCGCCATACTGTTGGGTGAACACGCTGTACCCGTTGCTCAGTTCCACCATGGTCACGCCAGGCTCCGCGTGCTTGGCGGCCTTCAGGGCCTGATCCTCCTGGCTGAGCGTCATGGCGCAGTTGCCGGTCACGTGGTAGTCGTCTACGGGCGCGACGGCGGTCTCGGGCGACTCGGAGGTGCAGGCCGCCAACAACATGACGCCCGCCATCAGGCATGGGATTCGATTCATGACCCCAAGATGGGGCGCAGCGATGAACATTGGGCCGTTTGGGGTGTCACTTCCCCGTGGACCAACCCAAACCTCCCCGCAACCCCACCGACCAGGTGCACCGTGCCGACCTCCCTTGGCAGGATTGGCCTGCGGAGGATTTGGACCGTGTCATCCAAATGGCGTGGGAAGACCGGACGCCGTTTGAGGCGATTGAATGGCAGTTTGGTCTGAAGGAAAACGACGTACGTGCGCTCATGCGGCGGTCCTTGAAGCGGAAGAGCTTTGAAATGTGGCGAAAGCGGGTCAAAGGCATGGGGACCAAGCACTTGAACAAGCGTCCCGACGATGTGGTGCGCTTTCGTGCCCCGGGTCAGCGTCCTTGAAGCGGCCTCTTCAACTACCTTGCAAGTCACATCGCTTGAAAACACGATCATGACTTCAACATCTCTTCTCTCTCGCACGTTCCTTGTGGCGTTTTCCCTGTTGCTCCTCGCTCCCACTTCTTGGGCCCAGCGCAGCGGCTCCAAAACCACCAAAATTGATGTCACCACCCTCCCCACGGTGCCTGAAAGCATTGTAGACAAGGTGGCATTCTTCGTGCACGCAGACCCCAACTTCTTCACCTTGGATGACCTCCGCCGCTTTGGGGGCAACATCAAGATCATCAAGGACGGAGAGCGATTGGAGAACATGAAGTACTTCAGCTTGGGGCGCGAAGCCACCATCGTCGACGACATGCCTACCTGCGTGGTGGATGTGGCCCTCGGCCCGGAGACCTACCCTGAGCCCAACATCCAATCTGCCTCGCAGAAGAACTCAGACGCCAAAACATACTACGCTGTGCTTCAGCACAACATGCCTGTGCGTGTGACCATCTCGGACGGCAATGGCACCGTGTTGGACGGCTACGAAATCAACGACATCAACTCCATCCGTTGCGGCAACGAAAAAATCGCCACCATGGAGTCTGGGCCGCTCGGTGGGTTGAGCTACACTTCCGGACGTTTGATGTTTGACAACCCCATGGCGGTTCGCAACTACCTCTCCAGCTACGAAGGCCGCGCGTTCATCCGTCGAAAGGCTGTGCTCATGCAATTGAGCAAGGTCATTGACGAAATGGAGGAGCGTTTGTTCTTCTTGGAAACGAAGCACGACGTGGAGATTTACGTCGGCAAGGGCAAGCACGACTACACCGCCCTTGAAACGGCCCAAGAACAGGCCCTCGAGGCGTTCAAGACCGGCAACTTCGAGGCCCTTGACGGCCCCATTGAGGTGTGGAACGAATGGGCGACCATGACCGACTTCACCGACAAGAAGGCCAAGGTCACCAAGAAGGTTGCCACCGGCATCAACCTCAACCTCGCCGTTTCTCACTTGTACCGCGACGAGTACGTGCAATGTGCGCAGGCCATCTCTGTGGCACGCGGCTTGGCGGCCGGAGACGATGCGTCTCTTGCCAAATGTGACGAATTGCTCGACCGCCTCATGAAGCGCCGTCGCTCTTCTGTCGCCAACCCAGACTTTGTGATGCCTTCCGAAGACGAGGTGGAACGTGAAAAGGCCCCCGATTTCAAAAGTGCCATCGGCAAGCGCTCTCAAAACCGCGACGTCGCCATGATTTTGGCCGGAGATCGTTATGTGGAAATGGGAGACATCTTGGCCAAGTGGAACTCCGAATTCGTGGCTGGCAGCGCTGAAGCGTCTGCCTCGGAAGCCGCTGAAATGACCATGGCCCAGCGCCTTGGCGCCAAGTTGACCACCACCATCGGTGGCGTGTCTCTTTCGCTCAACCCCTTGACCGACCCCGATCTGGTGGGACAACCTCTGCCTGCCGAAGTGCTCGAAATTCCCAAATTGGTCTACCTCGACTTGAGCGGCATGAAGATGGGCACCCTCCCCGCCAACATCGACCAGCTGAACATGCTTCAGACCTTGATTGTAAGTGGCAACGAATTGACGGAGCTTCCTGCTTCGCTGGCCAACATCCCCACCCTCAAGCGCGTTGTGGCCCGCAACAACCAGTTGACTGGCCTGCCTGAAGGCATGGAAAACCTCACCGAATTGAAGACCGTCGACGTGAAAGGCAATCCCTTTGACGACGGCGCGAAAGTCCAAACCATCCGCCGCTTTGGCGAAGACATCAAAATCAAGGTCGACTGATGAACCGACTTGCCTCCCTCTTGGCAACTGCCGCCTTCGCGGCAGTTGTGTTTTCTGCCCAAGCGCAGGAATCCGCTGCAGCACCTGAAGTCCTCCACGACGGCTTGCTCAAGGTCAACCTCACCGACTTCATCTCGGGCAAGTACAGCCTGAGCTACGAACGCATGCTTGGCAACTGGTCTTCGGTGGAAGCCACGGTCACGGGCATTGGCATGACCACATCCGACTACACCTACACCATCGCGCAGCCCGCGATGTACCCTTGGGACAGCTTCTACCCCAACCTCCCTGCCGACCTCGACATGGAGATCTCTGGGTGGGAAGCCCAAGTGGCGGTCCGCAAGTACGGATGGGTCGATCGCGGCGTCCCCGATGGCTTCTACGCGTCGGCGTTCTTGACGGCTGGTTCGACGACCATTGACGCCGACGAACGCATCCGTCAGGTGGCCTTTGACCCGGACACGGTGACGTTTGAACCTGGCGCCTTCCTCGACGAAATCGACCACACGTTGAACGTGACCAAGTGGGGGTTTGGGCTGACCATCGGCTACCAATGGCTCACGGAGAGCGGACTCGGCTTGGACGCCTACATGGGCCCCATGTTCCGCGGCATCACACGCACCTACCTCATGGAAGGCTACTCGGCCGAGGAGGCGCGTGACATCGTGAGTCAACGCACCCAGCAGCGCTACTGGATGGGCCCTGGACCCGCCGAGCACTACAATGGCAACACAGGCCCCTGGTTCACCGGAGGCCTGCGGGTGAGTTTGGCCTTCTAAGCCAAAGACCTTTACTGGAGCTGTTCGCCGTGCTGGCTGTCGTCCAGCCCACGTTCTTCCTGCTTGGAAGTGACCCGCATCGGGATGAGGCTGTTGACCAGCGCGAACAATCCGTAGCTCAGCGCAAAGGCACCCACGGCCACGGCCACAAGCGCGGCCACGTGCTTGCCAAACGTCTCAAACTCGCCGGATGTCAGTCCCACTTCTGCGGCAAACACACCTGTGAGAAGCATGCCCACCATGCCTCCCACCCCATGGCTTGCAAACACATCCAGTGTGTCATCGACACGACCTGATTTGTGGAATGCGTCGATGGCCAGGTTGCTGATGAGGGAGGCCACAAAGCCAATCAAAACGCTGTCACCGAGGCTCACAAACCCAGCAGCCGGCGTGATGGCCACCAGACCCACCACGGCTCCAATGCAAGCCCCCACAGCGGACATCTTGCGGTCGCGGTAGCGGTCGAAGAAAATCCAGGTGATCATGGCCGTGGCCGACGCGAGGTTGGTGTTGGCAAAGGCGAGCACGGCATCTGTCCCCGCAGAAAACGCGGAACCGGCGTTGAACCCAAACCAGCCAAACCACAGCAACCCCGTGCCCAAGATGACAAACGGGATGTTGGCGGGCGTGAGCTTGCTGTCCATGCGTCGGCCCAAGAAC
This sequence comes from uncultured Comamonadaceae bacterium, assembly GCA_964527895.1. Lineage (GTDB taxonomy): Bacteria > Bacteroidota > Bacteroidia > Flavobacteriales_D > Sanyastnellaceae > UBA11663. The sequence continues at coordinate 10,995 of CAZGQI010000026.1, read as the reverse complement.
AACGCCCCCGCAAGGGCTGCGCAGCCAGCCGACATGTGGACCACGGTTCCCCCGGCAAAGTCCAAGACACCCCACTGACGCAAGAGGCCGTCAGGGTGCCACGTCATGTGACACAGCGGCGGATAGACGATGAGCGCGAACAACACCATGAACAGGATGTAGGCGCGGAAACGCACGCGACCCGCCATGCTTCCTGTAATGAGCGCCGGGGTGATGATGGCGAATTTGAGCTGAAACAAGGCGAAGAGGAGGAACGGAATGGTCCCTGCGAAATCGGCGTTGGGGCTCAGCCCCACCCCGCGAAACGCGAGGAACGTCCGAGGATCGCCAACGATGCCCCCAATGCTTTCCCCAAAGCACAAGCTGAAGCCCACCAGTACCCACAGCACGCTGATGACCCCAAGGGCCACGAAACTCTGGAGCATCGTGGAAATGATGTGTTTTTTGTCGACCATCCCCCCGTAGAAGAAGGCCAAACCTGGCGTCATCAAGAGGACAAAGGCACTCGCCACCACCATCCAAGCGGTGTCGCCGGTGTCCAAGGCCGCCAAGGCGGATTCGTCGGTGGCCGCCTCGTACGACGTGCCCAAAAACCAAATGGCCGGCACCAACAATGCCAACACGAGAAAGTTGCTCTTTCTGCCCATGAATCAAGAAAATGAGGTCTGCCCGGGGTCATTGTCCAGGCCGGCGGCCTTGGCCACCGAACCGGGCGAATCTACTGTCCTCGAACCACTTGGGCAACTCGTGTCCCCCAGACAACCCTGTTCAGGTCCTCAGAACGGCCACGTCCAACTCAACCAAGGAAAAGGACGGGGCCCTTCGTCTACGTCGGCCAAGAACAGGATGGCAGGCTCAAACAACCGCCCGCGCATCGGACGCCACAAACGCAGGCCAAAGGACCCCACGACGTTGACGGGGAAGAACTCCGGATTGGCGAACAGGTAGTTCTCTGTCATGAGCCATGCATTGTCGGAGATTTGGACGCATCCACTCAGGTTGAACATGGGCGAATCGATGCGGTCGTCTGGACTCGCATTGCGCTCGAGTTGGCCTCCGAGGTAACCGCCGGCCAGGGTGAGGTGGTTGTTTTCATCGCCAAACGTCACGTTGGCAAAGGGGAAAAAGACTTGTCCTCCTGCCCACGACAGCTGGTACAACATGCCCGCCGACCCTCGGATGCCCTCGGTCAATTCTGTGCTCGCCTTGGCCGTGATTCCAGCACCCAAAAACGACATGCTCAGGCCACCGATGAGGTTGGGAGTCAGCCCATAACTGACGTTGCCCAGGGCCAGGACATTGGCTGAAGCATATCCTTCTCCCTCTTTCAGGCTGTGCGCCGACGGCGCAAAAAAGTAGCGCGTGGCCTGAAGTGACCTGTCGGGATTGAGCATCCGATCGGACATCTCTATGGCGGCGCTGCCAGCACTTCCCATGGTGCCTTCCACGGCATCCACCATGCGCACCACCTGCACCTTGGGCACGATCAACTTGCCCATGTCGGGCGTTTGAAGCGTCACTTCGCGGCCGTCATCGACAACGAGTTGACCGCATCGCACCATGCCTGACTCCAAGGTCAAACACACGTAACGCGCCGCGTCCTGCCCATGGGCCACAACGCCCAAACAACCACAGAAGACAGCGAGAAAACAGAGACGAATGCGGTTCATGGTTTCAGGTTGAGTGGCTCAATCTACAGCCTACGGATTTGAATGGCCCTCTTTGCGCCGGAATGCAACGTATCTTCATGTCCCTCCAAAACCACCTGATGACGCGTCTCTTTGCCCTTTCCTTTCTCGCGATGTTCTTGGCCCAAAGCGCCTCTTGGGCGCAGTGTGTGCATCAAGCACAGCTTGAAAAGATGCATCGCGACCACCCCGAGTGGATGGGCGTCCAGCGCCAGCAACGAGAGGCACTCGAGGCCTTCAGCCGTTCCGCTCCCGCCCTGTGCACGAGCGAGGACATCCTCATCCCCGTTGTGTTTCACGTGGTGCACGACAACGGCCCCGAGAACATCTCGGATGCCCAAATCCACGAGTCCATCGTGCAACTCAACGAAGACTTCTCGGCCGCCAACCCTGAACTGGTCGACGTGGACCCCAACTTTGAAGGGCTTGTGGCCGACGTGGGCATGGTGTTTCGGCTGGCGGATTTTGACCCCAACGGCCAGCCCACCACCGGCATCAACCGCATCCAATCCGACCTCACCTACAACGGCAGCGACCTCGCGTTGAAGCAAATGGTGCAGTGGGATCCGACGATGTACCTGAACATTTGGGTGGTGCACTCGTCCGATGGCGGCAACGGATCCGCATTTGCCTTCTACCCCGGCGACGTGGGCGGGTCCGCCTCCATCTACGACGGCATCGTGTCCTCGTACTGGGCGGTGGGACGCACGGAAACGGCGGTGTGGACGCACTACAAGATTTTGACCCACGAAGTCGGCCACTGGGCCAACCTCAAGCACACCTGGGGAGACCAATCCTACAACGGGTCGACCGGCGGATGCGCTTACGACGACGGCGTGGACGACACCCCCAACACCATCGGCAACACGGGCTGCGACATCGGAGCGGCCTCGTGCGGATCGCTTGACAACGTCCAGAACTACATGGACTATTCGAACTGCTCAAGCATGTTCACCACCGGCCAAAAGGACCGCATGCTCGCCACCATGTGCTCGGATGTGGCGGGACGCAACCACATTTGGTCTGCGGAGAACCACGCGCAGGTCTTCCTCCAAGAGGATTTTCTGCCGCGCATCGTCTACCAAGACCAAACCTTCGAGGAGCACTTCTCCAACACCGGCAGCATCGACAGCGAGCTCGGCTTGGAACTCATCGACCTCAGCTTCGCCACGACTGGCCCCCTTACCGAAGGCTTGGACTTCACGGCGGCCAACCTGCCTGCCGGAACCTCCTTGTCCGTGACGGTCACCGACGCCAACCACGCGACGGTCACCTTGAGCGGCCAGGTGGCCAGCCACACCACCGCCGACAACCTTGACAACCTCGAACTGCACTTCACCGCGGCACCCTTTGCCGGCATGGCGTTGGATGACATTTACAACCCGTCCAACACGTCGCTGGGCTTGGCATTCCTCGACCCGTACGAGATTGTGTTTGTGGACCTCGTCGACGACGCCCACAACTTCTTTGAAGGGCGGCGCTGGACGTGGTTCACCATGGGGTCGGGCGGCGCCGATTGGGGATTCTTCCATTACGACCTCGTCAACATCAAACTCGAGACGTATGGCAATGGGGCGATTTGCCATCCCGGCACCCGCAACATCGTGCCCTTGCCCCAAGGTCACACCGTGGGTCCGACTTCCCTAATCACACCTCCCGGCACGTGGTATCCCGACCAGCTCGACCTCTCCAATCCCACCTACACGGATTGGAATGGCCAAACCGCCTACGCCGGCGTTCAATTCCAGCGCAACGGCCTTTCGCACTACGGATGGATCCGCCTGCGCGTGAGTGAGGACGGGCGGCATTACTACGCCCTGGACATGGCCTACAACGAAGCGCCCTTCGCCGCGATCCCCACGGGGGAAGTCGAGCGCCCCGTCCTGGCCTACACCCAAACCACCTTCCACGAATCGGAAGCCAACGACGGCGTGTTGTCTTCGGTGCGCGCCATCGATGTGTTTGGGGCCACGTGGACGGCGTTCGAAACCTTGGAAGCAGGCAACGGGCTGGAGGCTTCCAACCTTCCGGAGGGGCTGACCGCTCAAATCGAGCGCCTGTCCGACACCCGCATCGCCCTCTCCTTCCCTGGACAAGCCGCCAACCACCAGAACCAGCACGACCAATCGACCAACGTGTCGTTCGACGCGTCCTTGCTCACCGACGTCGCCGACGGCATGTCCCTTTCTCGGTCCATGACCTTGGACTTTGCCGATCCCTACGGCATCGAATATGTTGACGTCGACCCGTCCGAGGGCATCGCCATTGCCAACCCTGGCAACAACTGGAAGTACTTCTCGTGGGACGTGGGCGACGCGGAGTTTGGGCTGTGGTACGTGAACGACCATTTTCGCCTCGAGACCTATTCCAAGTCGGGCGTCTGCAATGCCGGTTCCACCAACCTCGCCGCTTTGCAGGAAGGCGACACCATCCAAACCAGCAGCAACTGGGAGTACTTCTCCGAACTCGAAACCCAGTTGGTCATCACCTCGCCGACCTACAGCGATTGGAATGGCCAAACCCTCTACGCCGGCGTCAAATTCACCATTGCCGAACGCTTCCATTACGGGTGGATGCGCTTTGAAGTCGGCGCGGACGGCCAGTCCGTCGAATTGCTCGACTACGCCTACAACCGCAAGCCGGGTGAAGAGATTTTGGCCGGACAGCTCTACGCCACCTACGGCTGCACCGACCCGCTTGCGCTCAACTACAACCCGTTCGCCATCGACGACGACGGCACCTGCGAGTACCCCTTGGACTGCGGCGAAGACAACGCCGTGCAGGTGTACATGTTCGATTCCTACGGCGACGGGTGGAACGGCAACGTCCTCGAATTCGCCAGCCCTGACGGCACGGTCCTTGAGTCCGTGACCCTCAACTCGGGCTCCGACGGCATGACAGAATTCTGCCTCCCCTCCGATTGCTACACCTACAGCGCAGGAGGCGGCAATTACCTCTACGAAATCTCCTGGGAGCTCTACGTCGACAGCGTCCTTGTGGCCAGCGGTTCAGGCGGCGACTCTGGACTGTTCTCCGTCAACGGCGACTGCAGCTCCCTCTACGGCTGCACCGACCCTGACGCCTTCAACTACGACCCCAACGTCGTCATCGACGATGGCTCCTGCTACTACCCCGTCTTGGGCTGCACGGACCCCACGGCCCTCAACTACAACGCCGAGGCCCAAGAAGACGATGGGTCCTGCTTCTACGAGGACGACGTCCTGGGCTGCACAGAAGAATCGGCCCTCAACTACAACCCGGCCGCCACGTACGACGACGGGTCGTGCACCTACGCCCCACTCAGCCTCACCGACGTCGCGCCTGAACAGTGCATGGGCGAGGTTTTGGAGATCACGTGGACAGGAGGCAACCCCAACGGCAGCGTCAACATGAGCCTCATCAACGTCACCGGCAACTACGTCGATTCTTCTCTTGGGGTCATGGACAACACGGGCGTGTTCCTTTGGACGGTGGAAGGCATCGACCCCAACGACACGTACCGCCTCTACCTCGAAGAACACCCCTACCCGCCCAGCGACTGGACCTACGGCAACAACTTCACCATCCTGGAGGATTGCGCGCCGGCATGTCCCGCGGATGTGGACGGCGACGGTTCCATCGCCACCGGCGATGTGCTGATGATGCTCAGTGAATTTGGGTGCGCCTCCAACTGCGCTGCAGACATCACCGGAGACGGCGCAGTCACCGTGGACGACTTCCTCGTCCTCCTCGGCGCCTTCGGCAACGACTGCTAAAGACACAACAGTCCTTGGCAGTCGACCATCCATGAAAAAAAGGCCCTCACCTTGATAAGGTGAAAGGCCTTATTCTCAAGCGATCCCACAGGGACTCGAACCCCGAACCGTCTGCTTAGAAGGCAGATGCTCTATCCTGTTGAGCTATGGGACCATGCCGTCGCCCGTTGGCAACGCATTACAAGCGCAAAGATGTGGCGGTTTGGCCACACCACGAAGACGGGCACAAAAAAAGGGGCCGCATCCATGCAGCCCCTTTTCTCACTCGGACGAGCCGAGCATCGTTCAAATCACTGTCCTTTGGAGCTCAAGCCCGTGGCTTTGTCGCCACGCTTCTTGTTCTTCTTGGACTTCTTGTCGCCTGCATCTGCGGCCGCGCCCTTAGAGCAGCATCCGGCAGAAGAAGACTTGCTGCAAGACGCACCTTTGGCGTCCGTAGAGGCAGAAGCACCCTTGGAGCAGCAGCCAGAAGACTTGGACTTGTCGCAAGAGGCAGACTTGCCGTCTGTAGAAGCTGAAGCGCCCTTGGAGCAGCAGCTGGCAGACTTGGACTTGTCGCAAGAGGCAGACTTGCCGTCTGTAGAAGCTGAAGCGCCCTTGGAGCAGCAGCTGGCAGACTTGGACTTGTCGCATGACGCTTTTTGGTCCTTGGAGCAAGTTTGCTCAGTCTTGGCCTTGTTGTCGGCAGGAGCTTCCGTGGATTGGGCTGACGCGGTCAACGCGAAGAATGCGAAGGCGCCGAGGAAAAGGAACTTTTTCATTGTGTTGTTGAGTTTCATCGATCGAAGGAAACACCAAATCCGGTGTTCTGTAGGCAAGATACAAACTCCTTCAGTTTGTGACGCGGGGAGAGAAAGGATTTCACTATTTTTGCCCTCCCGCAACTCGCAAGCGCGCGAGTCCCACGCGGACAATTCTTGGAGAGGTGGCAGAGTGGTAATGCAGCAGCCTGCTAAGCTGTGACCGATTATTTTGGTCCCCGAGTTCGAATCTCGGTCTCTCCGCACAAGCGAAAAGCCAGCGTATCGACGCTGGCTTTTTTGTGTCAAGGAGTTTCCCCAAGCTTGCTTGAGGGAAACGACGAAGGCGCAAAAAAACAAGCCCGCGAAAGCGGGCGTGGCTTTTCGCTTGTCAGCCTCCCCCTCAGAGATCACGAGCGAGCGCCAAGCGACGCGAGTACTCTCCGGGAGACGACGCGAGTACTCTCAGGACGCAAAGTCACGACATGCAACATCCAGCCGTTGCCTTTGGTTGTTCCCACGGACAACCACCCTCCTACTTTTGCGCCATGATTCGCCCATTCCTTCTCTTTGTTGGCTTGCTTGCCTTCGCCTCTTCCCACGCCCAAACCTGGACTTCCTTCGCCTCCGTGCCCAACGGATTTGTGAGTGACCACAGCTTGGGTTTTGCCCTTGAAGGATCAGGCTACCTCGTGGCAGGCCAAACCCCAAACGGGTACAGCGACAACGTCTACAAGTACGACCCCGACAGCGACACGTGGTCCACCCTCGCGGACTTCCCCGGCGAGGCCCGAGGCTACACCATTGGCGACACCTGGAACGGCGAGGCATGGATGGGCTTTGGGCTGGGCAACAGCGGGGCGCTCAACGACCTGTGGAAGTTTGACCCCGTGACCGAGACGTGGACGGAAATGGCCTCGTGTCCGTGCGAGCCGCGCTACCACCCCGCGTTTGTGGCCATGGATGGACACATCTACATGGGCCTGGGATCGAGCGATTTTGGCGACCTCGGCGATTGGTGGGATTACGACATGGCCACCGACTCCTGGAGCCAAAAGCCCGACCTCCCCGCCTCCCCCCGTCACCACCCCTACCAGTTTGGCATCGACGGCATCGTCTACACGGGATTTGGCCACAGCGGCGAGGACATCTTCAACACGTGGTACGCCTACGAACCCAGCACCGAGACGTGGTCGGAATTGGCGGAGCTTCCCGCCGAAGGGCGCGTGGCCGGCACGCAGTTTTCCCACAACGGCCTCGGCTTTGCCTTGAGCGGCGACGGCGAGGACCACAGCTCGATGGAGGAAGGGGAATTTTGGGCCTACGATCCCGCCACGGATGTTTGGTCCGAGTGGCCCGCCCACCCCGGGTGGTCGCGCTGGGCACCCGCCTCGTTTGTGATTGACGACGTGGTGTACCTCATGCAGGGCACCACGGCCGATCCCGCCTCCGACCTCTACGTTGCGGCGAACTACAAATTCAACCTCGTCCCCGACGCCGTCAACGACGTGGCGGTCGAGGGTTTTCTCGGCGAACTCAACGGCTGCGACGGGGGCAACGAGCCCATCGTGGCCCAAATCCGAAACCTCGGTGCGCCCGGCTCCCTCAGCGTGACGTTGTCCATGGTCGTGGACGGCACCACGGTCCTGTCCCAACCCTGGAGCGGCACTTTGGCCAGCTACGAGACCACAGGCGTGGTGTTGGGCAGCTACGACACTTCTGATTTGGGCGCCTTCGAACTCGTCATCGACGAAGCGGACGAGAACCCCAGCAACAACAGCTTCACGGTTGAGCCCTCCGAGCTCCCCGAAGCCTACCTCACTTGCGTCGTCAATCTCACCACTGACGCGTGGGGCGATGAAACCGGGTGGCGCATCGAGGACAGCCAAGGCAACGAAATCGCCGGTGCACCCGCGGGATCTTACGCCTCCAACCAGACTTACGAGGTTGAGGTTGACCTGCCAGCTGAGGGATGCTACGAGCTGATCTTGACCGACGAATACGGCGACGGCATGGTGGGCAACTGGGGTTCCGGCCCCGGCTCCTTCGCCCTCACCACGTTTGAAATTCCCGGCAATCCCTTCACCGATTACAACGTGTTCGAGTACGGAGGCGGCTTTGAGTTTTCCGAGCTCCGTCAGCCCTTCCGCGCCATTGAAGCCAGTTCTTCAGCCGTGTCCTCTTCCACACCGGCCCTCCCGTCCTTGCATGTCCACCCCAACCCCACGCAACATGTCCTGCATGTGACGGGCATCCGAGGCCCTGGCACGCTCGAAGTTTGGACGGTTCACGGACAAGAGGTGATCCGCCAGCGCATCCAAGGCAACACCCTCCTCCAGACCTCCGACTGGCCCGCAGGGGTCTATGTGGTTCGCTTCTTAGGATCCGAAGGCTTGCGAGAAGTGCGCGTCGTTCGGCACTGACCTCACTCCCCGTTCCCGGGCAACCACAACGTGGTGCCTTTGCCCAAGGTCAACCCGTCCACGTGGGCCACGAGGTCGCCTGAGGCGCTCTTCACGTGCATGTGAACGTTGGTGCTGTGGTGGGTGAAAATGCGGTGATGGTGAAGGGAATGAAAGCCAAGGATTTCGCCTTGCAAGGCTGCAAGGACACCGTGCGGCCCCGTCGTCTTGTGCTTTTCGCACGTGTGTTCCATGTCGCCCTCTTTCCAATTCACCACGTGCCATTGCACCTCTGAAAACGTGCCTGTCAAACGAAAAGGAAACGGCGCATCCACATCGAACCCCGCCTCACGTGCAGCCTTCAAAAGAAAGTCCTCCAGCTCTGCTTGGGTCTTGACCTTGCGAGGGAGCTTCGTCGGGGTCCACCCCGCGACACGTGCCGCCACCAACAACGTGGCTTCGGCTTCGGCCTCTTGGTCCACCACCACCGCATCCGGGTTGCCTGCCTCGGAGCGCGACACCCAAGGCGTGCCGTCCTCAATGAACACCTCGCCCTGAAGGCCCGCCACTGCACCCAGCCCCCACATGCCCGCACTGCCGGAGTGGTCGGCGAGTCGGGCCTTGGACGAGATGTCCGAGTGCATCATCATGTCTTTGAGCGCCCCAAAAAACTGCACCTCCGGCTGCGAGCCACGCGTTTCCGTTTGACCCCAAACATCCATCATGGAAAGGAAGGTGACCGCCATCGTGAGGGTCAACGCCATGCCTCTGCGCTTTGCATTCATGGGACGAAGGTAGCCGCCGCATGCCTTCCTGCTTTGTATCTTCAGGTGCAAAACCACCCGCATGCTTCGTCGTGAATTCCTTCAAGGCTCGGCCATCGTCGGCGCCTCCCTTGTCCTCCCTCGCATCCTTCGTGCGTCGTCAGGAATGTGGGCGGAAGGCGGCGAACGCACCATTGCGCGGGTGCTGACGGCGAAGAGCACGATGGTCCAAAACACGCCCGTCATCCGCTCCTTTGCCGGCAACCACACCGACCTCGTGTCGCCATGGGTGATGCTCGACGAGTTTGGGCCGATGCGCATCGAGCCCGGCACCTTGGGCATGGACATCAAAGCCCACCCCCACGCCGGCATCACCCCCACCACCTACCTCATCTCGGGCAGCGGCCGGCACACCGACAGCCTCGCCAACGACATCGTGTACCGCAAGGGCGAATTCATGCTCTTCAGTTCCGGTCGCGGCGCCATCCACGAAGAGGTCTCGAGCGACGAGATTCGCCGCGATGGCGGGACGGTGCACGGATTTCAGATTTGGCTGAACACGCCGTCTCAGGAGAAGTTTTGCAACCCTTCGACCGTCATCCACGAGCGGGAAGAGACGCCGATTGTCGCGCTTGGCGACGCGGAAATCAAGGTCATGATCGGCTCCCTGAACGGGTGCACCTCGCCGGTGTTCACGTTCACGCCTGCCTTTTACTACCACATCACCCTGCCAGCCGGAGGTCGCCTCGACCTTCCCGTGGACCCGACCCACAACGCCTTTGCCCACATCATCGAAGGCAAGCTCGAGGGCGAAGGCCGAAACCTCCTGCGCGACGAGCAGCTCGCCCTGTACGACCGCGGCGGCGACGTCATGCGCTTCCACGCGCTGGAAGACTCAGAGTTCTTGGTGCTGGGAGGCCAGCCACTCAACGAACCTTTGGTGAGCTACGGGCCGTTTGTGATGAACTCGCAAGACCAAATCAACGCCTGCATCCGCAACTACCGCGCGGGCAAGATGGGGCAGCTCTAAAACGCGACTTCTGTGGGTCGCGATGCGCGACCTTCATCCCCCGAGGTCAGCCCCCGACCCGTCCGAATTTCCCGGACTGGTATTCCATATACGCTTCCCGAATCTCCTCTTCGGTGTTCATCACGAAGGGTCCGTACGCGACGACGGGCTCGTCAATGACGTCTCCGTGGCACAGCAACACGAGCGCGTCGTCGTCCCAGGCCGTGATGCGGAGGTCCGTGCCGGCGTGGCGTTCCAATTCAACCATGGTGCGGGTCGTGGCGGGGACGCCGTTGACTTCGACCTCGCCACGAACGACGTAGAGCATCACGCCCCGTGCTTCCGGCACCGACGTCGAGAAGGACGCGCTGGGCGTCAAGTCCAGCCACGACATGAACAGGCCCGTTTGGGACGCGACCGGGCCGCGTTGCTCGTCGACTTCGCCCGCGATGACGTGCCAGCTCCAGGACGCATCGGGCCCTGACACGTGCAGGAGCTCTGCGCTGTCGTAGCCGCGATACCATGGCTCGCACCGCTTGAGCGCCGCCGGCAAGTTCATCCAGACCTGAATGATCTCGAGCGGGCCGCCCGACTCGAGAAAGCTGTCCGGAGAGATCTCCGCGTGCTCGATGCCGCG
>CAZGQI010000025.1:5389-26648 GCA_964527895.1 uncultured Comamonadaceae bacterium | reverse complement strand
TGAGCGGCTCTCTCCGTGAGAGCGTAGGGAAAAAAGATGCCGATGCGCTCCGCGCGAACAGCCAGGTTCCTGGTGTGTTGTACGGCGGCGCTGAGCAGATCCACTTCAGCGTGTCTGAGGTTCAACTCAACAAGATTGTCTTCAATCCAGAGGTCTTCAAAATCGCGTTGGACATCGAGGGCAAGAAAGTGGACTGCATCATTCAGGACATCCAATTCCACCCTGTGACCGACCGCGTCACGCACCTCGACTTCCTCGAAATCCTCCCTGGCAAGCCCGTCAAGGTTGCGCTCCCCTTGCGCACGACTGGCCAGGCCATCGGTGTGATGAACGGTGGACGTTTGGAACTGAACTACCGTCGCGTGCCCGTGCGCGGCATCGCGGACCAGCTCCCCGAGTGCCTCACGGTGGACATCACGCCTTTGAAGATTGGGGACAACGCCCGTGTGCGTGACCTCAACGTGGAAGGCCTCGAGATCCTCCTCAGCGAAAGCGCCCTCCTCGTGGCATGCAAGCGTACGCGTGCGGCCATGTCTGCCGAATCTGCCTTGGAAGGTGAAGAAGGCGGTGAAGGTGCTGAAGGCGGTGAAGCCGAAGGCGGCGAAGGATAATCCCCTCGCTGCATGAAGTACCTCATGGTGGGCCTCGGCAATCCCGGGGCAGAATATGAGGAAACCCGACACAACATCGGGTTCAAGGTGGTGGACTCCCTCGCCCAACGTCTGTCCGGATCTTTCGAGACCGGCAGACTGGGCGAGGTGTCCACCGTCCGTTTTAAGGGACGTCACATCGTGCTCCTCAAGCCCTCCACGTTCATGAACCTGAGCGGCAAAGCCGTGCGGTACTGGATGGATGCGGAGAAGATTCCCTTGGAACGGGTGGTCGTCATCACCGACGACTTGAATTTGCCTTTTGGAACGCTGCGCCTTCGTGCCAAAGGCAGCGACGGCGGACACAACGGGCTCAAGGACATCCAGGCGGTGTTGGGGTCGACGGTGTACCCGCGGTTGCGGTTTGGGATTGGGGCGGAGTTTGGGCAAGGGCAGCAGGTCGATTACGTCCTGGGCAAGTGGAGCGCAGAAGAACAAGAGCGCATGGACGAGCGCTTGACCAAAGCCGGCGATGCCGTGCTCAACATCACCACCGCGGGCCTGGCACGGGCGATGAACGCTTACAACGGGCAATAAGCCCCGCTTAGGCTTAGGCTTAGGCTTCGTCTTCTTCGTAGAAATGGTTGTTGCCGATGTACGCCACCACGGCGTCGGGCAACAGGAATTGCACGTCGTGGCCTGCCATGATCGCGTCCCGCACGTAGGTCGAGCTGATGGCGATGATGGGCGCTTCGTGGACCTCCACATTGGCGTGTGCCAGCCATTGGGCCGTGGCGGCGTCGGAAGCCGACGTCCCCTGCGTCAACCGAGGATAGATCAACATGCGGTGCGTGGAGACCAAGGCGTCGTGGTTCTTCCATGTGTGGAACGACTCGAGGTTGTCTTGGCCCATGATGATGCTGAACGCCACGTCGGGATGGGCTTCGCGCAGGTGATGCATCGTGTCGGCTGTGTAGCTGGGCCGGGGCAAGTTGAATTCCACGTCGATGGCCTTCAAATGCGGATGGTCGGCCAAGGCCAGGCGCGCCATTTGAAGGCGATGGCCTTCAGGAATCATGGAGATCCCCTGCTTGTGGGGACTGCTCGGGGTCACCACAAACCACACCTCGTCGAGGCCCGCTTGGTTCAGCATGTGGTTGGCGATGACCAAGTGCCCCAAGTGAATGGGGTTGAACGACCCAAAATACAGACCGACGCGAAGCGCTTTCGAAGGGGCTTGGGTCGGGTTCATGGTGTCTACGTGGCGTTCAAATGCGGGGGTCAGAGGTAGGCGCGTTCCAAGAAATCCCCCACCATGTCCACGGCTTCTTGCTTGGCCAGCTCAAGGTCGTCGTTGACCAGCCTCAGGTCAAACGCCGGGGCCGCTTCCAGCTCCTGCTGGGCCTTGGCGATGCGCTTTTCCAGCGCGGCCTCTTCCTCCGTTCCCCGTCCGCGGAGCCGGTCTTCCAACACGAACAACGAAGGGGGCATGACGAAGATGGACAACGCGCTGTCGCCGAAGACGGACTTGAGGGTTTGACCCCCCACCACGTCCACGTCAAAAAGCGGGGTGCGGCCGTCTCGCCACAACTTCTCCACCTCACTGCACAACGTGCCGTACGACAGGCCCTCGTAGACCTCTTCGTGCTCGACGAAGGCGCCATTCTTCACCTTTTCCGCGAAGTCTGCGGGCGTCAAAAAGTGGTAGTCCTTGCCGTCCACTTCGCCTTCGCGGGGACCCCGGGTCGTGGCACTCACGCTGAAGCCGAGCGACAACTCCGCCTTGGACATGAGGTGTCTCACCAGGGTGGTCTTGCCAGCGCCTGACGGGGCGGAAAAAATGATGGCTAAGCCATCGCCTTGGGGTTTGGAGCCTGCGGGCATGGGTCAAAGGACGTTGAGGACTTGTTCCTTGATTTTCTCGAGCTCGTCCTTCATTTGAACGACGATGCGTTGAAGGTCGGCGTCATTGGCCTTGCTGCCGAGGGTGTTGATCTCACGTCCCATTTCCTGGGCCACAAATCCGAGCTTCTTCCCCTGTCCACTGCCCGTCTCCATGATCTCACGGAAGTAAGCAATGTGGGCCGTGAGGCGCGTGCGTTCTTCGCTGACGTCCATCTTCTCGATGTAGTAAAGCACCTCCTGCTCAAAGCGTCCCTCGTCCATCGAGGCGCGGTCGATGGTCTCTTCGAGGTTGGTGCGAATGCGGTCGCGGACGCGCTTGATTCGGGCTTCCAAGAGCGGGTCCAGGCCCGATTCCAGGCGCTCAATTTCATCCAAGCGGCCCTTGAAGTCGGCCTCGAGCGAGGCGCCTTCCGTGTTTCGGAACGCGTCGAAGTTGTCTGCCGCCTCCAACACCAACGCGTGGATGCCGGCCCAAGCCGCCTCGTCAAAGGCCTCCTTGGACGTTTGCATGGCGTCGGGGAAGCGCACCGCCGTCGACAACAGGTTGCCCGTCGGCTGGCCCGTTTCCTGGGCCAAAGCTTCCAAGTCTTGGACGTACTTCCGGATGACCGGCGCATTGAGTTCGTTGCGCGCCTCGGCGGCATCCGCTTCGAAGTGGATGGCGATGTCGCTCTTTCCGCGCACGATTCGGGCCCCGAGCTCGGTGCGCAAGTCCATTTCTTTTTGCTTCAGCACGGACGGCATCCGCACTTGGAGGTCGAGGTTTTTGCCGTTCAACGAACGGACTTCGACCGTGTATTTCCGGGAACCGACGGCACCTTCCGCCTTTCCGTAGCCTGTCATAGAGCGCAGCATGAAGCGAAGATACGCTCTCGAACCGGTGCGCGCTTCCCGTGCCCGCAGGAAGGTCAATGCCCCGCGGCCCCGCGCTACCTTTGCAGCCATGTCGGATCTGAAACGCGTGACCTCCCTCCTCGCTGGAGACATGGCGGCCTTCAAGCCCAAATTCCGGGCGGCCGTCACCACCGACGTCGCCTTGCTCGACACGGTCATGCGCTACATCCTTCGCCGCAAAGGCAAGCAGATGCGGCCCATGTTTGTGTTCCTGAGCGCGCGCCTTCACGGAGGGGTCGACGCCCAAGGTGCCGCCACAGACCGGGCGCACACCGCAGCAGCCCTCATTGAGCTCTTGCACACGGCCACCTTGGTGCACGACGACGTGGTCGACGAAAGCCCCCTTCGCCGCGGCGTGTTCAGCATCCAGGCGCTGTGGAAGAAAAAAGTCGCCGTGCTCGTCGGCGATTACCTGCTGTCTCGCGGCCTTCTCGCCGCGGTCGACGCCGAGGCGTTTGACCTGTTGAAGATCACTTCACGCGCCGTGCGTGAGATGAGCGAAGGCGAACTCCTCCAAATCGAAAAGGCACGCCGCCTCGACATCACAGAGGAGGTCTACTTCGACATCATTCGCCGCAAAACCGCCTCGCTCCTCGCGGCCTGCTGTGCGTGTGGTGCCGCCTCGGCTGGAGCGGACGACGACACGGTCCAAAAGATGTGGGGCCTCGGCGAACGCGTGGGACTCGCCTTCCAAATCCAGGACGACCTCCTCGACCTCGGAGAAGGCGACCGCACAGGCAAACCCACCGGCCAGGACATCCGCGAGCGCAAAATGACGCTCCCGCTCATCCACACGCTCGCCAAAGCCACCCCCTCCGAACGCCGCCGCCTCATCCGCCTCGTCAAGCACAAAAGCGAAGACCCCGCCGCGGTCAAGGAGGTCATGGACGCCATCCTCGCCGGACCCGGCATGGAACGCGCCCGTTCCGAGATGCGTCGCTTGAAAGAGGAATCCCTCGCCCTGCTCGACGAACTCGGTGGCCAAGACACGGTCAGCACCGAGGCCCGAGAAGCCTTGCGCGACCTCATCGAATACACCATCCGCCGCGTCAAATGATGTTGCGCCTGTCCATCATCTGCTTGGCGCTTGGCGTGTTGGCCTCCTCTTGCGCCACCTCCGACCCCAACGCCCCGCGACAAGAAGTCCAAACGACCTGGCCCGACGGCGACCCGCGCGTCGTACTCGGTTTCCGAGGCGACACGGTCCACGAGCGACTCGAGTACCACGAAACCGGCCAGCTGCTGTCGCGAGGCCAACTCCTAAACGGCGAACGTCACGGGGTGTGGAACAGCTACTACGAGAGCGGCATGCCATGGTCCCAACTCAGCTACGACGAAGGAACGGAGCACGGCACCTACCGCACCTACCACGACAACGGCGAGCCCGCCATTGAGGGCACCTTCGATCACGGCACCCGAATCGGCACGTGGTCGTTTTACGGGGAGGACGGCAGCGTTGTCAAGCGCGAAACGCGCTGACGGTTCAGTACCGCTTTTTCTTGCCCTTCTTCTTCACGCTGAAGCCGGGTGCGCCGCCTGAGCCCGACGTGTTCCACGGCTCTTGACCAGGCTTAAATGCAGGCTTTTTCTTCGCCTTTTTCTTGGCCTTTCCAGCGCCCATCGGCTTGCCGGGTTTGCTGTCGTTCCATGAAGACGGACTGTCCTGGGACTTGAATTCATCGTTGGATTTGAATCCGCCCTTGGACTTGAACTTCTTGTTGAAAGGCTTTTTCCGGAAGGGACGTCCGCCTCGGTCGCCCCCGCGGTCGTAGCGATCGTCGCGGTCGCGGCGACGGTCGCCCATGTCCTTTTGGTTCAAGTCAGCCTTGCCGCCTGTCTCGAGTTTGCGCATTTCAGCGACCACAACCTGACGCAGCAAATCCTCCTTTGAGAGTTCACCAAAAAGCAAACTCATCTGCTCCCAAATGTCTTCTGGAACCCCCCGGCCTGCCGGGAGTTCAATCAAGCCTTGGCCCCACGTGGTCATCCGCGCGTGCAGGATTTCCTCGGGATTGGGGACCATGGTTTGGGTGAATTCGATGCCAAGGGTGCGCGAGAAACGGTTGAGGTGGCCGCGCTCCTTGGTGCTCATGAGCGCAAGGGAGATGCCCTTCTTGCCTGCGCGGGCGGTTCGGCCCGAACGGTGGGTGTAGTACGCCGCCTCGCCCGGAAGCGAGTGGTGGAACACGTGCGTCAGGTTGTCCACGTCGATGCCGCGCGCGGCGACGTCGGTGGCCACGAGGACCTGCAGGTGTTTCTGCTTGAATCGCAACATGACGCGGTCGCGTTGGGCCTGCGACATCTCGCCGTGCAAGGCGTCGGCCCGGTAGCCGCGCTTGAGCAGATCTTCGGCCAAGGCTTGGGTGTCCCGGCGGGTGCGGCAAAACACCACGCCATAGAGCTCGGGGTCGAGGTCGAGGAAGCGGGCAATCGCCTCGCTTTTGTCGGAGTGCCGCACCAGGGCGTACTGGTGGTCGATGTTTTGGTTGACCGTCGCCGACTGGTTGACCTTGACCTCAAGGGGATCGGTCATGTACTCGCCCACCATGCGGCGGATCTCGCGCGGCATCGTGGCCGAGAACAGCCACGTGAACTTGTCCTCAGGCGTGAAGGACAAAATCTCGTCCAGCTCCTCCTTGAACCCCATGTTCAACATCTCGTCGGCCTCGTCCAGCACGAGGTGCCGAATGCGGTCGAGCTTCACGGCCTTGCGCTTGGCGAGGTCGATGAGGCGGCCTGGCGTGGCGATCACCACGTGGCAAGGCTTCTTCAACTGGGCAATCTGCGTGGCGATGTTGGCGCCGCCGTAGACCGCCACGGTCTTCAGGCCCTTCTTGTGCTTGGCAAACTTCTCGAGCTGCTCGGCGATTTGCTGCCCCAGCTCTCGGGTGGGCGCAAGCACCAACGCCTGCACGTGGTCCCACTCGGTGTCGAGGTGGTCGAGCAGCGGCAAGCCGAAGGCGGCCGTCTTGCCGGTGCCGGTTTGGGCCAAACCAATGAAATCGCGGTCGCCCTCCAGCAACAGGGGAATGGCCTGAGCTTGGATGTCGGTGGGCGTCTCGAAACCCATTTCGGTGATGGATTTCAGAAGGGGGGCGGAGAGCCCGAGGGTGTCAAATGTGTCCAAAAGGAGGGGAATCAGGGCGCAAAGGTCGCCCATTTCTTCTTAGCGGTACTTGGCAACGAAAGTTGACTTTGCCCGTCAGACCTACATGGTCAATCCTTGAGGCATCGTATGGAATACGCTTGCTGCGCACTGATTCCCTCTGGCCCCCCCCAGTTGCACATGATCCAAAAGGAATCGGTTGTTTCCAAGCCAGTCCAAGATGTCGATTTGTACCCCAAAATGGCGCCCGAACCTCCGTTCATCGTTGTGTACCACTTCCATTGAGGGCCAGATCCATTGAAAATGCCAAAGATGCCCGAGGGAAGTGCGTTGAAGCCGAGTTCATTCGATCCCTCCACATCGCATCCCCACAAATCAGATACCCTGAGGTAATGCGGGTCGCCCCAGGGATCTTGATCCATGATGGGCCACAATTCGTCCAGGTCAGGAACATGCCAACCCACTGGACAGATATTTCGGTCATCATACATCGCTGGAGAGTTGTAGTACAATCCAAAGAGGGAAAGCACAGAATCGTTGTCGCAAAACTGACCAAAACACTCGTCCGTGCTCGCAACAGGATCATTATAGGCAGGAATGAAATCATCTTGCCATTGCTCTTGCGTCAATCCCGTCTCAATTGCATCCCCGTTCGCAAAGTGTGTTGAACGCAAGTTTTCTGCGAACCAGCACTGGTCGCCGATTTGAACCGTCGCGTAAGCGTAACCATCGAATGACACTGGCGAGCCGCAGCTCCACTCAGGCTGAAACTCACATTCGCCGAAAAACACCAAAAATTGGAGCAAATCTGGGATGTCTACACATCCACTCATGTCAAAGTCCGCCACAAGGGGGCTCACTTCACAAAGCTGGGTGATCTCGTTGAAGTAGGTTCCCTCACCGCAAAACTCACTGCCATCCACTTGGCTAGCCGCACCGTGTACGAGGAGAACAAGAAGGCACAAGGAAAGGATGTGTTTCATGGTTGGAAAAGTTTGTCTAAAGATCGCCCCCATGGCAACAAAAAGATCTCTGTACGTGCAGGTTATTCACAGGGGTGAGAGGAGCAACTTCAGGGAGGTTGGTGCGGGTGCGCGTACTGGGAAAGTAGCTTGGACGTTCAGGAAAGACGCGCCATGATGACTTCTCACACCTCCTCCACTGCCAGTGCCCTTCGAACCGTGATGGGACTGGGTTTGGCCTTGTTCATGAACGCCTGCTTGGTGGCCGCGCCTCGGACCACAGGGGCGGTTGCGACGGGCGATCCGAAGGGGGACGAGAAGGGTGCCAAGCCGGTGGCGACGAACGAGACGTACATCGACCAATGGCAGGACGAGGCGGTGCGCCAAATGCAGAAGTACGGCATCCCCGCGAGCATCACGTTGGCCCAAGGCATCCTGGAAAGCGGCAACGGGGTGAGTGAGCTGGCGCAGCGATCCAACAACCACTTTGGCATCAAGTGCCACTCGACGTGGACCGGCAAGCGTACCTACCACGACGACGACGAGAAAGGCGAGTGCTTCCGCGTATACGACGACGCGAAGGACAGCTACGAGGACCACAGCCACTTTTTGCTGCGCGACCGGTACGCCCGGTTGTTTGAGCTCGAGCCCACCGATTACGAAGGCTGGGCCAAGGGCTTGAAGGCATGTGGCTATGCGACGGACCCGTCGTACGCCGATCGGTTGATCACGCTCATCGAGAAGCACGACCTCAACGCGCTCGACTTGCCTGGCGGCCGCTGGGACGGCGGCGAGAAGGCCCTCGCTTCAAACGACACGCCCTCCAGAGGCGACAAGACGACGCCCCGAGACGAGCGCGGCAATCGCGGAGAGCGGGGCGCGCGCGAGGACGTGAATGTTCGGGAGCACGACGTGGTGCGAAAGGCGAACACGGGCGGCGGAACGGTGGAATTGGGCGGGACGCATCGCGTGCGGACGACCGTGCACGGGGTGCAGTTTGTGTACGCCGAGGCTGGGGACACGCAGGCGTCGTTGGCCAAGGATTTGGACTTGATGCCTTGGCAGATTCGCACCTACAACGAAGTCGGCAAGCAGCATGAATTCAAGGCGGGCGACCGCATCTACATGCAGCCGAAGAAGGCGCATGCGTCGACGCCGTGGTACACCGTTCGTCAAGGCCAAACCCTGTGGCAGATCTCCCAGATGCACGGCATCCGAACCCCTGCCCTGGCCCGAAAAAACAACCTCGAACCCGACGCGCCTCTGCGTCCGGGCATGAAGCTCAGCCTGCAGTGGCCGTTGACCAAAGAGGGCAAGCTGCCGTGGTGGGCGCGGGCGATGGGGGCGCAGTGAAGCGCGTTTGAGCCGGGTCTGCCTGGGCGTGCCTGAACGGCGGCGGGCTGACTAACTTGCAGGCACCATGCCGTTCTACCAAAAGCTGGGCGCCATCCCGCCCAAACGCCACACCCAGTTCCGCCAAGAGAATGGCGAACTGTACCACGAACAACTGTTTGGGACCATTGGGTTCGTCGGAATGAGCTCGCTTCTGTACCACCGCCAGCGGCCGACGCAGGTCGTGGAGGTGTTGGGAAGCGAGGACGTGAGGCCGGTGGCGGCCGTCGAGCGCAACTTGCTCAGCAGGAAGCTCGACGGGTGGGCCGTGAAGCCTGGCAAGGACTGGTTGGGATCGCGCGTGCCCACGCTGTTCAACAGCGACTGCACCGTGGCCCTCGCCGCCCCGCCCAAGGTGGAGCGCGACGACATCTACAAGAATGCGGACCAGGACGAAGTGGTGTTTGTGCATCGCGGCGAGGGGGTGCTGGAGACGATGTTTGGGCAGATCGCCTACGGACCGGGCGACTACCTCGTGATTCCGCGGGGCGTGATGCACCGGTTCAAGTGGACGACCGACGACAACCGAGCCTTGATCGTGGAGAGCGCTTCGCCCGTGGTGACGCCGAAGCGGTACCGGAACCACTTTGGGCAGCTGCTCGAACACAGCCCCTATTGCGAGCGGGATATGCGTCCTCCTAGCGCCCTGTGCGACGTGAGCGACGAGGGCGACGGACCGTTCAAGGTGCGCATCAAGAAGGAGGGCATGCTGCACGACTACATGTACGCGAGCCACCCGTTTGACGTGGTCGGCTGGGACGGGTACCACTTCCCCTACGCGTTCAGCATCCACGACTTTGAACCCATCACGGGACGCGTGCACCAGCCGCCCCCCGTTCACCAAACCTTCGAAACGGACGGCTTCGTCATCTGCAGCTTCGTGCCGCGCGTGTACGACTACCACCCGCTCTCGATTCCTGCGCCCTACAACCACAGCAACATCGACTCGGACGAGGTGCTGTACTACGTGGACGGCGACTTCATGAGCCGCACAGGGGTGGGCCCAGGCCAAATCACCCTCCACCCCGCAGGCATCCCGCACGGACCCCACCCCGGCACGTACGAGGGAAGCATCGGCAAGGAGCGCACCGAAGAGTTGGCCGTCATGGTCGACACCTTCCGTCCCCTGAAAGTGACCCAACAAGCCCTCGACCTCGAGTTGGAGGGCTACCACCAAAGCTGGTTGTGACCCCGATTTGGGCCACACCCTCGAACTTTACGACCTCCACGAAGAATCTGAAGACATGCTGACCGAACCCACCACCAACCTCGAAAAAGTCGTTCCCGAAGCCCACGATTTCCTGCCATTGCTCGGCACGGACCACGTGGAGCTCATCGTGGGCAACGCCAAGCAGAGCGCCTACTACTACATGGCCGCTTGGGGCTTCCAACCGCTCGCGTTCAAAGGACTCGAAACCGGCAGCAAGGACAGCGTCAGCTACGTGCTGCGCCAGGACAAAATCACCCTCGTCCTCACCACGCCGCTCAAGGAAGGCGGCGCGCTCAACGCCCACCTCGACAAGCACGGGGACGGCGTGAAGTCGGTGGCGCTTTGGGTGCCGGACGCGCGCAAGAGTTTTGAGGAAACCACCAAGCGCGGGGCCGTGGCCGAGTTCGAGCCTGAGGTCCGCAGCGACGCCGACGGCGAAGTGGTCCTCAGCGCCATCAAGACCTACGGCGACACCGTCCACGTCTTCGTGGAGCGCGAGAACTACAACGGCGTGTTCCTCCCCGGATACCGCGCTTGGAACCCCGACTTCAAGCCCGCGCCCGTGGGCCTCAAGTTCATCGACCACATGGTCGGCAACGTCGACTGGGGCGAGATGAACACCTGGTGCAAGTTCTACGCCGAGGTGATGGGCTTTGCCCAGCTCGTGTCGTTTGACGACAAGGACATCTCGACGGAGTACACCGCGCTCATGTCCAAGGTGATGAGCAACGGCAACGGCCGCATCAAGTTCCCCATCAATGAACCTGCGGAGGGCCGCAAGAAATCCCAAATCGAAGAGTACATCGACTTCTACCAAGGCGCGGGTGTGCAGCACATCGCCGTCGCCACCGACGACATCGTCAGCACGGTGACCGCGTTGAAGGACCGTGGCGTGGAGTTCCTCTACGTGCCGGACAACTACTACGACGACATCCTCGACCGCGTCGGCGAAATCGAGGAAGACCTCGAGCCCCTGCGCAAGCTCGGCATCTTGATCGACCGCGACGACGAAGGCTACTTGCTGCAGCTCTTCACCAAGCCCGTGGTCGACCGCCCGACGATGTTCTTCGAGATCATCCAACGCAAGGGCGCGAAGAGCTTTGGCAAGGGCAACTTCAAGGCCCTGTTCGAAGCCATCGAACGCGAGCAGGAGAACCGCGGCACGCTCTGACCGGGACATCCGGAATCCCCCAAGACACCCCGCGAGGTGGAGATGATGAATCCATGCACTTCTTGGGGGTTTTTGGGGCAGCCTCAGTCAACAAAAGGCTTGCCCTGTCGTTTCTTTGCACGGAATTTCAATCTCACGCTCCATGACCGACGCCGACCCGAGACCCGAGTCGCCACGAGCCGACGCCGGATTTGCACCGCACACCCGTCCCTTCAAGCGGTTCCTTCGCCTTCTTGAAAAGGACAGAAAGGACATTGGGCTCATCTATTTGTACGCCGTCATCAACGGCATTGTCGCCCTCAGTTTGCCCCTGGGAATTCAGGCCATTGTGGGGCTCATTTTGGCCGGACGTGTCAGCACAAGCTGGGTCATCCTCACCGTCATTGTCACCCTCGGGGTGGCCTTCAGTGGGGTGCTCCAAATCGTGCAACTGAGCATCACCGAGGTCTTGCAACAACGCATTTTCACACGGGCTTCGTTTGAGTTTGCCTACCGCATCCCAAGGGTCAAAACAGAGGCCATCCGCGGGGTGTACCTGCCGGAGTTGGTCAACCGCTTTTTCGACACCCTCAACGTCCAAAAAGGATTGTCCAAAATCCTGCTCGACCTGTCGACGAGCACCCTCCAAATTGTGTTGGGCCTGGCGCTTTTGGCCCTTTACCATCCATTCTTCATCTTCTTTGGGCTGGCCCTGTTGCTCACGCTTGCCGCACTGATCCGCTGGAGCCTGCGCCCGGGGTTGCGGTCGAGCCTGAAGGAAAGCACCTACAAATACCGCGTGGCGCACTGGTTGAAGGAACTCGCACGGGGATTCAGCACCTTCAAATTGGCCGGGGTCACCAACCTGCCCCTGACCAAGACAGACTCCTTGGTGGCGTCGTATTTGACCCACCGCAAGCAGCACTTCCGCATTCTGGTGTTTCAATACGCCGGTGTGGTGGTGTTCAAAACGCTGATCACCCTCGGGCTTTTGGCCTTGGGAGGCATCTTGGTCATGCAGAACGAAATCACCATCGGTCAATTTGTGGCGTCAGAGATCATCATCATCCTCGTGATGACTTCCGCCGAGAAACTCATCTTGACCATGGAGCCTCTGTACGATGTGCTCACGGCGGTGGAAAAAATGGGGCAGGTGACGGACCTGCCGTTGGACCCCAAACGAAATGGCCCCTCCGAAGAGGCCCTCACAGGCAGCCCCGGTGGCTTGGACATCGACTTGCGCGACGTCAGCCTGCCCACAGGCACCTTTGTGAAACGCCCCGTGTTGTCCCACCTCAACTTGCAAATCCCCGCAGGGGCGCGCGTGGCCTTGGTGGGCGACGAAGGCTCGGGAAAAACGGCACTGTTGGAGTTGCTGGGCGGATTTGTCGAGCCTGCGTCCGGCAGCCGCCTCATCCATGGTGTGCCGGTCAAAAACATCGACCCGCAATTGCTGCGACGCCACATTGGCGACGCCTTGGATCGGGAAATCTTGTTCGAAGGCTCCCTCCGCGAGAACCTCACCGTGGGGCGGGAAGACATTTCCCTCGCAGACCTGCAACACGCCCTGGAAGCCGTAGGGATGGATGAATTCGTGCAGGCCGCGCCACTGGGTTTGGAAACGCCCGTCAATTCCGATGGTGTGGGCCTGAATCACAGGGTCCTGCGGCGGTTTTATTTGGCCCGGGCCATTGCCGGCGCCCCGCGCATGGTGTTGATTGACGACTTTCTCGAGTCCTTCGATGCCCCATCCCGCAGCCACCTCATTGAATCTCTGACCGGAGACCACGCATCGTGGACCCTGGTGGCGGCGTGCGACGACCCCGCGTTTTTGGCACGCTGCACCCACATCGTCCACCTCAAGGAAGGACAAATCGTTGATGTCGAGATCCCCAAAACCGCGTAACCATGTTGAACCTCAGTCCCTCCTCGATTGAAAAGGACGTGCTGGACCGACGCTACGTGTCGTTCGAGATGCTCGGTCACAAACACGCGGGCCGACGCCTGCGCCTCGGCATGCTCGCGGTCTTTGTGGTGATGGTTGTGTTGGCATTCCTGCCTTGGACACAGAACATCCAAACCGAGGGGCGCGTCACCATGCGCTCCGCATTCAAACGACCCCAAACCGTCCAAAGCGCCATCCCCGGGCGAATCACGGCATGGCATGTGCAGGAAGGGGATCACGTCATGGCAGGGGACACCCTGCTGACCCTGGCGGAAGTCAAAGCTGAATACAGTGACCCTGCGCTGGTGGAGCGCACCGCGGAGCAAGTCGACGCCAAGGAGTCAAGCCAGCAAGCTTATTTGGACAAGGCGTTGGCCCTCGAGGACCAGCAGCGGGCGCTCAGAGAGGCCCGGGATTTCAAGCTGGCCGCCAACGCCAACGCCGTGGAACAAGCCCGCTTGTCGGTGACTTCCGACAGCGCCAAACGTGTGGCTGCCGCCATCGACCTCGACGTGGCGCAACGTCAAATGAGCCGCTACGACACTCTGTTTGCGCAAGGACTCATCTCGCGCACCGACCTGGAAAAGCGACTGCAAACCTCCCAAAAAGCCCAAGCCAATTTCACGGCTGCGGCCAACGCCCTGGACATCAGCCGCCGCGCGCTGACCAATGCGGTGTTGAACCAGTCGACGCTGGCGTCGGAGTTCGCCGACAAGTTGGCCAAGGTCGAGAGCGAGCGACAGGCCGCACTGTCGGGCGAAGCAGAGGCGCGCGGAGCGGTGGCCAAATTGCGAAACCAGTTGGCCAACTACGAAGCGCGCACAGCCTTTCACGTGATCCGGGCTCCCCAATCGGGACGCGTTGCCCAGGCCCTGCGCTCCGGGGTGGGTGAAATGGTCAAAGAAGGCAGCGACGTGTTGACCATCGTGCCTGACAACGGCGATTTGGCCGTGGAGATGTACGTCTCCCCCAGGGACCTTCCCTTGCTTCACGTCGGCAACGAAGTGCGCTTTCTCTTCGATGGATGGCCGAGCATTGTGTTCGCCGGATGGCCTGAAGCCACCTACGGAACCTTCCCAGGGGAGGTGGTCGCCATCGACCAAGTCATCAGTGACAACGGCATGTACCGCGTGGTGGTGGCGCCCCACTCGGACACAGACCCCTGGCCGGAGGCCCTGCGCGCAGGAGGAGGTGCCCGTGGCATTGCCTTGCTTCATCGGGTGCCCGTATGGTATGAGGTTTGGCGCCAACTCAATGGCTTTCCACCCGACTTCTATGGTGCGGAAGACGTCGCCAAGGCAGAGAAGGGAGTGTCGAAGCCCAAGATCAACCTCAAATGATGCGGTGGTTCTTGTTCGCATTGCCGATGGTGTGTTGGGCCCAACCCGGCCTCGACAACACCTCCTCTGACACGCAGGTGAACGAATCGTGGTTCCTGCAACAAGTCCGGGAACACCACCCGTTGATTCGCAAGGCCGCCACCTTGCAAGAGATTGCAGAGGCGCGTGAGTTGGAGGCCCGGGGCGCCTTTGATCCCCAGCTCGGTGCCACATGGAAAGACAAAACGTACGGCACGCCTTACGAGACGCAAGGCGGTCCCGAACTGCGTTGGGAAACCCCCTTCGGTGTCGGCGTCGAAGCCGGCTGGCGCACGGCCGAGGGCGCACGGCTGGACGCGAGCGATTACGTCCCCGAAGGAGGATTGTGGTCGCTGGGCGGTTCGGTCCGGCTCGGCCGTGGCTTTTGGACGGACAAGCGCCGGGCCACGCTCGCCAAGGCCGAGGCCATGGTGGGCGCGGGTGAAGCCGAGCGCACCCTGGCTGAAAACGACGTTCTGCTCGATGCAAGCATGGACTTTTGGGCGTGGTACAACGCGTTTTTGGTCTGGGAAGTCGCCCGGGAAGCCGAGGGCCTTGCGCTCAGCCGGCTGGAATGGAGTCGTGCCCGATGGCAAAGTGGGGAAGGTGCAGCGCTCGACACCCTCGAAGCCCATTGGAATTGGACCAACCGCAGCGCCAACAGGGCCGCAAGCGAAGGCAAATTCGTCTCTGCACGCGCGAACGTGGACCGGTGGTTGTGGACCGAAGATTGGCAACCTGCAGCCCTGCCAGCGGATGCACGCCCTGGGGAACCCTGGCTGAAGGACGACACCCTTTTGCCCTTGGAATTGTGGGCCAATGACGATCCGGCAGCCATGAACAGCATGTGGCAGGAACACCCGTATTGCCAATTCTACACATCGAAGAGCGAGGCGCTTGGTGCTGACGTGCGCTTTCGGCGAGAGATGCTGAAGCCCCAAATTGACGGGGCGTTCGAGATGTACAGCCCCTCGCTGCCGGGCACACCAGAGTGGACGTCACCGGTGTGGAAGAACAACCACCGGATGGAACTCAAAGTCGGCATCCCTCTGTTTCTGCGGCAGGAACGCGGTGCTTTGATCGTGGCCAAACTCACCCAAGAACAAACCCTTCTCGACCTTCAAAACCAAGAGGCGACCTGGCGTGCACACGTTCGCGGCACGGCCATGCAACTGCCCCACCTGTTCGCGCAACACGAAAGGACCGGGCGTGCAGTGACCCTCTCCCGGCAACTGCTCAACGCCGAGCAACGCAAGTTTGAAGTGGGTGAGTCCTCCCTCTTCGTGGTGAACAGCCGTGAAAATGCCTTGCTCAAGGCCCAAAAATCCCACGCCGACGCCACCGCCGCCTTGCATTTCACATGGCGCACGTGGCTCTGGCATCTCGGCCAAACAGACCTCGCCTTCGACGACCTTCAGCGAAAGCTGTTGACGCGCTGACACGTCCCACGCACCCCACGCCTATCTTGGCCCCATGGATGCGGCTCCCCTCCTTTCCCTGCGCGATGTGTGCATCGCGTTTGACGGCCGAGAGCCGGTCGTGAAGGGGGTGTCGTGTGACGTTTGGGCGGGCGCCACGACCTGCATCGTTGGCGAA
This sequence comes from uncultured Comamonadaceae bacterium, assembly GCA_964527895.1. Classification (GTDB taxonomy): domain Bacteria; phylum Bacteroidota; class Bacteroidia; order Flavobacteriales_D; family Sanyastnellaceae; genus UBA11663. Next base: position 10,540 of record CAZGQI010000025.1, on the reverse strand, counting down.
TCCGGTTCTGGAAAAACCTTGACGTCTCTGGCCGTCATGGGCCTGTTGCCCGGCTCGGGCAAGCTCGTGGGCGGCGACGTCCGCGGTCCGGAGGACGCACTCTGGGCGGCCCCGGGTGCGCATCACGCGCCGGTGGGGCGCGACGTCGCGATGGTGTTTCAGGACCCGATGTCCTCGCTCAACCCGTCGATGCGGGTCGGGGCGCAGGTCGCCGAGCCGCTCGAACTTCATCAGGGCGTGGGCGGCGAGGCGGCCCAGGCCGAGGTCGCACGCTTGTTTGCCGAAGTCGGCTTGCCCGAGGGGTCCGAGCGCAAATACCCCCACGAACTGAGCGGAGGCCAAAAGCAACGCGTCATGATCGCCCTCGCCCTGGCCTGCAACCCGAAGGTGTTGCTGGCCGACGAGCCGACGACGGCCCTCGACGTGACGGTGCAGCGCGCCATTCTCGATTTGCTTCAGGAGCTGCGCGACGCGCGCGGCATTGGGGTCCTGTTTGTGACCCACGACCTCGACGTCGTGAAAGACATCGCCGACCACGTGGTGGTGATGCGGCACGGCGAGGTGGTCGAGTCGGGCACTTGTGCCGACGTCATGACCCGTCCCTCCCATCCCTACACGCAAGAGTTGCTTGCTGCCATGCCGTCGCCCGCGACGAACTCCACGGGCGCAGATGCGGCCAGCGGGCCGCCGCTCATCGAGGCGCGCGGAGTGGTGAAACGGTACGTCATGAAGAAGAACCTTTGGGGCAAGCCCCTGGCGCATTTCGAGGCGCTGAAGGGCGTAAGCATGGCCATTGGCCAGGGCGAACGCGTGGGGCTCGTGGGGGAAAGTGGTTCGGGCAAGTCCACGCTTGGGCGCGTGATGCTGGGATTGGATCAAGCGGACGAGGGCGAGGTGAGGTGGAAAGGCGGTGCCACGGAAGGCCGGACGTTTCGACGGCTCGCACAGCCCGTGTTTCAAGACCCCTTCTCGGCCCTGAATCCGCGCATGACCGTTGGCGCGGCCCTGCAAGAGGCGGTGAACCAACGCCTTGCAGAAGAGGGGCCGTCGGTCCGGGAATTGCTCGAAGAAGTGGGGCTGTCGGCCGAGGATGCCACGCGGCGGCCAGGAAGTTTCAGCGGGGGTCAGCGGCAGCGGATTGTTCTGGCGCGGGCGTTGGCGCTGTCGCCGGAGTTTTTGGTGCTCGACGAGAGTGTGGCGGCGCTGGATTTGCGGATCCAGGCGGAGATTTTGGACTTGCTCAAAGAGCTTTGCGAGCGCCGTGGCCTGACGTTCCTCTTCATCAGCCACGACCTGAACGTGGTGGGCGCCGTGTGCGACCGAATTGCCGTGATGCAGGCGGGTGAAATCGTGGAGGAAGGCCCCGCAGCCCAAATCCTGAGTTGTCCACAACATCCCTACACCCAACGTTTGTTGTCGAGCCGTCCGGGGCAGGATTCCGAGGGGCGCGTTGCGTAATTTGGACTCCTGTAACGCGACTCCGCAACCCCTCGTTCATGTCCCTTGTTTTGAAATCCCTGGAGGACGGAATCCTCACCTTGACGATCCACCGTCCCGAAGCGCTCAACGCGCTCAACCGCAACGTCATTGACGCCCTGAGTGCCGCCCTTGAAGCGGCCCAAGACAACGACGACGTGCGGGTCATTGTCCTGACGGGCGCAGGCGAAAAGGCCTTCGTGGCCGGCGCGGACATCAAGGAATTTGCGGACTTCGACCAAGCCCAAGGCGAGGACTTGGCACGGCGCGGCCAGCGCGACTTGTTTGACCGGGTCGAGCAAAGCCGCAAGCCGGTGGTCGCCGCCGTCAACGGCTTCGCCCTCGGAGGCGGACTCGAATTGGCCATGGCCGCACACGTGCGCATCGCCTCGTCCAACGCCCGCATGGGCCTTCCGGAAGTGAGCCTCGGGGTGATCCCTGGCTACGGCGGCACGCAACGTCTCGCCCAAATCGTCGGCAAAGGCAAGGCCATGGAAATGGTCCTCACCGGCGGGATGATCGACGCGGAAGCCGCGCTGGCTTGCGGGTTGGTGAACCAAGTGGTCGACCAAGAATTGCTGCTCGAAACCGCCCACGTGATGGCCGGGAAAATCGCCAAAAACGCCCCCACAGCTCTGGCCGCGGCCCTCGACAGCGTGCTCGCCGGATACAGCCGGGACGGATTTGACGTGGAGATTCAGCGGTTTGGGCAATGCTTCACGACCAACGACTTCAAGGAAGGCACGACGGCGTTCCTCGAAAAGCGCAAGCCCCAATTCCCCGGTTCATGAGCGAGCGCACAACGCCCTCTGCGGTCGTGGTTCCCGTGGTGGCCAACACGCCCCATGCGCTGCCTTCATACTCCACGGAAGACAGTGCGGGACTCGACCTGCGCGCCAAGCTCGACGCCCCTGTGGTGCTCCAGCCCGGGGAGCGCGCATTGATCCCCACAGGACTGCACTTCGCCCTGCCGCAGGGATACGAAGCCCAAGTGCGGCCCCGGAGTGGCCTCGCCTACAAGCACGGCGTGACCGTCCTCAACAGCCCGGGGACCATTGACGCGGATTACCGTGGGGACGTGGGCGTCATCCTGATCAACCACGGCCAAGCCCCGTTCACCGTCGAAAACGGCGAGCGCATTGCCCAGCTCGTGTTGGCGCGTTACGAGCGCGTCGAATGGGCTGTCATTGAAACCGTCGAACAGTTGCCAGCGTCCGTGCGGGGCGCCGGTGGGTTTGGCCATACCGGAACTTCATGAACATCATCGTGCCCATGGCAGGCCGCGGAAGCCGCCTTCGCCCCCACACCCTGACCGTCCCCAAACCGCTCGTGCCTGTGGCCGGCAAGCCCATTGTGGAGCGACTTGTCGAAGACATCGTGCGCACCGCCCACGACGGGGTGGACAACATCTGCTTCGTAACGGGAGAGTTTGGGGAAGACGTGGAACGCGAACTCGTGGCGGTGGCCGAGCGCCTCGGCGCCAAAGGCCATATCCGCTACCAAGACAAGCCTCTGGGCACGGCCCACGCCATCCTCTGCGGCAAGGACTTCCTCGACGGCCCCGTCGTCGTGGCCTTCGCCGACACCCTGTTCCGGGCGGATTTCACCATTGATCCCGAGGCAGATGGCGTGCTGTTTTGCCAGCGCATTGAGGACCCATCGGCGTTTGGGGTGGTGGTCACCAACGACGCCGGCACCATCGTCAATTACGTGGAAAAGCCCCAAGAATGGGTGGGCGACCTCGCCATGATTGGCATCTATGCCTTCAAAGACGGCGCCCGCCTGAACCGCGAACTCCAGCACCTCATCGACAACAACGTCGTGAAAGGCGGCGAGTACCAGCTGCCCGACGCACTTCGCAACATGACCCAAGACGGACTGAAGTTCATCCCTGGGGAAGTGTCTGAGTGGATGGATTGCGGCAACAAAGCCGTCACCGTCGAAACCAACGGCCGCATCCTTGGCATCCTCGAAGAAGAGGGGCGACTCGACCCTGTGCCTGCCTCCGCCACCATGACGGACAGCGTGATTCTGCCTCCTTGCCACATCGGGGAAGGGGTAGTCCTCGAACGGTCCGTGATTGGACCCCACGTCACTCTAGGTGCGGGCACCGTGGTGACGGATTCCCGGGTGAGCAATGCACTCGTGGCCGAGGACAGTCGCATCGAACACGCGGTGCTGGACGGCGCAATGATTGGTGCCCATGCTGCATGGCATGGCACTGCCGACGACGCCAGCATCGGCGATTACTGCACTGTAGGAAACCCCCTAGGATGATGTCTTCCCGCGCGACATGGACCACGTGGATGCTCGCTTTGGCCTTGAGCCTGAGCTTCAGCAGCTGCCGACTTGTGTCGTCGTTGGGCAAAGGACAAGCGGAGGACCTGCCCTACGGCAAGGAGACCCAACTTGCGTACTTCGAAGGCCAAGGACACCTGCTCAAGGGGGATTTGGAGGATGCCTACGCGAGTTTCCTGAAGTGCGCCGATGCGCAACCCGAGGAAGTGGCGTTTCACTTCCAGCTCGGCAAAATTGACTTGGAGCTCGAGCGCTTTGAAGCGGCGGAAAACCACTTGGATCGTGCCGCCAATCTTGAACCCCAAAACACATGGGTCCTCTACCACCGCGGCCTCGCCCGACTGGCGCAAGGCAACGGCCCCGGCGCGGAAGAAGATTGGACCGCCTTTGTGGTGGCGCGGCCCGGCGATTTGGAGTCCCTCTTGGAATGCGCCGACCGCCTGTTGAGCCAAGGCCACGTCTTGCCGACCCTGAACCTTCTGAGCAATTACGAGGACGAGGTCGGCAAGGACGAAGACGTGCGAACAGAAGCCCTGCGTTTGGTCGAGCAAACCGCCGACCCCAAAAGCCTGGGGCAGTTCCTCGAAGCCGCGAAAAAAGACTTTCCCGAAAGTGACATTTTCCAACTGCAATGGGCCCGGTACCTCATGGCCACCGACGATTTGGAGGCGTGCCTCGCCGAGCTTCAAGCCTTGACCCAGCGGCGGCCAAATTGGGGCTTGGTGCAGTTTGAGCTTGCCGAATTGTGGACGCGCAAGGACAACCTCGACACCGCACTTCCCCACCTCAAGCGTGCCATGTCCAGCGACGATGTGGCACTGGAAAGCAAGCTCCGCGTGTTGCTCGGATACGGGCTGCTCGCGCAAGAAGATGCCTCCTACCGTGACGCATACAGCGCCTTGCTCGAGCGCATGATGGCCGCCCATGGCGAAGAGCCGGCAGTGGTGGAATTGGCCTGCGACTGGGCCTACCAAAACGATGCGCTGGAAGAGGCCCTTGATTTGGCCTTGCTCCTTCTCGAACTGGCCCCGGGGTCGGTCGAAACGTGGACCAACCTCATGGCCATCCGCGTCGATTTGCGTCAGTGGGCGCCCATGGCGGCAGATGCCGAAAGTGCCATTGCCCGCTTCCCCCTTGACCCGTTGCTGTACTACTACCGGGGGTTGGCCCTCGGAGAAACGGGGCAACATGCACTGGCCGTCAAGGCCTATGAGGGCGGACTCAACGTGGTGTTGGACAACCCCATGCTGGAGGGCGCATTGGCTTCGGCGCTTGCTTCCGCCCTGCGCGAGGTGAACGAATTGGACCAATCGGAGGCCGCATTTGAGCGCAGTTTGCGCGCCATGGAAGACGCGTTTGTCCTCAACAACCACGCGT
>CAZGQI010000025.1:3924-5289 GCA_964527895.1 uncultured Comamonadaceae bacterium | reverse complement strand
TTTGAGCGCAGTTTGCGCGCCATGGAAGACGCGTTTGTCCTCAACAACCACGCGTACTACCTCTCGACGCGGTACGCCATGCCCGAGGGCCAGGCGAGGCTCGAGCGCGCGCTGGAATGCAGCAGCCGTGCCAACGAATTGCGTCCCGGCGAAGGCAACTTCATGGACACCCAAGCCCACATCCTGTACAAACTGGGGCGCCACAACGAAGCCCTGGAGTGGATCCTTCGGGCGCAGGAGAACGGCATGGGCGGCGACGCCGTGGCGTTGGAGCACGAAGGCGACATTCGGTGGGCCTTGGGCGAGACGGAGGTGGCCCGTGAGGTGTGGCGACGCGCGCTGGAAGCCGGCGGCGACGAGAAGGTGTTGAACCCCAAAATCGCCCGCCCGTGATCCGATTCCGCGCCATGGGGTGGGCTGTTGCGCTCGTGTGGGTGACCGCCACGGGCTGCCTGACCGGGCGACGCGCCACGGTGGCGAGCCTGCCCCTGCGCGAGGCCCCGGAACTCATCGAGGAACTCGGGAAGCGCGATTCGGATTGGTCCACCCTTGGCGTGCGTTTGGAATCCACGGCGAGTGCCATGGGCAAGGCGGGGACGTTTACGTTGAACGTTCGCGTGGCGCGGGACAGCGTCATTTGGATGAGCATCTCCCCGGCACTCGGTGTCGAAGCGGCGCGCGTCCTGCTGACCCCCGATTCCGTGCAAGTCCTCAGCAAGTTGCCGGGGTCGCGGTTTGTGTTTCAGGGGAACTACAACATGCTGGAAGCGGCGGTGCAGGCACCGGTGAGTTTTGACCTGGTGCAAGACCTCATCATGGGGCGTCCGCTGATGCTGACGGACAAGGAAGACGGGTACGTCAGCAAGGTCGATGGCGACCAATACGTGCTCATGAGCAAGTACGACCGCAACGTGCGCAAACTCGTGGGCACCGACAACAAAGAACTTGCGCCAGGCGACAGTCTGTCCATTGTGATTGAAGACAAGAAGGCGGAGCGCCTGCTCGAAAAAGCCGAGAAAAAGGCGGAGAAAAAGGACGAAGAAGCCGAAGATCTGCTCGTGAAACGTTACTGGCTAGACGGGAAGAAGTTTGACCCCGTCAAGGACGTGGTGGACGACCTCTTGCGTTCGCGGACGGTGCGGGTAGAGCGCAGCGATTTTGACGACACCGACATTGGCCGCTTGCCGAGCCGTGTTCGCATGACGGCCAAGGGGCCGGAGGGAACCTTCGATGCCCTCATCTACACCAAGCGCCGTCGGGCCGGCCGCGCCTACGACTTCCCGTTCAACATTCCCGAGGATTTTGAGCGACGCACGGAACTCTAAGCTACCCAGCCCCTTTGCGGCTGTGATCTTGTGCCTGACC
>CAZGQI010000025.1:0-3824 GCA_964527895.1 uncultured Comamonadaceae bacterium | reverse complement strand
CGCACGGAACTCTAAGCTACCCAGCCCCTTTGCGGCTGTGATCTTGTGCCTGACCCTGTGGATGGGTTTGGCGGGCGGGGTTTGGGCGCAGTCGGACGACAAAGTGGCCTTGCAGAAAGAGCGAGACCGCATCACGCAGCAGCTCAAGACCACCGAAAACCTGCTCAACCAGGCCAAGCGCAGCCGAAACGACGCCTCGCAGCAGGTGCGTCTCCTGAACAAGAAAATTGAGCTTCGGGAGAAGCTGGTCCGACACCACCAATCGACCATTCGTTCTTTGGAGCGCTCCATGCGCGGCACCGACTCAGAGATACGCACGTTGGAAGGCCACGTGGCGGCCCTCAAGGATGAGTATGCACGCATGGTGCAACAAGCGTACCGCATGAAACTCAGCACCAACCCGCTGCTGTTTGTGTTTGCCGCCGACGATTTCAGCCAAGCGGCCATGCGCTTCCGCCTGGTGCAGTCCTACACGTCCATTCGGAAGGAGCAGGTCCAGCAAATCGAAGGCGCGCAAGTCGAACTCGCCGAGGTCAGGGTCACCCTGAATGAAGAGCGGGCCGGGGTGGAACAAGCCTTGGCCGAGCAGCGCGCAGAACGCGACGCCCTCCGAGCAGACAAGCAAGAGCGCACCGCCCTGGTGGACCAATTGCAAGACGAGGAAAAGCGCCTTCGCAAAGCCCAAAAAGCCCAAGAAAAGGAGCGCCAACGCCTCAGCGACGAGATCAAGCGGATCATCGAAGCCGAGCTCGCAGCGGAACGCGCCTCGGCTGCTGGAGAATTTGCGCTGACCCCCGAAGGCAAAATCGTCTCGGAAGCCTTCGAAAAGAACCAACGCACCTTGCCTTGGCCCGTGATGCGGGGGGTGGTGACCCAAGGGTTTGGGCGGCAACCGCATCCGACCCTCAGCGGCATCACCATAGAGAACAACGGAATTGACATCACCACCGAAGCGGGGAACCGCGCGCTGAGCATTTTCCAAGGCACGGTGTCGAGCGTCTTCAAGTTGCCGGGTGCCGGCACCAGCGTCATCATCACCCACGGCGCCTACCGTTCGGTGTACACCAACCTCACCAACTGTCCCGTGAAAAAGGGCGACGCCGTCGATGTGGGCACGTTCCTGGGCAACGTGGGCGGCGCCTCGGGCGACAACAGCGTCCTGCACTTTGAGGTTTGGAAGGTGGTGGGCAGCGACCGCACCCCGGTCGATCCGAGAAAGTGGCTGACGGCACGATGACCGCCTCACCTTGCCTGAATGCCCCGTTCGGGGGATTGCACAACGCACCGAACCTGCGACCTTTGCCGCTGTGAAACTGGCACTTGTCGGCAACCCCAACACGGGCAAATCCACCGTGTTTCAGAAGCTCACCGGGACCTCTGTGTCGGTGGGCAACCTCGCGGGAGTCACCGTCGATGTGGCCGTGGCGCCGTGCAAGCACCCGGGTGCCGAATCGTGGCTGCTGCACGACTTGCCGGGCATTTACAACCTGCATGCCCAAACCGAAGACGGACGCATCACCCAACGCGTCCTTCTCGATGCCCAACACGAACACCACCCAGACGTCATCCTGCTGGTGGCCGACACCCGGACGCTGCAGGGCCAGTTGTTTTTGATCCTTCAGATTCGGGAGTTGGGCATCCCCTGCGTGGTGTTGCTCAACGACATGCATCCCACGGGTCCGTCGCGGTCGGAGCTTCACGCCCAGGCCCAACGGCTTGAAAAGGACCTCGACCTGCCGGTGCGCGTCATCAACGCCCACAGCGACAACCCCTCCGCCTGGACCACGGCCTGGTCGCCCCTCCTCGCCGCCCCCAAGGCGTGCGCGGCGATCCGCACCGTCCCGGCTTCGTTGGAAGCAGGTGTGCACGCCTTGAAGCCGCTCGTGCCTCAGAGCACGCCCGGGCTGCTGTGCCATTTGCTTCGCATGAACGACACGCCTGCGTGGCTGTCCCCAGAAGCGCAAAAGGCTTGGCAGTCGGCGCGCGACGCGATGGACAGCGCTGCGGCCATGCAATTGGAAGAAGCGGCGGAGCGCCTGGCCCAAATCAAGCAGATTCTCCCCACCCCCCAGCCCTCCGTCACGCCCGCCACGGCGCGTGCCTTGGATGGCCTGCTGACGCATCCGGTGTGGGGGGTGCTGGGGTTTGGGGTCATCTTCTTTTTGATGTTCCAAGCCGTCTACAGCTGGGCCACGGTGCCCACGGACTTGTTGGACGGCTGGATGGCTTCCGGCATCGATGCCATCAAGGGCGCCTTGCCCGACACGTGGTGGCGCAGTCTGATTGTGGACGGCGCCCTCGCAGGGCTCGCGGGCATCCTGATTTTCTTGCCCCAAATCATGATCCTTTTTGGCTTCACGGCCCTTCTCGAACACAGCGGCGCCATGGCGCGTCTCGGGTACGTGGGGGACCGGTTCCTGCGCAGGCTGGGGCTGGGCGGACGCAGCACAGTGAGCCTCGTGGGCGGCATGGCCTGCGCCGTCCCCGCCGTCATGGCCGCCCGGGGCCTCCCCGACCGGCGCGAGCGCCTGCTCACCATCCTGGTGACGCCCATGATGACGTGTTCTGCACGCCTCCCCGTCTACGCCTTCCTCATTGCCTTCGTCGTGCCTGATGGAACGGTGTGGGGCATGAATCGCCAAGGCCTTTTCCTCTACAGCCTCTACCTCGCAAGCACGGCCGCCACCCTCGTGATGGCGTGGCTGTTGCACCGCACCCTTCCCAAGGACGGTCCCCGCGTCGAGCACGCCGAAGAATGGCCGGCCTACCGCCTGCCCAAGCTCTCCCTGGTCGCCAGCAACATGGTCCGTCAGGGCGCCATCTTCGTGCGCTCTGCGGGTCAGGTCATCTTGATCTTGAGCGTGGTGCTTTGGGGCCTCGGTTTTGTGGGCTCAGGCTCCTTCGAGGAGCGTCAATCCATGGCCCCGGCAGAACGCCTTGAAACCAGCGTCCTCGGCGCCGTGGGCAACGCCATTGAACCCGTGGTCACGCCACTTGGCTACGACGGACGCCTTGGCATTGCCGTCCTGAGTTCCTTCGCCGCCCGGGAAGTCTTTGTGGGCACCGTCCAAACCCTCTACCCCTCACCCGACGGCTCCACGCCCAAGGTCAGTGAGCTCAAGGCACGCTTGTCCCAAGAAACGCATCCACGCACCGGACGGCCCTTGTTGACCACCGCCTCCGCCGCCTCTCTCATCGTCTTCTACATGTTCGCGATGCAGTGCCTGAGCACCGTGGCCATTGTGCGATCCGAGTTGAAAAGCTGGCGCTGGGCCCTGGGACAGGCCGCGGGCCTCACGGGCCTCGCCTACGTCCTGGCGTGGCTCACCCACGTCCTCCTTTCCTGAATCGCAGCTTAGGCCTTCTCGGCGCCTGGGTCGGTCCCACCGGCCTCGTCCTTGCCGACGCGTACCCAAAGCTGCGATGCTGCCTCCTTGCGCACTGACAACGTGCGGCCGCATGTGCAAATGGCCATGGGGCCTCCTGCAGGCGCCACGTGACGCACCTCGACCTCTGACCCCAGGCAACAGCCCATTTGGACGAGGGCCATCACCTCTTCCGGAGTGTCCACGCGCTCGATGATCCCGCACTCGTCGGGACCCAATTCAGACAGACGTTTCATTGGGGCAGATGCCATGTTGCAAAAATAGGAGGGCCCCAGCCCCTCTCACCATCCCTTCAAGAGGGGATATTCCAAAGCGGCCGTTGAAGACTTCCCCTACAACGAATCGAACGCATTCGTCTATTCTGGCGCTTGCACTTCGCGAACTCCGCTGTACATTTGCGTCCGCTCTGGGCATTTAGCTCAGCTGGTTAGAGCGCTA
>CAZGQI010000024.1:18448-28129 GCA_964527895.1 uncultured Comamonadaceae bacterium | reverse complement strand
CTCGATGCTTGCGGCGTGTGCAACGGTCCAGGTGAGATTTACGAGTGCGGATGTTCTGACATCCCCGCTGGCGACTGCGATTGTGACGGCAACCAACTCGACGCCTTGGGCGTGTGTGGCGGAGGTTGTCCAGAGGACGAGAACGGTGATGGCATCTGCGACGATGTAGACGACTGCGTTGGCGAACTCGACGCCTGCGGGATCTGCAACGGTCCAGGTGAGATTTACGAGTGCGGCTGCTCAGACATCCCTGAAGGGGACTGCGACTGCGATGGCAACCAGCTTGACGCCTTGGGCGTGTGCGGCGGTGACTGCGCAGCGGACGCCGATGCCGATGGCATCTGCGACGACTTGGATGACTGCGTTGGTGCTTACGACGCCTGCGGCATCTGCAACGGACCTGGGGCAATTTACGAGTGCGGTTGCTCAGACATTCCGTTTGGGGATTGTGACTGCGACGGCAACCAACTTGATGTTCTCGGCGTTTGTGGTGGAGACTGCACCTTGGATGCAGATGGCGATGGCATTTGTGACGACGAAGACGATTGTGTTGGAGACAGCGATGCCTGCGGCGTTTGCAACGGTCCGGGTGCCATCTACGAATGCGGATGCTCAGACATTCCTGCAGGGGATTGCGACTGCGATGGCAATCAGCTCGATGCCTTGGGTGTTTGCGGTGGAGACTGCACGTCTGATGCCGACATGGATGGCATCTGCGATGACGAGGACGATTGTGTTGGTGCACTCGACGCCTGTGGCGTTTGCAACGGCCCCGGTGCCATTTATGAGTGTGGGTGCGCAGACATCCCAGAAGGCGATTGTGATTGCAATGGGAATGAATTGGATGCCCTCGGAGAATGTGGTGGAGACTGTGAAGCTGACGACAACGAAAATGGCATCTGCGATGTCGATGAAGTTGGAGGCTGCACCGACATCACTAACCCCGGTTATGACCCAGGTGCAACGTTTGATGACGGCTCTTGTTTGATTGGAGGTTGCACCTTTGATGTGGCGTGCAACTATGATCCTGAGGCACAATACCAAATCGCAGGCTCTTGCGAATTCACTTCATGCTCAGGTTGTTCGGACGAAGTTGCTTGCAACTTTGACGCCGAGGCGACCATCGAGGATGGTTCTTGTGAGTACGCAGCGGAATACTATGGTTGCGATGGCGAATGCCTGAACGATGCAGATGGAGATGGCTTGTGCGATGAGCTTGAAGTTCCTGGTTGCACAGATCCGGAAAACCCAGGGTACAACCCAGAAGCCACAGAAGACGATGGAAGCTGCCTTGTTGCGGGTTGTCTGCTTTTGAATGCATGCAACTACGATGAGAATGCGGATTACACGTTGATTGAATTGTGTGAATTCGACAGTTGCACAGGTTGCGCCGATTCAAACGCGTGCAACTACGATGAGGATGCGACCATCAACGATGTGGGCTCTTGTGAGTATCCGGCGATTATATTCCTCGATTGCAATGGAGATTGCAACAACGATGCCGATGGCGACGGCGTTTGTGATGAACAGGAAATTCCTGGATGTATGGACCTTGCGGCCATCAACTACAATGCCTTCGCGACCGAAGACGATGGCACTTGCATTGTGTTGCAGGGCGGTTGTGTGTTGCCGTTTGCTTGCAACTACGACGCTGAGGCTGACTTCTACCTGCCAGGTTCATGTGACTTCAGCTGCCTGTTTGGTGCTGGAGAAAGTGACTGCAACAACGAGTTGGCATGCAACTATGGCGCCACCGATGAGCCATGCATGTTCTTCGACGCAGAAGGCAACACATGTGTTCCAGGTGGTTGCACCATGACTGCTGCCTGCAACTACGATGCTGATGCAGCTTACAACGATGGTTCGTGTGAATTCGCGACTTGTCAAGTGTTTGGCTGCAACGTGGCCACAGCGTGCAACTTCAACGAAGATGCGACGGTCAACGACGGCAGCTGTGATTTCGCTTCATGCTACAGCAACGATGTGGAAGGTTGCACCAACCCCTTGGCATGCAACTTCGATGGCGAGGCCACTTTGAACGACGGCTCATGTGACTTCACAAGCTGCGCAGACTTGGGATGTACGGATGGCAATGCCTGCAACTACGACGCGACGGCGACCATCAACGATGGAAGCTGTGTGATGGCCACAACAGGCTACGACTGCTTCGGCAACTGCATGGCAGATGTGGACGGTGATGGCGTGTGTGACATGGACGAATTGGGCGGCTGCACAGACATGGGAGCCAACAACTACGACCCCATGGCCACGGACAACAACGGCACCTGCACGTACGATGCAGAAGGCTGTATGGACATGTACGCGTGCAACTTCAACTACCAAGCCACCACAGACAATGGCTCTTGTGACTTTGGGTGCTATGGTTGCATGAATGCCAATGCCTGCAACTTCAACGTGGATGCGACGTTGCATGATGCTGAAGATTGCGCGTTCATCTTCACGCATGAGCTCCAAGGGGCAGTGGACGTGGTGCTCGAAGAAGCCACCGAATACAGCTACACATTCAACGCAGGCTCAGAGTACATCTGGACCGTGGAAGGTGGTGTGGTTGTTGACGGTCAGGGCACCAGCAACGTCAGCGTGATTTGGCTCCTCGAAGAAGGTGTCATCACCGTGCAAGAAGTGAATGCGGAAGGATGCGAGGGAGACCTCGTAAGCTTGATTGTGACTGGCGCTGCCTCCGGTTTGGAGGAGGCATCCGTGGCATTCACAGCCTACCCGAACCCTGCCAACGATGTGGTAATCGTGAACACCACTGGCTTTGAAGCCCACGCCTTCCAGGTGTTGGATGCTGCTGGCCGTGTGGTGATCAGTGAACGTCTGGTTGCTGGTCGCAACGTCATCAACGTGGCTCACCTCGCCAACGGAACCTACCGAATGGTGCTTGACCAAGCCAATGGCCGAGCCGTGAAGCAGTTGGTGATTGCACACTAAGAATCCTATCATGAGCGCTCTTCAGAGCGACTCACTCTAACCAAAACCCCGGAATGGCCTCACCCGCAAGGGTGGGGCCATTTTTATTGTCATTCAAATAGAGCGCACTTTAGCCCTGGCTCTTGCCACATTGTTTTTTGTCAGCATGAACGGGCATGTCCAAATTGATTTGCCTTACAACCCAGATGGACATTCCAGCGAGCTCATTGGATCGAGAGGTTTGCAACGCATCCTTCAGGTGTACGACACTGATTTTCTCCCGGGTGCCATTCTGGTCGATTCAGTGGAGCTCTATGACGATCTGACTCAGTTGCAAGGAGAACTGGCCCTTCTTCAACAACAATAAGCTGCTTTCGAATGTGGATCCAAAGTCTTGCATGAGGGATACTGTTACAGAACCGTGCAGATGGGGGAGGATTGTTGGTATGCAGAGAATGTTCGCCATTTGCCTTCTGTCAGCCCAGGCAACCACACAAGCAATTACGAGGAAGCTCATGCCTACGTCTGGGGTTATTTGGGTTCAGATGTCTCGGAGGCGAAATCGTGGATGAATTATCAGCTCTACGGCGCGCGCTACAATTACCAAGCCGCTGTGCAATGGGAATTGTGCCCTTCAGGATGGCACGTGCCATCGGTCGCGGACATGACGGATTTGGTTCAGAGTGTCAACGTGGTCGCTGGCGAAGCAAACGGCGCCAGCTACTTCAAACAGCGGATCTTCAACGACTCCACGCAATGGGAGGGTACCAACATGTCCGGATTTTCTGCCTTGCCTGGGGGACGGCGCAATTTTCAGACTTATTTCAACGCAGGCGAGGCCAAGGCTGGCAAAAACGGATATTGGATGGCGCTGAGGGGCAACAATGGTCAAAACATCATGTACGCACTGAAATTGGACGAGGCCGAGAACGCTACAATCTCTTCAGAAGACGTTCGGCGCGGCGTCTCAGTTCGATGCGTCTTGAATCATGAGTGAATGTGAAGACTGGGCTTGTTCGGTTTCGGATCAAGAGCGTAAAACGCTTCACATGCGGTTCGCTGAGAGAGGCTGAAGTTTAAAATACACAAGCAATCAACTTGATCCTGTAAAGGGAGCGCGCCCCTCACGGACACTCCCCCAGAAGTGTCATCCCACACGTTTTTGGAGCGACGGCCTTACTTCAATACGTGGATGGCAATTCCCGTTGAGGAGGACGGCTTGAGCAAGTATTGCCCCGCAGGCCATGCTTCGACGTCAATCACGTGATGTTCTCCGTCAAACTTCCCTTCGTCCACTTGGGCACCAAGCGCATTGAAGATGGTGTAGGGATGGCCCAACAATTCGGCGGGTACGCTGACAGTCATCAGGTCAGAAGCAGGGTTGGGATATGCCATCAAACGGGGGAGAAGAGCCACCTCGCCCACACTCCATACATCGTCGAGAACGGTGACGTCGAGGCAAACGGAATCGCCGACACAACCCTCTTGGTTGGTTTCTTGCACACAAACGTATCCCGTGGTGTCCCAAAGAACGGAGATGGCGAAAGACGCCAACGCTTGTTCCTCAAGCGCGCCAGAGTATGACCATTCGTAGGTGCTGCCCAAGGTGTATTCGTAGTAATACGCCGCACTGTCTCCTTGCACCACTTCGACGTCTCCTTCCAACTCCAAAGGTTCGGGGATGTCTGCGGGCTCAACAGTCACCACAGAGCTCGCAATGCACCCTGCCTCATCTGTGGCCACAACCGTGTACGTTCCAGCGGCAACGGCGTTGGGGTCGATGCCGTCCCATTCGATGCTGACGTTTCCAGTCCCTCCGTTGACGTCTGCGGCAATGGTGCCGCTCTCAGGGTCACTGCATTCAGGAATGTTGGCCGTCAGATCTAGAGAGAAGAGGGCAGGTTGAGTGACCAAGAAATCCAAGGTCACATTGCACAAATTGGCGTCCAACACCTCCACGGTGTATTCACCTGCAGGCAAGGACAAGGGATTGTATCCATTCCAATCCACGGTGTAAGGGGCGACGCCTCCGGAATAAGACAAATCAGCCGTGCCATCATTGCCGTCGTGGCAGCTGACGGCAGTCACAGAAGACAGAGAAGCTTCCAAGTCCGTTTCCTCGGTGATGGTTTGGATGAATGGTGCTGAGGTGTTGCCACACTGATCGGTGGCCACAAAAGTCCGGGTCATTACCACAGACAAAGGGCACAACCCATCGTTGTACGTCGTGGTCATGTCCACCTCAAAGTTTGAACACACATCATCGGCCACAGGGACGTCAAACACTTCTCCGTCAATGTTGTCGGTGAAAATTTGCTCGAGTGGTTCTTCAAGCCAAAAGGGCGGGTCGTTGTCCTCGATGAGCAACACCTGTTCGACTTCAATCTCGTTTCCGCATTCATCGGTGATGGTGGTGTACTTCTTTTGGACGGACTCTCCCTCACAATCTCCTGGCAAGAAGACCAACGAAGGCTCCCCGATCACATTCCAATCGCCACCACATGCATCCTCAGCCTGAAGCGGACTGAAAAAGACAGGGTCATTGCAATCCAGTGTGTCTGGAGTCAAATCAGTGAGAATGACTGGTGGGAGGTTGTCGACCACTGTGATCGTTTGCAAAATGGCATTTTGAAGGCCATTGCAATCGGTGATTACCCAGTACCGATCAATGGTGTAATCTCCAGGACAGTCGCCAGGATAGATGGTCTCCGTGAATGAAAATTCGACCTCGTCCATGGCATCGTAGCAACTCTCATCGAACAGGCCGTAGTAGGCCACCGCAGCAGGTGCAGGCTGGGCAGACACGGGGGGTGAGTCTGGCACATCGTTGCAAGACACGGTCACATTTTGCGGCTCAGTCAGGAATTGGGGAAGCAGACTGTTGCCGTCGCAATCCACCTCATTGCTCTCAGGATAAGTGCAGGGGGCGGCCGGAGGGGCAGGGTCCGTGGCTTGCGGGTTGTAGTTGCAAGCCCAAGGCTCTTGACATCCAGGGATTTCTAAGGCATTGCAAATGCCATCTCCGTCAAAATCGAGCAGGCAGTTTCCATCGCAATCGTAAATGCCAGGAGGCGAATACAAGTCATCCGCGAAGATGCAGAGGTCATTGTTGATCAAGTCTGCAAAGGGATCGTAGTTGCACGCACTCGGAATGAAGCAATCTCCCTCGCAAATGCCATCGAACACAATGTCCAAATCGTAGGTCGCAACAGCTGAGCCTGTCCACGCATTCTGAATGGTCACTGTCCATGCGCCAGAACCGTTGAGGCCAAACGTGTTGGTGTTCAATGTGTAGGTGTAAAAGCCGTTCGTCGTTGTGCTCCAGTTGGCAGGCCATGAGTTGTTGAATCCTGTTCCTACGTTGGTGCAACCGCCAGTCGGCGGGATGTTCCAACCACCCCAAACAATGCACTCCCCGTTGGGTGCATACAAGTACACCATCATGTCCGCGGGGTAGCTGGCTCCGGTGCCTGTGAAATTCAGGTTGAATGTCACGGAGGTCAAATTTCCTGCGAGTGTTGCTGATTCACTGTCCGTTTGGCCTGAACTCAACAGGCTAAACATGCTCATGGTGTACGTGCATTCTTGGGCGCGCACACCAGTGTTCCCGAGAATCAAGAACAGAAGAACAACGAGGGAGTACAGATTTTTCATGTGTCAGGGAGAGTCGCCACAATTTACAACAGGTTGCCATTGGCTCCGGTTGCATCATATGGCCCTGCTGAAATGCCGCAAAAGTGACAGCCGAATGGATCAGCTGCAGGAGTTGCCGAAGACACTCAGCAATTCGAGCAAATCTGCCACGGTTGTGGAGCCGTCGCCGCTGATGTCAGTCGTGCACCCTTCGGTGCAACCAAATTCCGCGAGAATCTCCAACAGGTCGCTCACCGTGACCGAGTTGTCTCCATCGACATCCCCGAGGCAGATTTCAAGCAGACAACTTCCGTCGTCCACCACCGCATTGGGGTTGTAGTTGATGGCTTCTTCATTGGTACATCCCTGCTCACCCAAATCCAGAACGAATGATCCGAAGACTTGTTCTTGGCTGAATGGGAAGCCAAACACCGTGACCCAACCCGTGACGTAGATGTCCACGCGGTACGATCCTTGCACGGAGGGTGTGCCCGTAAGCGAGGCGCAGTACTGGTTGCCGCCCAAGAAAGAGCAAGGGTTGCCGGAGTCACCGTTGTTGTTGCAATTCACCTGCAATCCCACGGCGTCCAAGGTGGTGGTGGACAAGGTGTCGTTCAAATCCACCAAGACCACAGACGACAGAGATGCACTGTCGAGCGGGGTGGTGGGAAAAAAAGGAAGGGTGGAGTCAATTTCAAGGACGAATTGAGGCAACAAAATGTGCAGGATGTCCTCGTAGCTCTCGCCCACCACACCCGGTTCAAATTGTTCGCCCAATTCAGGGTTGGGAGACACGCCAAGGGTGGCGTCCCCAAAGTCAAAGTCAGCCGTGCATTGGCCCAAGAGTTGGGTGGTCATCAAACAAGCCGCAAAAAGGGCAGAAGAGAAAGTCAAAAAGCGTTTCATGGATCAAAATCTTTGGTTCATTATTCAGGGCACTCAAGGCCAAAATTCGCCAGCAGCGCCAGCAAGTCTTCCACACTGACGGCGTTGTCGCCGGTCAAGTCTGCATCACAGTTCGCGATGCAGCCGAAGTCGCCAAGCATTTCAAGGATGTCCGCCACAGAGACCAACAAGTCGTTGTTGAGGTCGCCCAAACACTCTGGGAATTCACAAGAGCCATCGTCGATCGAGGCGGATGGGTCGTAGTTGGTGGCTGCGGGGTCCGTGCATCCTGTGCAAGAACTGTTGTCGCCTCCGCACACGCCGCACTCGTCGAGCGTGACGGTGCCGCCACAGGTCCCTTCGCAGTCTTCTCCCGCCGTGCAGTTGCCGTCGCAGTCAAAGTTGGGCTCGGGGAAGGTGCATGAGCCGTCGTCGGTGTTGGCCGCAGCGTCATAGTTGCAAGCTTCTGCATCTGTGCAACCCAACACAATCATGATTTCGGCCCCATCCACAACGCCATCGCAGTTGTTGTCCAGTCCCTCACCTGTACCAGCCGCACCGACATACACATTCGCGTTGTCGTCTGCACAGTCTTGGTCGTTGAACGCATACGGCAAGTCGTTGTTGGGGTCACAGGCATTCACGGGCACATCGGGATCGCCAAAGCCGTCGCCATCGAGGTCTTGGTAGACTTCGAGTCCATCAAAGACAACCACCTGTGTGCTCTCATTGAAGCTGGCCACCACCGTTTCGGTCAAGGTCAAAATGGCGGTCGTGCTGTTCGACACCGTGATGTCGCCACCTCCAGTCGGGGTGAAATCACTCGATCCCAAGAAGTCGTCGCCCGTGAAAACGCCGTCGCTGTCGTAAAACGCGATGTTGTAGGTCGTTCCCGCATCAAGGGGAATGCTGAATCCACCCAAGGTGGGTGTCTCATTTCCGTCAGCATAGGCAGAGGTGTAAATGCCTCCTTGTGGGCCGCTTAGCACGAAATAAGGATCCGGTGACCCAAAGAAGTCTTCAATGTCCTGTCCCCAGCCACCGCCAAGTGTGGTGATGTTGACTTGGGTCAAAGCCAGTTCACTGACTTCGGTTTGAACGTTGACCGTGTAGGTGCCGGGCGTGTCGTATGTGAAAGTCGGGTTGAAGGCGGTTGAGGTTTGGCCATTGCCAAAGTCCCACAGGTAGGACGCCCCGTTGTCCGAAATCAAATTGGTTCCTTGAATCTCAAACGGAGCACAGCCTTGCGTCGCGCTGAGTTCAAAGCTCGAAGGACCGTCTCCACCTTCGCCGGGCTCCACGATCAACGGCAAGCTGAAGCTCTCGTTCACTGTCTGTTGGAATCCAAAGGCCGACACAAGCACCGTCACATTGATGTCCACGAAAAACGAGCCGCTCACCAAGGGCGTTCCGCACACGACGGAACAGCCGTAGTATTCTCCATTTCCTGGCTGGTACACTCCGTCAGGATTGTTGGGGCTGAACTCCAGCCCAAACGGCAGGCCTGTCACTTGTGAAATCGTGACTGTCAGCAACGTGGCTTCCAATCCCGACCCCGGGTCAATGACCGAGGGGGGCAGGTTGAACGTGGCGGTGGCTGAATAGGGTTCACCTTGGGTGGCGTTGGGCAATTGCTCAGGGCAGAGCACGGGGAAGTCAACGGCCACGCAAGAGAGGTCCGGCTCACAGCTCGCACATTGCGCCATGGTAGTGGACACACTGCCCATCGCAAGCGCGACGAAGCACAAGAAAGAAGAGAAGGTGTTCATGGGTTCAGTTTTGGCAATCCTCACCAAACGCAGCCAACAAGGTGAGAATGTCTGAGACGTTCACGTTGTTGTCGCCATTGACGTCCATGGTGCATGACGAGGTGCAGCCGAATTCAGACAACACCGCGAGCACATCTGCCACGGAAATGGATCCGTCTCCATTGACGTCTTCAGGGCAGGGGTTCTGCTCTGCCTCGTCGGCATCAATGAGGCCATTGCAATTGTTGTCGACGCCGACGCCTGTGCCAGGAGCACCTGGATACATGGTGGAGTTGGCATCGTTGCAGTCACCGCTCAAGAACACGTGGCCTGCGGGAGGAACCGACAAGCACGTTGTGCCCATCTCAGTCCCGCCTATGCCGTCGCTGTCGCTGTCGAGGAAATACGCCAACCCATAGGTGCAGCTGCCATCGTCCGTGGTGGCATCGCTCGCGAAATTGCACGCGCTTGAGTCGGTGCA
>CAZGQI010000024.1:0-18348 GCA_964527895.1 uncultured Comamonadaceae bacterium | reverse complement strand
TGCCATCGTCCGTGGTGGCATCGCTCGCGAAATTGCACGCGCTTGAGTCGGTGCATCCAGGGATGTCGCTGCCCGTGGCTTCAACACAGAAGTCATCGACAGCCTGCGAACCGAAATTGCCGCTTGCGATCATTTGGGCCAGAACCTGTCCATCGCCATCGACAAGGGTGTAGTTTCCGACCACGCCTCCGTACTGCAATCCGTCGCCGTAGCTGTCATTGACCGTAAGGGAGTAGCATCCCGTGGCCACGCATGCCGAAGCGGTGTAGGTGGTTTGGTTGCTGTTGTAGGGGCCTCCTTCAAGGATCACGTTGCCGCCGTCGTCGGCGATGGACCACGTCGTCTCTCCAGGGTAGTTGTCGGTCAACAAGGTGAAGGTCAAATTCACGCCGTTGATGACGCAAGACCCATCATCCACCACGGCTTCGGCATCGTAGTTGCAGGCTGCGGGGTTGGTGCAACCGCCGCACGTGCTGTTGTCGCCACCGCAGACGCCACAGTCGTCGTTCACAGTGCAACTGCCGTCGTCGTTGATGGCTTGCGGGCTGTAGTTGCACGCCGTGGGGTCGGTGCACCCGTTGTCAGGATTGAATCCGGTGGGGTACCCGTCCAGAACCAAAGTCCCCGATCCGCTGGGGTCGAGGTATTGACTCACACCCAATCCCCAACTGACATCAAAGCGACCGTAGTAATCGAATGAACCATTGTTGACTGTGCCCGAACATGCCGCCGCACCACCGTAGAGTTGGCCAATGATGCGGTGATCTTGGTTGAACAGGGGAGACCCCGAAGATCCAGGTTCCGTCACCCCCAATTCCCACGCGTCAATCCACCACACTTGGGCGCCGCCCGTGCTGCTTTGGTAAGGTGCGTCGTTTTCAAAACAAATCTTCTTCACGTCCCCTGAAGGGTGGTGAATGCCCACGGCGCTGGTGTGCGTGGCACTGCTGGCGTCCCATCCGGCGTATTCAACGCCCCAAGAGGAGGGCGGCGTGGAACTCAATTCAATCAGCGCAACATCAGAACCGCCATCGGCCACCAGCAGGGTGCCGCCAGAAATGCTGTTGTTCGTTGGGCCTGTGCTGCCATTGCACGTCGCGCTTTCGTGGTTGAAGTAATAGGTCCAGCTGTTGGGAGAGCCCAAGCAATGGTTGGCCGTCAAGAAATAAGGGGTGCCGTCGTTGTTCGTGTTGTTGACCAATGCGCCAGAACAGGCCGCAAAACCGCCACTGACAATCAAGGCGACCGATTGGTTCTCCACCTGCCAATCGTCCCCTTCAGGACAGTTGACGTTGATGTTGCACGCGCCGCTGTTTCCAAAAGGGCCTGCCGCCGACCTTTCGGCTTGCAATTCAGCCTCTCGGCGGAGCAGAGAGCGGTATCCTTGGACGACTTGTGCGACTTCGATTTCGCCCGTCGCGGGAATGCTCAAGGGCTCGCGGTATTCCAACACCACTTGAGCACCTTCCATCACACTCAGGGCGAGGCCTTCCCATTCTTTGACATTCAAGTGATTGAACGCGCCCATGAAGTGCGTCCGATCGCCGTTCCACACGAACAGTTCGCCGCCTTTGGGCACATCAAAACGAGAGAGGTAGAAGCTCCAGCTTGTGACACCTTCTGCCTGCACGCCCAAGCGCCAAACCCTCATGCCGTCCTCCTCCGTCCATGAACCATGAGACGCCATGGTCCAATTCACGTCGTGTTCGATGCCAAAACGCCAGGGGGCGTCTTTCATCGTTGCCGTGACGGCATCCTCAGCTGAAAGCACGTCGAGGTCAAGCGCGGGAAATGTCTTGTAAGCAACGGTTGGCTCAGATTCTCCCCAATGGAGTGGCTGGCCTCCCTGTTGGATTTGGGCGGTCACTGATGCGGAAAGCAGCAGCGAAAAGGCCGCAAGGACGAGGGAATTCTTCATTTGGCTGGTTTTGATGCACTAAAATTTAATCATTAAGAATTTAAATTCTTGCCTTTGTCGATGAAATTCAGGATTTTCTAGAAAACTCACGGCTGCGATGGTGCTCGTTTCTGCCTGCCATCCAAACTCACAGCTGTCCACCCTTGTGAGCATTCACGTCCAGGCCCGAGAATCTCTTGCAATCCTTTCCTCGGGCGAAGGACGAAGGGCAGTCGTTTTTCAGCTTGGCGTGAAGCGAATATCTTCGCGACAAAGAACCACCTATGGGACGCGCATTTGAATTTCGGAAGGAGCGGAAAATGAAACGTTGGGCTGCGATGTCCAAGATTTTCGCACGCCTGAACAAGGACATCATTTTGGCCATCAAGGAAGGAGGAGGCATTGCTGACCCTGACACCAATGCGCGTTTGCGTGCAGTACTGCAGAACTGCAAGGCGGCCAACATGCCCAAGGACAACATCGAACGTGCGATCAAAAAGGCCACGGACAAGGACACGTCCGATTACAAAGAGGTGACCTTCGAAGGCTACGGCCCACATGGCATTGCGGTGTACGTCGAAACGGCCACTGACAACAACAACCGCACCGTGGCCAACGTCCGGTCTCATTTCAACCGGGGCGGAGGACAACTTGGCACCACGGGGTCGGTGGAGTTCATGTTCAATCGCATGTGCTTCTTCAACATTCAGGACACCGGTGTGGATTTGGACGATTTGACCCTTGAACTCATCGATGTCGGAGCAGAGGAGGTCGAGCGCGACGAAGAGGCCAACCAAATCATTGTGTCGGCACCCTTCGAGTCCTTTGGCGGACTCCAGTCGAAACTTGAGGCAGACGGATACGAAATTGTGGAATCAGGTCTCGAACGCGTTCCCACGACCACCAAAGCACTCAGCGCCGCGCAGGTGGAAGAGGTGGAAGGATTGATTGAGCGCCTCGAAGGAGACGACGACGTTCAGGCGGTGTTCCACACGATGGAACCCGCCGTGGGCTGAGTCTTCGGGCATTTCACCCAAGCGATTCCCCTGAAACGGCGTTTGTCCGAGAAATTGAAACTTTCGTCGGGGTCTTGCGTACCTTCAAGAGATGCACGCGCACAGACTTTTCGATTGGACATCACGGCATGTCAAGCAGTTCGCCCCGAGCCTGCTTGTCCTTGCTGTGTTGACGTTGTGTGCTCAGGCCGGACGGGGACAGACTCTCAGTCCAAACCATGCCATAGACACACCCTCAGAACAGACCAAAACTTGGTCAGAATGGATGTCAGGCCCCGATGCGAGCCTCGCGAAGGCTCAGGAAGCATTCGAGTCTCAGGCGGAATGGCGCACCACGTCGCGGTCTTGTGGTGAAAAGGCATTTGCCCGCTGGGCTTGGTGGGCCGAGGCCCGAGGTGGACGGACCGCTTCGGTTCCAAGAAGCGCATGGTGGCAAGCGTCTGAAAATTGGAGGCAAACTGCCGCTGTTCTTCCGCCCGATGAAGATGTCCACTGGCGGCATGTTGCCCCACGGAGTGTCCCCACCCATGGCGGTGCAGGGCGAATCAACCGGGTTCGCATCGACCCACATGACGCGCAACACTGGTACGCCTGCGCACCGGCTGGAGGCCTCTGGCACTCCTGGGATGAGGGCCAAACATGGGACGTCTTCGGCGTGGATGTGCTTGCACCCTTGGGGGTGACCGACCTCTGGATTGATCCTGAGGATGCCGACCACCTTTGGCTGGCGACAGGAGATGGGAACGGGGGAGACACGTACAGCATCGGCATCCTTGAAACGACAGACGGCGGAGCCAACTGGGCGCCGTTGGAGCTGTCTTTTGAGGTTCAGCAAGGCCAAACGATTCATGCCATCCGCCCACATCGCACCATGACAGATACCGTGTTTGTGGCGACGGACCTCGGATTGTTCCGAACCACGAATGCCGGAAGCACATTTGACATTGTGCGCAGTGGCAATGCGAGGGACGCGGTTTGGATCAACGACAGCACCGCTGTGGTCGCCATTGAAAATGTGGGGCTTTATCGGACCACGGACGTCGGAGAAAATTGGGTGCCTTGTGAATTGCCACAAACGGCCAACAGCGTCGGCCGCATACAATTGGCAGGACAATCGGCGGGGGAGGCCATGAATCTGGACACCTTGTACGCGGTGGCCGGGCATTACTTCCAGCAAAACTTCTTGGCGTTTTGGCGCAGTGTGGACGGCGGGGTGACTTGGACCGCAGAAGCCTCGAGAGAGGAAGGACCCAACCTTCTTGGGTACACCGTCAATGGGGCAGATGGCGCTGGACAAGCGTTTTGGGACTTGTGCATTGCCGTCGATCCAAACAACGCAAACCGCGTCCTTGTTGGGGGCGTGAATCTTTGGGAGACCACAGATGGAGGAACGACATGGAACTGTCCCGTGCACTGGCAGGGCGCGTCTGAGGCCAAATACGCCCATGCAGACCAACACAGCATCACCATGCTCGAGGATGGCCGGATTGTTCTTGGCAACGATGGCGGCGTGTTTGTGTGGGAAGATGGAGAGGTGACAGACTTTTCCTCCGGATTGGACATCACACAGGGCTACGCCATGGGCATTCACCCCAATCGCGCAGCTCACTTGCTCGTAGGAACCCAAGACAATGGCACCACTTTGGTCCAGCCAGACTTCGAGGCACGGGTGCTCGATGGCGATGGGTTTCATGCCTTCTTCGATTCCGAAGTGGACGGCCGGTTGTATGCATCCTCTTACTACGGCCTGCTCTACCGAAGCGACGATGGGGGAAGGACGATGACCAACATCGCCAATTATTTCCAGGCCGGTGGGCCCAATGAAGTGGGCGCTTGGCAAACTCCTTTCCAGCATCATCCAGCGGTGTCTGGACGCATCGTGGCTGCCAAGAAATCGCTGCACTTTTCAGATGATGGCGGAAACACTTGGACGTCTTGGGGCGGGATGGGCACCGTGCGAAGCACGGCATTGGCGCTGTCCCCAAAGGACCCAGAGGCTGCACTCGTGGCCAAAAGTGGCGTGGTCTACTGGAGGGACAGCCTGTCTTTGACATTCAATGAAATTGATGGGCTTCCAGGGACGGTGGTTGGTGACGTGGCCATTGATTCGGAAGACAGTGGCACGTGGTGGGTCTCGTTTGGTGCCTTCACAGAGGGGCAGCAGGTTTGGCGAACCCAAAACCATGGCGCCACATGGGAGGACGTCAGTACAGGGTTGCCCGTCCTTCCCGTTCAAGCACTTCTGCAGTTGGAGGACGGGAACTGGGTGTGTGGCTCAGACTTGGGCGTGCACCTCTGGAATGAAGAGACCATGTCGTGGTCGAACTTGGGGACAGGCCTGCCGCTCACCCCTGTCGTGGACATTCAGGAGGACGCCACATTGCACCGGGTGGTGGTCTCCACCTATGGTCGGGGGCTGTGGGCGTGTCCCTTGCCGTCGGCACCTGCCGTGGCCGGAACGATCACGGACATCATGGCGCCCCGCACCCAATGCATGGGCTTGCTCACAGGGCAGCCACGTTTTCACTACAGCGGCACACAAAACTTGGACGAGGTGCATTGTGTGTTTGAAGCGCAGCAAGGCAATGTGTTGATTCAAGACACCGTGTGGACGGGATTTGATTCGCCCCTTGTGCATGGCGATGCGGTCTCTTTGAACGCCTTCAACTTGGAGGTGCCCAACGCGGGCGCCTGGGAGGTGACATTCCATGCGTGGAGCCCAGAGCACGGAGAACTTGGATCCTCCTTGTCGGTGACCCTCATGGCCTCGGGGCTGGGGCACACTTCAACCTTGACCTGGTGGGGGGACTGCGAAAACGTGGACATGCGCTGGGAGCTGAGAGAAGCCTTTAGTGACGAGGTGCTTTTGCAAAGCCTTCCCCTGTCCGCCGCGGACACCGTCAGTCAGACTTGGTGCCTCGCTGAAGGCTGCTATGAATTGGTGTGGAACGACCAAGGCGGAGATGGATTCTCCGGGGCCTATTGTGGCGAACCAGGCGGGTATGCGCTCAAAGGCCCCTTTGAAGACATCATTTCTCAGGCGCAAGGCCTCGACTTCGGAGAAGAGCTCACGGTGCCATTTTGTGTTTCGGTGCCCTGGTGCTACGCCGATTTCAACGGGGACGGCACGCGAAGTGTGGATGACTTGCTCACCATGCTCTCTGACTTTGGATGCCAAAGCTTTTGCTACGCAGACACCGATTTGGACGACAGCGTGGGGGTGTCTGATTTGATGAACATGCTTTCCGTCTTTGGACAGGGGTGCAGCATCGATTGACGCGGAAGCATTTCACGGTTGTCCACGGCGTTTGTGGAAAAGTACAGCCTGTCTTTGTCTGCATGGCCTTGCGTCGCTTGACAGAGACACGCACCTTGGCTACAATTGAATGCATTGGGTTCCTGAGGGAGCCGCGTTCGGTTAAGTTTAGTTGTTAGTTAGAGAGGCTTTCGCAACGGCGGGGGCCTCTTTTTTTGGGCGTCACCGTGAAGGGGAAGGGGCAAGACCGAGTCGAACGCGTACTTTCGCGCCATGCAAGAATTCAAGGCCACCCATCCTGTTGAGTTGATCGAAGCACTCATGACCCATGTGGGATACGCCACGCGGACGCGGGCACGGAATGCCTTGAAGAGAGGAGAAGTGTTGGTCAATGGACAGGTGGTGTCACGCGGGTCGGATGTTCTCGAGCCTGGGGCACAGGTGTCCATCCTGTCGAATGAGGAGATGGCCCAACGCAGCCGAACGGGAGGAGCTCAATCCAAGGACAGCAAAACCAACGCATCTCCAGCACTTCTCAGGGCACCGTTTCCGGTGGTCTATGAGGACGACAATGTGTTCATCTATGAGAAGCCTGCCGGTTGGGTGTGTGCCTCGCCCAACCCCAAGGTAAAGTCGACCTACACCGCGGTGAAGGCTTACCTCGAGGCCAAATCTGAGGAGCGCATCGATGTGCACTTTGTCAACAAGCTTCCCCGAGAAGCCAGCGGCCTGTTGGTCGTGACCAAATCCATGGAATGGCGCCAACACCTTCAAACGCACTGGAACTCTTTTGCCAAAGGGATGTACGTGATGGTGCAAGGTCATTTGGCGGCGGACGACGAATTGTTCCTCCGTCCCGAGAACAGCGACCCCTATGCGCTGCCTTACCGCACCATGCGCGCCACCAACCTGCACACGCTCCTCAAGTTCAAGGCGGGATACGAAGTCATCAAGGACATGCTCCCCGCGTTGCGTCGCGACGATTGCCTTTTGATTGGGGTGGGCAAATCGGCGCCAGACCCCATCAAGCGAGGTGGCATCCACTTGTTTGCCTTGGCACTGACAGGACCCAACGATGAGGTCATCAATGTCAAAACACGGGTGCCCAACGAATTC
The DNA here is from genome assembly GCA_964527895.1 of uncultured Comamonadaceae bacterium. Taxonomy (GTDB): domain Bacteria; phylum Bacteroidota; class Bacteroidia; order Flavobacteriales_D; family Sanyastnellaceae; genus UBA11663. The sequence goes on along the minus strand of CAZGQI010000024.1, from coordinate 11,063 downwards.
TTGAAGTTGGTAAGAGGGGGGAGTTCCCCCAAGCCAGGGCCGCGTCGTGACATGGACGAACGTCCGGCGAAGAAGGGGGGGCGCCCCAGTCGGCCCCGCCCAGATCGCGGCGCATCCGCGCGTCCCACTTCGGATACGCGCAAAAAAAAGCGCTGATTCTCAAAGAGAGAACCGGCGCTCGACCCAGTCTCGAAGCGTTTGGGCTTCGTCAACTGGCAATTCTTTGAAGGCCAACCGCAGGGCCCGCCGCATTTGCGTGGGTTGCTGATGGACGTGGCGAATCAAGGTTTGGAATTCTCTCAGGCGATCTGGTTCATGCTGGAGAGGAATGCCATTGAGTGCCATGTGATTTTTGTTTGCAGGTTGGTCTTGGTACGCGATTGGTTATGGAAAGTTTCATTGCCTTGAAAAAAGCCCAAACCAATCGGCCCATCCCGCACTAATTTCGTGCCAAGACAACCCCCTAAAACCGCATCATGTCTCGCACTGTATACATCGTTTCTGCCGTTCGAACGCCCATGGGAAGTTTCCTTGGCGCATTGTCTTCTGTTCCTGCCCCCAAGCTTGGTTCAGTGGCCATCAAAGGCGCACTCGATGCGGCCTCAGTGTCTGCAGATCACGTCGATGAAGTTTTCATGGGACACGTGTTGCAGGCCGGAGTGGGACAAGCCCCGGCAAGGCAAGCGGCCATGGCTGCAGGCCTCGGCCAAGATGTGCCTTGCACCACGGTAAACAAGGTTTGCTCAAGCGGCATGAAGTCCATCGCTCTTGGCGCCCAAGCCATCGCCGCAGGGGATGCGGAGGTCGTCGTGGCCGGAGGGATGGAGAACATGAGCATGGTTCCCCATTACCTCGATGGCCGAAAAGGCGCCAAGTTTGGCAACATCAAAGTCCAAGACGGCATGTTGCTCGACGGCTTGACCGACGTCTACAACGCCACGCACATGGGGAATTGTGCAGAGCTCTGCGCCAAGGAGAAGAACATCTCTCGCGAGGCGCAAGATGCCTTTGCCGTGGAGAGCTACGGCCGTGCCGCCAAGGCATGGGACGAAGGCAAATTCCAGGCAGAGGTGGTGCCCGTCTCGGTGCCTCAGCGTCGGGGTGACGACCTCATTGTGGATTGTGACGAGGAATACCGGAACGTGAAGCTGGACAAGATTCCGGCCCTGCGTCCCGCCTTTGACCGTGAGGGCACGGTCACTGCGGCAAACGCTTCTACGTTGAACGACGGGGCGAGCGCTGTGGTGTTGGCCTCCGAAGAGGCCGTGGCCAAGCACGGACTAAAGCCTTTGGCCAAAATCTTGGCCACCGCGGACGCTGCGCAGGCACCCGAATGGTTCACAACCGCGCCCTCCTTGGCGTTGCCCAAGGCGTTGGACAAAGCTGGACTCGTCAAGGAGGACATTGACCTGTGGGAATTGAACGAAGCGTTCAGTGTGGTTGGCATTGCCAACAACCAAGAGCTGGGCTTGAACCCTGAGTGTGTCAACATTCACGGTGGGGCGGTGGCTTTGGGTCACCCGCTTGGTTCGAGTGGTTCTCGCATCGTGGTCACGTTGATCCACGCCTTGAAAGACCGCGGCTTGACCAAGGGTGCGGCTGGCATTTGCAATGGTGGAGGTGGTGCCTCTGCCTTGGTGTTGGAAATGGTCTGACCATGTCAAGCGTATTGGGAGAGGCCTGGGCCCATTTGAGCCACGTTCCGCTTCGGGCAGAAGCGTCGGATCGGTCGGAATGTGTCAACGAAGTGTTGGCCGGGGAAACGGTGACTGAACTCGCGCTGGGACGCGGAGACTGGGTCCAAGTTCGTTTGCCCGACGGGTATGAGGGTTGGATGGATCGACGCCAACTCAATCCGGTGACAGGACTTTGGAATGGCACCCCGATTCGACTTGCTGCAGCCAGCGCTTGGCATGACGTGGCTGGAGGCTGGTTGCCTGCAGGTGCAGTCGTTCGTCGCACCGACAGCCAATGGTTGCTCGGCGAACAGGCCATCGCGCCAGTGTCTGATGCACCTGTGCAATACGCGGGGAGCATGTGGGATTGGTGTGTCACCATGTTGGGCGTACCCTACCACTGGGGAGGCCGGTGTGGATGGGGCTTGGATTGCAGCGGGATGACCTCGTTGGCCGCCGCATTGACTGGCAAAGTGGTGCCTCGGGATGCTTCAGAGCAATTCAAATGCGGAGAAGAAGTGGCCTTGGACCAAGTTCGTCAAGATGACGTCGCCTTTTTTGCCAATGCCGAAGGCAAAATCACGCATGTCGGGGTGTGCGATGGGGATGGACAGGTCATTCACGCAAGTGGTGAGGTGCGCATCGACCATTTGGTCGGCACTCTATTGCAACGGCACGAAGACCACGTGGCCTCGCATCATTTGGCGGGCATCAAGCGTTGGTCCTGATGCTCAGCGAAAAGGCACTCAGTTGAAAAACGTGCGGCCTTGCCGCGCCATGTCGCGAAGCAGGGGAGAGACCTTGTAGCGTTCTTCTCCGTACCGCTGACGCAAGGAATCCAAGATGTTGATGAGTTCCTGGATGCCCCAGCTGTCGGCCCAAGCCAAAAGGCCCTTGGGATAATTGACGCCTTTTTGCATGGCCGTGTCGATGTCGGCGGGTGAAGCCACTTGCCAAAACACCGCATCTGCCGCCTCATTCATCAGCATCGCCAAGATGCGTTCCGCCACGCCTTCCACGCGTTGGCCTTCCTTCCCTTGTCGCACACCTCCTTCGTAGGTGTAGAAACCGCGGTCGCGTTTGCGCCCCAACCAATTGGCGGCCACCAACTGCCGTTGGGTGTGGCTTGGCCGGTAACGAGAGTCCCCATAAAAGGCGGCATGCACGGTGGAAGTGACGGCGTAATTGACGTCGTGACCAATCAAGTCCATGAGTTCGAAAGGCCCCATCCGAAAGCCTTGCGCACGCATGGAGGCATCGATGTCTTCCACAGAAGCAATGCCTTCTTCCAAAATCCGCAAGGCTTCGCTGTAAAACGGCCGAGCCACGCGGTTGACGATGAAGCCAGGCGTGTCTTTCGCGAGAGCGGGCGACTTGCCCCATGCAGCCATTTGCGCCAAAGCATGACGGGCGAGATCGGCCTCCGTTTGCAGCGCTGGGATCACCTCGACCAAAGCCATGAGTGGCGCAGGGTTGAAGAAATGCAAACCAATGACACGTTCGGGCCGGACACATCCGCGGGCCAAGGCTGTGACGGACAAGGACGAGGTGTTCGTGGCCAAAACAGCATCCTGTGACACCATGCCTTCGAGCGATTGAAAGAGTGTGGTTTTGATGTCCAAATCTTCCACAATGGCTTCAATGACCATGTCGCATGGGGCCAAGGATTCCAGCGTCCTGACGCGCGTGATGCGTTGCTGGACGGATTCGGATTCATCGGAGGTGACCCGGCCTTTTTCAACAAGGCGTGCGAATACCTTGGCCAACTTCTCTTGGCTGCGTGCAAGCGCCTCTGCGGAGGAATCCACCAAAATCACCTCGCACCCTGCCTGGGCTGCGATTTGGGCGATGCCACTTCCCATGGTGCCCGCACCGACGACACCCACCTTGTTCCATGCTTTCATGGAACGAAGGTAATGGCGAACGGCGCCGATGCAGTCAGGAACATCGTTTGCAAAAAGGACGCGAGTGGACGGGGGTGGGCATTCTCATTTTGGGCTTCATGAGGGAACAAACACAAGAATGGAACACATGGTCGCGCAGCTCATGGAAAGTCAAACGGACCTTGGAGCGGAACCGCTCCCTGCTTCGTCATCTTCGGGGCAACACCCAAGTGGCACAGGAGGAGGCCACCAATTGGCTGGTGAGACGTGGCTTTGACTTTGATTATCACACGCACTTGTCCACCACCCGGGACGGGCAGCTCGTCGTCATGTGTTACGACGAAGGGTATCTGTTGGATGAAGGCCGTGTGGTGCCGTGGGAAGACGACGGCTCAACCACGCCTGCGACGCTTGCTCCCTGAGCTCCGCCCTCCACCTTTCTTTTTCTTTTCGTGGAAGGCGCCCTTGTAGGTGGGGTCGGCCTTGCGCTTTTGGAAATCGATGGTGCGGGCCATGGCTTTTGCTTCCCACGGAGGGGTTTCCGCGCGTTCCACTTGCATGGACAACTCGAGGTCTTCAGGACGTCCATCCACAGGCAGTCTTTCCAAGACGCGCGACAAGGCCACTTCGTCGGTGGGGTCCACCAAGGTGTATGCCATGCCACTGCGGTCTGCGCGTCCTGTGCGCCCGATGCGGTGGACGTAATCGTCAGACATGCGGGGCACGTTGAAGTTGATGACGACTTCCGTTTCGGGAACGTCGATGCCACGTGCACTGACATCTGTGCTGACCAGCACCCGAACGTCTCCGGCGCGGAATTGAGCCATGGCCGCCAATCGCGTGTGCTGGGCTTTGTTGGAATGAATCTCCGCCACTTGTTTGGGCATGGCCTCTTCCAAGGCCTGTCGCACGCGCTTGGCATCTTCCTTGGTTCTCACAAACAGCAATGCCCGTGAGTCTGGATGGCTGTCCAACAGCCAATGAAGGACGGCGTTGATTTTGGTCTGGACGTTGGGGGCGCGGACGACGTACTGGTCGACCGAGGCCACTGGCGTGCCTTCCGGGGTGACTTCAATCCGGGTGGGCCAAAGCAAAAACTCGTCGGCAAGTCGCTCGACGCGCTGCGGGAAGGTGGCGCTGAACAGGAGGTTTTGACGCTTGCGGGGGATGACCTCCAAGATGTCTCGCAGCTGGGGCATGAAGCCCATGTCCATCATTCGATCCGCCTCGTCGAGCACCATCGTGTGAAGCTTCTTGGTGACCAGCGCACCCTTCAAGTAGAGCTCCATGAATCGACCCGGAGTGGCGACCACCACTTCACAACCGCCTTCCAACTCGGCAATCTGCGTCTTGGGACCCACGCCGCCCACAAGCACCAACGACCGGATGTCGGTATGCGCGGCAAATCCTTGAACGGCGGAATGCACCTGCAACGCCAACTCCTTGGTAGGAACCAGAATGGCCATGCGAGGATGGCCTTCTTGACGGCCCTTGAGTTTCTGCAAAAGCGGCAGCACGAACGCCCCCGTCTTGCCCGTGCCTGTTTGCGCCACACCAATGACGTCTTGACCAGCCAAAATCCGGGGGATGGCTTGGACTTGGATGGGCGTGGGGCTGGTGTATCCGAGGTCTGCGACCGCGTTCAAAAATTGCCGCTTCAACTTCAGATCCTCGAATTGCATTGGCCAAAGGTAGGGGGCAAGTTATCTTGCGGCATGATGGACCGCAGGGAAGACTTCGCGCCGTTTGAATCCATGGCCCCCTATTCCGGGGAAGTGGCCAAGCGCGCCCTCAAGACGCTTCTCGATGCACGGGATTGGACGGGCGAATTGGGACGGATGATTCCCACTGCCTTGGCGGAAAAGCTGGTTCAGCAGTGGCGAAGTGTGGAGTCCATTGAGGCGTTTCAAGAACGTGTGGTCAAACCCTTTCTTCAGGGGTTAATGTCCCAAACCACAGAAGGCGTCACCTGGGATGGACCCTCCGAAGCTTTTCATGAGGGCATGCTCTTTTTGAGCAACCACCGCGACATTGTCTTGGACCCTTCTTTGCTCAATGTGGCGCTGTTGGAAGAGGGGAGAGGGTCGACGGAAATCGGCATTGGGTCCAACCTGTTGTCGAGACCGTGGGTGAACGATTTGGTACGGTTGAACCGATGTTTTGTGGTGGAACGTTCGGGAAGCGCAAGAGAGCGTTACGAACACAGCCTGCGCACAGCTGCCTACATCCAACACGTCACCCAAAAAGGCACGCCCGTTTGGTTGGCCCACCGCGAAGGACGTGCCAAAGACGGACGGGACACCACTGCACCCGCTCTGATGCGGACGCTGTCCAACAACGGAGATGCCGCGGTGTGGAACGCGCTCCACGTCGTCCCGGTGTCCATCAGCTACGAATGGGATCCTTGTGATGCTTTCAAGGTGAATGAGCTTTTGCACCTCGAAAAGCACGGCAGCTACACCAAGGCAGAAGGTGAAGACGAACGCAGCATGTGGACGGGGCTTGTGGGCCAAAAGGGCAAAGTCCACCTCGAGTTTGGACATGTCCTTCCTTGGCAAGCCTCTTCGGAAGAAGTCAAGCCTGAACGCACCATGGCGCTGCAGTTCGACGAAGCCCTTCACCGAGGCATGCGCGCTTGGCCCAACCAGCGCTTGGCGGCGCAGCATTTGGGATGGTCCTCGGAGACGTATGCACATGTGCCCGAGCCCACACCACGAGAAGAGGCAGCTTGGTCTGAGAGAAAGGAGCGCGTGGAGAATGACATCAGTGCCTTGGGGTGGTCCAAGGAGCAAGTCTCACGCAAGTGGTGTGAAATCCTTGCAGCGCCGCTGGCCTTACGTCAAGCCCTTTTGGAGGAAGGCTGAGGTGGCGATGGCCCCAGCGACGGATGCGTTGAGGGATTCCGCGCGTCCTGCCCCAGGAATGGAAGCGATGGCATGGCACGCTTCTCTGATGTCTGAGGACAAACCGTGAGATTCCGACCCCACGACCAACATGGAGGGGGTGGACATGGCTCCAGGTTCGAACAGGTTTTGTCCGCCCGCATCCAAGCCAATCACGTTCTTGGTGTGTTCTGACGGGAGCTCTGCAAACGGCATCACCGCCGTGGAAATGTGAAACGTGGAGCCCATGGCACTTTGCAGGGCTTTGGGGCTGAGGGGGTCCGCGCATCGCGGGCTCAGAATGACACCATGCAGGCCAAACCAATCGGCCACCCGAACCAAGGTTCCCACATTGCCGGGATCTGCCACGTCGTCGAGGTACAGCACCATGCCTCCAGCTTGGGGCAAGGCCTCCACGTCCTCAGGCCACGCTGCAACCGCCAAGATGCCCGGCGGGGTTTTGACGGCAGACATCATCTCCATGTCTTTGGCACTCACCTGCTGCCTTGGAAGGGCGTCCAAGTGGGCGTCTGAAGTCCAAATCGACGCGCCATCCCAAGTCTCGGTGAAGTAGATTCGCTCCACAGTCCAAGCACTTCGACAGAGCTCACGAATGCATTTTTCACCTTCCACAAGCACTTTGCGCTGCGCCACGCGTCCTTGGCGGCGTTTGAGCTGGCGAATCTCTTGCCGGTGTGCTTTGGTGATGCTCATGGGTGCAAGTTACATCTCGGTGTGTCTGTCGCAGGAGTTGCCCGACGACCTGGTTTGGAAATCGACCAAAGTGGTCGCCATGCCCTCCGATGAGGCGTTGCCGAGCATGGCGCAACGCGACGAATGGCAATCCCTGCTGCCCCTCCAGCCCTCACCGCCTGTTTGGCGTTCATGGTTTCAAAGGGGAGGAGAGTCCCAACCCGAGGCTGTCACGTGGAGTGAGGCGGCATCCCTTCAAAACGCGAAAGCGCTTCAAAACCGGCTTCAATTGGCCGGGTGGCTTGACGCAGAGGTGCAATCTTCCTGGATCGCGTTTCGGGGCGGTGCGCAATTGGAATTGGCGATGCAATGCGGTGCCCGCTGGAAGGTCGAAGCCATTGACGTCGAGGTTGGAGAAACAGGATTGGCCGCAAGCAAGGTCATGCGGCATGCGGCGCTCGCGGAGGGCATGCCGTTTTCACAAACCGCATTGCAAGAGGCAAGAGACCGCATTTCCAGAGGCATTCAACAGGACGGATACGCCACCTTTCACGCTGGCCACGTGTCATTCAAGGTGGACACCTTGGGGGCTTCCTCGTCCAAAGGTGTGCAACTCACCATCGTGTGCGCCACGCGCAATGCCGCCTCGAGCGGAGCCTTGATGGAGGGCGAATCTGAGGCATTCGAAAAACACCCGTTGGTGCATCTCGGCGAGGTGTTTTGGAATGGCCAGGATCCATCGGTCGCTCTGGAGGCGGGAGGGCTGAGGTCCGACGTGTGGCGGCATGTCGGGACCTTCGATCAGGGTGGCGTGTACAATCCCTCCACCATGAAGGACATGTATCTCCGGTTGTCTCGGATCAGGTCCATCGACCGTGTCCAAATGAGCACGGCCCTGCGCTGGGACACCCTGGCCAAGGCGGATGGGAGCCTGAGACGTCTCGCCGTCATGGATGTGGACTACACCCTCGTCCAAAAACCTTCTCACGACCTGGGGGTGGAATTGGATTTGGTGCGCAACGATGCACGCTATGGCCCCAAGCTCTCCACAACGCTGCAGCATCGCAACCCCCGGGGATGGGGTTCAGAAAATGCGTGGGAGGTCGCCTTTGGCTATGTGGCTGTCGCCCCGTTCTCCACCTTGAGCACGGCCAACTTCTTGAACAGTGGAGAATGGACCCTTCAATGGTCCACACGACAAATCGGCATTGCGCCGTTGCCGTTGTCCATGTTCCGACCGAGCAACGCACCCCAAACCGCCTTTGATGTGGGGTGGAATCGGGAGGTTTGGCCCGAGTTCACGCGTTCCCAAATTCACGTGCAGCACGACTACAGCCTTACCGAAAATGCCGCCCGGAATGCGCGATGGCACTTCAGTCCAATCCGAGTGTCGTTCGTGAATCTGACCAACAAGGCTGAAGCGTTTTCGCAATGGCTCTTGGACCAAGACAACCCCTTGATTCAGGCGCGCTTTAACAACCACCTCAATGTGGGGTCGGCGTTGGGATGGGCCAGCGATTGGACTTTGGGGTCATGGAAAGGGCGCATCGACATGCAGGCAAGCTGGGCGGGTGGACTTACTCAAAGAATGGCGCAAGCCTGGGATTCGCCCGAGTCGTTTGATGAGACAACTGGTGCGTGGTTGGTCACGTCAGACGTCCCGTTGATTCAGTACCAGCGCGTGTTGTTCAAGGTTTCGGGTGAGCGTGGATCGCGCCGCCATCCTCGCTTCTCCACTGCAGCCAATGTGTTGGTGGGATTTGCCAATGCGGGAGAAACCACGCCATCCCTGCCGCTCGAGCAAGCCTTCTTCAGCGGAGGTGCCAATGGCATTCGAGGTTGGCGTCTGCGAACGCTGGGGCCTGGAAACACAGGGCTGATGGAAGATGTTGCGGGAATTGCAGGGGTGGGGGACATCCGCCTCGACCTGCAGTTCGAGCAGCGCATGCAGATCAATGACGTGTGGCAGGCGGCCCTGTTCTCAGACATGGGCAATGTCTGGCTGCACGGAGAGGAAGCGCCCGAAGCGTCGGCATGGTCATGGGACTTGCGGGGATTTGGCTGGGGGGCTGGCATGGGCGTTCGCATGGACCTCGAATTCTTCCTGCTCCGTTTGGACGGAGGCCTTCGCATTCACGATCCCGGCAAAGCCGCGGGACAGAGGTGGCTCGGGCAAGGGCCGTGGAAAGGTGCGCTTCACTTGGGTTTGGGCTTGCCTTTCTAATCCACGATTTCATGTCAAAAACGGTGGAGAACTGCCGGCCGAAAACGGACCTCTCGCGAGAAGACAGGCTAAATTTGCCGCATGGTATGGTTCAAGAGAAACACCGAAGGCATCACAACTTCGAGTGCCGAGAAGAAAGAAATCCCAGAGGGTGCCTGGTACAAGTGCCCCAACTGTAAGACCGTGGTCTCCAATCAGGACCACGAGAACAACCTTTGGGTTTGCGCGATGTGTGACCACCACGAGCGCATTGGAAGCCACGAATACTTTGGCATCCTCTTTGACGATGGCAAATACCGCGAAGTGGCGCCCAAGCTGCAGGCGGCAGACCCACTTTCCTTCGAAGACACCAAGGCCTACACCGACAGGTTGACCGCAGCGCAAGCCAAAACAGGACTGACTGATGCCATTCGCGTGGGGTCTGGAGAGCTTCAAGGCCAGGGCGTGGTGATTGCCTGCATGGATTTCTCCTTCATTGGGGGAAGCATGGGGTCAGTGGTGGGAGAGAAGATTGCCCGAGGCATCGACCATGCCATCAAAAAGGGCGTTCCCTTCATTTGCATCAGCAAGTCTGGGGGTGCGCGCATGATGGAGGCTGGATTGAGTCTGATGCAGATGGCCAAAACCAGCGCCAAGTTGTCCCTGCTTTCCAAAGAAGGGTTGCCATTCATCAGCTTGTTGACCGACCCCACCACGGGCGGGGTCACCGCGTCGTTCGCCATGCTCGGCGATTTGAACATCAGCGAACCCAATGCGTTGATTGGCTTTGCCGGGCCACGCGTGGTGAAAGAGACCATTGGAAAGGATTTGCCTGCAGGATTCCAGCGGGCGGAGTTTGTCCTTGAGCACGGTTTCTTGGATGCCATCGTTCCGCGGGCGGAGCTCAAAGAGAAGCTCGCATTCGCATTGAAAATGCTGCACACTCAAGAGTGAGTGAGGGAGGCTGTGATTTCCTCCTTATATTTGCACCTCCATTTTTTACGCATCACGAACATCTAACGATTTCGCACATGTACTTAGACACAGAAAAGAAGAAGGAATTCTTCGCCAAGCACGGAAAGGGAGCCACAGACACTGGCTCACCAGAAGGACAGATTGCCATGTTCTCTTTCCGCATCGCTCACTTGACTGAGCACCTCAAGCAAAACCGCAAAGACTTCAACACCCAGCGCGCCCTGATCAACTTGGTCGGCAAGCGTCGCAAGTTGTTGAACTACCTCGCAGACAAGGACATCACTCGCTATCGTGCGATTGTGAAGGAACTTGGTCTGCGTCGCTAATACAGACTAAACAAACTCTGAAGGCGGTTGAAGGTCAACCGCCTTTGGCATATTGGGGCTTGCCGGCCCGTACACACGTAGAAGAAGAGGCAAAATGAACATTCACAACCAAACCATCGATCTCGGCAATGGGCGCGAGATCACCATCGAAACCGGCAAGCTCGCCAAGCAAGCACACGGTTCTGTCGTCGTCCGTTCGGGCGACACCATGCTCCTCGCCACCATTGTCTCCAGCTATGAGCCAATGGACGTGGACTTTCTCCCCTTGACCGTTGACTATCGCGAGAAGTATGCTGCTGCAGGTCGTTTCCCAGGCGGTTTCTTCAAGCGCGAAGCACGTCCCTCAGACACCGAGGTGCTCGTGATGCGTCTCGTTGACCGCGCCTTGCGTCCCATGTTCCCAGGGGACTACCACGCCGGAACGC
>CAZGQI010000023.1:0-28689 GCA_964527895.1 uncultured Comamonadaceae bacterium | reverse complement strand
GGCTGTTGTACGTGAATTCCGAAGGGCTCAACTTCCGCGCATTGCCGACGCGCTCATAGTGAATTCCTTGGCGCAGGTCGCCTCCCAATGCGGTGGAAATGGCCTGGTTGGCACCCGTGTAGCTCATCACGCCCTCGTCGAGGGTCATGCTTCGGAAAAGGTCGTTGTTGTAGTTGTTCGGCGCGCGGTCGGGCGTGGCCTCTGTGGCAGGCTCAAGCACCCCACCCCCCAAGATGCTGGTGTTGTCGATCAAATTGCCCAACGGCAAGTTGGTCGACACGTAATCCGGGTGCTCCCCGAGGTCAGTGAAGGCGACGATGTTCCGAACGTCCTGGGTGTTGGCCTGCGTATTGACCACGTACACCTCGATCCGGTTGATCATGGCCCCCGAATTCGGGACCGGCAACGACCGCATCGCCTCGTCGTACTTGTCCACGAAGTACTGCGACAGGAAATAGTGACGGTTGGCTTCGTAGTCGTCGGCGCGGATGTCAAACTCTTGGGTTTGGGCACCCCCCTCCACTTCAATCTCGCTGCGCTCCCCTTTTTGCTGGCTGAAGACCGTGGTGTTGTACAAACGCCCCCATTGTGTTTCCAATTTCAAACCAAACAAGCTCTGCGAGCCCGCAATCAAGCTGCTGTTGAGCGGCATGTTGATGTTGCCCGCCTCGATGTTCTTCAAAATGTCATCTTCCTCGCCTTGGAAGCCGATGTTCATTTGGTTCTCAAAGTCGAAGAGCGCCTGGGTGTTGAACTGGGTCCCAAGCTCAATCTTGTCTCCAATCTTTCCGCCAAGGTTCAACTGAATCCGCTGGTCGAAATCCACCGACCCCGCACGCCGTTGACGTTCGGGGATGCGCGGGTTCTCCGTGTTGTTCCACGTGTAACCCAGGGTGATTTCCGCGGTTCCCTGCGGCTTGATCTCGATTTCGTTGCTGCCGAAAATCATCTCGAACAGCTCGCTGTCGATCTCCAGCTTCGGCGCAAAGGCACGGTCGGCCTCATCCTCTTCTTCCTGAAGCTCGTTCCAAAACTCCGTCAGGTTGCCCTCGATGTTGTAGTTCAGGTACTCGTCCAAGGTGAACAAGCTCGACGGACGGAACTCCAAGGTGTCGCCGATGGTTTGCTGGACCTCGTACATCCCGGTGAGGGGGTTGTACACCACACCGTAATTGAAGTTGCTCGGCCATTGCAAAGACACCCCTCCAGGGAATTCGGTCGGATTGAACATGTCCCCGTTGTCGTGGGGGAAGGGCAAATTGAACGTGGTGTCGGATTGCGTTTGGGCGTGCAGCGTGGTCACGATGGCACAGGCCATCCAGGCCAAGCCAAGGCTCCAAATTCTCCTCCATTGCGGCCCATCGGCCTGTGGTGAGCGGGTCATGCGTGCTCCGTGTTCAATCGTCGGTGTCGGTCAAAGTTCGCGCAAAGCAGCTTTAATCAGGCTCTCCAACGACGCTGAATTTCCTTGAGTTTCCAAGAGTTGATCCAGCACCTTGTTGCATTTCGCCTTGTCAAAGCCAAGCGATGTCAGAGCCCCTAACGCATCCGCCTTGATTGTATTGTGCGCAGCCGAAATGGATGTGGGAGAAGCCGTCGAGCCGCCCGAAACGGCGCCCACTTTGTCTTGCAAATCGACGATGATGCGCTGGGCTGTTTTGGCCCCAATGCCCTTCACCCGCTTCATGGCATCCACATCCCCTGAAGAGATGGCCGATGCCGCGGTGTCGGGATCCATGGCACTCAAGATGAGTCGGGCCGTGTTGGCGCCAACTCCGTTCACGCCGAGCAGCAGCAAGAACATGGCCCGCTCGGACTCGGTCGCGAAACCGTACAGCAGCTGCGCGTCTTCCCGCACCACCATGTGGGTGTGGATCTTGACGAGTTCGTCGTCGCCGATTTGGTCAAACGTGGTGAGGCTGATGGCCACATAGTAGCCCACGCCGCCACACTCGACCACCACGTAGGTCGGATGCTTTTCGACGAGGCGGCCGTGCAAATGATGAATCACAGGTGGGCGTCTTTGATTTGGGCGTCGACCACTGCAAGGCGAACCATGTCCAAAATTTCCTTGGCACTCGACCCCATTTGCAAGATGTGCACGCTTTTGCGCATGCCCAGCAACACGGGACCTTGGGCATCCATGCCAGCCATCTCCTGCAACAACTTGTAGCTGATGTTGCCCGCTGCGAGGTTGGGGAAAATGAGGGTGTTGACCTGCCGCTTGTGCAAGGCACTGAACGGGAAGCTCTCTCCGAGTTTCTCTTGGTTCATCGCGAAGTTGGCCTGGATCTCCCCGTCCACAATCAACTCGGGATGGTGCACGTGGAGGTAGCGTGCAGCTTCGGCCATTTTCTCGGCGTCGTGGCCTTTGGAGCTGCCAAAGTTGGAGTAGCTCAGCAAGGCGATGCGAGGCACAATGCGCAGGTTGCGAACGGCCTCTGCAGTCAGCAACGTGATGTTGACGATGTCTTCGGCCGTGGGATTCGTGTTGACGGTCGTATCGGCGAAGAACATCGGACCGTTCTTGGTTTGGAGGATGTACATCCCCGCCACCTTGTTGACCCCTTGGGCTTTGCCGATGGACTGCAACGCCGGCCGAATGACATTGGGGTAATTCCGGGTCAAACCCGACACCAACGCATCCGCCTCGCCCTGATCCACCAACATGGACCCGAAGTAGTTGCGCTGACGCATGTACCGCTCGGCCTCCGACGCTGTCAATCCGTGGCGCTTTCTGTGCTCAAACAACACTTCCCCAAACGCTTTGCGACGTTCCTCCTGGTCCTCGCCTCGGGGGTCGAGGATGGTGGCGCCTTCGAGTTCGAGGCTGTTTTCTTCAATCAGCGCCTCAATGCGGCTTTTGCGGCCCAGCAAAATGGGATGGGCGATCCCTTCGTCCATGGCCATCTCGGCGGCCTTCAACACTTTGTAGTGCTCAGCCTCTGCAAACACCACGCGCTTCGGCGCGCGGGCGGCGCGTGTGGCGATGTTGCGGGAGAAGGTGCTGTCGTTGCCCAAACGCATCTCCAGGTGGCGCTTGTAGTGGTCCCAGTCCGTGATGGGCGCTTGGGCGATGCCTGAATCCATGGCCGCTTGCGCCACCGCGGGCGCCACCGCCGTAATCAAACGGGGGTCGACCGGTTTGGGGATGATGAGGTCCCGACCAAAGGTCAGCGCCCCCTCCCCGTACGCTTCGCTGACTTCATCTGGCACATTTTCCTCGGCAAGCGAAGCGATGGCCCGGACCGCGGCGAGCTTCATCGCGTCATTGATGCCCGTGGCCCGCACGTCCAACGCCCCACGGAAGATGTACGGGAAACCCAGCACGTTGTTCACCTGGTTGGGATGGTCGCTGCGGCCTGTGGCCATGATGACATCCTCGCGAGAGGCCATGGCCTCGTCATATCCGATTTCGGGATCCGGGTTGGCCAAAGCAAAGACAATGGGGTTGGCTGCCATGGCCTGGACCATGGATGCATCCACAAGCCCGCCTTTGCTCAATCCCAAAAACACATCCGCCCCCTTCATGGCCTCTGCCAAGTCGGCGTATTGCGCGTCTGTGGCGTATTTCTGCTTGCTGGAATCCAACCCTTCCCGCCCAGCGTGGATGTGGCCCCGGCTGTCAAACACCGCCGCATTCTCCCGCTTCATGCCGAGCTGCTCGTAGATGTCGAGGCACGACATGGCCGCTGCCCCTGCGCCACTCACCACGACGCGGATGTCTTCGATTTTTTTGTCTGCGAGTTCGAGGGCATTGAGCAGGGCCGCCGCACTGATGATGGCGGTGCCGTGCTGGTCGTCGTGCATCAAAGGGATGTCGAGCTCCTCCTTCAACCTGCGCTCGATTTCAAACGCCTCTGGGGCCTTGATGTCTTCCAAGTTGATGCCGCCAAACGTCGGGGCGATCGCCTTGACCGTGGCCACAAACTGGTCGACATCTGTGGCGTCCACCTCGATGTCAAAGACGTCGATGTCCGCAAACACTTTGAACAGAACGCCCTTTCCTTCCATCACAGGCTTGCTCGCTTCCGGCCCAATGTCGCCAAGTCCCAGCACTGCCGTGCCATTGCTGATGACCGCCACCAGGTTGCCCTTGGCTGTGTAGGTGTAGACGTCCTGCGGATTCTCTGCAATCGCCTTGCAGGGTTCAGCCACCCCAGGGCTGTAAGCCAAACTGAGGTCCCGCTGCGTGCTGTACGGCTTGGTCGGAATCACCTCCACCTTTCCCCGCCGCTCTCGGGCGTGATACTCGAGGGCCTCTCGCTTCAAATTGTTCTGCTGCATGAATGGTCGAAGTTCAACACGAAGGTCGCTCGAATCCGTCACGAAAACTCAAAGGATGCACATCAGGTCGTGCACAAGGTCACGAGCTTCGATTTGGGAACAACTCATCGCCCCGGCGCTTCCGTCAAGGGCGCTCAGTGAATCACCAGGCGCTTGGTGGAAACGGCCAAGCCTTCCACTTTGTAGCTGACGAGCCAAATGCCCTCCGCAAGGCTGTTGAGATCCACACGTTGCATCTCGACGCCCGCTTGAACGCGCTCTGTGTGGCACACCTGACCCACGAGGTTTCGGAATTCCAACATTCCGTCTCGGGCGCTTTCCAATCGAATCGACACCATCCCATCCGTGGGGTTGGGCGACATTGCAGTGATGCCGGTTGGTGCAATGTCCATCGTGGTCACAGCATCCACCGTTCCTGTGACCACAAACGTGATGTTGTGGCAGGCACCCAGACTTGGAGGACCGCTTTGGTGGAAGCAGTAACTCAATGTCGTGGTCCCGGTGACACCATTGGGGTAGAAATCACTCACGAACGTGTCCGTGGTGTCGCCGGGTTCGAGCGACACCAAAAACGCAGGATTGGAAGGCGAAGCGTCCGTGCCAAAGTTGAAGCATGACTGACCCCAGCAAAACCGCTCATAAGAACCCGCCAAAGGGATGCCATTTTCATCGGTTTCGTAGGGGTAATTGAACGGGGACACGGTGTCCACAAAGGCCCGCGTGACCATAAGGTCAAGGGTTTCCTCGGTTTCGTTCAGCACATCCCAGTAGACCGCCACCACACCTGCCGCACCGAGGGTGTCCATGTCGACATACACCGTGTCCGGCGCACCCAATAGGGTCGCAGGGGCGACTTGCGCCTCGACTGAAAACGACAAGGCCGAGAGGCCCACTGCGGACATGAAAAGACGTGTGAGTAGCTTCATGCCTCAAAGATAAGGCACAGCCCATCGCCTCGGAGAAGCAACACATGGGCGTCTGTCGGCGTTTGACAGCCGTCAATGTATTTTTGGCGTGAACCTTGCTGAAACCGATTGAACATCCCTTCCATGATTCGATTCCTCCTTTCCACGGCGCTTTGTCTTTCGACCGGCGCATTTTGGGCCCAAACCTTGCCCAATGTCAGCCTCAAAGACATCGAAGGCAATGCCATTCAAACCGCCGATTTGGTGCAGAACGAAGGGCCGACGGTGTTCTGTTTCTGGGCCACGTGGTGCAGCCCCTGCAAGCGCGAATTGAACAACTACGCGGAACTGTACGAAGATTGGGTGGATGAGACAGGGGTGAAAGTGGTGGCCGTGAGCATCGACGACATGCGTTCCATGAACCGAGTGGCCCCGTACGTGAACAGCGTGGGCTGGGAATACGACATCTTGCTCGATCCCAACCGCGATTTTGCGCGGGCATTGAATGTGAACAACGTGCCGCACACGTTCGTGGTGGACGCAGAGGGCAACGTCGTGTGGTCCCACAACAATTACGCGGACGGCGACGAATATGAATTGTACGAGGAACTCCTCAAATTCAGCGAATGACACGTTTGCGGCTTTTGTGGGTTTGGGGGGCGTTGGCGCTCGGTTCGGTGCACACCACGTCTTGGGCCCAGTTTGGGCAGGATGCCCCGGCGCCTTCGATTTCGGGGAACGCGGGGGTGCTCTGGCAGAGCTACGCCGAGGATTCTCTGATTGGCGCGGTGGTTCCCCCGTCCAAAACAGGCTACAACGCCTTCGCCAACGTCCTCTACAACCAAGGCAACTTCAGTGCTGGCGTGCGCTATGAGAGCTACTTGAATGCTGTCATTGGCTTTCCCGGACGGTTCAAGGGCACGGGTATTGGGTACCGCTTCGCGCGTTACGCAGATCCCGACCGGGGGGTGGATGTCACCGTCGGCAACTTTTACGACCAATTTGGCAGCGGCCTTGTCTTTCGCTCTTACGAGGAACGGAATTTGGGCATCGACAACGCCATGGACGGGTTTCGCCTCATTTTGAAGCCCATCAAGGGGGTGCAGGCCAAATTCATTTATGGCAAGCAGCGCTTCGATTTTGACGACGGCCTCATCAACGGCCCTGGCATCATCCGCGCCGTGGATGTCGAAACCGACCTCAACGCCCTGGTGGAAGGATGGAAAGACAAGCCCTTGAAGGTCACTGCGGCCGCCAGTTTTGTCAGCAAATTCCAATCGGGGTCGCCGTTCAGCGTGGACAGTTTGCTTTTGGCCATGCCCCAAAATGTGGGGTCTTGGTCTTACCGCCTGAACGCCATCCGAAAAGGTTGGACTGCAAGCGCAGAATACGCTGGGAAAATCAACGACCCGAGTGCCGACAACGGCTATACGTTTCGAGAAGGGGAAGCGTTTTTGGCCACGCTCGGATACAGCCGGAAAGGCCTCGGCGTGTTGTTCACAGGCAAAATGGTCGACAACATGAGTTTCCGCTCGGACCGCGACTTGCGCTTGTTCGATTTGCCGATCAATTTCATCCCTGCCGTGACGCAGCAACACACCTACAATTTGGCCGCCACGCTCTACCCTTACGCCACTGTGATCACGGGTGAAACGAGCGCAAGCGCAGAGGTGTTTTACACGATTCCCAAGGGCAGCAAGCTCGGAGGCAAGTACGGCACGAAATTGAGCGCAAGCTTCTCCGCAGCCAACAGCCTCGACACCACGCAATACAGCAGCAATTCCCTTGAAGGCACGCTGTACGGATTCCAGCGAAACAGCTGGGGGCCTGGGGACGAACTTTTTGTGCGTGATTACAATGTCTCCGTCAGCCGAAAATTGAACAAGCAATGGAAGGCCAAATACACCTTCTACCACTTCGATTTCAACACCTTGACCACCCCCGTCACCACCGACTACAAGGGCATCGTCAACGCCAACATTCACGTGCTTGAAACCCAGTGGAAAGTCAAGCCCAAGCAGAGCCTGCGCACCGAGCTTCAAGGATTGTGGGTGGGCGCCGACGAATACAATCCTGACCTCTTGCAGGACAAGGGACATTGGGCCACGGTGCTGGTGGAATACACGTGGAGCCCCCATTGGTTTGCGAGTGTGTTGGACCAATACAACTTTGGCAACAACGACCCGAATCAACGCATTCACTATGTCTACGGGGCAGCGGGATACATCAACGGCCCGCACCGACTGAGTGTGGGCTATGGAAAACGCCGCGAGGGCATTTTCTGCATTGGCGGCGTGTGCCGGGCCGTTCCTGCGTCCAATGGCTTTGAAATCACGTTCACAAGCAGTTTTTGACAACGTCCAACAAAAACGACGTACTTTCGAATGCCTTTCGCGATTGTTGAAACACCTAGATTGAATCCAAAACCAACTTCTATGAAGCAATTTTTCTCTTTCTTGGCTGCGGCCATGATCTCCTTCGGAGCTTTTGCACAATTGCCCGACGGCAGTGTGGCTCCCGACTTCACCGCCACCGACATCAACGGCGTGGAGCACAACTTGTACAGCTACTTGGACTCAGGCTACCAAGTGATTTTGGACTTCTCTGCCACGTGGTGCGGCCCGTGCTGGAGCTACCACCAGAGCGGAGTGTTCTCTGAGTTGAACGCCACGTACGGCCCCACTGGCACCAACGAAATCCGCATCATCAAGTTGGAGTCTGACGACTCCACAACCGAGGCCGACCTCAATGGAACAGGTGCAAACACCCAAGGTGACTGGGTCACGGGAACCACCTACAACATCATTGACAACGCTTCCAACATCTTTGATGAGTACCAAAACACGTACTACCCCACCATTTACACGGTGTGCCCAAGCCGCATTTTGACCCAATCCGGTCAGGCCAGCGTTGCAGATCACGCATCGATTTTCCAAGCGAACAGCTGTCAGGCGGCCACCTTGGCCAACGATGCGGCGCTCGGCTCTTACACGGGTGACGGTTTGGTTTGCGGCGATTCGCCTGCCACCCTCTCTGTGGAGCTCCAAAACATGGGTCTCGAGAACTTGACTGCATGCACGATCACGGCCTACGACAACGGCGCCGAAATCGCCAGCACGGACTGGACGGGTGACCTTGACACGTACGCCTTTGCCAACGTGACTGTGGGTGAGGCCTCTTTCACAGCGACGCCCAACCTCACGTTCGAAATCACTTCTGCGGACGGCAACGACACCAACAACAGCGCTTCAGGCGCGGTGGCCTTGTCTCCTGAAACGACCACCTACGTGCAAGTACGCATCACGACCGACAACTGGCCTGGTGAAACAGGCTGGGAGATTGCTGACGACAACGGCACCGTCATTGAGTCTGTGGCCGTGGGGTCATTGACTGCCGCTGATACTGAATTTACGTGGGATGTGGGATTGCCGAGCGTGGGCTGCTACACCTTCACCATGTTCGATGCTTACGGCGACGGTTTGTTCGCTTCACAATGGGGCAACTACCAGGATGGAACCGCAGGTGTGTACGGCATGGACGGAGAAACCCAAATGGACATCGTGTTCGAATACGACGGAGCTTCAGGCATCCAGTTCGCCGAACTCGGAGTGGGCATGGAAGCCACAACTGTGGCTGGCATCGACGAAGCCAACTTGGCCTCGACGATGAATGTGTTCCCCAACCCCACCAACGGCGTGACCAACATTGAGTTCAACACCACAGCCGCAGCCATGGCCACGGTGGAAGTGTACAACTTGATCGGAGAGCGCGTGTTCTTCAACAGCCTCGGCAACTTGCCGGCTGGCTTGAACCGTGCCAACCTCGACCTCTCCGCCATGGAGGCAGGCATCTACCTCGTCAACTTGAACGCCGGTGGCGAAACCACCACCATGCGCGTCACGAAGCAGTAATCCTGCGATCCTGAAACGACTTTGAATCCGCGTGGCCTTCGGGCTGCGCGGATTTTTTTGTGCCCATCCGAGAGGATGAGGTATCTTGGAACATCGCATCCAGGCTGGTGCGTTCAATTTCATCCCACGTCATGAAACACATCGTTCCCTCCCTGCTCCTTCTTTGCTTGTCACCATTCGGCTGGGCCCAGCTCCCTGACGGCACCATCTCCCCAGATTTCACGGCCACAGACCTGAACGGCGTGGAGCACAACCTGTACAGTTATTTGGACTCTGGATACCAGGTCATCGTGGATTTCAGCGCGACGTGGTGCGGTCCTTGTTGGAACTACCACACTGGCGGTGTGCTCGAGGAGCTGTATGAAACCTACGGCCCCGATGGAACCAACGAGTTGCGCGTGTTCTTCATCGAAGGAGACGACACCACGACCCAAGAAGATTTGGAAGGCACAGGCCCCTCGACTGCGGGCGACTGGATCACTGGCACATCGTACCCCATCATTGACAATGGCGGCAACATTTTCGCAGATTTTGAATGCACGTACTATCCGACCATCTACACGATTTGTCCCAACAAAATCCTGACTGAATCAGGCCAAGCGAGCCTTGGGGGACATGAAACCATTTTGACTTCCGCAACCTGCACCCCTGCCTCCTTGCCCAACGATGCTCTGCTCATGGACTACGTCGGACAAACCGGAACCTGCGGAGACAATCCTGCGGCCTTGGCGGTGCGCTTGATGAACAACGGTTTGGACACCTTGACATCGTGCACCATTGAAGTCTCGAAGCTGCTGCCATTCAACCAAACCGAAGTGATCGGAAGCACCGAATGGGAAGGGCAACTTGGAACGTACGATTTCACCACCGTAGACCTCCTCGACGCCACCATTGACGGAGAGACCGTTTTCGTGTTTGAGGTGATCTCCTTGGATGACAACGACGGGAACAACACCACCCAAGGGACCGTCATGGCGAGCGAGGAAGTGGCCAACAACCTGGAAATCCGAATGAAAACGGACGGTGCACCAGATCAGCTGGGATGGGAGCTCAGCGATGCCATGGGCACCCTCATTGCATCTGTTCTCCCGGGCACGGAATCTCTCGAAGCCACCACCGAATACACCTGGGACGTGACGTTGCCCGATTTGGGATGTTACGCCCTCACCTTGATCGACGCCGGGGGCGATGGCCTCTTCAACAACGCCGCCTCCATGGATGGCGTGGGATTCCTCGAAGTGAACAGCACGGACGGGGAAGTCATCCTTGATCAAGATGTGTTCTTTCAGGAACTCGATGCTTTTTCCGAGGTCACTTTTGATTTGGAAGTCACCGAAGTGACCTCCATCGCGGAGAACAGCCTGACTTCAACCGCAGCCATGTATCCCAACCCTGCGTCGGATTTCGTCACAATTGAGTTCGACGCTGCGCGTGCCGGTGCGGCCAGCGTGCTGGTGCGCAATGTGACCGGCCAAGAGGTGCTGCGTCGTGATTGGGGCGTTTTGTCCCCAGGCAACCACCGCCACACGTTGGACGTTGCGTTCTTGGACGCAGGCACCTACCTCGTGGAGCTGCGCGTTCGTGACACCACCCACAGCATGATTCTTCTGCATCCATGACCGCCACATTTCGCATCACCCTTCTGACAACGCTGGCCCTTGGGGCGGCCTTCATCCAATCGTGTGACAAGTTTGAGAACCCTGTCCTCGAGGTTGTGCAAACCATCGACACCACCGAAACCGAAATTCCTGAATTCACGCCACTGACGAACGCCGTCCCGCGCGTCTTCATTGAAGATTTCACGGCGCACCAATGCGGCAACTGCCCTCCTGCTGCGATCGAATTGGCTGCATTGATGGATGCCCACCCAGACAGCATTGTGCCCCTTGCGATCCACGCCGGCAATTTGGCCGTCACCAATGCGGACTTCCCCATCGACTGGACGACTGACGAGGGGGACGAATTCTGGGGAGACTTGCTGCTCCAACTCAATCCCATTGGACGCGTGAATCGCGTGAACACAGCGTTTGGGCAAGAACTTTTGCCCAACCAATGGGCGGAATGGGTCGAAGACCAATTGGCCCGCACGCCGAGCGCAGGGGTCCAAATGGAAATCGATGCCGATGCTGCCACTGGCGAGGTGGTTGTTCACGCCCATGTGACTTGGCTTGACAACGTTGCTGGTCCCGTTCAACTGGCCTTGCTCGTGGCTGAAAACCATGTGATTGGCCCCCAGCTTTGGTATGCCAGCGCCGACCCTCCTGGCCCTGGCTTGGTGGAAGACTACGATCACAAACACGTCCTTCGCGGCAGCCTCACCGGTGCATATGGATTGACGATTGCGGAAAATCCAGCGGCCGGCAGCACCCATCAAGTAGGCTACGCCTACACGTGGAATGACGCATGGGACATGGACAATTCAGAAATCATCGCCGTGCTGAGCGACGAAACAGGCACAGTCATTCAATCCCTTTCCCTGCCCGTTCTGCCATGAACCGCATGCAAGGGATGGCCTGCCTGCTGATGATGGCTAGCGTGCAGCTTGGGCTTGCACAAGAAGGCGGCCCGTGGTTTTTCAACGGTGGCTACACACTCGGGGTCACGGCCGCGCAAGTGCGAGGTGACGGCATTGAAGGCTTCAACAAGCTTGGCTTTCATGGCGGGGCTGTGGTGGAGGTGCGCCAGTACCGGGATTTGGGCTTTCAGTTGGGCATTCTCTACAACCAAAAAGGCAGCCGCAAGGTGCAGAACCCCAAAATCGGGGACTACAGCAACTGGGGCTACAAATTCACCTACATCGACATCCCGCTCACCGCCATTTATGACTTCAAGGACGGGTACACGGTGGGGACGGGATTGCAACCGGGTGTGCTGGTGGGTGCCTTCGAAGATGGTTTGCTCAGTGGGGTCTCTGATGGAGAATGGGAGCCGACGAGCTTGCCCATTCGCAGTTGGGAATTGAGCTGGGTGGTTTGGGTTGGCATGCGCGCGGGAGAGCAGGGCGAGTGGTTCTTGCGACACACCCAAAGCCTGCCCGGAATCGTCCCCAAGCCCGACCTCACCAATCCCAACATTCGTTGGGACGACCGCATGCAAAACCTCACCGTGCAGGTGGGCTACACCAAGTTGCTTCGCCCTTGGAGCGACCGCTGATCGTCAGTCCTCTTGACTTTGGATGCCGTTCAGCACGCCATCCACGGTGACCTCCACTTTCCGCGCTGCTGAAAGCATCGCTTGCCAGGGGCCGTCCATCAGGGCGCGCACCTCCTCTTCAACCGCGTCAATCGCCAACGTGGCAATCTCCAGCTTGCGGGCCGCGTTGGCGGTGACCCCTTCGTCCAGGTCGGGCATGGCGTCGTACAATTGGTTCATCACACGCACCGTCACGTGGTCGTACCCCACAAAGTCCTTGGGGGTCCAGAGCATGTCGTGGATGGAACCAATGCCCTCCGCCACTTGCAATTGAAGCGAGTCCAACTCTGCGGTGGTGGAATCGCTCAAGTGGGCCCAAACCCCGTCCATCGCATCCATCGCGGCATCGGCCACCGCGAGCTCCTGCATCAAATCGGCGAGGCGGGTGACTTGAACGTAGGCTTTTTGCATTTGGGCTCGACCTGCTTCGTACGACTCTGGGTTGAAGGCCGTTCTTGGGTCATGTGCAACCGTCAGGGCCATGGTGTCCACATGGGTTCCCAAAGTCATCACAGCTGTGTACGTGCCCGGAGCCACGCGTACACCACCACCCACGGGTTCGGTTGACGTCTCCACATCCCTGCTCGGCCAACGGATGCCATCGGTGTCTCCACGCCATGCAAAAGACTGCCATCCAGGGTCCACTTCACGGGTCATCCGGCGAAGGGTGTCGCCCGATTCATCAAGAATGGCCACTTGCATTTCCTCGTGCACCTTGGCCGTGTCTGCCTGAACGTAGAAGTGGCCATGGGCCGCGCGCGGGCGGTTTTGTCCTTCCCAAACGTGGTCCGCCATGAAGCGCGATCCCGCCGGGCGCGGACGTGGCACCTGGTAACCTGTGGCCGCGTCGAACGCCCTGAAGGTCGAATTCAAAAGGGCTGCACCTTCGTTGGCGAGGGCCCGAAGCGGTGCCAGATCCTCGATCACGTAGGCCGCGCGACCGAAGGTCCCGAGCACCAAATCCCCCTCGCGCGCTTGAATCGCCATGTCCCGCACAGGGACCGCTGGCACATCGTGGGTCCATCGACGCCAGTTGGCGCCGCGGTCCACACTGAAATACAAGCCCTCCTCCGTGCCGAGAAACAGCAAATCGGCGGCTTCGGGATCCTGAACGACACACTGAGCGTGGGCCGGGACATCTTCGCCGTAGACCAATCGCTTCCACGATTTCCCTCCGTCTGAAGTGCGATAGAGGTACGGCTCCCAATCGTTGCGTCGGTAATTGTTGGCCACCACATAGACCTCGTCTGGGCTGTGGGGACTCACGTGGATGAACGGAATCCACGAGCCCTCTGGCAAGCCCTTGAGTTGGTCTGCGTGGTCCGTCCACGTTGCACCGCGGTCCGAGCTGTGCTGCAGCCTTCCGTCGTCGGTGCCCACCCAGAGCTCGTTGGGTCGCGCTTTGGACGGCGCGATGCAAAGGATCGTGCAATGGTTTTCCGCCTTGGTCGCGTCGATCGTGAGGCCCCCGCTGGTGGCTTGTTCAAGCTTGGCGGGGTCGTTCGTCGTGAGATCCGGGCTGAGGGTTTCCCACGTGCGCCCTCTGTCTGGGCTGTAATGCAGGCGGTTGGACCCAAAATACACGCCGTCACGGTCGTTGGGATCCAACGCCAGCGCCGCGTTCCACGCGAAACGCAGGTCCGCTGTGTCCGGCGAGGCAGGCTGAATGTCCGTGGACCCGAGGGTCGTCAAGTTCACTCGGTTGAGAGCGCCGCCCTGGTACATGGCATAGATGTCGCCATCGCCCGTAGGCTGAACGTCAAATCCGTCCCCAAACAGGACTTCCTGCCAATCTTCGTTCCGAATGCCCCCGGCGTGCCACACTGCGGACGGTCCGACCCACGAACCGTTGTCCTGCATGCCGCCATACACGTTGTAGGGCTCCGCATTGTCGACGGCGATGTGGTAGAATTGACCGACCGGGAGGTTGTTCACGAAGGTCCAGTTGTCTCCGCCGTCGCGGCTGATGTTCAGCCCCCCGTCGTTCCCGTTGATGAGATAGTTGGGATCGGAAGGGTGAATGTACAGGGCGTGGTGGTCCGGATGCACCCCGCTGTACGGCAGAATGATGTCAAACGAGCGGCCGCCGTCCGTGGACTTCGACACCATGCTCCACAAGCTGTAGATGTGGTCCTCGTTGGTCGGGTCGCAGTGGATTTCGGCGTAGTAGAAGGGACGGTTTCCCACGTCGCTGTCGGTGGTTTGGCGCCGAAACGTCGCGCCGCCATCGTCCGAGCGGTAGAGGGCGTAGTCCTTCGACTCCACCAAGGCATACACCACGTCCGGGTTCGCCGCGCTCATGGCCAACCCCATGCGGCCCAATTCACCCTCGGGCAAGCCGTCCTCGTCCGTGCGTTGGACCCAATTCTCGCCTCCGTCGTGGGTGACGTAGAGGCCACTGCCTTCGCCGCCGGACGTGAACGTCCAAGGCTGGCGACGGAACGACCACATGGCCGCAAACAACTTGTCGGGGTTGGAGGGGTCCATGATGAGCTCTGCGCATCCGGTGCGCTCATCGATGCTCAAGATGTGATTCCAGGTTTGGCCTCCATCCGTGGTCTTGTAGACCCCGCGGGCGGGGCTGTCGCCCCAAGCCGAACCCGTGGCCGCGACGTACACCGTGTTGGGGTCGCGGGGATGAATGAGAATGCGGTGAATGTTTCGAGTGTCTGCGAGGCCCATGAAGTCCCACGACGCGCCGCCGTCAAGGCTGCGAAACAGGCCGCGGCCGCTCGTGTGGCTGTTTCGGGGGTTGCCTTCGCCTGTGCCAACCCACACGAGATCGGGGTTGAGCGGGCTGAGGGCGACCGCGCCGATGCTTTGGGTGGGCTGGTCGTCAAAGATGGGCTCCCACGTGACGCCTGCACTCGTGCTCTTCCACAGACCGCCCGAAGCGGTGCCGACAAAGATCACTTCCGGCTCGTTGTGCGGGACGGCAATGGCCGTCACCCGGCCGCTCATCGTGCCCGGGCCAATGTGCCGGACATTCAAGGCTTCCACCAAGGCCTCCACGGGGTCTTGAGAAGGGTTGTCTTCCGATTGGGCGCCGACTGCGGTCAAGGCCAACCAACACACCGCAGCCAAGGCGACCGTACGAAACTGTGAAAGGGAAAAAGTCATGGTCGAATGTTCAGGGGTTGTTCGTGCCGAAGCGGCACGGTGAACGAGAGCCCAAAGGCCTTGCCCGTCACTGACCCCTCGGCCGTGAAGGGCACCTCTGCGCCGCGCAACAAATTCATCAGGTCGCTTTTCAGCACTTGGCCGAGTGCGCCGTCGCGGGTTTGGACTTGCAGCCCCACCGTAGCGCGCGCCTCAGGACGAATGGCCTGGGCCTCCAACAAGGTCACGTCACCCACGACCTCTTGGTTCACGTAAAGTTTCACGTCCGCTTCGGTCACCGTCACAGCGTAGGGATTGGGGTTGAAGACGTCGACGTCCATCCGCGCCTGCATGCCGTCGAGCGACACACGCACTTGGGAGAAATCGTCTACTGCGAGTACCTCAAGGTCTTGGTAGAAGCAGCCCGACAACCCAAACGTCATCAGGGCGAATGCCCCCCACATCGCCAAGCGTTTACGCATGTCGCTTCGCAAATTCAGCGTGGAAGTGAGGAATGGTCTCGATGCCTTTGTAGTAGTTGAAGAGGCCGTAGTGCTCGTTGGGGCTGTGGATGGCGTCCGAGTCCAAGCCGAAGCCCATCAGCACCGTCTTCAAACCCAAAATCTGTTCGAAGCTCGCCACAATCGGAATGCTTCCGCCGCTCCGCACGGGCACCGGAACCTTGCCGTAGGTCTTTTCCATGGCGGCAGAGGCCGCTTGGTACGCCGCGCTGTCGGTTGGCGTCACGGCAGGCTGGCCGCCGTGCATGGCCGTCACTTTGAGCTTGACGCTCTCGGGTGCGATGCGCTTGAAGTGGGCCTCGAACTTGGCCGTGATGTCGTCCGGATCTTGATGCGGCACGAGGCGCATGGAGATTTTGGCGTAGGCCTTGGAAGCGATGACCGTCTTGGCCCCTTCCCCGGTGTATCCACCCCAAATGCCATTGACGTCCAACGTCGGGCGGATGCTCATCCGCTCCGGGGCACTGTACCCCGATTCGCCTTCCACGGCGCCAATGTCGATGCTCTTCTTGTACGCGTCTTCGCTGAACGGCGCCTCGGCCATGGCCTTGCGCTCGTCGTCGCTCAAGACCTCCACGTCGTCGTAGAAGCCCTCCACGGTGATTTGCTGGTGCTCGTCTTTGAGCGAGGCAATCATCTCGCACAGAATGTTGATGGGGTTGGGTGCCGCCCCGCCGTACAGGCCGCTGTGCAAGTCGCGGTTGGGACCCGTGACTTCCACCTCCACGTAGCTCAAGCCGCGCAATCCTGTCGTGATGGATGGAACGTCGTTGGCAATCACCCCTGTGTCACTGACGAGCACCACATCGGCCGCCAAACGGGTCTTGTTTGCTTCGAGGAAATCTTCGAGGTGAACCGAGCCAACCTCTTCTTCTCCCTCGATCATGAACTTGATGTTGCACGGCACTTGATCGGTGGCGACCATGGCTTCGAACGCCTTGACGTGCATGAAGAATTGACCCTTGTCGTCGCATGCGCCGCGGGCAAAAATCGCGCCGTCGGGGTGGAGCTCGGTCTTCTTGATCACAGGCTCAAACGCCGGGCTGTCCCACAACTCAATGGGGTCGGCAGGCTGCACGTCGTAGTGACCGTAAACCAACACGGTCGGCAAGGCAGGGTCAATCAACTTCTCGCCATACACCACGGGGTATCCCTTGGTGGGCACCACCTCCACGTTGTCCGCCCCTGCTTTACGCAGGTGATCGGCCACCACTTCCGCACACTTGTTGGTGTCGTCGGCGTAAGCCGGATCCGCCGAGATGCTGGGGATGCGCAACAACTCCAAAAGTTCTTCGAGCATCCGCTCCCGGTGCTCGTTCAAGTATTCCTTCACGTCCATGCTCCGAAGGTACAACCTCGGTCTGCCTGGACCTATCTTCGAAGCCCGGTACGTTCACCTGTGACAATGAGCTCCTCGAACCTCCCCCAATTCAACGACACGGCGCAGGCTTTTCAGCACCTGACCGACGCCGAATTGCGTCGGGCTGTGGCCTTGTTCTCGCTGATCGGCAAGCCTTGGCTTGTGAATGCAGGCAGTGCCCTCGCCCACCTCGCACTCGCGCTGCGCGTGCCCTTGGCTTGGGCCGTGAAGCCCACCGTCTACGCCCACTTTTGCGGCGGAGAATCCATTGAAGATTCGGAGGACACCATGGCCAAGTTGGCGGCCCACAACGTCCGCACCATCCTCGACTACAGCGCCGAGGGCCAAACCGCCGAGTCCGACCTCGACGCCACGTGCAGTGAGGTCCTGGCCACCATTCAAGCTGCGGACGGCGACGCCCGCCACGCCTTCGCCGTGTTCAAGGTCAGCGGACTGTCCTCAAACGCCCTGCTCGAGAAGGTCGGGAAGGCGATGGCGGGCGGCGCGGCCCTGGACCGAGAAGACGAGGCGGCGTGGGAGCGCGTCCAACGGCGCGTCCGTACGCTGTGCGAAGCCACGGCCGCGGCCGGGGGACGCGTGATGATCGACGCCGAGGAGTCCTGGATCCAAGACGCGATTGATGCCCTGGCCGAGGACATGATGTCCGACTACAACCGCGACCGCGTCGTGGTCTACAACACGGTGCAGATGTACCGGCACGACCGTTTGGCCTACCTCGAAGCCATGGCTGGACGGGCCGAAGAAGGTGGATACAACTGCGGGGTCAAGCTCGTGCGCGGGGCGTACATGGAGAAGGAACGCGAGCGGGCGGCACAGCAAGGCTACGCCTCGCCGATTCAGCCCGACAAAGCCGCGTCAGACCGCGATTTTGATGCTGCGGTCAAGTGGGTCCTGGAGCGAATTGAAAAGATCCATCTCGTGGCTGGAAGCCACAACGAGGAGAGCAATTTGAAGTTGTGCCAATGCATGGCCGAGATGGGGCTTGAGCCTGGGGATGCGCGGGTGTCGTTTGCCCAGCTTTTGGGCATGAGTGATCCCATCACCTTCAACCTTGCGGCACACGGCTACAACGTGGCCAAATACGTGCCCTACGGCCCCATTCGCGAAGCCATCCCCTACCTGATTCGTCGTGCGCAGGAGAACACCTCAGTGGCGGGTCAGACGTCACGCGAGCTGACCTTGTTGCGCGAAGAGCAACGGCGACGCAAGCTGGATGCGAAGGAGGGCTGACGCCCCAACAACTTAGAAAGAGAGGGTGACGCCTGCGCGGAACGCGCGCGGCATGCCGGGACGCAAGCCGTAAGGACGGCGCGCCACCACGTAGGTGTCGTTGAAGACGTTGGTGACGCCGGCGAACCATTCGAGGTGAGCTTGGGCTTGGAAGCGAATGCCCGCGTCAAGGACGGCCATGGCGTCGGTACTTTGGGACGGGTTCAACTCGCCTTGACTGGCAGACGTGCGCATGGCTGACATGCCTCGAAGGTTGAGGTCGTAACTCCACCGTGGGGCTTCCCAGCTGGCCGCCACGCTGAATTGGTGCGGTGCCAAGTAGGGCAAGGCATCTCCTGCTTCCACCACACCCCAAGGGTCGAATTCACTCTCGAACGCCTGGGTGAACACGGCTTGGGTGTAGGTGTAACTGACCCGAACGGGGAAGTGATGTGTGTCGTCGGCAAAGAAGGCCGAGGCGCCTGTCAACTCCAACACATCGCCCACGGCTTCCACCTCGATGCCCTGCGCACGAGACGAGCCGCCATTGAAGAGGTCTCCGGAGCCGGTTCCGCCACTGGCCGTCAAATCGGCGCCGAGCAGGTTTTGGTGTTCGCTGTGGAACAACGTGATCTGCCCGCTCACCATGCGCGAGCTGAGTCGCGTGCCCACTTCGAGGTGGTTGCTGAACTCGGGCTCGGTGTCTGGCGCTGAGCCCGGAGGCACAAATCCGCGGTGCACCCCTGCAAACGCCGTCCAGAGGTTGTGCACGAGATCCACGTGCGCGCCCAAACCAGGCAGCCACAGAGCTATGTCGTTTGAACGTTGGGTGCCTTCCCCCAACCGGGCCAAATCGTCTCCAAAATCCTGCCTTGCAAGGGTCATGTGCTCGTGACGAACGCCCGGGGTGAAGGTCCAAGCCCCCACGTGGAATGCCGCCCGCACATGACCTGCGAGGGCACGTGCCGACTCAATGCGGTTGCCTGCCGAGCCTGAGTCGCCTGCGGCCACCAACGCCATTTGGCCATCGACCATGGCGTAACGGTCACGCCACTGGTAGCGGTCCATGAAATCTTCGTGGGCCCGCACGCCGTAGGTCAATCGGTGTTGCTGCGAACCTCCAAAGGACCAGCGTCCGCGGTGCTGAACGCCTCGGGCGCCGTACTGACGGTTGTTGGCTTTCACGTCCAGGCCTGCGCCAGGGTCCATGGATGCTCCTTGGAGCCATCCCAGCGCTTCCGACATCCCAGGGTCGGTCAAGATGTCGCTGAGGGCCAATTTGGTCCCTGTGGAGTCCACCATGCGGTCCAACTTGTACCAGTTGCGGGCAAACCACGTTTGGTACACCTCTGTGGTCATGGACCAACGCGACGTGGGCTTGAATTCGTGTCCGACGATGACGTGGGCATGGTCGGTGAGCATGAGGTCCTTGGCAGAGGCTGCGTAACGACGAAATGGATTCAATGCATAATCCTGTTCCGCCAAGCCGAGGTAGGTCTCTCGCGACGATTCGCCAGATTGTGCACCCTTCCAACGCACCTTGTGCTTGCCCGAGGTCGAGGTCCATTGAAGCTTGGCAACCACATCTGTCTTGTCGAATCCTGTGTCTTCACCTGTGTCCAAGACCTTGAATCCGTCGCTGGACAATTGCATGAACTCCAAGCTGTATCCCCATTGGCCATGCGTTCCTCCCACGAGGGCGTGCATTTGCTGGTTGCGGAAACTCCCCGATTCAAAGCGCACGCGACCGGCCACCTCGGCATCGGGAATGGCGGACGACACGAGGTTCAGCGCGCCACCCGCGGTTTGGGGTCCGAAGGCGATTTGGCTTCCCCCTTTGCGGACCTCCACGCCCTCCATCCGCGCAATCGTGGGGAAGTAATACGCGGATGGCGCGGCGTAGGGCGCTGGGGCCATCAACACCCCATCCTCCATCAATGTGATCCGCGACGACCGTTCCGTGCCGCTGCCACGCATGCCGACATTGGGCCGAAGGCCAAACCCATCCTCAGCCACCACGTTCACCCCCGCCAACGCGTGGAGCGTCCGAATGGGGTCAGCGTAAGACATCTTCCGAAGCGTTTTGGATGACAGGCGCTGCATGGATCCAGGAATCTCACTCGCATCTGACGCGCCTCCTGCGAGGGCAATGCCACCGACTTCCGCCTCTGGCAGGGCGTGCCACATTTGGGTCATGAAGTCCAAGCTGTCCTCGGGCAAAGTCACGGGGCCTTCTTCGGTGTAGCTCAATTGCGCAAACACGCCCAAAGGCATGCAGCCAATCAACACCAAACATGCCCCAAGCGAGGCACGGAAAGACGCCGTGAAATTCATGGCGCAAAACTGCGTCAGGGCATCCCGAAAAACCATCCCCCAAATGGGGTAATCTGGAATTGGTCTAAATAAAGATATTCACCTCCCTCCCTTCACAGCCGTCTGAAAATCGACCCGAAAAGCATCAATCCAGAAGCGGGATGACCACCTCGTTGGTCACCCCAAAAATGCCGAAGCCGTCCGGGATGTTCCCTTGAATGCTCGCGGGCTCAGAGAAGGGATTGTCCAGCGCACCATAGTACGCTTGCACGCTGTTGAAGTGGTTGGCCAAAGACGGCGTCGGACGCTCCACCCTCAAGCGGTAGGACCCTTCCGGGGTGTACTCTTCGTCGCCTGCCCAACTCTCCAGGACGAGGTTGGTGAGCGCCACGTTGTCCTCCCCACTGTCGGTGACCAGCAAACACTGGCATCCATTGTTGTAGGCCAAACGCGGATCCGGAAAGGCCGGAGACACTTCGTTGTACCACTGCGACCCTTCAAGGTCGTCCCTGTACTCCACGAACACCATGTAGTCGTCACGCTCGCCAGGTCGATTCTCCAAATCCACGGTCACACGATGACGGAAGTACGTGTACCCCCACCCTTCGTCCACGGTGTCTGCATAGGCCTCGAATTCGTGTCCCACCACGGGAACCTCAGGCAACTCCTCGCTGATGACGAGGGGCTCGAACGTGGGAGACGCATCCACCACCAGCGTCACCGCGCCGGGCTGCAACTGCAAGGGCGCATCCAAGACCATTTTCATCAAGGGACTTTGCATCCAAGGACCCGTGGGAAATTCGGCCCAATTGGAGGAGTCGCCTTCCAACAAGACGGTGTTGCCTTGCAGCAAGCTGACCGCGGCGTGGCGCAGCGGTTGGCTTCCGATTGAATCCGTGACACCTGCCGATTGATACACTGTGGCGTACACCACGCTGTCACCCGGAGACACAAACATGTTGACCGCCAAACGCGGTTCGTGTTCCGGAAATTCAATTTCGTTGACCACCCCATTTTGGAGTTTCTCGCAAGAAGGAAGCAACGCAAGCGTCGCGGCCACCGCGGCCAGAAGGGTCGACGTACGAATGGGGGAGGTCAGAAGTGGAAGCGCCATGCGATGGAAGGAATGATGGGGAACAAACCGTATTCACGGATGATGCGGGTCCCGTCCGCTTCGGTCTCGGCCAAGGCGAAGAAGGGATTCAAGTTGTTGTACGCGTTGTACGCACTGAAGATGAGGGCGCGGTTGCCGTCGGAGCCGGGCTTCACCCGGGTCATGCTGACGTCCAAGCGGTGGTATGGGCTCATGCGGTAGGCATTGCGGTCGCTGGGGACTTGCCACTCAGGCACCGCAGGGTACTCGCCGTACGCCAACCCATTGAACAGGGATTCCGTCAAGGTCACCGCCCGGCCCGTTCCGTAGACCCAGGCCAACGACCCGGACCACTTCTCGTTGAATTCTTGCGTCACCACCACACTCACGTCGTGCCTGCGGTCGTAAGTGAAGGGGAACCACTCGCCGCTGTTGAGGTCGTCAAACTGGCGGTTGCTCCAGCTCAAGGTGTACCCGACCCAGCCGGAGGTGCGGCCGACCTTCTTTTGGACCAAGGCCTCCACGCCGTAGCTGTTGCCGATGCCTTGCGTGACCTGGCTTTCCCAATTGCCTTCCAAATCGCCCAAGAACCCGCCGCCCTCTTTGTAGCTCAGCAGGCCGTCCATTTCCTTGTAGTAGCCTTCGAGGCTCAATTCCACCGCCCCATCCATGAGAGAGGTGGCCAAACCTGCCGCCACCTGCCAACTGCGCTGAGGCCGCACATTGCCCGTGGACGGGAGCCACAAGTCGGTGGGCAAGCTCAAGCCTTCGTTGGTCAGCAGGTTTACGTATTGAACCATGTTGGCATAGCTGGCCTTGAAGGCCCAGCCTGGCGTGAACTTCCAATTCAGCGCCAAGCGAGGTTGCAAGCTGAAGTAGGTGGTGTCTTCCACGTCCAGCATAGAGCCGTGGGTGCCGACATTGACCGTCACGTTTTCCGCCACGTCAATCTCGTCTTCGACGTAGAGGTACTGCTCAAAACTGACGAGGTCACCCTGGCCGATCAAGGTGTCCAACGGGTTCGCCTGCCCAAAATCCAATTCAAACTGCAACGCCCCGGGCGAAAATTGGTGGCGGGTCACGTTGCCTCCAAACCGAATGAAGTGGCGCGCATTGGGCGCAAAGTCCACGTCGATTTTGGCCGCGTAGTCTTCGATGCCCGAGCGATAGAGCGACGCAAACCGCGTCGTGCTCGTGTCGGTGGCCGAAATCGACTGGTCTTGGAAATCCACGCCCGTGTTGAAGTTGTAGACGCTGTGCGTCAACGAGACGTTGGAGAACATGCGCGGACCGAGCTCATGGTTCCAGCGGAGGGCTTGGATTTGATTTTTCCAATCGAGCCCAAACGACACATCCGAGCGGTTGGTCACCCCCTCAAAACTGGAAGAATTGGACGTCGTCACCCCAAAATCGTCGAAGCCAGAAAAGGCACTCACGTAGATGCGGTCGCGCGGCGACACCCGCCAATTCAACTTGCCGTTGAGGTCGTAGAAGAAGTAGGCAGGATCCACGGCACTTTCGGGATCGCTGGCGGTGGCTGCCGCGATGATGGGGTTGAGCAGCAGGTCGAGGTAAGTGCGGCGGGCACTGACCATGAAGCTCGCCTTGTCCTTGACGATGGGGCCTTCGAGCGTGAGTTTGCTGGCGATGATGCTGATGTTGCCGTCGCCATGGAACTCACGCATGTTCCCGTCCTTCATGTTGATTTCCAGGATCGAAGAAAGGCGCCCCCCAAACCGCGCCGGGAATCCCCCCTTGGTGATGCTCATGTTCTTCACCGCATCCGCATTGAACACACTGAAGAACCCAAACAGGTGGTTCACACTGTACAGCGGGACGCCGTCGAGGAGCATGAGGTTTTGGTCAGGCGATCCGCCTCGGACGTACAACCCACTCGTGCCCTCTCCCCCACTTTGCACGCCCGGAAGCAGTTGAAGGGATTTGAGCAAGTCGACTTCGCCCCCGATGGCAGGGAGCGCTTTGATCTGGTCGATGGGGATCTCCATCTTGGACATCTGCACCTGCTCCTCGATGCGGTTTTCCTTTTCGCCTGTCACCACCGCTTCTTTGAGGGCCAAACCCGGTTGAAGCTCGAGGTTCAGTTTGAGGTCCTTCGCAGAGAGGTCAACCTCAAACCGCTGCGGCGTGTACCCGAGGTAGCTGACACGGACCTCGTACACGTCAGCAGGCAAGGTGAGCGTGTAGAATCCGTAGACGTTGGAGGCCACGCCTTGAGACACCGACTCGGCCCAAACCGTGGCGCCAATCAAGGTTTCACCGGATGCGGCATCTGTGACGTAGCCGCTGAGGGTGTGGCGTTCTGAGGTTTGGGCGAGCGCAAGGAGCACAAATCCCATGAACCAACACGACAGCCCGATGTGTCTCAGGGGAAAGGAAAAATGGGTAGGAATCACGTGGCAAGGTACTTCCAAAGCGTGCTCTCCAATTGCCAAAAACCCCATGTTGATGACCCATTTCTCAACCCCGCGCCCGAGGACACGCAATCCGCACCTTTGTGTGCATGAAAGTGATGGTCACCGGTGCAGATGGGGTCTTGGGCAGCAACTTGGTGCGCGTCCTGCTCGACCGAGGTCACGTGGTGCGGGTCTTGCAACTCACGGGGACCAGATCCCCCACCTTGGAAGGGTTGCCGATTGAGCAGCGGGAGGGCAACATCCTCGATCCAAATTCCATCGAGGCCTGCATGGAAGGGATGGAAGCCGTCATCCACTGCGCGGCGTCCACCCAAGTGTTTCCCGCCAAAAACGACTTCATCCACCGCGTCAATGTCGAAGGCACCAACAACATCGCCGAGGCTTGCCTCAAGTTGAAGGTGCAACGCCTGGTCTACGTCGGAACCGCCAACTCATTTGGAACGGCACCCGATGCCCCGGAGCTTGCCGACGAGCGGTGCGATTACACGAGTCACGTGTACGGATTGGATTACATGGACTCCAAGCGGGAAGCGCAAGAGCTCCTGCTCCGGCGCGTGGCCGAAGATGGCCTCCCTGCCATCGTCGTCAACCCCACCTTCATGATTGGCGCCTACGACTCCAAGCCCAGCTCAGGCCAAATGATCACCGCCCTGCTCGCGGGAAAAATTCCCGGCTTTGCAGGCGGAGGCAAGAACTACATCCACGTGCGGGACGTCGCCGTGGCCATGACCAACGCCTTGACCATGGGACGCATCGGAGAGTGCTACATTCTAGGGCACGAGAACCTCGACTACCGGGTCGCCTTCGAGCGCATGGCCAAGGTGCTGGACGTCCAACCGCCCACCCGCCTCCTGCCCGACTTCGGCATGGTCGGCTTTGGGTGGCTCAACAGCCTGTTTGCGAGCATCTTTGGCTTCCACCCCGCAGTCAGCCATGAATTGGCCCAAATCTCCTGCCACTTTCACTACTTCGATTCATCCAAAGCGCAACGCGAACTGGAGCTTCCCCAAACGGGACTCGAGCAGGCAGTGAAAGACTGCGTCACGTGGTTCCGCGAACACAACATGATCCCATGATTGACCCATTTTACGCTTTCCCCGTCGACGCGACATGGACCCACGACACCACGCGGGTCTTTGTGCCCATCGTGGCCGCTCTCGTGTGCTTTGTCGCGTACTGGTTCACGTCCATTTCCCCGCAATTCAAGGCGCGTTTTCAGCGCGCTCACGAAGGCGATGAAGCCGCCACTCGGCACATTTTTGCCGTCAAATTCACGGGGTTTGTCACCATGGGATTGGTCCCCTTGGCAGTGTGCATGGCCTTCATCCCTGAAATGGGGCTGGCCGACTATGGGTTGACCGTGATTGCAGAGACGTCGCTCTATTCCTTGGCGTGGACGGTGGGGTTGTGTGCCCTGGTGGTGCCCCTCGCCTCGTTTTCTGCCCGCAAGCCCAAAAACCTCGTCAACTACCCCCAGAACCGGGCCACATCGTGGAATCGACGCATCTACATGTTGAACCTGTTGGGATGGGCGATTTACTTGTTTGGCTATGAATTCCTGTTTCGCGGCATCCTCCTGTTTCCGCTTGCCGAAACGGTGGGCGTGTGGCCCGCCATCGCCGTGAACATCGCCCTTTATTCCGCCACGCACATTCCCAAAGGACTGGACGAGACCTTGGGCGCCATCCCCCTTGGCCTCGTGTTGTGCTGGCTCACCTTGGCGTCGGGAACCATTTGGATTGCGTTTTTGGTGCATGTGGCCATGGCGTGGACCAACAGCTTGACCGCATTGAAGCATCACCCTGACATCCACTACCGACCCGGCACATGACGACCTCAACCCACCTTCGCCCGGACCTCACCGACAAAGTCGTTGTCGTCACGGGGTCCAGCCGAGGCATCGGCAAGGCCATTGCCATCGCCTGTGCCCAGCGTGGCGCAGCCGTGGTCTTGAACGGCCGAAACCAAGAGCGCCTCGCTTCCGCGAAGGCGGCCGTCGAAGAACACACGTCGCGCGTGCATGTCGTCTGCGGCGACGTCAGCGACCCCAAGGAGGGTCGCCGGTTGATCGAAGAGGCCGTCTCCACCTTCGGGCGATTGGACCTGCTGGTGAACAACGTGGGGGTCTCCATGCGCGGCGCAGTGGCTGACCTTCAACCTGAAGTCTTCCAAACCGTGTTTGCGAGCAACGTGTTTGGCACCGTGAATCCGACCATCCCGGCCATCCCGGAGCTGCGCAAAACGAAGGGCAGCATCATCTTCATCTCAAGCCTTGCGGGCATCCGGGGCTTGCCCTCCCTCTCCGCTTACTGCTCCTCCAAAATGGCCCTGCGTGCCTTGGCCGAATCCATTCGCATCGAGGAGCATGCCCACGGCATCCACGTGGGGCTCATTCAAGTCGGCATCACCGAAATCGAGCACAACAAAGAAACCATCGCCGCAGACGGGTCGTTGCAAGTGCTCCAAGACCGCGCCAATGGCAAGGTCCAAACCACAGAGCAGGTGGCGATCGCCGTCCTCGACAACCTGCGCAAGCGCACCTTCATCACGACCCTGACGGCCATTGGCAAGCTCAACGCCTTCCTTCAGCCGCGCGCGCCCATGCTGGTGGAGAAGATCATTTTGAACTCCCTCGACAAGTTCGCCGAGAAGAGCAAGTGACCGCCGGTCAAAACTCCATGGTGAAGGAGAACCATGGGATGGGGACTCCTGATCCATCCTGAAGGACGCCTGCAAGTCCGTAATCCCAAAGCCAACCCGACCTCTTGCTGTAGCTGCGGATGCCGAGCGAGACAATCTGCACCCTTTCCGGATTCTGGGAATAGATGTAGGGTTGATAATTGAGCGGCACTCCGTTCCCCGTGTAGGGCTCCACCCTGTTCGGTCGGATGACCGGGCGGATGAGGTAGTTTTCCGTGATGAGCCACATGTTGGATTTGAGTGGCATCATGCCACTGACACTGAACACCAAAGGCACCCAAACTTCATAATTCTGACCCGCCGGAAGGTAATCCACGTTGGAGCCTGAGCCCCCCACCTCCGTGTAACTCGACCAATCGTACCCGACGAAGCCTCCATCCTGCCTGTTTCCCAAGCCGAGGTTGAAGGTCATGTTCTTGTTGTTGTCCCCCCTTGTCACGTTGACAAAACCCAGAACCAAGGGGCGATCCAATTCGCCAAAGAAATCCATGGCTGCGATGCCACCTGCGGAGATGTGGGTTTTGTCCCCCACTTGCCCCCCAATTTTCGCGGTCAAACCGCCGCCCAAAAACCCAACCAGGGCGCCTCCCGTGAACGAGGAACTGAAGCCGTAGCTCACGGAATTGAGTGCGATGTTGGATTGAAAGTACCCCTCCCCTTTGTCCAGCTGAATGCCAGAAGGCGCGAAGAAGTAACGGGTCGACTGGTTGCTGGCGAAGTACATCGGGTCTTCCCCTCCGTCCACGTCCACCTCGCGGATGGTCAACGTTTGAACAAGGTATTTGGGGATGCGGGTCGTCCCCAATCCGACGATGTCGAGGACCACATGGTCGTCGTCCATGGACACCAACCGGCCAAACTTCAAGGTCCCGTCATTCATCGTCACTTGAACAAACGACTGGACGTTCTCGGAGGAAGATGTGGTGGACTCTGCCTGGGCCAAGGCGTCTTGCGGCATCCATGCACTGGACACCAAAAGCAAGCACAGCGACAAGATGGGCACATGTTTCATGGGAAGAAGGTACGATTTGTGACCACAGGTGCGCAGGAACGACGGATGCCGTCCGACCTTCGCGCCATGGATTCGTTGTCGCAAATCGTGCTCGGGGCCGCCGTTGGCGAAGCGGTGTTGGGACGCCGAATCGGAAACCGCGCCATGATTTGGGGTGCCGTGGCCGGCACCATCCCCGACATGGACGTGCTCGGCAAGTACGTTTTGAGCGAACTCGACAACCTGGGCTTTCACCGAGGCATCAGCCATTCACTCCTGTTCTCAGTCCTGGGCGCTCTGGTCTTTGGGTGGGCGACCGACCGCCTTTACCGCAGCCGTCACCACGCCTGGATCGCCATGGGCACCAAGGCGGCCGCCGCGGTCGTCGTGGGCTTCGTGGTGAACTTCCTGACCATGATTCTGGCGCCGGGCCAGTGGCTGCCGCTTGCGATGTACGTCCCGCTCGTGGGCCTGTGGTGGTGGCGGCACGGCCAGCGGCGTTACTTCAGCGGCACGTGGCAGGCCCCGGACGCAGACCTGCGGGGCTGGGTGGCGCTGTTTTTTGGGGGCTTTCTGACCCACATCCTGCTCGATTGCTTCACCACCTACGGAACCCAAATCTTCGCGCCCTTCTCCAACATGCGCGTCGCCT
>CAZGQI010000022.1:0-28825 GCA_964527895.1 uncultured Comamonadaceae bacterium | reverse complement strand
GCGTGGCCAATGCCTGGAAGAAGTGGAAGGGCCAAAACCGCGGCCTCACCGAGCTTCACGCTTTGGACAAAAAGCGCGCCCTCGAGGCCCGTTTGAAAGCGGCCACAGGCAGTGAGGTGGTCGAGGATTTGGCGGCCCTGAATGCAGACTACTTCCCTTACCTGGAGGCACGCGCCTTGTTCATTGAGTTGGCGTACTACGGCCCGGACATCTTGAATTACGCACACAGTTTCTCAGGCCTCATCGAGGGCGCAGTCGAAGGCGAAAAGCGCGACCAACTCCTCGCCAAGTTGCGTACCAACGAAGCCGGGTTCCGCAAGGATTTTGATGCCCAAGTCGACGAGCAACTCCTTGGCCGCTTGGTCGACGAGTACCTCGAATGGATCCCAGAAACCCTGACACCCGAAGGCCTTCGCCAGGAGGTGGCCAAGGCGGGAGGCGGTCCTGCGTGGGCGGCCAAATTGTTTGGCAAGAGCGCGCTTGACAACGCGGACGCCATGGAGAAGTTGTTGGCCTCTGGAAGTGCCAAGGCATGGGGCAAACTGGCCAAGGACCCCGCTTACCTCTGGATCGAAAACCTCCGGGCCCATTACTTCGCACAAATTGCACCGGAGTACGGGCGACTTCGGGGTGAAATCGAATTGGCGTCAGGTGCCTACACCAAGGCGTTGCGACGGGCGTTCCCCGAGGAAGTGTTCCCCGTCGATGCGAACAGCACGTTGCGTTTGACCTATGGGAAAGTGGAAGGCAGCGCGCCTTACGACGGCATGCAGTACAATCCATTGAGCACGGCGCGCGGAATCTTACAGAAGTACGTACCCGGCGACCCTGATTTTGACATGCCGGAACGCTTGGTGGAATTGTTGGAAGCCCGTGAATACGGAGACTACGCCAACGAAGATGGGGAGCTTGTGGTCTGCTTTACAGGCAGCAACCACACCACGGGCGGCAATTCGGGATCTCCTGCGTTGGACGCCAACGGCCACCTCGTGGGCATCAACTTTGACCGGAGTTGGGAAAGCACCATGAGCGACATCCTTTTTGACGGCTCACGCTGCCGAAACATCATGGTCGACATCCGCTACGTCCTTTGGGTGATGGACGTGTACGCAGGGGCGGGCCATCTCGTCTCGGAGATGACCTTGGTCACTCAGGAAGGAGGGGGCGAATAACGGCTCAGGAAGCCATCATGCCAATCGCCACCACAACGATGGCGAAGAGGAAGAGTGCAAAAACAACAGGCCCGCCAATTTCGTTTTGCTCGGGCTCAAAGTGGTCGTGGTGATCGTGTGCCATGCTGCAAAAATACATGGAACAGCGACAATTTTGCGCGTCTGTTTATGCAACCTCTGAGGGCCAAAAAAGGTCACCTTCCCGGGTGATGTATCTTGCACCGCCCGCGCGCCCGTGAGGGCCACACGTTGAAACCAAAATCTGCACACCATGATTCTCTTGCCATCACGCGCTCTTTGGAGCCTTTCCGTTTTCTCCATGTTCCTCGGAGTTGTTGGACTCAACCAGGCCTCGGCCCAGTGTTCTGAGTCAGAAAGCGCCCTCGTTGTGGAAGTCACCACCGATGGCTACCCCAGCGAAATTTCTTGGGACGTGGTCATGGGCGGGGAAGTCGTGCTGAGCGGAGGCCCTTATGCTGAGGGAGGCACGATGTACACAGACACCTTGTGTTTCCCGTCTTCTGATGAGCCTTGCATTCAATTCGAGATTTTCGACTCGTTTGGCGACGGCATCTTTGAACCCGGAGGTTATACAGTGTATCTCGACGGCCAAACCGTGGCCTCGGGCGGCGACTACGGCGACTCGGATGGCGCTTTGTTCGCGTGTGCTCCAGGGGAAACGTGCAATGATGCGATTACGCTGACAGAATCAGACTACGGCACAATCGCCTCTCCCGGAGACTCGTACTGGTACACTTTCACGCCAGCGTCCAACGGCATGTACAACCTCAGCTCATGCGGAAACGGCTGTGACACGCGGTTGTACATCTACGACTATTGTCAAATGGGCAACTTTGACGACACCAACGAAGGCTCCATCTATTACGACGACAACCAAGGAGGCTGCGGTGAAGAGGCGCAATTGACGGTGTTGCTCGAGGCTGGTGTGACGTATTGGATCCGTTGGGCCTCTTTCGACGGTCCTTGCGCTGAGGCTTGGGGTTGGGAATTTGGCTTTGCGGGTCCGCCCGTGGGGTGCATGGATCCTGAAGCCTGCAACTACAATCCCATGGCGGAGGAGGACAACGGCTCATGCATTTACCCGGGCGATCCGGCGTGCAACGGACCTGACCTCGTGGTGGTGGAGGAGGCCATCATCAACAGCCTTCAGACCCAGGTCATGCAGGTGAGCGAATCGGATTGCTACATCGACGAGGGGTGCCTCAATGGGTACGGCGACCGTGAACTCGTTCGCTTTACAACACACATCAAAAACATCGGTGACCTCGACTATTACATCGGGGTGCCCAACGCGGATGGCAACAACCAGTTCGAGTGGGGAGATTGCCACGGTCACTGGCACCACAATGGCTACGCCAAGTACGATTTGTTTGACCTGAATGGCGATTTGATTCCCATCGGATTCAAGAATGGCTTCTGC
This sequence comes from uncultured Comamonadaceae bacterium, assembly GCA_964527895.1. Lineage (GTDB taxonomy): Bacteria > Bacteroidota > Bacteroidia > Flavobacteriales_D > Sanyastnellaceae > UBA11663. Next base: position 26,212 of record CAZGQI010000022.1, on the reverse strand, counting down.
GTGATGGATTTGGAGTGCAGCGACGGCGGGACCTACCAGTACGGTTGTGGCAACATGGGCATTTCTGCGGGATGCGGAGACATCTACGGCGCAGGGTTGAGCTGTCAATGGATTGATGTCACCGACGTGGAAGATGGAACGTATTACCTGGTGGTCCGCGCCAATTATGAATTCATCCCTGACGCATTGGGTCGGGAAGAGATGGACTACGACAACAACCATGCTGCGGTTTGCATCAACCTCGACCGGACGTCAGGGGCTTTGGTGGTGGAACACGTAGGAGGGTGCGAGCCCATCTACGACTGCAATGGGGTGCTCTTTGGCACCGCCGAGATGGATTGCAATGGCGAGTGCGGAGGCACTGCACTCGTGGGCGACCTCGACAACAACGATGCACAAGAGTATGCAGACGCCGTGGCTTATGTGGAAGGCATCCTTGGCAACGACTTGACAGCTTCTGCCTGCACGGACATTGACCAAGATGGCCACATCACGGTAAGCGATGCCGCATTGATGTCTCAATGCCAATGGTTCAACGAAGCCCATGAACATCCAGACAGCACCGGCGTGCACGACCGTTGCGAATTCCCCGTCCAAGAAATCATCAACATCTACGACACGGTGCACTTCATGGTGGCCGACGTGAATTGGGGGATGAACTTCTTTGATGTGCACGTCTTGAATCCCCACAACCGCATCGTAGGGTACGAGCTTGACTTCTCTGGCGTCAGCATCAGCGATGCAGTGAGTTTGGCGGACCCCATCAACTACGACATCGCACCGTCGTTTGTGCCCGGGGGCAACAAGGTGATTGGCCTCAGCTACGACGGGGCGTCCTTCCACAAAAACCTCGAGTGGGTTCCATTCCTGCGGGTCTACTGGGCTGACGCCGACGAGGAAGTGTGCTTGGCGGATGTCGTGGATGTGGTCAATGAGGCCTATGAGAACACCTTGCACACGCTTGTGGATGGATGTGCCACCGACGTCATCACCATGGAAGCCGCCAAGTCGGTTCAGGTGATGCCCAACCCCATGGGAGACTTCAGCACGGTGCGGTTCCCACTTGGCGTTTGGGACCTGGAAGTGATGGACGTGCAAGGGCGCGTCGTTCTTCAACGTCGCGTTTCTGGCAGAACGACATCGCTCCTCCGCGAGGACCTCGGGGCCGGGAGCTACGTCTTGCGTTTGCGGAATGAACAAGCATCGGCCGTGGTGCGTTTTGAAGTTCGTTGAAGAGGAACCCAATGACATTGAAGACCACCCCCATGCGCCTTTGGAACACGCTTTTCTTGCTGGCATGCTTGCCCAGTCTCGGATTGGGACAGGTCGTCATCAATGAATTCTCGTGCAGCAACTACACCCTCGGCATTGCAGGGGATAACGAAGATTTTGTCGAGTTCTACAACCCCAGCGGGGCCGATGTGGATTTGGGCGGATACTTCTTGTCAGACAACCCTGCCAACCCGGACAAATTTGAGATCCCTGCGGGCACTGAGGTTCCGGCAGGGGGATACTTGATGGTGATGTGTTCTGCCGAAGGGGAGCTTCTGACCAACCTCTATGTCGGGGGATTCCTGAATACCAATTTCAAAATCAACCAGTGCCAAGGGGAGTCGCTTGTTTTCTCAGATCCGGCCGGCAACGTGTTGGAGAGTTACACCTACGATGCCGACATCCACACCACGCAGGCGGACCACAGCTGGTCGCGGACCACAGATGGCGGGGCGACGTGGAGTGTGTGTTTGAGCCCCACGCCTGAGGCAGCCAATGGAGCTGACATGGTGGACGGTTACGCACCCAACCCGTTGTTCAGTGTCGAGGCCGGTCATTACGATGCGGCAGTGTCTGTCGAATTGTCCGTGCCTGCGGGCTATGAAATCCGCTACACCTTGGACGGGTATTCTCCGACTGCGGCAAGCGCCTTGTACGCCGGGGCCATCAACGTGGCCAACACGACGGTGGTTCGGGCTGTGGCGATTGATCCAAGTGGCGTGTTGGCGCCAAGTTTCATTGAGACCAACACCTTTTTCATTGGTGCAGATGCACACACGATTCCCGTGGTTTCCGTCAGTGGCAACGGCCAAGAAGACGGACAGTGGGGCTGGGGTGGCAACGACGAATTGGCCCACATCGAGTTCTTTCATGCGGACGGCACGTTTTGGGTGGAAGCGACTGGAGACAGCAACGAGCACGGCAACGACAGCAATGCCTACGGCCAGCGCGGGTTTGACTACATCACCCGTGACCAAATGGGGTACGATTACGCTTTGGAGGGGGAGATGTTCCACGTCAAAGAACGCGACGCGTACCAACGTTTGATTTTCAAGGCTGCGGCCAACGACAACTATCCCTTCGAGCCAGGAGCGCACATTCGGGATGCATACGTGCACACCCTCAGTCACCTCGCCGATTTGAAGCTCGACGAACGGACCAACGAGAGTTGCATTGTCTACCTCAATGGCCAATATTGGGGCGTGTACGAGTACCGCGAGAAAGTGGACGACACAGACTTTACGGAAGAGTACTACGACCAGCCACGCCACTTTGTCGACTTCCTCAAGACGTGGGGAGGAACGTGGGAAGAGTATGGCACGGGGGACGATTGGTACGACCTCGTCACCTTCTGCACAACGCAAGACATGACGGTGGACGCGAACTACGAATACGCCGTGTCGCAGCTTCACCCCATGTCGTTGATCGACTATTTCATTCTGAACAGCTACATCGTTTCGGCAGACTGGTTGAATTGGAACACGGCGTGGTGGCGTGGCCGTCATCCAGACGGCGATGCCAAACGTTGGCGCTACGCCTTGTGGGACATGGACGCGAGTTTTGGGCACTACATCAACTACTCCGGGGTTCCCGAAACAGGGCCCACAGCAGATCCATGCAATCCTGAGAGCATGGGCGATTTGGGCGGACAGGGACACATCCCTGTGCTCAACGCCTTGCTCGAGAACGAGACGTTCTGGAACACCTACATCAACCGCTGGGCCGACTTGGGGAACACGGCGTTCACGTGCACCAACATGCACGCTGTGCTCGACAGCATGGTGCAAGTCATCGCGCCGGAGATGCCACGCCAAATGGACCGCTGGGGCGGCAACATGGCGGGCTGGGAGAATGAGCTCCAGGAATTGCGCGACTTCATTGACAGCCGCTGCGAGGACGAAGTGGTGGGGGGCATGGAAGACTGCTATGACGTGGTGCCTGTGAACCTGACTTTGGACATTGTGGGCCAAGGAGAGGTCGAGGTGAACTCGGTGGATTTCAACCCGTCCATGGTGCCCTACACCGCATGGTATTTTGCCGATGTTCCAGTGGCCTTGGAGGCGGAAGAGTCTTTTGGGGTGGCCTTCTTGTATTGGGAGGTGGTGTCTGGTGACGTCACGATTGCGGATGTTACCGACCCCGTGTTGCCCTTGACCCTCACCGGGGATGCGCACATCGTGGCGCACTTCGGGATTCCCGTGCCCCCTGAGGAGGTGACCTTTTCTGTGAGTCCTGTGGGTTCTGGATTCATCGCGCTTGACGGTGCCACCATCAACACCTACCCCACGGCCGATTTGGTGAATGTGGGAAACCACAACTTGCTTGCACTGCCCAACGAATGGTGGGCCTTTTCCCACTGGTCTTGGAACGGCAACGTCATCAACCCCGATGCAGGAGCCTCCCCCGCGCAATTGGAAGTCTTTGAACCAGGCACAGTTACGGCGCATTTCGTGGAGATCCCACACACCAACTTGACCGTGCTGGTGTCTCCACCTCAGGCCGGTCAAGTGCGGGTCGTGGACATGGCGATGGTGGAGGACAGTTGGAACATGTCTTTTGAGCCTGTGGGGCCTGTGGTGTTTGAGGCACTGACAGAAGAAGAGTGGCAGTTCAGCCATTGGGAAGTGGCCGTGGCCACGCCCATGCCTGAGGACAAAGCCAATCCCATGGCCCTGACCTTGACGGACGTGCCCTACGAAATTGTGACGGCGCACTTCGAGCCGGTGGAGTTCCACCTGTACGTGCCCAATGCATTCACGCCCGACAACGATGGGGTGAACGACGCGTTCCATCCTTTGGGCGCAGGGTTCGAGGGAAGTTCCTACTCCTTCAGTGTCTTCAACCGTTGGGGTGAAGTGGTTTTTGCCACTGACGATCCTGAGCAGCCGTGGATTGGCCAAAACAACCAAAAGCTGGGCACCCACTTCGTCCTTGACGGGGTTTACGGATACCGTGTCGAGGCCCAAGGCTTCCACGAACTCGTTCCCACCGTGCTGCGGGGGACAGTGACGGTCGTGCGTTGAGGAAAGGACTTCTGGCCATGTTGACGTCCGTGGTGTTGTACACCTCGGCCAACTTGTGTGTCAAGGAGCTTTCTCATTGGGGCACGTTTCAGCTTGTCTTTCTTCGTTCTGCCGTGTCGTTGGTGCTGTGCGTGGCATATTTGAAACGTGCGGGCATTCCCTTGTTGGGGAACAACCGTCGGTGGTTGTTTGTCCGCGGTTTGATGGGGATGATTGCCCTTTCAGGCTTTTTCCATACGGTTCGGCACATTCCCTTGGCGAGTGCCACGGTGATTCAATATTTCAGTCCGGTGTTCACTGTGCTTCTTGCCCTTTTGTTTTTGAAGGAGCGCGTGCATCGATGGCAGTGGTTGTTTCTCGGGCTCGCGCTGGTGGGCATTGTCATGGTCAAGGGCTTCGATTCACGCGTGTCGTGGGGCATGTGGGGCCTGGGCTTGATGTCGGCATGCCTTGCGGCTGTGGCGTATTTGGCCACCATGAAATGTCGTGACACCGACCATCCCGTGGGGGTGGTGATTTGGTTTCACCTCTTGGCCGTGCCCGTCATGGGCATGTTGTCGTGGGGGGATTGGTCTCCCATGACGGACATGGACTTGGGCCTTGCGTTGGCCATCGGCGTGCTGAGCATTGCGGCGCAAGTCTTGATGACCGTGGCGTTACACAACGAAGATGCAGGCATGGTGATGCCCTTCAAGTACCTCGGTGCCGTGCTTGCACTGGCCATTGGGTGGTGGGGCTATGGGGAAAGCATGTCGACAATGAGCCTTGCGGGCATGGCCTTGGTCGTGGCCAGCATTTCCGCCAACACGGTGTTGAAAGCGCGGCGCTCAGCTTCGGCGGCGTGAGGCCAAATTCATGCCCATCCACGCACACGGCAAGACCATGGCCACAGTGGCGATGGACAAGGCAGGACCGTGGTCCACGCGAAAGACATCGAAGACGGCGCCCGCTGCGTACAAAGCAGTGAGGGCCCAAGCTTCCACGGGTTGATTGCGGGAAAAGCGACGCACCATCCAGGTGCCGAGCATCATTCCCAATCCTGCGGCGAGCAGGCGCCCTGCATGTGCGGCAGGGGGCAGGGCCGCCAGAAATTCACTCACGTGCAACGCGTCATTCACGACAGGACGAGAAATGCCTCCGGAGAGGCGGTCTTGCAGTGCTTGTCCGAGTCCCCAACCCACCAATGTGCTGAGGAAAAACCCTGCAGCCACGCGGAGAGATGCTTGCAACAGGTTCGCCATCACGAGAAGGGCAAGGTGACGAAGGGAATGCGACTGGGGTAAGCCTCTTGGAGTTTTTGCGTGAGAGGCCCAGGGCCTTGACGGTCTGCGGGGCCAATGCGTCGGCCGTCGACTTCTGCAATGTGGGCCAGTCCGCCCATGGTTCCCGTGGTGAAGGCCTCGTCTGCAGTGTAGAGTTGGGACAAGCTGAAGTCGCCTTCCTTCACAGGGATGCCCAGTTCTCTCGCCAAGTCCAAGGTGTAGGCACGGGTGATGCCCGGCAGACAAGCGTGGCCGAATGGGGTGCACAGGACGCTGTCGTGGATCAAGAACAAATTCGTGGCATTGGTCTCGGCGAGGAATCCCCTGTCGTCGAGCATCACTGCATCGTCGGCACCCGCATGGTTGGCTTGGATTTTGGCCAGGATGTTGTTGAGCAAGTTGTTGTGGTGGATCTTGGAATCGAGGTAGGAGGGACCATTGCGTCGGATGGAGCTCGTGACGAGCTTGAGGTCCCCCGATCCATACACCGCGCCCTTGTACTCCGGCAGCACGATCAACGTGCACCCATGGACATTGAGTCTGGGATCCATGCCTGACGTTGATTTTTCGCCACGCGTTAAGGTCAACCGGATGTGCACACCGTCGGTCATTCCGTTGGCCTCGAGGGTTTGGAACACGGCCTCTTGGACGGCTTGTGTTGTGGGGATGTCTTCAAACATCAACGTGTGCGCGCTGTCATGCAAGCGTTGAAGGTGCTCCTCCATTTGATAGATGCGTCCCCCGGCGACACGCAAACCTTCCCACACGGCGTCCCCGCCTTGGACCACACTGTCGAGGACGCTGACACGCGCTTCCTCTCGTTTCACAAGTCCATCGACCCAGCACCACGTGCCGGCATTTCGGGGGTCAGGTTGGTTGAATTTGGCCATGGTTCAAGGGTTCAGAGACTGGGCTTCCAAGGCAAGGTAGTGTTCGAGGCAAGTCGCACGAAGCGCGGCGAGGTCAGGCGGCACTTCGCCATGGGCCAACGTCCGCGGCTCCCAGCCTGAACTGCGGTGCACGCTTTCATACCAGTAAGGGGCCCAGACGCCGTCTTCGGGACGCCCCCCGGGCTGCCACGTCAGCATGCCCGCATCCCACGGCAAGTCGAGGGCTTCACACAAGGCACGAAGGGTGTGTTCAGGTTGGGCAAACAACGATTCTGCAGTCACCACCACAGCGCGATCTCCGGCGAGTTGAAGAATGCGGTGTTGATGTGCGTAGCCCAAATCGAGCATGGTGGGACGCGCAATGTGTGCCCGGTAGGAGGGCAACACGCCATCGGGATGCCGGGTGAGGATGACGTGGCGGTGATTGGGGCCATCGACATCCTCCCATGACAACCCTTCGAGGTGGTTGGCCATGTGCTTGAGGAAGATCACTTGGTCTGTTGGACGACGGTGCAGCTTGCGCAGCGCTGCGTCGCGTGACGTCGGCATGGTGGCCATCACTTCCTCGCGTGAGGGTCGAGAGACGCCGGTGTGCGACAGAAAATGACCAAACAGGGGCTCGTCCATCACACGGGTGTCCGCGCGCTCCGCAAAGCTGTACATCGTGGCCGTACTCCCGTTGCGGGGCCCCGCCCAAAGTGCCACGGTTCTTGCCATCATGTCCTCACATGTTCCGGCGGTACGCCCCGCCGACTTCGAACATGGCTTCTGTCAGTTGTCCCAGCGAGCACCATTTGCAGGCTTCCATCAGGACGTCAAAGATGTTCTCGCCTGACACGGCCGCGCGTTGGACCTCCGAGATGGCGTCGCCAGCCTGGGTGTCAGACATGTTGTGCAATGCACCGAGGTTGGTGAGTTGCTGTTGCTTTTCGTCTTGGGTCGCCCGAATGACTTCACCCGGCACCAACGTGGGAGAGCCTTCCTTGCTCAGGAAGGTGTTGACCCCGATGATGGGGTATTCGCCCGTGTGCTTGAGCATTTCGTAGTGCAGGCTTTCCTCTTGGATGCGCGAGCGCTGGTACATGGTTTCCATGGCCCCAAGTACGCCGCCCCGTTCGGTGATGCGGTCAAACTCGCTGAGCACCGCTTCTTCGACGAGATCGGTGAGCTGTTCGATGATGAACGAGCCCTGGAGTGGGTTTTCGTTTTTCGCCAATCCAAGCTCCTTGTTGATGATGAGCTGGATGGCCATGGCACGGCGCACACTGGCTTCAGTAGGGGTGGTGATGGCTTCGTCGTATGCGTTGGTATGCAGGGAGTTGCAGTTGTCGTAAATCGCATACAGTGCCTGCAGCGTCGTGCGGATGTCGTTGAAGTCGATCTCCTGCGCGTGAAGCGAACGGCCCGACGTTTGGATGTGGTACTTCAGCATTTGGGCGCGGGCGGAAGCGCCGTATTTCTCGCGCATCGCTTTGGCCCAAATCCGACGCGCCACCCGCCCAATCACGGCGTACTCCGGGTCGATGCCGTTGGAGAAGAAGAAGCTCAGGTTGGGCCCAAATTTGTCGATGTCCATCCCGCGGCTCAAGTAGTACTCCACGTAAGTGAATCCGTTGGCGAGGGTGAAGGCCAACTGCGTGATGGGATTCGCACCCGCCTCGGCAATGTGGTAGCCGCTGATCGAAACGGAATAGAAATTCCGAACGTTGTGGCGGATGAAGTGGTCCTGCACGTCGCCCATGAGGCGAAGGGCGAATTCGGTGGAGAAGATGCAGGTGTTTTGGGCTTGGTCTTCCTTGAGGATGTCGGCCTGGACGGTGCCCCGAACGCTGCTCAGCGCCTCGGCTTTCAATGCGGCGTACGTCTTCGCGTCGAGCACTTCATCGCCTGTGCATCCGAGGAGGAGCAACCCCATTCCGTCGTTGCCTTCCGGCAATTCGCCATGGTAGGCGGGGCGGGGGAGTCCGCGGTCGTTCCATTTGGCCTTGAGGACCTTCTCGACGTCCGCCTCCAGCCCTTGCTCGAGGATGTGCTTTTCGCAGCGCTGGTCGATGGCGGCATTCAGGAAGAAGCCCAACATCACCGGTGCAGGGCCGTTGATGGTCATCGACACGCTTGTTTGGGGTGCACACAGGTCAAACCCGCTGTAAAGCTTCTTCGCGTCGTCGAGGCAGCAAATGCTCACCCCGGAGTTGCCCACCTTGCCGTAGATGTCGGGACGCAGATCGGGATCGCGGCCGTACAGCGTGACTGAATCGAAGGCCGTGGACAAGCGCTTGGCCGGCATGCCGAGCGAGACGTAGTGGAAGCGCTTGTTGGTGCGCTCGGGACCGCCTTCTCCCGCGAACATGCGCGTGGGGTCTTCGCCTTCGCGCTTGAACGGGTAGATGCCGGCGGTGTAGGGGAAGGAGCCGGGCAGGTTTTCCTGCAGGTGCCATTTGGCGAGGTCGCGCCAGCCGCTGAGTGCGGGAAGGGCGACCTTGGGGATGTCCTGGTGAGAGAGCGACTTGCTTGTGGTGGGAATCCGAATGTCCTTTCCACGCACCTGAAAGACGTATTCCGAGGCGGCATAGCGGGCTTGAAGCTCCGGCCATGCTTGGAGCCAGTCGTAGAGGCGGGCATCCAAATCGAGCTCGAGTTGCTTTCGCGCCGCATCCAAAGCGTCGGACGCTTGGCCTTCCACTTCTTCAGAGGCCGTTTGTACAGCCTGCACACGCCCGGCAAGGTCCGCTTGCTTGTCCACCCACCGGTCGTAGGCACGGTTGGTCTCGGCGATTTCGCTGAGGTAGCGCGTGCGGGCAGGGGGAATGATGAAGACCTTTTCGCTGGTGCCTTGCTCGGCGGCAAACGTTGACGTCAGCGCTGCGCCTGTCTTTTCCGCAAGCGTGTTCATCATGCGGCGGTAGAGCTCGTTGGTGCCGGGGTCGTTGAACTGCGACGCGATGGTGCCCACCACGGGGAGTTCGTCGTCTTGAGCTTCCCACAGGTCGTGGTTGCGCTTGAATTGTTTGCGGACGTCGCGCAACGCGTCTTGCGCCCCCCGCTTGTCAAACTTGTTGATCGCCACCACATCCGCGAAGTCGAGCATGTCGATTTTCTCGAGCTGTGTGGCGGCCCCAAACTCGGGCGTCATCACGTACAACGACACGTCGCTGTGGTCCATGATTTCGGTGTCGCTTTGGCCGATGCCACTCGTTTCAAGCACAATCAAATCAAACTGGGCCGCCTTCAAAATGTCGAGGGCCTCTTGGACGTGGCGGGACAGGGCGAGGTTGGATTGGCGTGTGGCGAGCGAACGCATGTACACCCGGTCCGAGTGGATGGCGTTCATCCGAATGCGGTCGCCGAGGAGGGCACCGCCGGTCTTTCGCTTGGAGGGGTCGACGCTCACAAGGGCAATGCGTTTCTCGGGGAAATCGAGCAAAAAGCGACGCACCAGTTCGTCCACCATGGAAGATTTTCCTGCACCACCTGTGCCTGTGATCCCGAGGACGGGAACGGTGGGGAGGGAGGCGCGCACAGGTTCGAACGCTTTGCCGAATGCCTCGGCGTTGTTTTCCGCAGCGGTGATGCACCGCGCGAGGTCGCGCACGTTGCGCTCTCCCAACCTGTCCATGGCGCCGTCGAGGTCGTCCAAAGAGGGCACCGTGTTGAAGTCCGCCTTCTCGATCAAATCGTTGATCATGCCTTGCAACCCCATGGCGCGTCCGTCGTCCGGATGGTAGATGCGCGCGATGCCGTACGCGTGAAGCTCCTCGATTTCCTCAGGCAAAATCGTTCCGCCACCGCCGCCAAACACCCGGATGTGTCCCGCGCCCCGCTCGTCCAGCAAGTCCTTCATGTACTTGAAGTACTCCATGTGTCCGCCCTGGTAGGAGGTCATGGCAATGGCCTGGGCGTCTTCTTGAATGGCGGTGGTCACCACCTCGTCGACGCTGCGGTCGTGCCCGAGGTGAATCACTTCGCATCCCGTCCGTTGCATGATGCGGCGCATGATGTTGATGGCCGCGTCGTGTCCGTCAAAGAGGCTGGCAGCCGTGACGATTCGGACTTTGTTCTTGGGGGTGTAGGGTGTGGCGTTCTCCATGTCGTTGCGTGGGTCTCTGCGAAATTAGGCCAAACCCCGCGCCGCCCTGTCACCCCGCCACATCGTCCGCCCGCGGCACGGACGACAAATCTCCGTCCCAAGGCCAGTCGTTCAAGACGGCTTGCCACCCCTCGGGCACAGCCGCGGTCAGCATCAACGTCCGGTCGCCTTCAGGATGTCCCACGGCGAGTCGGCCGGCGTGCAGCAAGAGTGTGTCGACCCCGGCATGGCTGGCCACGAACCGGTTGTGCTTTTTGTCCCCGTACCGAGAGTCGCCCACGATGGGGTGCCGCAAGTGCCGGAAATGGAGCCGGATCTGGTGAAAACGCCCTGTCGATGGGCGGCATTCCACCAGGCTGTACCGCGCGGTGTCGTAGGGGCCAACGGGGTGGGGGAGTTCAACGCGGGCGAGGGTGCGGTAGTGGGTTTGGGCTTCCTTCGGCGCAGGGTTGTGCGCAGTGGGCAAAGGTTTCTCCACCACGCCTTCGTCTTCTGTCCAGCCACGAACCACGGCGTAGTAGGTCTTGGACGTGCGTCGGTGCACAAACTCGAGCTTCAGGGCATTCAACGCATCCCCAGGAGGCGCGAACAACACGATGCCGCTCGTCGGCTTGTCCAATCGGTGAACGGGTTGCAACCATGCATCGCGTTCTCGGGTTTTGTTCAGGAGGTCCCGCAAGTTGTGCGGCTCGTGGAAATCGATGTCCGTGCGATGGACCAGCAAACGATTGGGTTTGACCACTGCACACACGTTCGCATCTTCGTGCAACACCCGGAATGAGGGCGGTGCATCTGGCGTCTCGGGTTGTCCGAGGTTTGGGCTGGTTGAAGAGTGGTCCAAATCCGCTAATTTGCAGGCCAAATCTACCCTCCCTCCAAGGAGGAAACACCGAATCCTGGTTCTTTCGATGAACAACATGAAGATACAGTCCTGTTTTCGCCACGTTTGGGTCCTTGCATTCCTTCTGGGAATGGGACCAATCGGGGCGTTGGGTCAAGCCATTGGCGTGGAGGTCGTGGTTGACACCGCATTTTACGGTCCCAACACGCCCACACCTGAGGACACATTCGATCCCAATGGAGAGCTAGACGGGTACGTCAGTTACCTCGTTTACGTGAACTTCATGAATCCGACGGACGTCCTGAGTGCGATTTTTTCGGACGTCAATGTCTACCCGCAAGGCGGTCCAATGGGGCTTGATGCCCCCTGCGGTTGCTGGAACCCAGATGACGCCTTCATGACGATGAATGCAGGGAACATCCCTCTGCTTTGGAATACAGTGCCCGGATACGAGACGTACGAGTACGATACCTTTTGGACCATTGGGATGTTGAGGGGAGATGCTCCTGGCAGTCTCCCCAGTTTTGTTTCAGATCCTCCTTTGTCTGATGGCAGTGGAATTTGTGATTCCCAAATCGAGGACGGCTCAGCTTTTGTGACCGGAGCGCCGGTCAACGCCATTGCAGGGGACGATTTGAAAGTGGTCGTAGCGAGGGTCACGACCTGTGGCGATTGGACGTTGAACCTCAACCTCCAGGTCTTCGTGGATGGGGATCAAGCCAACAACCAAATCTATTTCTTGGACGCTGACGGAAATGGAGCCATCACGGTGGAGGATCCTTGTGAGGATTACGCCGGGGAGGAGGCCAATTTGTCGGGTTTGACGACGGCATGTGCGGGTCTGACCACAGACGTCTCCATGGAATTTTTGGGGCTCTCTGAAGCGGAGGAGAACACCACCTACGGTCTTTGGACGTCTGAGGACAATTTTGCAAGCGATTCGACCCTGGTGAGTGAAACGGCATCCAATCTGTTCCCCGGTCTGTTGGAAGGGAATTACAAGGTCTACGTGGAGAATGAATTTGGGTGTTTGGACACCACGGCGTTCTCGGTGACCTCGCCCGACCCCATTGAAGCCGCTTTTGAACTCGCAGACAACAACTCGTGCTTTGGCGAAGCGGACGCCTTGATTGTGTTGCCAGATTCAACGTTGGTTGGGGGCACGGGAGCGTTGCTTCCTGTGGCGGAAGACCCCCAAGGTTCGACCCTCAATCCGGTGCTCAACGACGGCATTTACGCTTGGGATGGCCTTGTATGCATTGACGGAGATGGTGAGTTTGTGTTTACCGTGAGCGATGCCAACGGCTGCACGCGGAAGGACACGCTCTACGTGAACTGTCCGGAGCCATTTGACGTCGCGTTCGAAAGCGGAGACGTGGTGTGTGCCGGCGATGCAGACGGATTCATTTCGGTGGAGGCGTCAGGCGGTTCTGGGTCGCTGTTTTTGACCAACTCCGCGGAGACGGTCCCTGCGGAAGAGGGGTTGATGGATTTGGGTCCGTCGATTTACCAAGTGTACGTCTTGGATTCACTCAACTGCTCATCAGACACCGTGGTCGTCCAAATTGACGAGCCTGCAGCCTTGGAGATCAGCATTGGGGACATCACCAACCCCTCGTGCGGATTGGATTGCGACGGAGAAGTGGCGCTGACGGCCCTCGGAGGTTCTGGCAACTTGGACGTGAGCTATTTCAACACGACCACTGGTGGCTTTTCGGCCGACTCGATTGGACTCTGTGCTGGAGACTATGTGGCGACCGTCACAGACACTTCCGGTTGCCAATTGACAGCGCTCTTCGAAGTGGAAGCCCCGGCGCCTTTGGACTTTTTGATTGCGCCCTCCAACGCGACGTGCACGGGCATGAGCAACGGCTCGGCGGACATCTTCCCTGTTGGAGGCACGGTCAGTGACCAAGAATACGATTGGGTGGTGCTCGACACGGCGGGCAACGTGGCCAACTTGAACAACTTGAGTGAGATGACCTACACCGCCCTGGTGACAGACCAAATCGGGTGCAGCTACGCCGAGACATTTGACATCGGCATCGACTTTGTGACCGACATGGAGCTCAACACCTTGACGTCGCCAGTGACGTGCTGGAACGCGGCCGACGGCACGGCCACGGTAAGCGTCAACGGGGGAGAGGCGCCATTCACGTTTGAGTGGAGCGATCCTTTTGTGCAGACGACTTCCACGGCAGTGGGATTGACCGAGGACACCTACACCGTCGTGGTGACCGATGCCTTGGGATGCCGTCGGACGGCATCGCAATTTGTGGACGCCATCGAAGGGTGTCTCTTCATTGCGGATGCCTTGACACCCAATGGCGACAACAAAAACGACGACTGGGTTGTCGGGGGACTGGAGGACTATCCCGATTCCAAGCTGATGGTCTTCAACCGCTGGGGCCAAAAGCTCTTCGAAACCGAAGGAGGTCAAGAGCGCTGGGATGGCCGCTTCAATGGCGCACGCCTTCCGGTCGCAGACTATTACTACACGATTGAATTGTTCCCTGAGGCATTGCCCATCCGCGGAACGGTAACCATCAAGTACTGAGCACCATGAAAAAGACATTTCTCTTGTGGGTGGCCCTGGCGGCCACGACGTGGAACGCTCAGGCCCAGCAGCAGCTGCGCAGGTCTCAGTTTGTGACCAACACCTACCTCGCCAACCCCGCCGTGGCAGGGACGGAGCCCGGAACCATGCTCTCGACCACTTACCGGAATCAGTGGGCAGGTTTCAGCGGTGGACCGACCACGATGTTGATCAGCGGACACCGTTCCTTGCCCAACGGGATTGGTGCGGGACTCATCCTGTACAACGACGACATGGGTGGGGCCATTTCTCAGTCAGGCTTGGAGTTGACCGGTGCGTACAGTGTGCTGCTCAACAACCAGGACGCCGTGTCTTTTGGCTTGAGCATGAAGGGCAATCAGTTTGTGTTCGACGGCACCGACCTCCAGGTGTACCAGGCAAACGACGAGAGTCTGCCAGAGACCATTGAATCGACGTTTGGTGTGGATTTCAATGCGGGGATGATGGTGTACGGAAAGGACTACTACTTCGGCATGGCGGTCTTCAACTTGATTCAAGACAAGTTGAATTTTGCAGGCGTGGATGACGACCAAAACCGCCTCGTACGCCACTATCACTTCATGGGGTCCTACCTCTACAACGTGAGCCGTTTGGTTGCGGTGCAAGCGAGTGGACTGATGCGCATGACTGAGGTCACCTCGCCGCAGTTGGATGTCAATGTCCGGGCCATTGTGAACGGCACGTCGTGGTTTGGCATGGGATTCCGTCCTCAAGACGCCTTTGTGTTGAGCGCAGGCTTGAATTACGACGCATTCACCCTGGCCTACAACTACGACATCACGGTGGGGGACAACATGCTGAGTGCCCATTCACATGAATTGTCGTTTGGGTATTTCTTGCCCACGCGCTCTGGCTTCCGCAGCCGTCCGAGCAGTGGCCGCGGTGCGCGATCCAACGACCGCATCTTGAAGTAACGTACGCACTGATGTATCTTGGGGCGAGCACTGCTCCAAACAACAACGACAATGAACAAACTCTTGACACTCGGCTTGGCGCTGGCGGCGACCGCTTCTGCTTCGGCACAATTGGTCCGACTTGAAGTGGATTACATCGACAACATGGGCAAGGTTCCCGGTGACACGTACCGCGTGTACGCTGTGATGGAAAATGAAGGCGACATCCTCGATGCGGTGTACGGCGAAGCCTCCGCGGCATTGAAGGTGTCTTCCACCAAGCCCTTCTACCAGCACCCCAAGGGAGGGGCGTTGTCTGCAGACATTCAGCGCTACGACACCACGCTCGACGAGACCTTGCTCTACGACTCATGGGTGACCATCGGTGCGGAAGACAACTACATGAATGCCGTGTCTGGCTTCATCATGGAGGACGCACTCGCGGTGTTCGATCAAGGAAACGAGTTGGTCACCAGCGATGGCGCATGGTTTGTCACGCCCGACAAGCGTCAGGCGGCTGCAGGTCCTTCGAAGCGCATTTTGCTCATGCAACTCACCTCACAAGGAGAGATTTCAGGACTCATCAACCTCCACGGCCGCACCAAGGCTGTGTTGGACAGCGAAGGCAATCCCGTCGGCGCACCTGAAGTCATTCAGAGTGAAGGCTTGACGTTTGTCTGCCAGCGCCCCCGCTAAGACGCACGGAGCCAACAGGCATCAAAAAAGAGGTCCCCATCGGACCTCTTTTTTTGTGGCTCACTCCGCCGGTTTGACGGGTGTCAGCTTGGCGTCGATGCTGTCCCTTGGGACAAAGTCCAGCGCGACGCTGTTGATGCAATAGCGCAGTCCAGTGGGCGGAGGGCCGTCTTCAAAGACGTGGCCAAGGTGCCCGCCACACGCGTTGCACACGACTTCCATGCGGCGCATGCCGTGGCTCGTATCCATGCGCTCCTCCACGCCTGTGGTGGCCGAGGGCTCGTAGAAGCTGGGCCAGCCGCTGTTGCTTTTGAATTTGGCCCCAGAGTCAAAGAGTTGGGCGCCACACCCCATGCAGACGTACACGCCGTCTTCGTCGTGAAGCCAAAACTCACCTGAAAACCGTGGCTCGGTGCCTTGCTCGCGCAGAACGCGGTAGGCATCGGGGCTGAGGACCCCGCACCAGCTCGAGGCCTTCAAGCTGTCGGCAGGCGGATTCGACGTGGGGGCGTCGTGCTGGGCTTGGCATCCAGAGAGAATGGCCACAAAGGCCAAACAGCACAGGGCAGAAGCAAAGGAGGTGTTCATGATTGTTGCAGTTTGGGGGCGAGGTGTTTTCCTGTCAAAGACTGCATGTCTTGTGCCAAACTCTCGGGCGTGCCTTCATGCACAAGCGTGCCGCCGTGCTTTCCACCCCCGGGACCCAAATCCAGGATGTAATCCGCGCACTTCAGCACGTCCAAGTGGTGTTCAATGACCACCACAGAGTGGCCTTGCTGCAACAACGCGTCGAAGGACTCAAGCAGCTTGGCGACGTCATGCACGTGCAGGCCCGTGGTGGGTTCGTCAAACACAAACAAGGTGTGGCCTTGCCGGTCGCCACGGGCGAGGAAGGCCGCCAGCTTGATGCGTTGCGCCTCGCCGCCACTCAGTGTGTTGGAGCCTTGGCCGAGCGCGACGTAGCCGAGCCCCACGTCGTGCAAAGGTTGGAGTTTGGCCAACAGGCGTCGAATGGTCGCAGGCGGCTTGCGCCCAGGTTCGGGGGCGAAGAAGAGGAGGGCGTCGTCCACGGTCATCGTGAGGATGTCGTGCACGTTTTTGCCTTGGTAGGTGACTTCGAGGACGTGGTCCTGAAAGCGCATGCCTCCGCAGTCTTCGCAGACGAGCTTCAGGTCTGCCATGAACTGCATGCCCACGGTGACGTGCCCTTCGCCCTCGCAGGACTCACAACGTCCCCCCGAGATGTTGAAACTGAAGTGGGAGGGCTTGAGGCCTCGAGCTTTGGCGTGGGAGGTGTCCGCGAGGAGCGAACGGATCTCGTCAAAGGCCTTGACGTAGGTGACGGGGTTGGAGCGGGAGCTTTTGCCGATGGGGTTTTGGTCCACGAATTCGAGGTGATCGAGCGTGCGCAGATCGCCTTCCAAGGCCGCGAAGCCTTTGGGGTTACCGCCGAAGCCATCGAGTTCTGCTTGAATGGCGGGCACCAACAATTGCGTGATGAGGGTGCTCTTGCCGGAGCCGCTCACGCCGCTTACGGCGACCAAGCTTCGCAGCGGCACGGTGGCGTCGAACCCTTGAAGGTTGTTGGCGCGGGCTTCCCGGATGACAAGTTTGTCGCCGACGGGGCGCCGTTGCTTGGGGACCTCGATGGCGCGGTGCCCATTGCGGTACGCCGCGGTGAGTGAGGGGTGGTCGGCGTCCAACCCGGAGAGCCCGTCGTGGGGACCGCTGAAGACCACTTCACCTCCAAAAGATCCGGCATGCGGCCCCATGTCCACCACATGGTCCGCTGCCGTGACGATGTCGTCGTCGTGCTCGACGACCACCACCGTGTTGCCTTGGTTTCTCAGCCGCTGCAGCACGCCGATGAGTTGGGCGGTGTCTTCGGGATGCAACCCAATGCTGGGCTCATCCAGGACGTAGGTGCTTCCCACGAGGGTGCTTCCCACGCAGGAGCTCAGTGCGATGCGCTGGGCCTCTCCACCGCTGAGTGTGGGGCTGCTGCGCATCAAGGTCAAATAGCCCAACCCCAAGTCCAACAGGCATTGAAGTCGGGTTTCAATTTCCCAGAGCAGGCGCTCGGCGATGTCTCGTTGGGTGGAAGAGAGCGTCCACGACTTCATGGTCACCAGGGCTTCCTCAATCGGCAACGCCAAAAGTTGGGGCAAGGTGATGTCGCCGATGAACACGTGGTGGGTGTCCTTGCCGAGGCGGGTTCCCTTGCAGGTGCCACAGAGCGTCCGACCGCGGTACCGGCTGATCATGACGCGGTTTTGGATTTTGTAGCTCTTCGCCTCCAATGTCGCGAAGAAGTCGTGGATGCCACGGAAGTGGGGGCACCCCTCCCAAACCATGGCCCGTTGCGCCTCCGTCAACGCATGCCAGGGCGTGTGAACCGGCAGGTCGGCGTCCGCGGCGGCCATCACGAGTCGGTCGCGCCACCGTCCCGTGCGCTCGCCGCGCCAAGGGGCCACCGCGCCGTCGTAGAGGCTTTTGGTCGGGTCGGGGATGACTTTGTCCGGGTCGATGCCCAAGACATGGCCGTAGCCTTCGCATGTGCTGCATGCACCCACGGGGCTGTTGAAGTTGAACATGTCTGGGGTTGGCTCGGGAAAGAGGATGCCGTCCCGTTCAAACCGGTCGTTGAATTCCTTGCAGGTGGGCGCATCGCCGTCGGTTGCGCTCCAGATTTGGCAACGTCCTCCACCTTCAAAGAAGGCCGTTTCAATGGAGTCGGCCACACGGCCGGGGTCTTCTTGGGCGGACTTGGGCGAAAAGCGGTCAATGACAAGCCCAAGGACATCTTGGGGCTGGACGTCCTCGAGACGCACCGCGCCTTGAGCGGTCCAAGCGCGCGAGTACCCCTGTTGTTGAAGGACGCGCAGTTGGTCTTCGGCAGAGCGGTCTTCCCGGGCTTGGAGTGGGGCGACCAACATCATGCGGGGCTCGGTGCTGTTCAAGATGGCGTCGACCACGTCCGTGACCGTGTCCTTGCGGACCACCTCGCCGGAGACTGGAGAGCGCGTTTCGCCAATGCGGGCGTACAACATGCGCAGGTGGTCCAAGACCTCCGTGCGTGTGCCTACGGTGCTGCGGGGACCGCCCGTTGCACTGCGTTGTTCAATGGCCACGGCGGGGGAGAGGCCGTCGATGCGGTCGACATCTGGCTTTTCCAAACGGCCCAAAAATTGACGGGCGTAGCTGCTGAGGCTTTCCACGTAGCGGCGCTGGCCTTCGGCGTACAGCGTGTCGAACGCGAGGCTGCTCTTTCCGGAGCCGCTCAACCCTGTCACTACAGTCAGTTTTTCCTTGGGAATGCTGACGTGGACGTCTTTGAGGTTGTGGACGCGGGCGCCTTGAATGTCAATCTTCATTGCAGTTTTTAACAGCGTGAAGGTACCTGAGGTTTGGACTGGTCAGTTAAAAAGAGTACTTTAGGTCTTGTTCACGTGAACGACTTTTAACGCATTGCCATTCGACACATTCGACTCTAGTTCCATTTCATGAAGCCTTGACTCGGGATCGCCCCGACGCACAGGCACGAAGTAAAGAGTTGTGTCATGCATGCATCCCTCACAGACCGCGAATTGATCCGCGCCTACAGAAACGGCGAGGATCGCGCATTCGAAACATTGTTGAACCGCTACCAGCAGGGGGTCTTCACCAAGATCCACTTTGTGGTGCGCGACGAAGAAATCGCCAACGATTTGTTTCAGGACGTCTGGATCAAGGTCGTCCAAATCTTGAAGACGGGCCGCTATGTGGAGGAAGGGAAGTTCGGCCCGTGGGTGATGCGCATTGCACACAACGCCGCCATTGACCACTTCCGTCGGAACCGAAAGCGCCGCATGGTGCGTCCCACGGATGAGTTCGACATTTTTGAGACGCTGTCCCATGATGCTCCGAGTGTCGAGGACCGCCTGGTCGAGGATGAAATCATGGCCGAGCTGCGCCAGCTCATCCCTGCACTGCCGGAGGAGCAGCAGCAGGTCGTGCACATGCGATTGACGCACAATTTGAGCTTCAAGGAGATTGCCGAAGAAACCGACGTCAGCATCAACACGGCCTTGGGCCGGATGCGGTATGCGTTGATCAACCTTCGGAAGATGGTGGAAGACCAAAACCTCACCCTGACCCCGCGCTGACAGGCGCAGGAACCCTGAAGAGAGACAGGGCAGGGCGATTTTGTCAAGGGCGCACACAATACGGTGCGCCCTTGTCCGTTTCTAGGGGGAACATCAAACCCCCTTTCATGAATTCATTCTTCTCTGACGACCTCATTTCTCGGACATTTTCTTCAGACGACATCGCCGATGCGGCGTGGGTGAGCCCACGGCCCTCAAGCATTGCGAATGTGTTGCGTTACGCGCAAGCCTTCGATGGGGTGAAGACCTCCCTCGGGACCGCGATCTGTTTGAAAAACTGACGCCCGTTCGCGTCACACTTGCGCCACCCACGTCGGGTTGCGCAAGACCTCTTCCCGCAGCCGGGCATCGAGCGTGGAGCTCGGTGCGACAGGGTGGAGGCCTTGGGTCAATTCGTGCAAGCAGCCTTGGCCTTCCTCCGTGCGCAGGCGGTCGTTGAGGTCGTTGGCCTCCACAAATCCATAGCCGCGGACGTGGCCTTCCACCACTGCGATGATGCCGCGCTCGTCGGGGGTCCGTCCCGATTCGATGAACCAACCGGAAGCCACATCGCGCCACGTCGCCATGGCGGCCTCGAAGTTGGCCTCATGAACTTCTTGTGGCACGGGCTCGGCCGAGCTCCACGCCCCCAAGCCCAACCACTCTGGATTCAAATCATGCGCCGCCACTTGCTCATGCAGCCACGCGCGGGCGCTGGCCTCGGAATGGAAGGTGCGGACGGCATCTCGCGCGCTTGCCTGCGTGCGGATCGCCAACCGGCTGCGCCCTTGCCTGTCGCGGTAGAAGACCACCGTGCGGTAGGTACGAGGTTGCTTTTGGGCGCGGTTGAGGGGCGGCCAATGTGCACGGATTCGCACGTCTTCCATCACCGCCGCCATCCACTCGCTGCCTGCAAGCTCGTGTTTCAAACTGCGCATTTCGCGGAGCAGGATTTGGCGCTTGCGCGAGGCAGTGGTGCCTGAAAAGTGGCTGCGCACGCGCTGTTGCAGCTTGATGCTCATGCCGATGTAGAGCGGCTTTCCTTGGCTGTCCAAGAACCAATACACCCCCGGTTCGTCGGGCAAGGCGTCAAATTCCGCGGCGGCCACGTGCTGGGGCATCCAGTTTTCGCGCGTGCCGCGTTTCAGGGCATCCGCGATGGCGGCTTGTCCGCGTTCAGACGCTGCGATTTGGTGGAACAGCTCGACCGTGGCCTCGGCGTCGCCCATGGCACGGTGCCGGTCGACGTGCCGGATGCCCTTGGCGTCGCACAACGCGCCGAGTCCATACCGCGGCAGTCCCGGAAAGGCTTTGCGCGACAGGCGGACGGTGCAGAGTTTGGGCCGTTGCCAAGACCGATCCATGGCCTCGAAATGACCCCGGATGAAGGCGTAGTCAAACCCCACGTTGTGGGCCACAAACACGCAGTCCTTCAGGAGGGCCTCGACCTCGTCTGCGACGTCGGCAAATCCAGGTGCATCCTCCACCATCTCGTTGGAGATGCCTGTGAGGGCTTCAATCCGAGGGGGGATGTGTTCGTAGGGGTTGATCAGGGAACTCCAGCGTTCAAGTTCCTGCTGGCCATCTGTGACGACAATGCCAATCTCGGTGATGCCGCGCGATTTGGCGGAACCTCCGGTGGTTTCGATGTCGACGATGGCGTACTTCACAATGCGAAGATGGGCCGGCGGTCCGCAATGAATGTATGTGCAGGGTATGTTTGTGGCATGAAGGAGGTTTGGCTGTGGGGGGCATTGGCCCTCGTCTGGGGATGTGGCTCGCCTGAACCGGTGAAAGAGGACGTGCCTGCGCCCCAAGCGCCGGAAAAGGCGGTGGAAGTGGACGAGCGCATCCGCCGGTTGGTGGCCTCGGATTTTCCGACGTTGACCGACGACAACGCCGTGGCCTTTTTGACGGAGTGGGGGCAAATCCAAACCGAGAACCGCATCGCCCTCGACACCAAACACGGCCGCATCGTCGTCGAAGTGTTTGAGGACGTGCCCGTGCACCGCGCCAACTTCCTGTACAAGGTGTACCGTCGGTATTTTGATCCCGCGGAATTCACCCGTGTGGTGCCGGACTTTGTGGTGCAAGGCGGCAACAGCGAGGAAGAAAGACCACAGCAGTTGCGTTTTTTGATTGGCCAGCACACCCTGCCCGCCGAATTTCAGGACGACAAGATCCACGTTCGTGGCGCCTTGGCCATGTCGCGCAGCTACAGCGAGAATCCGGACAAGCGCTCGTCAGGGTACGATTTCTACATCGTCACAGGCCGAACCATCGGTCCCCAAGAACTCGGCAGGATTCAGCAAGACAAAGGCAGACGCTACACCGAGGCCCAAGCCCGCGCCTATGCCACCCAAGGCGGGGCGCCGCACCTGGACGGGGAGCACACCGTGTTTGGGCGCGTGGTCGAAGGCATGGACGTGGTGGACCGCTTGGCCGCCACCCCGCGGGATGGGAGCGACTGGCCGGTCGAGCGCTTGGAAGTACGCATGAACGTTCTGAGCGAAGCGCCTGCGATCACACCGTGAGGCGGTGCTTTTTGCGAGGCTCTTTTTTGGCGAACTTTGAATGATGATGGACATCACTTGGAAAGCGTGGGCCCTTCGGGCGTGGATGGTGACGCTGGCCTGTCTCCCCCTGTTGGCAGCAGCCCAAATGACCGTGTATGGCGACGACGACGACGATTATTCCTACGCGTCGCGTGAGGGGTTGGAGTTTGGGGTGAACATTGGCGTGTACCGCGGCTTTCCGCAAGCGGCCTATTTCTATGACGGGGCGGGAGACCACGAGCTTTCGGATGCGGGCGCGCAGATTTGGGGCATCCAAGA
Organism: uncultured Comamonadaceae bacterium; assembly: GCA_964527895.1. Classification (GTDB taxonomy): domain Bacteria; phylum Bacteroidota; class Bacteroidia; order Flavobacteriales_D; family Sanyastnellaceae; genus UBA11663. Next base: position 3,694 of record CAZGQI010000022.1, on the reverse strand, counting down.
ACGCCTCCAGCAGTTGCAAGGACAGCAACTGACGCATCCGGTGACGGGCATTCTCAATGAGTTTCCGGCGTGGAACATCTACAGCTTGCCCTTGATGCAATACAAGCCTTCGATGTTTTTTGGGCTGAAGGCGGCCAAATTCTGGAACCCTGAGACGGCCTTGGTGTGTCATCTCGATGTGGTCCAAGCCACCGCCGAGGGGGCATGGTCCCTGAGCACAGGCTTGCTTCCAGATCAAGGACAAGGCAACGAAGATGTGCGGACGTATCCCATCATTGGCAAGGAGCAACGGTTGAACATCGCCCTGGGCTACCGGACGTCCATCTACATCACAGAGGGCGCCTCCTGGGCATTTGAATTGGGGGGGCTGGCCAATGCGGTGTCCATCGAAGAGAACTACATCGTGATGTCGCCCAACGTCGGCAATGCACTCTACGAGGTGAATTTGTTGACGGGCATTGGCAATGGGGCAGGAGGGCAGTTGACGCCCGCTGGAAATGTGCTCACCCAATGGGGCACCGGCTTTTACTCTGCGCTTGGCCTCGCGGTGGAGTTCGAAGAAGGGGGGCACATCGAGTTGAATGTGCGCGCCAGCCGAGACAACATCAACCTTGGCACTGAGGCGTACAAGGGATGGAACGTCGCTGCGTTCCTCACGTGGATGATCCCTTCGCAGTTGGGCGACTTCGTGCGCGCCTCGTTTTGAGGGTTTGTGACATCCTCGCAGTCCCGGGGAAGTGCGAGGTTGGCAACATCGACGTGTGACAAATCCGTGGGTGCGACGATCGCAGAACGGGTGGACTTGGGTGTAAATTCCACCCATGCAACAACGAATTTTCATCACCGCCGTCCTTGCAGGATGCATGATGGCGCCTTCGGCCCAAGCGCAAAAGCAAGCGAAAAAGGAGGACCCGCTGTACACTTTCAAGACGTTGGCCGATTTGACCGCCACGTCCGTCAAAGACCAATGCCGAACGGGCACGTGCTGGAGTTTCTCGACCACGAGCTTCCTCGAAAGTGAAGCCGCGCGCATCAGCGGGGAGGTGGTTGACTTGAGCGAAATGGCGTCGGTGCGCTACACCTATCCGTTGAAAGCCGAGATGTACTTGCGCCACCATGGCCTGCATCAGTTTGGTCCGGGAAGCCTTTGCCACGACGTGTTGAATGCCGCGGCGGGTTATGGGCTGGTCCCAGAGTCGGTGTACACGGGATTGGATGAGGGAGAATCTGAATTCAACCATGGCGAGCTTGATGCCGTGCTGGCGGCGGCAGTCAAAGCCATGTCCGAGCAACAGGTCCTTTCAGACGATTGGCGCGATGCGGTCGATGGCATTTGTGACGCGTATTTGGGCGCATTGCCGACTTCTTTTGAAATCAACGGCAAAACCTACACGCCTGAAACGTACCGAGATTTCTTGGGCATTGATCCCGACGCCTACTTGTCGTTGACAAGCTTCAGTCATCACGAATTTGGAGAGACGTTTGTGTTGGAAGTGCCGGACAATTTTTCACGCGGGTCATACTTGAACCTTCCACTGGAAGACATGACCCGGGTCGTTCGCAAAGCCGTCATGGACGGTTACACCGTGGCCTGGGATGCCGATGTGTCGGAGAAGGGGTTCAGCTTCCGAAACGGCATGGCGTTGATGCCGGCCGAAGGGGAGGAGGGGAAGATGTTCCAAGAGGTCATCGACGAGGCCAAGGTCTCTCAGGCGTCGCGTCAGGAGGGCTTTGAGAACCACACGACCACCGACGACCACCTGATGCACATTGTCGGTTTGGCCCAAGACCAAAACGGCAACGAGTACTTCGTCATCAAGAACAGCTGGGGCGAAGGCAATCCATACGGCGGACGCCAATACATCAGCATGGCGTATTTTAAAGCGAAGACCATCGCCGTGACGTTGCATCGCGATGCCATGCAGCGCGCCGGCAAACGGCGCTGACGTTTCACCCAACTGACCCAACATGACCTCCTTTGTTCCCGCGACCAAAGACCTGCAGCGCCAGTGGCGCTCTCGCTTGTTTTTTCACTTGGACGGCCTCGCCTTGAGTGGCGTGGTTCCCGTCTTGGACGTGAGTGGGGTGTTGGAGGAGGTCCTCCAAACCGGGGGCGATGTGGATGAGTTGGCGTCGTTGTTTGGGGCCAATCCCGGCTACTTGAACGTGGGGTTGCGGATGCTGTGCTCGCAGGGCATCCTCGACGCGCACTACGGCGAAGACAAAGTCACCTACGTCCCGCACAAAGACGCGGACGTGGCCCATTGGGCGCGCGACCGGCACCTCTACGCGTTGGGGCGATCATGGTTGGAGCACAGCGTGGGCATGTGGAACCGTCCGCAGGAGCCGCTCTCTGCCGAGGCCCTGAGCGTGATGCGGGCCCTTCTTGGGGCGGTCATGAGTGGGGGAGGCTTGGCCGACCACACCGCAGGCCAAACCCTCAGCCTCGAACAACGCCTCCGCGTCCACCTCGAAGGCGCCCTCGTGGCGCCGTGGCTCGTCATGTTGGGCACGGCCTTTGGCACCGAGGCCATGACCTCATGGGACGACGTGTCCCGCGCCTCGTCGCAATTGCACCCGCAATTGCAAGAAGCATGGTCGGAAGTGATGTACGCCCTCGGATGGGCGGACAGCCAGGTCGGGGCGTTTTTCTTGCAGCGCGCCGCTGCCTATGGCGTGACCACTTCGTACACCCAAACCTTCTTGTGGGCCAAGGAACTCTTGCTGGGCGAGGGTTCATGGCTGTGGCGCACCGAACCGGGTGAAGCCGAAATCCACGTGGACCGCACCCTCAACGTGTGGGGGTCGGGCGGCGCCCACAAGGCGTATTTCTCCCACCTCGATCAGGTGGTCAAAGACGTGTTCAACGCCCCACTCGACGAACAACCGCTGGGATTGTGCGACATGGGATGCGGCAATGGCGCTTTGTTGCTCCACATGCGCGAGGTCATCGAGTCCGACACGTTGCGCGGACAACATTTGGACACCCACCCGCTCATGCTTGTGGGCGCCGACTTCAACCAAGAGGCCCTCGTGGCCACCGCTGACCACTTCCGCCAAAAAGGCGTGAAGGGGCACTTCATTTGGGGAGACATCGGCGACCCCGACCGCCTCGCGCTCGACCTGTATGAGCTGCACGGCGTGCGTCTGGGGGATTTGATGAGCGTCCGCTCCTTCCTCGACCACAACCGCATCTACAACCCGCCCATCATCGACCGCCCTGAGGCTCCCGTGTCTTCGGGTGCTTTCGCCTTCCGAGGCAAGCGCCTCAAACTCCGCAACGTGGAGCAAAGCCTCAAGGAGCATTTGATGAAGTGGTCGCCCTACGTCGCCCAGCACGGCCTGCTCATGATTGAGCTGCATACGGTGGCGCCCGAGAACGCGCGCCTGATGCAGGGCAAGCTTCCGGCCACGGCCTACGACGCCACCCACGGCTTTTCTGACCAATACATTTTGGAGATTCCCGTCTTTGACGCCATGGCGGCCGAAGCTGGACTCGAGATGCAGGGAGAGCACAGCCGCACGTTTCCCTCCACCTTGCCCGCCACGGTGAGCTTGCGCTTTTTCCGCGCCTGAACCACCTCAACAGGACCTCGCCTGCGTACTTTTGCAGCGCCGAATGCGGGGCGTTTTCACCCACGTGCCGTTATCCACAATTGTTTGTAAGTGAGGTGGATACGATGTGAATTTCGGA
>CAZGQI010000021.1:0-29383 GCA_964527895.1 uncultured Comamonadaceae bacterium | reverse complement strand
TCACGGGACTCAGCCGCAGTGCGGTGTTCACGCGGGTGAAGCGCATGGAGGACCAGGGGGTGATTGCGGGCTACACGGTTCGTGTGAACCGGAAGAAGCTGGGCATGGAAATCCGGGCGTACTGCAACGTGACGCTCAAACTGCACGAACGCGAGTTGTTGGAGGAGTTCGAAAGCAACATTGGACGGCACCGGGAGGTGCGGTCGTGCTTTCACTTGACCGGATCTTTTGACTACCTCGTGGAAGTGGAGGTTCCCAACATGGAGGCGTACCACCGCTTCATCACGCAGCGCTTGGCGGCCATGCCCAACATCGCCACGGTCCAAAGCATGTTCGTCATGAAGGACATCCTCAACAAGTAAGGAGGCCTGTCACCGGGAGCTGCGCGTTAGGCGTCGATTGCCGCGATGCCCGGAAGGACCTTGCCTTCGAGGACTTCAAGCATGGCCCCACCGCCGGTGCTGACGTAGCTCACATCACCCGCGAGACCCGCCTTGTTGATGGCCGCCACAGAGTCGCCGCCGCCAATGAGGGTGAAGGCGTCGTGGTCGGCGGTCACTTTGGCCAAGGCCGCGGCGACGTCGTTGGTTCCGCTTGCGAAGGCGTCCATTTCAAACACGCCCATCGGACCGTTCCACAGGATGGTGCGGCTTTCCAGGACTGCTTTCACGAAGCGCTCCCGCGTTTCAGGGCCGATGTCGAGGCCCATCCACGTGCCGGGGATGGCGTCAGTCGGGTGCACGGCAGTGTTGGCATCCGGGGCAAAGTCGTCCGCGCACAACGTGTCGTGAGGAAGGAGGAATTCGGTGCCTGCGGCCTCGGCTTTGGCCAAAATCGCGCGCGCCTTGTCCAACATGTCGTCTTCCACGAGGCTCGTCCCGATGCTTCCGCCTTGCGCCTTCACAAACGTGTACGCCATCCCGCCTCCGACAATCAACTTGTCCACGCGGTCGACGAGGTTCTCGAGGATGCTCAACTTGCTGCTGACCTTGGCGCCACCGATGATGGCGAGCAACGGCTTGGCAGGGGTGGACAGCACCTTTTTGAGGGCCTCCACTTCGCCTTGCATGAGCAGTCCAAACGCTTTGTCCTCTGGGAAGAACTTCGCGATGACCGCCGTCGAGGCGTGGGCGCGGTGGGCCGTCCCAAACGCGTCGTTCACGTACACGTCTCCGCTCTCGGCGAGCTGACCCGCAAAGAACTCGTCGCCGGCTTTTTCCTCCCCGTGAAAGCGCAGGTTCTCGAGCAGGGCGACTTCACCTGGCTGAAGCGATTGCGTCACGTCCAGGGCCTTGTCGCCCACACAGTCCTCGGCAAACTTCACCGGCTTGCCCAAGAGGTCGGACAAGGTGGGCACGATGTGCTTCAAAGACAGTTCGGCACTCGGTCCCTTGGGACGGCCGAGGTGGCTCATCAACACCACAGAAGCGCCGCCGTCGAGCAGGGCTTGGATGGTGGGGATGGCGCGACGAATGCGGGTGTCGTCGGTGACGTTTTGGGCGTCGTCGAGGGGCACGTTGAAGTCCACGCGCACGAGGGCGCGCTTGCCTTGGAGGTGGAGGTCGGAAAGGGTCATGGGGTCAAATGGGGCTGGTCAATCAAAGTCGCAAAGTCAGGGTCACGCTTGGAACAAGGAGGCCATGCTCACCAAGCCGTCGACGTAGGCGGTCAGGTCTGCGATGGCGATGCGCTCTTGCTTCATGGTGTCGCGGTTGCGCACGGTCACGGCGTGGTCCTCGAGGGTGTCGTGGTCCACGGTGATGCAAAGCGGCGTGCCAATGGCGTCCTGGCGACGGTAGCGACGGCCGATGGCGTCCTTCTCGTCGTACTGGACGTTGTGGTGCAGTTGCAGTTGCGCGAGGATCTCGCGGGCCTTCTCGGGCAGGCCGTCCTTTTTGATGAGCGGCAACACCGCTGCTTTGACCGGCGCCAAGGCGAAGGGGATGGACATCACCGTGCGCGTGCTGCCGTCTTCGAGCGTCTCCTCGCGAAGGGCGCTGCTTAGGACGGCGAGGAACATGCGGTCGAGGCCGATGGAGGTCTCGAGGACGTAAGGCACGTAACTCTCCTGCGTCTCGGGGTCGAAGTAACGCAGCTTCTTGTTGCTGAATTCTTCGTGCTGCTTGAGGTCAAAATCCGTCCGCGAGTGAATGCCTTCGAGCTCTTTGAAGCCCATCGGGAAGTTGAACTCGATGTCGCACGCGGCGTCAGCGTAGTGGGCCAGCTTGACGTGGTCGTGGAAGCGGTAGTTCTCCTCGCCGAGGCCGAGGGCTTTGTGCCACTTGATTCGGGCTTCTTTCCAGTGGTTGTACCACTTCTCTTGCGTGCCAGGCTTGATGAAGAATTGCATCTCCATCTGCTCGAATTCACGCATGCGGAAGATGAACTGACGCGCGATGATCTCGTTGCGGAAGGCCTTTCCGATTTGGGCAATGCCAAACGGCAACTTCATCCGCCCGCTCTTCTGCACGTTCAGGTAGTTCACGAAGATGCCTTGCGCGGTTTCCGGACGGAGGTAGACCACGCCGGAGTCGCCGCTGACGGCGCCGAGCTCGGTCTTGAACATCAGGTTGAACTGACGCACGTCGGTCCAGTTCTTCGACCCGCTGACCGGGCAGGTGATGCCGAGGTCTTCGATGAGGGTCTTCACGGCCGCGAGGTCCTCGGCGTCCATCGCCGCTTTGAAGCGGGCGTTGATGCCGTCGATGTCGCCTTGGCGGCGCAGGACTTGCGGGTTGGTGCTGCGGAACTGGGCCTCGTCGAAGTCGTCGCCAAACCGCTTCTTGGCCTTGGTGACGTCCTTGTTGATTTTGGCCTCAATCTTGGCAATGTGCTCCTCGATCAGGACGTCGGCGCGGTAGCGCTTCTTGCTGTCCTTGTTGTCGATGAGCGGGTCGTTGAACGCGTCGACGTGGCCGGAGGCCTTCCAGGTCGTGGGGTGCATGAAAATCGCGGCGTCGATGCCCACGATGTTCTCGTTCATGCGGACCATGGCCGTCCACCAGTACTGCTTGATGTTGTTCTTCAGCTCGCTGCCGAGTTGCCCGTAGTCGTAGGCGGCGCTCAGGCCGTCGTAGATCTCGCTGCTGGGAAAGACAAACCCGTACTCCTTCGCGTGGCTGATGATTTTCTTCAATCCGTCTTCGCTCATGTCTTCGTGTGTTTTGGGGAGGCGCAAGGTCTGAGGGGCTGCGCGCTCCGCGCGCGAAGGTACGCCGCGGGTCGGACACCCCAAGTTTTGTTCCTGTTACATTTGCGGCCATGAACGTCGGCATCCTTGGAAGCGGGAGTTGGGCCACAGCCATTGCCAAAATGCTGTGCCACAACGTCGACACCCTCCACTGGTGGGTGCGTGGCCAAGAGACGGCCGACGAGCTGATGACCTACGGCCACAACCCTCGGTACATCCAGAGCATCAGCTTCCCTAAGGAAAAGCTTCGCGTCACCACCGACATGCAAGCCGTGGTGGATGCCTGCGACGTGCTCGTGGTGGTCATCCCCAGCCTGCACCTCGACAGCGCCTTTCGCGAGCGTGAGTTGAAGGGAATGGAGGGCAAAATCTTGTTCTCGGCGATCAAGGGCATGGTGTCGGAATATGACAGCATCCCTGCGCGGTACTTGCACAAGGCCTTCGGGACGCCCTATGAGAACATCGGCATCATCTGCGGCCCGTGTCATGCGGAAGAGGTGGCGCGCGAGAAGCTGAGCTACTTGACGGTGGCTTGCCCCACGTCGTCCCATGCCGAGTGGTTGGCCGAGCGCCTTGAAACCCGCTACATCCGGGTCCAAACGAGCGACGACGTCTTCGGCGCCGAGCTCGCAGCCGTCCTGAAAAACGTCTACGCCATCGCGGCAGGCATCGCCCACGGCCTCGGGTACGGCGACAACTTCATCAGCGTCCTCGTGAGCAACGCGAGCCAGGAGATGAAGCGGTTCCTTGCCGCCGTTCACGAAATCGACCGCGACGTCAAGGGCAGCCCGTACCTCGGCGATTTGCTCGTGACGGCCTACAGCCCACACAGCCGAAACCGCACCCTCGGCACCATGATTGGCAAGGGCTACACGGTCAAGTCGGCCATCCTCGAAATGGACATGGTGGCAGAGGGCTTCACGGGCTCGCAGGGCATCCACGCCTTGAACCAAAAGTTCGACGTCGACATCCCCATCGCCGAAGCCGTCTACCGCATCCTCCACGAGAAAATGGCGCCGTCCATCGAGATGCGCCTGCTCAGCGACGAGTTGTCATAAGGTTTTTTGGCGCGGCCCTGAGGGCAACCTGAGCCCGGTCTGCGCTGTTCTCACGTTGCTCCGAACGTTACTTTCGTGATGATGACCCGCCTCCAAACATGCGTATGGGTGGTCTTGGGACTCGCCTGTTGCGCGCCCTTGTCCGCCCAAAACCACGGCCTCCACTGGCTCCCCAACGAGGGCCAATGGGACGTTCCTGCGCAAATGCGTGCGGAATGGGCCGGTGGCGTCACGTGGCTGGAATCGGACGGGATGAACGTCTGGATGGCCGGAGACGGTTACGCGGAATTGTGGGACCACCACTTCGAAGGGGCGACCGCGCCGTCGGGCGATTTGGTCAGCCACGGCTGGCGCATGACCTGGGAAGGCGCGTCTGCGCAGCCCGTGCATGAAGCCATGACGGAAGCGAGCCACCGCGTGAACATCTACAAGGGCCAAGACCCTTCGAAGTGGGCGGAAGGCCTTGTGCCGGAGACCCGCTTCAAATTGCACGACGTGTGGCCCGGCATTGACCTTCGGGTGGGACCCCGTTCGCCCGGTGACCGCGCTGACCTGCCTGGTCCAGGGTGGAAAGAAGATTGGATGGTGCAGCCCGGGGCCGACCCAGCTCAGGTGGCCATCCGTCACGAGGGCGTGACCCTCGAAGGCCAAGAGGACGGCAGCATTTGGGTTCAGCTCGGGGAAACCGGCGAAGCCCGGATGGGCGCGCCTTACGCCTACCAAAACGTGAATGGCGCCCTCAAAAGCGTGGAGGTCGGCTACGCGCTCGATGGACAGGTCGTGCGGTTTGACGTGGGCGATTACGATCCTGCATTTCCCCTGGTGCTCGACCCCGACATTGTCTTCTCGACCTACATCGGCGCGACCCAACCCAACTGGGGGTTCACGGCGGCGTACGACGACGACGGACGCGCGATGGGAGGCACGGCCCTTTGGGACGGGGACTTCGGCACGTACCCCACCACCGCAGGCGCCATCAGCACGGAAATGACCTTTGGCACGGCGCCGTTCGATTGTGGCCTTTCGGTGTTCAATCCCGACGGCACCGCCCTTGAATACAGCACCGTGTTTGGCGGGTCCAACCTCGATGTTCCTTCGAGCATCGTGACGGACAGCCAGGGCGCGATTTACGTGTTGGGCACCACCGGTTCGTCCGACTTCCCGGTCACGGCCGGCGCGTTCGATGAGACGTTTTGCGGCAACGGCAACCTGAACCTCGACGCGTGTTGCAACTACCCAGGCGGTGGCGGGTTGCCCAACGGATCGAGCCTGTTTGTGATGAAGTTCGCCCCCGCCGCGGGGGGAAGCAATCTGGAATCCTCCACGTTCATTGGCGGCTGCAATGGGCCGTCCGGAGTGAACCGCGGCGACGTGCTCGCCTACAATTACGGCGACGTGTTCCGAGGCGAAATCAATGTGGATGCCCAAGACCGGCCGTGGGTGGCCAGCGTGACAGGGGCGTCAGATTTCCCTGTGGTCAACGCGCCATTCCCGGCGTACGGCGGCGGATCCACGGACGCGGTGCTGTTCCGGCTTTCGAGCGATTTGAGCGCCCTCGAGTGGTCGACGTTTGTGGGCGGTAGCTCCGCAGATGCGGCGTACGGCGTGCAGTTCACACCTGGCGGCGAGCCGATCCTGTGTGGGGGCACGACGTCGGGCAATTTCCCAACCCAAGCGGACGGGGACGACACCACGTTTGGGGGCGTCGCGGATGGGTTTGCCATGCGGTTCGCCGCGGGCGGGGGCGCGCCGACGGGGGGGACCTTGTTTGGCACCAACAACTACGACCAGGCCTACTTCGTGCAGGTGGATGCCATTGGTCAGGTGTACCTCTTTGGCCAAAGCATCGGCAACAAGCCCGTCTCTGCAGGCACGTACAGCGACAGCCCGCAGGCGGGCCAGTTTGTGGCGTGTTATTCACCGGCGCTGGACGAATTGGTCTGGCATACGCGCATTGGCGATCCGGGCAACGTGGGAAGCATCGACATCAGTCCTACCGCCTTCCTCGTCAGCGATTGTGGGGAGATTTACATGAGCGGATGGGGCGGGTCGACCAACAATTCCAGTCCGTTCATTTTCTCCTCGGGCACCAACGGCATGCCGACCACAGACGACGCGTTTCAAACTGGGACCAACGACGGTGATTTTTGGCTCGGGGTGATGAATCCTGGGGGCACAGAATTGAGTTACGCCACGTTCTTTGGAGGGGGTACCTCGGCCGAACACGTGGACGGAGGCACCTCGCGCTTTGACAAGGACGGCACCGTGTATCAAGCCATGTGTGCCGGGTGTGGCGGAAACAGCGACATGCCCACTACGACGGGGGCCTGGAGCTCCACCAACGACAGTTTCAACTGCAACTTGGGCTTGTTCAAGTTTGAGCTGGGCGAACTCGATGTGGGCATCGACGTGGCCACCGAGGGCATCCTGTGCGACGGACTGGACGTGGCGTTCGAAAACTCGAGCACGCTGGGGTACAACTACCTCTGGACGTTTGACGACAGCGCCATCAGCACCGAATACGAGCCCACGCACACGTTCTCGAGTCCGGGGTCGTACACCGTGATTTTGACGGTCACCGACCCGGCCGGGTGTTTGGAACCTGTGAACGCGGAGATCGAAGTGAACATCCAGCAGCCGCCGGCCCCCGTGATCCTGCCCGTGGAACCGGTGTGTGAAGGGGAGGAAGTGCAGCTCATTGCCAACGGCACTTCGGAGATCGTTTGGACGCCGCACCCCCTCATTGAGGACATCAATGTGCCGGTCCAAAACATCACGCCCCCCGTCGGATCCACCACCTTCAGCGTCACCGACGAAAACAACTGCGGCATTGGGGAGGCGTCCATCACGGTGGTGGTGCAGGCTGTGGCGGCGGAAGTGACCCCCTCGTCGACGGCGATTTGCCTGGGCGAAAGCGTGCCGTTGATCGCGGAAGGCGCGGCCAACGCCACGTGGTTCCCCACAGCGGGAATCGACAATCCCAACGCCACCACGGTCAGCGCGTCGCCCACAGCGACGACGACGTACACCGTGCAATTGACCGACAACATCGGGTGCACAGGAGAAACCGAGGTGACCGTATCGGTGGTGCCCGGACCTCCGGGCGACCAGGTCTACCCGTCGGTGGAGATTTGTGAAGGGTTTGGGGTGCAGCTTCCCGGTGCGGAGGGCGATGCGTGGCTGTGGAGTCCGTCGGGCCCGTTGAATGACCCTGGGCTGCAATTTCCGTATGCGTCGCCCGAGGCCACGACGACCTTCACGGTCGACATCCAGAACATTTGTGGCATCGGCACCGATGAAATCACCATCGAAGTCCGAATCCCCGAAGCCTACGCCTCAGAGGACGGCGGGATGTGCCGGGGAGAGGTGTTTGAGGTTTCGGCGGAGGGCAACGACCCCAACTCGACCTTCACATGGGTGCCAGCTGATCTCGTGAGTTCGCCCGGGAACGCCACCACCACGGTCTTCCCCAACTTCACCCAAACCTTCACGGTGTTTGTCACCGACAGCGAGGGCTGCACGGCAAGCGACGACGTCACGGTCTACGTGACCCAGCCTCCGGGCATCAACGCGGGTCCTGACTTCGAAGTGGCGTGGTTGGACACCGTGCAATTGTCCGGACAAGCACCAGGCTTGGACGTGTATTGGACGCCCTCCGAAAACCTGGATTGCAGCACGTGTTTGAACCCGATCTTGACGGTGGTCGAACCGGGGTGGTACGTGCTGCAGGCCTTGGACACGACGGGTTGTGTGGGGCGCGATTCGGTCTTTGTGGATTTGTTTTATCCCGTGTACGTGCCGACCAGTTTCACGCCCAACAACGACGGCATCAACGACGTGTTCAGGGTGGAAGGCGAAGACATCCGCGGGTATTGGATGAAAATCTTCAACCGGTGGGGCGAGGTGGTGTATTACTCGGAGGACCCCGAGAAGCCCTGGCAGGGCAACGTGGAGGAGGGGGCGTACTACGCGCCTGACGGCGTCTACCTCTACCAAATCCGAATCGAGCGCGATTCCGGCCCCGTCCTGCTCGAGGGCCACGTTCACCTGTTGAGGTAACTTCGAGCCATGACGCCAACCGAGGTCCTATTTGCCCAAGCCGAGGCCCAGTTTTCAGACCGCCCTGAGGTGACCCGCGGCAAGCTGTTTGGCCACCCGTGTTTGGGCGTCCAGGGCAAGGCGTTCTTGGTTCGATTTCACGACGATTTGGTGTTCAAGTTGGGCCGAGAACGGGCGACGGTTTTGCTCGAAGCGCATGGGGAGTTGCGGTTGTTTGATCCTTCGGGAAAAGGCCGAGCCATGCGGGATTGGGTGCAGGCCCCTGTGTCGTTTTCTGACGAAGTGTCGACGTGGTCGGAGTCGTCGTGTGCCTTCGTTGTGGCCAACCTGTAAATCTCACAGGCCATTGTGGGCAGCGCGCCCTGTGAAGGCCTTGATTCTTCGGGCCTTCGCGTTACCTTGGGCACATGGATTCACTGCGCCATTCTTCCCCGCTGACGCACAGCGATGTGTTGGGCGTGTTGCCGGGCATGTTTTGGGATCACGATTGCGTGATGCTTCCTGGCCTGGGAGGGTTTGTGTGCAATCCGCGCTCGGCGTGGTACGACGAGGCCAAACGCCAAATCGTCCCCCCTTCACGTGACGTCCTGTTCAATGCGCGCTTGACCACCAACGACGGCTTGGTTGCCAACGAACTCATGGCCAAGCGTGGCGTGATGTACCCCGAAGCCCTCAAGGCCGTCGAGGCCTTGGTGGAGCACCTTCAGCAGCAATTGGAGGCCGGCACCACGGTAGAACTTCCGGGATTGGGCAAGCTGTACCGTGAGGAAGACCAGCAGGTCCGCTTCATGGCCGATGCCGAGTTTGAGCGCATGCTTCAGTCGTTTGGCCACGCCAGCATCCCGCTCGTGGCACGCGAAGTCGCTGCCCCAAAACCAGTGACCGTCACCCCGAAGGCGGTGGACGCTCCGTCGCCGGAGCCTGCGGTTGCGAAGCCCAGCGAAGAAGCCCGCGTCATCCCGTTCCGCGTGCAGTTGGCCCGCGCAGCGGCGGCCGTGGCCATTCCCTTGACCTTGGCCGGTGCGTATTTGCTCGCCGATCCTGCAGGCAACGAGACCTTGCTGGGAAGCAATCCGTTGTGGAATGCGGTGCCTGTGACGGCCACTTACGCGCCTGTGGAACGCGACGCCGATGTGGCTGCCTTGGCCGAAGCTGTGCAGACCGAGCAAGGCGAATCGATAGAGGCGTTTGTTTCCCGCACAGCGTGGGAGGGTCTGCTCGAGTTCGACGTCCATGAAGGACGACCCGCAGCCGGCGGATTGCGGGTTATGGTTCCTGCCCAGCCCGAAGCCGAAGCCCCTCAGCCGGTGGCCGACGCCGAAGTTGTGGAAGAGGTGGCGACCCCAGAGGTGGCACCTGAAATTCCAGAAACGACGCCGGCATTGGATGTAGCCCCTGTGGCCACGCCAGAACCCAAGCCGGAACCTGCACCTGCGGCGAAACCTGCCCCTGTGAAGTTCATGATTGTGGGTGGGGCGTTTGGCGTGCAGGCCAACGCAGAAAAGCTTGCGTCTTCCATGCGCAGCGAAGGCTTTGACACCTCGCTGCACTACCAAAACCACAACGGCTTGACGGTGGTGTCCATGGGGGGGTATTCGACGGAAGCCTCCGCGCGTCAAGCGCTGGCAGATGCCCGGGCACGTGGGCACGAAAAGGCCTGGCTGAAGCGCCTCTGAACCCATGTTGAATCAACCCGTCTCGTTGGACGACCTCGATGCCGTCATCCTCGACTTCGGTGGGGTGCTGTACGACATCGATTACGATGCGCCGCCCAAGGCCTTTGCCGCGTTGGGCGATCTGGACTTCGCCTCGCTGTACCATCAGGCCGCCCAATCGACGTGGTTCGACGATCTCGAGACGGGCAAGCTTGACCGGGAGACGTTTTACGGCCATTTGGCCAAGCGCTGCCACCCCGGCACCACCACAGACCAAATCCACGAAGCCTGGTGTTGCATCTTGACGGGCATGCCCCCCGAACGCGCGGCCCTCGTGACCGACCTCGGAACCCGCACGCGCTTGTTCTTGCTCAGCAACACCAACGCCATTCACGCGGCGGTGTTCGAGGCGGATCTGCAGGCGACTTTGCCGGATGCCTCTGCGTTTTGGGGCGCATTTGAGCAGGCGCATTACAGCCATGATTTGGGGATCAAAAAGCCCCATCCGGAGACCTTCCTTGCGGTGTGCGAAAAGCACGGACTCGAGCCTGGGCGCACCTTGTTTTTGGACGACAGCATCCAGCATGTGGAAGGCGCCGACAAGGCGGGCCTTCACGCCCACCACCTTGACCTGTCCCGAGAGGACCTTGGAGGGTGGATGACGCGCATGGGTTGGCGTCCCTGAGACCGCCTTAGCCCTTCAGGTCCTCGAACAGTGCGTCGAGCTCGTCGTGCTTTTCAGAAGGAACGGGCGTCGCCCCTTGTTCCAAAATCAGAAACACCTCCTGACCGCGGGCTTCCGCCGCGTAGCCCTTCGAGCCTTGAAAGCGCGTGCCTTCCGGGTCGATGCGCAGGAGTTGCGCGGTGTCCTCCCCAAACTTGAAATACCACGTGTCGCCCCCGTCATGCCGCTCGAGGTAGGTCAGGCGCGATGTCGTGGTTTCCCAAAACATCGTGCTGAACTCCCCAATGAGTTCCTCCACCTTGGCAGGTTCTTCGGAGGACACGCGCGCCCACTCCGTCGCGGGCATGCCTTGCGAAGCCAGGAACCGCGCGAATTCAAGCTCCAAGCCCTGAAGCTCCTCTCGCGTGAGGTTGCGAAAGCGACGTGGTGCGGCCATGTTATTCCTCGATGCCTTCGAGCATGAACATGAAGGCGTACTCGAGGGCGACTTCCTTGATGCGCTCAAAGCGTCCAGACGCGCCGCCGTGGCCGGTCTCCATGTTGCAGTCCATGATGAGCAGGTTGTCGTCCGTCTTCACGTCGCGCAACTTGGCGATCCACTTGGCGGGTTCCCAGTACTGCACTTGGCTGTCCCAGTATCCCGTCGTGATGAGGGTGTGGGGGTAGTCTTTGGCCTCCACGTTGTCATACGGGCTGTACTGCATGATGTAGTCGAAGTACGCCTTGTCCTTGGGGTTGCCCCACTCGTCAAACTCAAACGTCGTCAGCGGAATGCTCTCGTCAAGCATCGTGTTGATTACGTCCACAAAGGGCACGGCTGCGATGACGCCGTTGAACAGGCCAGGTGCCATGTTCATCACAGCACCCATCAACAAGCCGCCTGCGCTGCCGCCCATGGCGTACATGTGGTCGGGGCTGGTGAAGCCCGCATCCACCATCGCTTGACCACAGTCGATGAAGTCGTGGAAGGTGTTGAGTTTGTTGAACAGCTTGCCGTCCTCGTACCAGCCGCGGCCCATTTCGCTGCCGCCGCGGATGTGGGCGATCGCGTAGACAAACCCGCGGTCGAGCATGCTCAAACGCGCCACGGAGAAGCTGGCGTCCATGCTGTACCCGTAGCTGCCGTAGGCGTAGAGGAGGAAGGGGTTTTGGCCGTTGCGCTCCAAGCCTTTGCGGTACACAATGCTCACGGGCACCTTCACGCCGTCGCGGGCCTCCACCATCATGCGTTCGCTGACGTAGTTGGCGGGGTCAAACTCGCCGCCCAACACCTCCTGCTGCTTGAGGGTTTTGATGTCGCCCGTGGCGAAGGTGTATTCGAGCACGCTGTTGGGCGTGGTCATCGACGCGTAGCTGTAGCGCAAACGGTCCGTGTTGAAGTCGGGGTTGGCGCCCACGTAGGCCGTGTACGCAGGATCGTTGAAGGGGATGTAGACGTCCGCGCTGCCGTCCCAGCGCTTGATGCGGATGCGGTTGAGGCCTTCCTGGCGCTCCTGCACCACGAGGTAGTCGTTGAAGATGTCGATTCCCTCAAGCAAGACGTTGCCACGGTGGGGCAAGACGTCCTCCCAGTTGTCGTAGCCGGTGGCGTTCACAGGCGTCTTCACGAGCTTGAAGTTCTTGGCGTCGCGGTTGGTCACGATGTAGAAGTGGTCGCCGTAGTGGCTGATGTCGTACTCCAAATCGCGCTCGCGCTTTTGGATGACCTTCCACGCGCCGTTGGGCGTGTCCGCATCGAGGTACCACCACTCCGTGCTGACCGTGGTGCTGGTGCCAATGACGAGGTACTTCTCGCTCTTGGTCTTGCCGATGCCACAAGAGAAGGTCTCGTCCTTCTCCTCAAACACCAGCACGTCTTCGCTGACGTCGGTGCCCAAGACGTGCTTGTAGATTTGGAACGAACGCAGGGTCATGGGGTCTTTCTTCGTGTAGAAGAGGGTCTTGTTGTCGTTGGCCCATGTGGCGCCGCCCGTGGTCTCCGGGATGCGGTCTTCGAAGAGTTCGCCTGTGCGCAGGTCCTTCACGTAGAGGGTGTACTGACGACGGCTCACGGTGTCCACCCCGTAGACGAGGAGGTTGTTGTCGGGGCTGACGCTGCGGCCGCCCACGGCGAAGTAGCTGTGTCCCTCGGCCAAGGCAGGCTGGTCGAGCATGACCTCTTCCTCGGCCTCCATGCTGCCTTTTTTGCGGCAGGTGTAAGGGTATTCCTTGCCCTCTTCGTACCGGCTGTAGTACCAGTATCCCTTGTCGAGGACGGGCACGCTCTCGTCGTCCTTTTTGATGCGCCCCACGATTTCGTCGTACAATTTGGTCTGGAGCTTCTTGGTGGGCGCCATCACCTCTTCCTTGTAGCCGTTTTCGGCTTCGAGGTAAGCCACGACTTCGGCGGTTTGGGCGTCGGGCTCCTCCGCTTCTTTCTGCGCGTCACTCAGGCGCATCCAGAAGTACTCGTCCTGCAATTGCAAGCCGTGGATGTCCGTGGTGTGTGGCTTTTGGGCCGCGTCAGGAGGCGTGGGGAGTTCGGACGCTTTGGTCACGTAGTCAGAGGTCTTCATGTCTTGAGAAGGGGTGTTGCAGCCGAGGGAAAAGGCCCAAACCGTCAAGGCGGTCGCACCGAAAAGTCGCATGTTCATTTCAACGAGTTTTGGCCGCACACGTCGTGCGGGGGTGCGAAGATACGGGCAGAATTGGCGCCTTCAGACGGGCAAGTCCCCGGCCTGAATGAGCTGCTCGATGGCCACCAAATCCTCCGGAGTGTCCACTGCGGGCGTGAGGTGGGTGGTCGTGCCGACGTCGATGCGCCAGCCGTGGTCGAGCCACCGCAATTGCTCGAGTTTTTCGCGCTGCTCAAGTGGCGTGGGGCTCAGTTGCACCAGGGCCTCCAATGCTGTGCGCGTGAACCCGTACAGTCCGACGTGCTGCAGCCACGGTCCGTCGCCGTGGGGGATGGGGCTGCGGCTGAACATTTGGGCGCGTCCCTTGAGGTTTCGGACCACTTTGACGCGGTGGGGCGACTGGATTTCACGGTCGGCGGGCATGGATTTGGCCAAGGTCGCCACAGCGGCATCGGGCTTGCGCAACATGTCGGCGAGCTGGGTGATCTGCTCAGGATGCACGAAGGGCTCGTCGCCTTGGATGTTCAAGACGGCGTCCACGTGCGCGCCCTCCGCCTCCAAGGCCACCACGGCTTCGTGGCAGCGCATGGTTCCGTTGGGGCAGTCCTGGGAAGTCATGACCACATGGCCCCCAAACTCCCGCACAACCGAAGCGATGCGTTCGTCGTCCGTGGCGACCACGACCTTGTCGCAGGCGCCCGACGCGGCCACCCGGGTGTACACGCGCTGAATCATGGGCAAGCCCGCCACGGAGGCAAGGGGTTTGCCGGGGAAGCGCGTCGAGCCGTAACGCGCGGGGATGACTGCCAAGATGTTCATGTCAGGAGGGGGTCCAATCCCGTGCTATTTCA
This sequence comes from uncultured Comamonadaceae bacterium, assembly GCA_964527895.1. GTDB lineage: Bacteria > Bacteroidota > Bacteroidia > Flavobacteriales_D > Sanyastnellaceae > UBA11663. Next base: position 15,270 of record CAZGQI010000021.1, on the reverse strand, counting down.
GTTCGTAGGTGTACACGAGGTTCACAAGCCTCGGCGATTCAATGGCCAAGGGTCGAATGCTGTACTCGGCGTTGGTCAGGTTGCTGACGACCAGGGACATTTTGTGGTGGTCTGACAGGTTGATGCCCGCCCGGAAATCCCAAATCCAAGGCAGCTTTGGGTTGTCCGCAAGCCACGTTTCAAGTCCCCAGTCCACCACGCCAAGTTGCTCAAACAAAAGCCAGGCGGCATCGATGTTTTGGAGTGCGCTTTGGTACCGTGCGCTGGCGCCAATGAACCAAGGTCCGCGTCGGAGCTCGGCGTCAAAACGCACCAAGTCCTGGGAACGGTACTTCAGCACTTGGCCGGTGGTGTCCAAGCTCGTGTTGCTGTAGCTCGCCCCGCCAATGGTGTCTCCGGCTGCGTTGGTGATGACCGAGTAGAGGTAGTCGGGCGTCAGGCTGACGGGATTGGTGTAGGTGTACCCGGCGAGGACATCCAAGGTGGTCTCTCCCCAGGTGGCCCGTCCCATCAAGGAGGCCTCCCATCCCGTCACGCGGCTGCTGCCTGTGTTCAGGCTTCGGAATCCGTTGCCTGCCAGGGGATCCGTCAAGGGGTTGCCCCACTGTCCGAAGGTGAATTCAATGAAGTTGTCGTACTCCTGATAGAAGCCGGCCACGTCCAGAAACCCTTGGAACCCGCCCACCTTCAAGCCTTGCTTGAGTCCAGCTTCGATGTTGATGGCGGTTTCAGGACGCAGTTCGTTGTTGGGGTACACTTGGAGGGGGCCCAAACCCGTGCGAATGAACTTCTCCGCAATGGTTGGGAAGCGAAATCCTTGGCCGACGCTGGCACGGAACCACGTCGCTTCGGCCGCTTGAAAATTCAGCCCTGCGCGGAACACCGGCTTGGCGGCAGTGCTGTCGTTGATGCTGAAATGCTCGTAGCGCGTGCCCGCGGAGAGGTTGAGCCGTTCGCCTGCTTTTTGGTCGACTTGAAAGTATGCAGAGCGGTTGGTCGCGGTGTTGATGCCTTCCGGGTTGCCCCCGTTGTAAAGCTCTGCGGTGCCGCGGGTCAGCTGCTGAACGACCCCGGCGGTCAACACCAGGCCATCCATGCCCCACACGTCGCCGCGCTGCTGCACTTGGTATTCAGAGTAGAAGACGTTGCTCGTGTTGCTTTGGCCGTTGTCGTTGTCGTTGTTGAGGTGTTGCCAGCGGTTGCGGAAGCTGTGCTGGGTGCCACGCGGCGACAGGTACTCGATGTAGGGGTCCACCGTGCCGACGAGCTGGCGGGTGCGCGTGGCCGCACCGTCTGTGCTGCCGTACAACCCATCGTAGGCACGTTCCCAAATGAGTGTGTTGAGCGACTCGCCGAATTGCCAATTGGTGTTGAGCCCAAACTTCAGCCCCTCAATCCCCGTGTCCCGACGGCGCAAATTCACGTTGAATCGACCCTGGCTGTTCGCCCCAAAGCGGTTCACGTTGAAGGGGTTGTAACTCATGGAGGCGGTGTCCACGGGCACGAGCGCTCCGCCGACGCTGTCCTGGTAAATCTCAGGACCCTTGAACCCGTCGTCGCCGAGGAGGTTGCCCCCAATCACGACGTCCCAGCCGCCAAGCTGTTGGCTGTGAAGGAAACGGAGGTTGCTCTGCTGCAAGGTGCCGTCCCAGTATTTGCTCTCTTCCGCACTGCGAGGGTCGCTGTACACTCCATGCTGCAGACTCACCCGCGTGAGCGGTCGGGCGTCGGGATACCGCGTCCGAATGTTGATCACGCCACTGAGTGCCGCGCTGCCATACAAGACAGAACTGGCCCCTTTGAGGACTTCGATTTGTTCCAAGTTCTCGAGGGGCAGGAAGCCCCACGTGGGCCGTCCTGCATCGCCACTGAGCACCGGGAGATCGTCAACGAGGACCATCACGCGCGAGCCTGCGCCGTAGCTGAAGCCGCTGCCGCTTCGGATTTGAGGTTCGCCGTCGACCAGACTCACGCCCGGCGTTTGCTCGATGGCGGTTTCGAGGGTTGTCGTGGCTTTGTTCTCGACGAGGGCCGGCTTCAGCACCTCCAGAGAGACCGTCACTTCCGACGCGTCTTGCTCAAAACGACCCGCAGAGACCACGACGAGCCCGAGGGCTTCGGCCGCGGACGTCATGATGGGGTCCCATTGCGCGGTTTGGCCTGCGGTGAGTTCAACCTTGAACTCTTGCTTGGACATGCCGATGAAGGTGCACATGATGGTGTGCTGGCCCGGCTTCAATTCCAGGGTGTAAACGCCATCCATGTCGGTGGCGACGGTGACCACGCCGTTGGTCAAGTAGGCGCCAATCACGGGCTGTTTGGTCCCGTCGAGCACGCGGCCTTGGACGGTTTGGGCCCAAGCGGTGGATGTGGCGCCCAAAAGGCCACCCAAGGTCAGGAGGGCGGCGAAAAGTGAACATCGCATGAGCCCAAATAACAACACTTTCCCCCGTTTTCCGCGTCGTGTGCAAAACAAACACCGTCGTCTGTGAACAGCCCGTGGGTCGGCTGCGGACTCGCTGCAGCTTGCGGGCCATGGATTCAGTATTGGCGTGGATGGCGTTGCTCGCGCGGTCGGGAAAGGGGGCGAGGGGCGTTCGGAGAGAAGTGTCCCGGGCCGGGAGCCCGGTGGCGGCGTGGCAGGATTGGGCCAAGGGTCGTCCACTCGAAGCGGCCGCCACATGGGACCGCGCCCAGCGGCAGCTCCAGTCCATTCAGCAACTGGGCGCGCATGTCGTGACGTTCCACGATCCGCGATACCCCGACCTACTCGCGCACATTCCAGACGCACCGCCAGTGCTGTACGCCCGAGGAAAGTGGCCCAAGCCCGAGGGGTGGGGCCGGGCGTTGGCTGTGGTGGGCACGCGGGCGTGTTCACCGCAAGGGGCGGCATGGGCCCTGCAAGCGGGCCGCGAATGGACCGAAGCAGGGGGACGGTTGGTCAGTGGGCTGGCCCGGGGCATCGATGGCCGCGCGCATCAAGGGGCTTTGAACGGCTCCCGGGGCGGCGCACAGGTCGCGGTGTTGCCATGCGCCTTGGACGCCATTCATCCGCGCATGCACGAAGGGCTGGCCGAAGCCATCGTGGCCCGCGGGGGACTCCTTCTGACGGAGCAGCCGCCAGGCGTGCAGGTGGAGCGGTGGATGTTTGCTTCGCGGAATCGCATCTTGACGGGGTTGGCGCCGACCACGCTGGTCATCCAAAGTCCCGCACGAGGGGGGTCACTGATTTCGGCTCGGTGTGCCTTTGACCAGGACCGAGAGGTCTTTGCCTTGTGGCAACAGGGAATGGGAGCGTCGTGGTCGGGAAACCGGGCCTTGGTGGCGGACGAGTTGGCCTTGCCTGTGGCCGACGTGAACGCCCTGTGGCGCGCCATGGCGGAAGGTGCACAAAGCCGTCAAACGGGGTCTGCGCAGGGGGAATTGGTGGCGTTTCCTGAAGGGTGTCGCGAGGTGTGGGATGCGCTGAACAACACACGGCCAACCACGTGGAACAAGCTCAGAAAGACGTGCGAAGGCCGGACAGTGGACCTCGAACGGCAGGTGTTTACGCTGGAGATGTTGGGCTGGATTCGTCGGCTTCCGGGGCGGGCGTTTCTTCGGAACTGACAGGCGACGCGGAGTCGCTTTCAGGGCGCACCATCGGGTCGGAAGAACGAGGAGCCTCGGGCAGGCTTTCAAGGTCGTGCTCGGGCACGGGTTGCAGTCCGCTGCCTTTTGAAATCAGCGCCGCGGTCATCACCAGCGAGGTCGTGAGGATGACGACGAGCAAGATGCCTTGGTCAAAAGCCGGCACCACCAATTCCGCGTACTGAGATTCAATGGCGAAGAAGAGCAACACGGTGATCAAACCTCGGGGGGCGATGTACAGGAGCGGAGACAGCGGCCCTTGCTTCATGGCCCACAACAGAACGAGGCGAACCATGTACAACAGCACGCTGATGATGAGGCCTTGCAGCAGCACCTCGACGTCGAGGAGAACGCCCAGACTGACGGTCATCCCAAACAGGACAAAAAAGAAGGTTCGAATGACGAAGGCGCTCTCCAACGTCAGCACGTGGAAGTCGTGATGCAGGGCCTTCATCCGATCGTCTTTGAGGAGCTTGCCAGGCCATCCGTTGGTGATGCCGAGCCAATCGGGAAAGAACAGCTTGTGGTTGTTGAGCATCAACCCAAAAATCAAAATCAGGATGAGCGGGCTGAGGTGGAACAACTTTTGGATGGCGTAGATGAGCAGCAGCACGGCAATGCTCAAAAAGAGGCGGACGCCACTCTCGATTTTTTGCAAGACGTACACCATCGCATACGCCACGGCCACCGAGATGACCAGCGTGCCGAGAAGGTTGACGGCGATGCTTTGCACCACCTCCGCGCCAGAGGCCGCGTCCTGGTTGCCCAAGAGCAGGTAGAACGCCATGATGCCGAAGATGTCGGAGAAGGTGCTTTCGTAGACCATGAATTCCCTGGAGGCGGGAGAGAGTCCGCCCACACTTGGGATGATGATGGCGCTGCTCATGATGGACAGGGGAATGCCGTAGACCACCGCATTGAACCACGGCATGGCCAAGGCAAAGTGCAGGAAGGCGGCAATGGCCCCAGTGCTCAGGGCGAGCGCGGCCAAGGCCAGGGTCGCGCTTCGGAGGATGAGGGTGAGTTTGTCCTTGCGGAGCTCCAGTTCCAAGGCCGCTTCGAGGACGATGAAGATGAGCCCCACGGTGCCCAACAACTCGAGCACGAGTCCTTCAAAGGGAATGGCGTTGAGGCCGACGGCGTTGAATCCCTGGCGGATGGCGATGCCCATGGCGATCAGCACAAGCACGCTGGGGATGTTGGTCCGACGGGCGAGAAGGTTGGCGAAGTACGACAGGATGATGACTGCGCTGCCGCCGATCACCAAGCCGTAGGCATTGATGTCCTCCGCGGACAATTCAAGGCCAGAATCCAAGATGGAGAGCAAAGTCATGCCCACAAAATCAACCAAATCCTCCAGTAAACAAACGGAAGAAGTCGTTTCCGAGGGCAAACACCATGAGGGAGAGGAGGAGGACGATGCCGATCAATTGGGCGCGCTCGAGCACTTTCTCCGGGGCGGGTTTGCCGGCAATCATCTCATAGAGGGTGAACATCACGTGCCCGCCATCCAAGGCCGGAATGGGCAACAGGTTCATGAACGCCAGGATGAGCGAGAAGAAGGCGGTGTTGCGCCAAAAGACCTCCCAGTCCCATCCGCCGTCAAAAATGCTGCCGAACGTCACCAAGCTGCCCACCTGAGAGGCGCCGCTTTTGGTGAACAGGAAGCGCATGGAGCGCACGTAATCTTGGAGGGTTTCCTTGGCCGTTGTGAAGCCTGCACCGATGGAAGAGACCAAGCCGTACTCCAAATGGGTCGTGGGGAACATCTCGGCATAGTGCGCCGCAGGATGCACGAAGAAGCCCAAGCTGCCCGCGCTGTCGGGGACGGCGTCCAGCTGCAACATCTTTCCGCCTCGCTCCACGGTCAAGCGAATGGGCGTTTCAGGATGGGCTTGGATGGCTTCGCGCACCGTCTCGAAGTACGGCAGCTGCATGTCGCCAACAGCGAGGATGCGGTCGCCCACTTCCAGTCCCGCCACGCCGGCGCGGCTTGCGGAATCGACCTCGGCAATGTCGCAGGGGTACAGCAACGAGAAGGGGCGGCGGATGCCTTCGTCAATGAAGGTTTGGCCGAGCTCCTGTTCGAGTTCGAGCGACACCATTTTGCCGTCCCGCAACACGTCGACTTGCGTCACGCGGTTGTTGAAGCCCTCCATGCGGAGGTCGCCGTAGTACAGAAGCGTTTCGCCGTTGTAGCCGAGGATGCGGTCGCCGTCTTGGAAGCCGAGGGCTTCGAGTTTGGGGTCGACGTTGACGGGATGTTCGTTGGCGAGTTTGGTCTCACCCCACACAAACAGCACGCCCGAGTAGATGATGAAGCCGAGGATGAGGTTGACGATGATGCCGCCAAGCATGATGATCAGGCGCTGCCACGCGGGCTTGGAACGGAACTCCCAAGGCTGGGCCGGCTGGGCCATCTGCTCGGTGTCCATGCTCTCGTCGATCATGCCTGCGATCTTGACGTAGCCGCCCAACGGGAGCCAGCCAATGCCCCATTCCGTTTCGCCGATTTGCTTCTTGAACAGCGAGAACCCGGGGTTCATGAAGAGGTAGAATTTCTCGACGCGGGTCTTGAAGGCGCGGGCAGCCCAGTAATGGCCAAATTCGTGGAGGACCACCAGAATGGACAAGCTCAAAAGGAGTTGCGCGGCTTTGATCAAGGCTACCATGTCGCAAATGTACGCCGGTCCCCTCGCGCCCGTGAGGAATTCACGCACAGGTGCTCACAACGAATTCAAAGGGGCGCCGATGAAGCGCTCCCGAGACCCATCTTCGAAGCATGAAGCGCATTCCTTGGAAGTTGCTGTTGTGGCTGGTGGGCCTTGGGCCGTTGCTTGGCTTGGCGGGTTTGGTGATGTTGGCCCGGCTCGGCGACTTGCCAGAAACCGAAGCCCTCGCCAACCCCAAAACCGACTTTGCCACCCGGGTCTATTCCATGGACGGCAAGGTCTTGGGTCGGTACTACACCGAGAACCGGTCGGACGCCCGATTCGAAAACCTGCCGCCCCATTTGGTCGACGCGCTCATCAGCACCGAAGACGCGCGTTTTTACGACCACGCCGGCATCGACTTCATCGGTTTGGCCCGCGCCATCGCCTTCATGGGCAAGCGAGGTGGGGGATCGACGGTCACCCAACAGCTTGCGAAGCTTCTTTTCACCGACCAGTACGAGACGACCAGCTTCTTTGAGCGTGCGGTGCTCCAAAAGCCCAAGGAGTGGATCATCGCCTCCCGCCTCGAGCGCCACTACACCAAGCAGGAAATCATCGCGCTGTACTTCAACCGTTACGACTTCATCAACCAAGCGGTGGGCATCGAAAGCGCGGCGAATGTGTACTTCAACAAGCCCGCCTCCGAGCTGAACGTGCAGGAGTCGGCCATGCTGGTGGGCATGCTCAAAAACAGTGCCCTCTACAACCCGCTCCGCCGCCCCGAATTGGTGCAGAACCGCAGGAATGTGGTGTTGTCCCAGATGGCCAAATACGGGCACCTCGACGCTGCTTTGGCCGATTCTTTGCAGGCGCAGCCGTTGGGTTTGCAGTTTCAACGTGTGAGCCACGACGAGGGTGCCGCCCCGTACTTTCGGGAGACGCTTCGCGCAGAACTCAAGGAGATGCTCGCGGAGAAAGACGAGGACGGCGATTTCGTGCTGGCCAAAGCCGACGGCTCGGCCTACGACATCTACCGCGACGGCCTCCGGGTCATCACCACGATCGACAGCCGCATGCAGGACTACGCGGAGAACGCGGTTCATCGGCACCTCGCGGGCGAATTGCAAGCCAGCTTCGAACGCGACTTGCGCGACCGACCCAAAGACGTGGCGCCGTTCTTCGAAGACATCGAGCCCGAGGCGCGTCAGGCCATCCTCGACGTCGCCATGCGCGACTCAGACCGCTACAAAAAAGGCCTGGGCAAGCTGTGTCCGTCGTGCAACCGTCCGGGCTTTTACATCACCGCCACCACCTTGGCGGATGGCCGTGCAGGGCACCAGTGCAACACGGAAAAAGGCGGGTGTGGCCACACGTGGACCGCACTGACCGACAAGGAGATGCGGCGTGTGTTTGCCAAGCCGGTGGCGATGAAGGTCTTCTCGCACCAAGGCGCCGTGGACACGGTCCTGTCGCCGCTCGACAGCATCCTTCACCGCAAGGCCATCCTGCACGCAGGACTCGTGTCGGTGGAGCCTGCCACGGGTCACATCAAGGCCTGGGTGGGTGGCATTGACTTCAAGCACTTTCAGTACGACAACGTGGGCCAAAGCCGCCGCCAAGTCGGCTCGACATTCAAGCCGTTTGTGTACGCCACGGCCTTGCGTTTGGGCGCGGAACCCTGCGACGAGTTCCCCAACCAAAAAACCTGCATCGACCTCCCGCCGGGCAGCGATCCGCCGCGTTGGTGCCCGGACAACTCCGACGAAGACTACGGGGAGATGGTGACCCTCGAGTACGCGCTGGCGAACTCCATGAACACGGTCACGGCGAAGCTCATCAAGGACTACGGCACCCGTCGGGTCATCGACTTGGCGCACGCCTTGGGCATCGAAAGCGACATCCCCAACGTGCCGTCCATCGCGCTCGGCGTGGCGCAGCTGACGCTTCGCGAATTGGTCAGCGCGAACGCCTCGCTCGTCAACCAGGGCGTGTACGTCGAGCCCACCTTCATTGCGCGCATCGAAGACCGGTTTGGCAACCCCATCTACGAACCCGTTCAGGAGATCCGACAGGGCCTCGACGACCGGACGGCGCACCAAGTGATCCAGATGATGAAGGGCGTCGTGGACGGTGCTTGGAACGAGGAAAAGGGAAAGAAGATGGGCACCGGCATTCGCATCCGGTACGACTCCGACAAGCGTGACTACGACGGCATCCGCGTGCCCATGGCGGGCAAGACGGGCACGACCCAAAACAACACCGACGGCTGGTTCATGGGCCTGACCCCGGACCTCGTGACGGGCGTGTGGGTCGGAGCGCAAGACCCGACGGTGCGTTTCTCGACCACGCGTTTGGGCCAAGGCGCGAACACGGGCCTGCCCATCTACGGCTTCTTCATGAAGGACGTCTACGCCGACGAAGAGTTGGCCGTCAGCCAGGAAGACTTCCTGCGGCCGGAAAGCATTGGAGGGGACACGCTGACGTGCAAGGAAATCGGGGAACTGCGCGGGCCTACCTTTGACCCGTTGGACGACGACGACTTGTTCAACTGATCAACTTCTGAATCAACGACATTCAGCCATGGCGATTTCCAAAGTGGTCTCCGGACCCCAAGCCGCCCTCGAAGGGGTGGCCGACGACATGACCTTGATGCTGGGCGGGTTTGGCCTGTGTGGCATTCCTGAACAGTGCATCGCAGAGCTCGTCCGACGCGGCGTCCGCGGGGTGACGTGCATCTCGAACAACGCGGGGGTCGACGATTTTGGCCTCGGTCTGCTGCTGCAGCAACGCCAAATCCGCAAAATGATTTCCTCCTACGTCGGCGAGAACGACGAGTTTGAACGCCAAATGCTGAGCGGCGAACTCGAGGTCGACCTCATCCCACAAGGCTCACTCGCCGAGCGCTGTCGCGCAGGTGGCGCCGGCATCCCCGCCTTTTTCACGCCCGCCGGCTACGGCACGGAAGTCGCGGAAGGGAAGGAGGTGCGTGAGTTTGACGGCAAGCCCCACATCCTCGAATCCGCCCTCACGGCGGACTTCGCGTTTGTGAAGGCGTGGAAGGGCGACACGGCCGGAAACCTCGTCTACAAGGCGACCGCCCGAAACTTCAACCCCATGATGGCCATGGCCGGCCGCATCACCGTGGCGGAAGTGGAGGAACTCGTCCCCGAAGGAGAACTCGACCCCAACAGCATCCACACGCCGGGCATTTTTGTGCAGCGCATCTTCCAAGGCGAAGGCTACGAGAAGCGCATCGAGCAACGCACGGTCCGCCCCCAAACCCCCTCAAACTGATCGCCATGTTGGACAAGAACGGCATCGCCAAGCGCATTGCGCAGGAGGTTCAAAACGGCTGGTACGTCAACCTCGGCATCGGCATTCCGACCCTCGTCGCCAACCACATTCCGGAGGGCATGGAGGTGGAATTCCAAAGCGAAAACGGCATCCTCGGCATGGGTCCTTTCCCGATGGAAGGGGACGAAGACGCCGACCTCATCAACGCGGGCAAGCAGACCATCACGGCCATGCCCGGCGCGGTGTTCTTCGACAGCGCCACATCCTTTGCCATGATCCGTGGCCGCCACGTGCAGCTCACGGTGCTCGGCGCCATGGAAGTGGCGTCGAACGGCGACATCGCCAACTGGAAAATCCCCGGCAAGATGGTCAAGGGCATGGGCGGTGCGATGGATCTCGTGGCCTCTGCCGAGAACATCATCGTCGCCATGCAGCACACCAACCGCGCGGGCGCGTCGAAGCTCCTTGACGCGTGCTCCCTCCCGCTCACCGGGGTGGGATGCGTGAAGCGGGTGGTGACCAACCTCGCCGTGCTCGACATCCGCGACGGGGCATTCCATCTTGTGGAACGGGCACCCGGCGTCAGCGTCGACGACATTGTCGCGGCCACCGCGGGCAAGCTCGTGGTCCCCGACGACGTCCCTGAAATGTCCTTGTGACAGAGGCCCCGGCCCCCGGGACTCAGCCCTGCATCACGACCGCAATGTGGTCGCAGTCTCCACCGATGGGGGGCTGAAATTTGGTGACTTTCACCTCCACGGCTTCGGCCAACGGAAGTTCTTCACGCAATCCGTTCACGATGCGCTGGCACACCTGCTCGACAAGCTTGCTTCGCACGCCCATCTCCCGCTTGACAATGCGGTGCACGTCGACGTAGTCCACGGTTTGGGTGAGGTCGTCTGTGGCGGCGCTGGGCGCGAGGTTCACCCACAGCGTGACGTCCACGCGGTACTCTTGGCCAATGATGGCCTCTTCTTCCATGCATCCGTGGTGGGCCCAAAACCGGAGCCCGTTCACGTGGATTTGGTTGGTCGTCATCCTTCTTCGCTCGCTTTCAAAGCCAACACGGCATCCACGCCGCTGTTCAATCGGTCCAAAGTCGCTGCCTTTCCGAGGAAGGCCGCAAAGTCAAACATCGAAGGCCCACCGCCTTCCCCCGTCAGGGCAATGCGGAACGGCAACAGCACCTGGCCAAACCCAAGTTCGCGCGCCTCCAAGAATCCTTTGAAGGCCGTTTCAACATTCTCGCTGGTGAAGTCATCCACCCCCTCCAGCACAGCCGCGAGGTCGTGCAAGTAGCCGGCGGTTTCTTCCTTCCACTTCTTCCGAACGAGCTTGGCGTTGAAGTCGGTGGGTGCCTCAAACAACCACCCTGTCTCCATGATTTCAGGCAGGAACGCCACGCGTTCGAGCATCATGTCCAACACGGTGTGGCATTGTGCCTCCGTCCAATTCACGCCCTTCGCCTCGGCAAGCGCGTGCAAGGCGCCCACATGGGCTTCAGGTCCCGCGTTGCGCAGGTGTTGCTCTTGGAACCACTTGGCCTTGTCGGGGTTGAATCGTGCGCCTGACTTCACCACACGCTCCAGCGAAAACTCCTTCGCGGCTTCATCCGCCATGAAAAGCTCCCGCTCGTCTCCGGGGTTCCATCCCAGCATGAGCAGCATGTTGACAAACGCTTCCGGCGCGAAGCCTTGCTCGCGGTATCCGGGCCACGTGTCGCCGCTTTTGGGGTCGGTCCAATTGGTGGGGAACACGGGGAACCCGCCGGCATCGCCGTCGCGCTTGCTGAGCTTTCCGTTGCCCGTGGGCTTCAGGATCAGCGGCAAGTGGGCAAACACCGGATGGTTCCAGCCAAACGCCCGGTACAACAAGACGTGCAATGGCGCACTGGGCAACCATTCTTCACCCCGAATCACGTGCGAGATGCGCATGTGGTGGTCGTCCACCACGTTGGCGAGGTGGTAGGTGGGCAGGCCGTCGGCCTTCATCAGGACCTTGTCGTCCAGCACGCTCGATTTGAAGCTCACGCTGCCACGGATGGCGTCTTCAAATGGCACCTCTTCCTCTTGGTCGGGGGTCTTGAAGCGAACCACGTACGGCGCGCCGCTGGCCTTCAACTTGGCCACTTCCTCGGCCCCCATCGCGAGGCTGTTGCGCAACTGTCCGCGGGTCGTGGCATCGTATTGGAAGACGTCGGGCTCGGCGGCTTTGCGCAGCGCGTCCAGTTCTTCCGGCGTGTCAAACGCTTCGTAGGCTAGCCCTTGATTCAGCAATGTCTGCACTGCGTCGCGGTACAGTTCGCTGCGCTCGCTTTGGCGGTAGGGACCGGAGTCGCCGCCCGCGTTTACGCCCTCGTCAGGAGAGAGTCCGCACCACGCCAGGGCTTCTTCGATGTAGGCTTCCGCCCCTTCGACAAAGCGGCCTTGGTCGGTGTCTTCGATTCTCAAAATGAAGGTCCCCCCGTGGGCGCGGGCGAACAACCAGTTGTACAGCGCAGTCCGAACCCCTCCCATGTGGAGTGGCCCGGTGGGGCTGGGTGCAAAGCGTACTCGAACGTCAGTCATGGCCCGCAAAGGTAGCGCGCAGCAAGGTCACAAGCGACGCTCCTGAACGCAGCCTGCACGACGGGCAATTCCCTGTGGGGACGAGGGGTTTGGGGGGGAGGTTTGGGCTCAGATAACAACCCAAACTCATGAATGCATTGCGCAACAAAGTCCAATTGATTGGACGACTTGGCAAGGATGCCGAGACCATCACCTTCGACGACGGCAAGGTGAAAGCCCGTTTTCCTGTGGCGACCAACGAAACTTTCCGCAACGGCGAGGGAGAGAAGGTAGAACGCACCCAGTGGCACGACGTGGTCGCTTGGGGCGGTCTGGCGGAAGTGGCAGGTCAATACCTGAAAAAGGGCGCCGAGGTGGCGGTCGAAGGGCGGCTGACGTACCGAACCTACGAGGATGGAGAAGGGCAGACCCGTTACATCACAGAAGTGGTGGCCGGGGAGATGCTCATGCTGGAGAAGCGTTCGGACCCGTCGTAACCGCGTGGGGAAGGCTCATTGCGGGTCTTCCCCTTTTCATTCCCTTCGCTCCTTACTTAGTCTCGTTTTACTTGGTGCGGCATCTGGCGACGCGTAATTTTGGAACAACTCCTCAACACGCACTGCGATCATGAGTTCTTCTGGCATTTTGAAATCTTCGCTCGCGAAGAAATACGCGATGGCCCTGACAGGCCTTTTTCTTTGCTCGTTCCTTGTGGGACACCTGCTTGGAAACCTTCAGCTCTTCATTCCTGGCGTGGAAGGCCAAACGGCCTTCAACGAATACGCGCTGTTCATGACCACCTTCCCTCTGGTGAAGGTGCTGAGCTATTTGACCTACGCCAGCGTGCTGTTCCACGTGGTGGACGGCTTCGTTTTGGTGGTCCAAAACCGCAAAGCACGCCCCACGCGCTACGCCGTGGAGAAAGGCTCAGCCAACTCTGGCTGGAGCAGCCGGAACATGGCGGTGCTCGGCACCATCGTGTTGGTGTTCATCGTGACACACATGCAGAATTTCTGGTGGCGAATGCACTTCGGTGAGATGCCCAGCCAGATGGTGAACGGCCAAGAACTCAAGGACCTCCACACGGTGGTTCTCAACTTTTTCGACCCCGCAGTCAATGGCATGGCGCTCGGCGCAACGGCATTGTACGTGTTGGGCATGTGCGGCCTTGGCTTCCACCTGTGGCACGGCTTCGGCAGTGCCTTCCAATCCATGGGCTTGCGCCACGATGGCTACACCCCATTGATTGAAATGGTGGGCAAGGCGTTTGCGGTCGTTGTGCCTGCGGCGTTCGCCTCCATTCCGTTGTACCTCTTTTTGACCCAAGCCTGAGACCATGCTTGATTCCAAGACACCTCAAGGTCCCTTGGCGGACAAGTGGACCCACCACAAGAACAACATTCGCCTCGTCAACCCCGCCAACAAGCGTCTCATTGACGTGATCGTGGTGGGCACGGGATTGGCCGGCAGTTCTGCTGCGGCCTCGCTCGCTGAAATGGGCTACAACGTCAAGGCGTTTTGCTTCCAGGACAGCCCCCGTCGCGCGCACTCGATTGCAGCCCAGGGCGGCATCAACGCAGCGAAGAACTACCAGAACGACGGAGACTCTGTGTACCGCTTGTTCTACGACACGGTGAAAGGCGGGGACTACCGCAGCCGTGAATCCAACGTGCATCGCCTCGCTGAGGTCAGCACGAGCATCATTGACCAATGCGTGGCGCAGGGCGTGCCGTTCGCACGTGAATACGGTGGCCTCCTTGACAACCGCTCCTTTGGCGGGGTGCAGGTGAGCCGGACCTTCTACGCGAAGGGCCAAACCGGACAGCAATTGCTGCTCGGAGCCTACTCCGCATTGAGCCGTCAGATTTCGAAGGGCAAGGTGAAGATGTACAACCGTCACGAGATGATGGACGTCGTCTTGGTGGACGGCAAGGCCCGCGGCATCATTGCCCGCAACCTGGTGACGGGAGAAGTTGAACGCCACAGCGCCCACGCGGTGGTGTTGGCGTCGGGCGGATACGGCAACGTGTTCTTCTTGAGCACCAACGCCATGGGCTCCAACGTGAGTGCGGCATGGAAAGCGCACCGCAAAGGCGCGTTCATGGCGAACCCCTGCTTCACGCAGATCCACCCCACGTGCATCCCCGTGAGTGGCCACTACCAGAGCAAGCTGACCTTGATGTCAGAGTCGCTCCGGAACGACGGCCGCATCTGGGTTCCCGCGAAGAAGGAGGATGCCGAGGCTGTGCGCAAAGGCACCCTCAAGCCCACCGACATCGCAGAAGCCGATCGTGATTACTACTTGGAACGTCGCTATCCTGCCTTCGGAAACTTGGTGCCGCGTGACGTGGCGTCACGTGCGGCGAAGGAGCGTTGCGACGCTGGATTTGGGGTCAACGAGACCGGTGAAGCCGTGTTCTTGGACTACGCCAGCGCCGTCGTGCGCTACGGCAAGACCGAGGCCAACGTTCTCGGTTTGGACGACCCCAGTGAAGCAAAAATCAAGGAGCTTGGAAAGGCCGTGGTGAAGGCGAAGTATGGCAACCTGTTTGACATGTACCGCCAAATCACTGACGACAACCCTTACGAGACGCCCATGAAGATCTACCCTGCGGTGCACTACACGATGGGTGGCCTTTGGGTGGACTACAACTTGATGACCACGGTGCCAGGATTGTACGCGGCCGGCGAAGCCAACTTCTCCGACCACGGCGCAAACCGCCTCGGGGCTTCTGCCTTGATGCAAGGCTTGGCGGATGGCTACTTCGTGTTGCCCTACACCATTGGCGACTACCTCGCCGACGACATTCGGACGGGCCCCATTGCGAACGACACGCCGGAGTTTTTGGAAGCAGAAAAGGAAGTCAAGGCCCGCCTTGAGTCCTTCATCAACAACAACGGTGATACGCCCGTGGACGACTTCCACCGCCGGTTGGGCCGCATCATGTGGGACAACTGTGGCATGGCCCGCAACAAAGAAGACCTCACGCAAGCCATTGCAGACATCTCCGCGTTGCGCGAGGAGTTCTACGCGAAGGTGCGCGTTCCCGGCAAGCTCAACGGCTACAACCCAGAGCTGGACAAGGCCGGACGCGTGGCGGACCTCTTGGAACTCGGAGAGCTCATGTGCAAGGACGCACTTGAGC
>CAZGQI010000020.1:0-29999 GCA_964527895.1 uncultured Comamonadaceae bacterium | reverse complement strand
CAGCGTATCTTGAGTGCATGACGTCCGAGGAAAAGGCCCAAATCCAAGCCCGCGCCGAGCGCAAGCGCGAGGACCTCGTCGAACGCATCGCGGAGTACCGAGAGCTGACCAAGCCCATTCCGCCCAACGATGCCATCGGCCGGGTGAGTCGGATGGACGCCATCAACAACCGAAGCGTGAACGAGGCGGCCTTGCGGCAGCTTGAAAAAGAGCTCGACCAACTGGACAAGGCCATGACGCGGATGCGTGACGAGAAGTACGGCAAATGCATGGCGTGCGGAGACGACATTCCTCCCGGCCGATTGATGCTCATGCCCGGCGCGACGAGGTGCGTGCGGTGCGCCTGAGCGGGTGTACCTTCGTGCCTTGATGGGGCGCATGTCATTGAAACGATTTTGGAGAGGCACAGGACCACTGTGGGTGTGCCTGATGGTCTTGTCTTGGATGGGGTGTCGCCCGGAGGACTGGGATTTGGGCGCGCCGGAAGTGTTGCGCATCAGCGAATACAATTTGGTGACCACGCCAGCCCAGGGCACCGCCGCACACAAAGTGGAGGAGGTGTGGGTCTACAGTGCCACCGATGTGGTGGGGGTCTACCCGTTGCCCGCGACCGTGGCTTTGCCTGCGGGCGAACCCCAAACCCTCACGCTCGTCCCGGGCATCCGCGCCAACGGGATTGCCGCGACGAGAAGAACATATCCGTTTTATGAGGTCAACCGGGTGGACCTCGATGGCGATTCGGAGACGGAACTGGACCACGCGTTTGGTGGGGGATACGTCAGCACGGATGCCTTGGAAACCAAGATCATCTTGGCCGAAGATTTCGAGTCGGCCAACCGGTTTTTGGAGAGCAGCAACAGCAATGTGGAGGTGCAACGCATTCTCGATCCCGCCAATGTTTTTGAAGGCAATGGCTCGGGGTACATCCGGATGGACAGCACCCACACGCAGCTGAATGCCGCCACCCACGAGCAGTTTTACGACCTCCCACGCGACCGCCCGGTCTATCTCGAATTTCACTACAAGTGCGACGTGGGATTTGTGGTGGGATTGGAAGTGTTCGGTGGAAGCCAGGCCGGCCGGTTGCCCATCTTGGTGTTGAACCCTACCTGCGACGCGGACGGATGCGAATGGAACAAGATTTACCTCGACTTGTATCCTGCCTTGTCGTCGATGCCCGATGCGGGCTCGTTCGAAATTGGCCTGAACGCGAGCATCCCTGCGGATGGCACCGAAGGCAACATTTGGATTGACAACTTCAAATTCGTGCACTTTGACGATTGAAGTCGCGGCACCCAAGGCATCTGTGCGCCCTCCCTGGAGTGGGTGGTGGTGGCGCTACCTGATGACGGACGGAGTCGCCGCAGCCTTGGCATGGGCGATGTTGTTCTTGTTCCGCAAAACGGTCATTGAGCCCCGAAGGTTTGGCATCGACATCGACACCACGCCAGACAAAAATTTCTGGCTGGCCATGGCGTTGGTGCCGCTGTTTTGGTGGTCGGTGTACGCCCTGATGGGCATGTACGCCGATGTCCGTCGGCGCCACCGTGGCCTCGAAGTGCGGCAGGTCATCCGCGCCAGTGCCATGGGTGGAGTGGTGCTGTTTTTTGCCTTGCTGCTCGATGACGTGACGAATACCCACGTGGACCATTACCAAACCCTCGGGGTGTGGTTGGGAAGTCACATGGGGCTGGCGCTGTTGGGGCGCTGGTTTTGGACGTCGAAGGTGGTGGGGCACGTGCAGTCTGGCACGTGGGCATTCACCACGATTTTGGTGGGGAGGAAGGAGGACAATGCGCAATTCCTTCAAGAACTGCAGGAGACCCCAGGCCATGCGGGCTGGGAGGTGCTGGCCAGCATGAGCGAAGCGGAATTGGAGGCCGACCTCGGCAAGTTGGGACGTTGGCTGGACGAGCACGCTTTGGATCGGGCCGTGATCACCACCACGGTGTCCAAGAGAGAGGCCATGTTGGGGTGGGTTGCGGTGTTGGAAGGAAAGGGCGTGGAGTTGCTTGTGGTGCCCGGGGCCCTCGATTACATGGCGGGCACGGTGCGTTCGACCAATTTGTTTGGGGTTCCGCTCGTCAACCTGAGCCGCACGGGTTTGGGGCCGGGCATGAAGGCCCTGAAGCGTTTTGTGGACATCGTGGGCAGCGCGGTGGCGCTCCTCTTGCTGTCCCCGGTCCTGTTGCTGGTGGCCTTGTCGGTCAAACGCGGTTCCGCGGGGCCTGTGTTCTACCGTCAGGAACGCCTCGGATTGCACGGAAAGCCTTTTCACATCATCAAATTCAGAACGATGGTGCAGGATGCGGAGGGGGCGCGGCCCCAGCTGAGTTCGGATGAAGACCCGCGCATCACCCCTGTGGGCAAGTGGTTGCGCCAAACGCGCCTCGACGAGTTGCCCCAGTTTTGGAACGTGCTGAAGGGGGAGATGTCCCTCGTCGGACCCCGTCCCGAGCGCGCCTTTTTTGCAGACCAAATCATCCAGCACAGTCCCCACTTTCTGCGGCTTCAACAAGTCCGCCCAGGCATCACGTCATGGGGCCAAGTCAAGTATGGCTACGCGGAGAATGTGAACCAGATGAGGCAGCGTCTCCGCTACGACATCATGTACCTCGAAAACATCTCGTTGGTGCTCGATTTGAAGATCCTGCTTTTTACCATTCGCACGGTGTTGCGGAGGGAGGGAAAGTGATTTACATAATTTTTCCGAAATTTGTGTATGATCGCCCTTGACCAAATGCGGGGCACGCTTCGGCGTGCACAGCGCATGCTGGTGTGCTTGATGCTCGCCGGCGTTGCCGGTTTGGGGCATGCCCAAGAGGGAGCGGTCAAGACGGGAAGTCAAGAGGGGACCCTTGTGGTGAACTACTACAGCACGGCGCCTGACCCGGAACTCGAGCAGCTGCGTGGCCTGGCGATTGATGCGATTGGCGTGTACTTGAGGGGAGAGATGCGTGTGGAGGACAACGACATTGGCTGGTCGTCTTCCGTGCGCAACGTGGGCAAGGACATGGAGCGGATCGTCCGGGATTTGATGCGCATACGCGCCTTTGCAGGTCAAGAAGACTTCAAGGGTTTTTCCGAGGAGGTGGCCATGCTCCTTGTGGATTTCGAGGAGCTGGACATGCGCGATGTGGAACGCATGCGCGGTTCGGGAACGCGGAGTTTTGAGGAGCGCTCCTACGTGCTCATTGAGCAGCGCGTGCAAGAAATTCTGCTGCAGTGCGGGGTGGAGCTTGGCCGCTACGTCAACCGCGGCCTGCTCCAAAAAATCGGCACCGTCGAGCAAAGCTTGCCTGTGGAAGAGTTGTCGCGGTGGACCAACCCCGATGAGAATGTGCCGCTTGAACCGATTGAGCTCAACTTCAATTTGGAAACCATGTCGTTGCTGGACCGCGAAGACGAAAGCACCTGGCCCGTTCAGGGTGGGGATGCTGGGGTTGGCGGCGCGAATGTGCCCGAATGGCAATCCATGCAGGACATGATGCAGCGCATCCTGTCGCTTGTCGAAGCCCAAGAGGCGCGCATTCAGGCGTTGGAGCGCGGCAATCCGACCCCGTCCGTCAACCCACGTGACGTGGCCGCACAGTCGTGGAATCCAAACCGTCCTTCGCCGTCCAGCGATCCGGTGTTGGCGTCCTTGCAACTGCCGGCTTCTTTTGACGTGCAGTTCTACGAGGGAAGTGCCCGCTTGACCTTGACTGCGCAACTGCAGTTGAACGAGGTGATGGAGTACCTCGGCATGTACCCACAGTTGCGCGTCGTCTGCACGGGACATGCCGACTTGACAGGAGACCGCGCAGCCAATTTGGCCTTGTCGAAGAAGCGGGCCCAAGCGGTGCAGCGGCATTTGTTGGAAAGCGGCGTGCTGTCCACGCGTGTGGTGCTGAACTATTTTGGGGAGGAGCGCGCTTCGAATCGCGGGGCTTTGGACAGACGGGTGGAGGTGGCGTTCTTTGTGAACGACTGATTCATCCGCGATTCCATGAAAATCATCTGCATCGGCCGAAACTACGCCGACCACGCCCGTGAACTCGGCAACCAAGTGCCGTCTGAGCCCGTGGTTTTTCTCAAACCCCAAAGCGCGATCCTCAGCCACAAGCATCCATTCTACATCCCGGAATGGACCCAAGAAGTGCACCACGAGGTGGAGTTGGTCGTCAAAATCGATCGCTTGGGCAAAACCATTTCGGAAGCGCACGCGCCGCGGTACTATTCCGAGGTGAGCTTGGGTTTGGACTTGACCGCGCGGGACGTCCAAACGCGGTTGAAGGCCAAGGGGCATCCCTGGGAGCGTGCCAAGGCCTTTGATGGTTCTGCGGTGATCGGCCAATTCATGCCCCTCTCGCAGTTGGGCAAGGACGTGCAAGACCTGTCTTTCACCTTGACCAACCATGGAAACGTCCTTCAAGAGGGCCAAACCAAAGACATGCTGTTTTCGGTCAATCGCCTCATCGCAGAGGTGTCCAAATTCATGACGCTGAAAGTCGGAGACCTGCTGTTCACCGGCACCCCTGCAGGGGTCGCCGCAGTTCAATCTGGCGATCGACTTGTGGGTTCGTTGGAAGGGCACGACCTTTTTGCCGTCAACGTCAAATGATTTCGTCATTTTGAGCCAAACGCACACACACCTGTCCCTCATCGGTTTCATGGGGTCTGGAAAATCCACCGTGGGAAAGACGCTTGCCGAACGGCTTGGCAGGCCCTTTGTCGACACGGACGAGGAGGTGGAGAAGATGCTCGGAATGCCGGCCCGCCAAGTGTTCGAGACCTTGGGGGAATCGGCTTTTCGGGAAGCGGAACAGGATGCCTTGTCCGATGCCCTTCGCCCCAACGACCCCATTGTTTTGGCGACGGGTGGAGGAACCCCATGTGCGGAAGGCGCCATGGAGTGGATGCGCAGGCGGTCCCTGGTGGTGGCGTTGCAACCGCCCATGGACGTGCTCTTGGAGCGCCTGAAGCAGGGACAGGAACACCGCCCATTGATTCACGACAAGCACGGCAAAGACCTGCAGCGGACGCTGGAACGCATGATGTTGACCCGGGCGGCGTGCTACGGCTCAGCGCACGTGTTTTGGCGTCAATCCCTGGAGACCGCCGAGGCCATTGACGAGGCCCTTGCGGGAATCCAATGGCGCTTGGAAGGGTAGGCCTTCAGGAGGCCTGCGGACGTTCGACGTGCACGGTGGCACAATTCGTGTCACTCAGGTCCACGGCAATGTGTTCGTTCAGTTGTGTGCTCAGCGTCAAACCACAGAAATCTGCCCGAATCGGGAACGACCGGTGTTTGCGGTCGACCAGGACGGCGGTGTGCACTTCGCGTGGACGGCCTTGGAGCAGGTGCTGCACCCCGTGGATGAGTGTGCGGCCAGAATTGAGGACATCGTCAATCAAGAAGACGATGCGTCCTTCGAGTTGTCCGGCATCGACGTCACAGGAAAGTGGATGGTCGAGCGGGGCATCCTTGTGCATGGACATGCTGCCCTCAATCACATCGATGGAGGAGAGTTCACGCAACCTGCGGGCCAGCGCTTCACGCACGGCCAACCCCTGCCCGTCGACACCAATCAACACCAACGCGTCTTCCGCGTAGTGGATTTCCAACATTTCACGTGCCATGCGGTCCAGCTTGCGGACCACCGTTTCATGGGGCATCACCAAGTCTCGGAGTGTGCTCATGCTTCTAAGTTCGGTTGAAATCCCGGGATTTTCTCAATCAAGGCGACGGCCTCGACGTGCGCGGTGTGTGGAAATTGGTCGACCAGCTTGAGCGACTTGAGCGCGTAGCCTTGCGCACGCAGGACCACCAAGTCCCGAGCTTGGGTGGCAGGGTTGCAGCTGACGTACACCAGTCTTTGCGCGCCAAGTCTCATGACTTTGCGCAGGGTTTTGGGCGAAATCCCAGCCCGTGGTGGGTCGAGAATCACCGTGTGAATTTTCCCCTGATACTCCGGGTTTTCAAGCAAGAATTTGCCTGCATCGGCGGCAACAAAGTCAACGCCAGTCAACCCGTTGCGCTTGGCCGCTTCGCGTGCGTCCTCGATGGCGCTGGGGACAATGTCCACAGCCACCACGGGCGTGTTGGCGTGTTTGGCCACGAGCTGCCCGATGGTGCCGGTTCCGCAGAACAAGTCCATGATGACGTCTTGCGGCCGGTTCTCCACGCCTTCCAGGGCGAGGGCGAGCACCTCAGAATAAAGGCGTTCGGCGGACTTTGGGTTGGTTTGAAAGAACGACCCCATGCTGATGCCAAACGACAACCCGTGCAACACCTCCGTCACCGTGCTGTCGCCCCAAATCACTCGTGACGATCCCTCGCGTGCCTCGACGCGTTCTCCTTTGTCGTCGTTGAGGGTGTGCAAGACGCCCTTGACTCGGTCGCCCCAGAGCCCCCGAATGCATTCCACAAAGCCTTCTGCATCCAAGGGCGCGTCTGAGGTGGTCACGAGGTTGACGAGCAGTCCGTCGTTCGCATAACTCTTGCGCACCACCAGGAAGCGGAAAAAGCCCTCGCGCTTGGGAGGGTGCCATGCAGGCAATCCGGTGGCTTCACACCATTCGCGGACTTTGTGCAACGTGGATTCCACAAGTTCGTCGAAGAGGCCGCTGTCGGCATCGAGGTTTTCAACGGCCCACCACGTGCCGCGGTGCTTGAACCCCAACCCAAAGTCGTCCACCTTTTCGTCCGTCTCGAGGTCGTGCCGAATCTCGGAGAAGCTGTACTCCATTTTGTTCCGGTAGTGCCAGTCCAATGGCGATGGCACGAACCCTTGGTACAGGGTGTCGAGGTCTTCCACCTCACCAATCTTTCGGTAGAGGTCCAAGGCCGTGCGCGCCTTCCATTCGTGCTGCTTCTCCATGGGCACCGTGGCGTAAGGGGCACCAGGAATGGGCTGGTACGGGAGGGCCACTTCGAAGTCCGCAGGCTCCACGACCCGAAGGAGGCGACACTCGGCGTGACGCGATTTGCACTTGGCCACTTGGGCGTCCACCACTTGGCCAGGGAAGGCGTTTTGGACAAACACCACGAAAGGGCCTTTTTCCGTCTCGACACGGGCGATGCCTTTGCCGCCAAAAGCCATGTCTTCGATGGTCAACCGAAGCTCTTGGCCTTTGTGAAATGTGCGTTTGACGCGACGATGTCCTCCCATGCGCGCAAAGGTACGTGGCGAGGCGACCAAGGCGGTGCAGTTCACCTCGGGACTTCAGTACCTTCGTTGCATGCAGCATTGGATTCAATGGATGTGCGTGATTGTGACCTGCAGCGGGTCGACTTGGGCCTCGGCTCAAGTGCGGGAGGGGGAGTGGACGCTGGCCACGTTCAACGTACGCTACGACAATCCTTCGGACCCTTTGAAGTGGACCGAGCGCCGGGATGAAGTGGCCCAAATCGTCGGCTTCTACGACATCGTCGGACTTCAGGAAGCGTTGCCTCACCAAGTCCAAGATGTCGCCGACCGTCTGCCTTGGATGTCCCATGTCGGTCAGGGTCGCGACGCGGATGGCGGAGGAGAGGCGTGTCCCCTTTTCTACAATCACGACAAGTGGGAGCTGCTTCATCACGAAACCCTCTGGTTGTCCTCCGATTGGAAAACGCCCGGTGCGGTGGGGTGGTCGGCAGACCTGCCGCGCATCGTGACGGTCGCGTGGTTCCATCAAGTCGAAACCGGCCGCCGCGTCAGGGTCTACAACACGCATTGGAGCCACGTTTCGGCAGAAGCACGGGAAGGCAGTGCGCGGCTGATTGCGTCGCTGGATGCGATCCACGAGGCGGACGCGACAGCAGTGCTCGGGGATTTCAATGAAGAGGCGGATGCCCCAGGACGCCGCGCGCTGTCGGATGCCGGTTTTGTGGACACTTACGACGAGGTTCGCGCGCGGTGCCGCAAGACTTTCCCTTCCTACACGACCTTCACGCCAGAGGGATCTTCAGGTGGCCCCAAAATCGATGCGATTTACGTAAAAGGCCTCAAGACGGAGTGGACCTGCGTGGACGAGATCATCAAGAAGGACGTTTTCATCAGCGATCACCTTCCTGTGCACGCGGTCGTTTCTTGGGCATCTGCCCGTGAATAACCTCCTGGCCACGTTGCGGCAGCCACCGTTTGGCGGGCGTAACTTTCCCTCATGATGTCTCAACCGAATCTCAAAACCATGGGCACGTGGCCCGTGTTTTTGACGGCCATCTCGACCATTCTCGGTGCCATTCTGTTTCTGCGTTTTGGCTACGCCGTGGCCCACATCGGCTTGGTGTCCACGTTGTTGATTGTCTTTGTGGGCCATTTGGTGACGGTGCCTACGGCCTTGGCTGTGGCGGAGATTGCCACCAATCAAAAGGTTGAGGGTGGAGGGGCTTATTACATGATTTCCAGGTCGTTTGGGTTGAACATTGGAGGTGCGATTGGCTTGGCCCTTTACCTGTCCCAAGCCATCAGCGTGGCCTTTTACGTCATCGCATTCACCGTGGCTTGCCGCGATTTGATCTTGTGGGCTGACGTCGTCCATGGCATTCACATCGATCCCATGTGGGTGAATTTGGGGGTGATGGGTTTGTTGACGGTGCTCATGATTGGCAAGGGCGCAGACCTCGGGGTCAAGGCGTTGTATCTGGTGGTCGTCCTGCTGTTTGCAGCGCTTGTGCTCTTCTTCGCGGGGAGTGGTCCAGGCAATCCTGACTTGAACCCCGTGGGCACCATTGCGGACACCTTGCTGGCGCCCGATGGCAGCACCATCCGACGCTTCACCTTCTTCGAGGTGTTCACCTTCATCTTCCCGGCGTTCACGGGAATCGCGGCAGGGTTGGGACTGAGTGGGGATTTGAAAGACCCACGCGTCAGCATCCCCAAGGGCACCATTTGGGCCACCGCGGTGGGCATCGTGATCTACATCGCCGTGGCGATCAAGCTCTGGTGGTCGGCCCCGCTCGAGGCGCTTGCCACCGACGAGCTGTACATGGAGAACATCGCGCTGTGGGGCCCCATCATTCCCGTGGGACTCGCGGCGGCAGCGATGAGCTCCGCCTTGGGATCCATCATGGTGGCGCCGCGCACGTTGCAGGCCATTGCGGCCGATGGCATCTTCCCGGAAGGCATGAGCGCGTGGTTGAAGAAGGGCCGGGGACTGGAGCAAGAGCCCGTGCGGGCGTCCTTGGCCACCTGCGTCATTGCGTTCGCGTTTGTGTTGATGGGGGACATCAATGCCGTGGCCGAGATCATCTCCATGTTTTTCATGGTGACCTACGGGGCCATTTGCCTTGTGTCCTTCCTCGAGCACATGGCGGCCGACCCCAGCTACCGTCCCACGTTCCGCTCGCATTGGTCCATCAGTTTGATGGGGGCGGTGCTGTGCATCGTGTTGATGTTTGGGATGAATCCGACCTACGCCACGGCTAGCTTGCTCATCATGGTGGGCATCCACGCATGGGTGTCACGTCGTGGGGGAGGCCAAAAGGGCATGGTTCGCCTGTTTCGTGGCGTCATCTTCCAACTTCAGCGCGCCCTTCAGTTGGCCTTGCAGATGAGCGACGACGACGATTTGGAGGAGGCCACGGGCTGGCGTCCGTTTGTCTTGGCCATCTCGCAGGACACTTTCCTGCGCAAAGAGGGTTTTGACATGGTGCGGTGGGTGGCCTACCGCCACGGGTTTGGCACCTACATGCATTTCATCAAAGGCTTCTTGAGTCACGAAACGCAGGAAGACGCCCGGTTGGCCCAAGCGGAACTGGTGAAGCGAGCGCGAGGAAACAAGAGCCGCGTGCACCTCGACACCATCATCAGTCCATCCTACACTTCCGCCATCGCCCAATGCATCCAGCTGCCGGGCATTTCCGGAAAGGGCAACAACCTGTTCTTGATGGAGTATGCCCCCGACCATCCGGCCAATCGGGACCAGCTCCTCGACAACTTTTCCTTGCTTGTGGCGGCGGGCCTCGACCTGGCACTCCTTCGCAGCAGCGGCCGGGAGTTTGGCAACAAGCACGACATCCATTTGTGGATCAACCCAGACGATGCGAGCAATTCGAGCTTGATGATTTTGCTGGCCTACATCTTGCAAGGTCACCCCGAATGGGACGAGGCGAGCATCAGTGTGTTCTTCTTGCACGACGGGGACAAGGCGAAAGAAGAAGAAGACGCCCTGCGCGAAAGCATCCTCGAGGGACGCTTGCCCATCGCAGAACAAAACATCGAGCACGTCACCCACGAAGGGAGCTCTGTGCAGACGATCAAGAACAAATCGGGCGGTGCAGACCTTGTCATTTTGGGATTCAACCAGCGCGA
Source organism: uncultured Comamonadaceae bacterium (assembly GCA_964527895.1). Classification (GTDB taxonomy): domain Bacteria; phylum Bacteroidota; class Bacteroidia; order Flavobacteriales_D; family Sanyastnellaceae; genus UBA11663. The sequence continues at coordinate 19,719 of CAZGQI010000020.1, read as the reverse complement.
CATTGAAACCATGGGCGAAGACGCCTTTGAACGGTTCAATGGGCTGGGAGAAATCCTCTTTGTCCATGGCCTGAAACCCCTCGTCCTGCAATGAGCAAGCGCATCCTCCTTCTGCACGGTCCCAACCTGAACTTGTTGGGGCAACGCGACGCGTCGATGTATGGCACCATGACGCTTCCCGAGCTCGAACGCGCGGTTCAAGCCCACGCCTCAGAATGGGGCGTCGAAGTGGAATGCCTTCAAAGCAACGTCGAAGGAGAGTTGGTCAACGCCCTTCACGACGCCCAAGCGACGTGCACCGGGGTCATCTTCAACCCCGGCGGCTACAGCCACACCTCCGTGGCGTTGCGAGATGCGGTGGAGGCCATCTCCATTCCCACGGTGGAGGTCCACCTCAGCAACATCCACGCCCGCGAAGGATTTCGTCAAAGGAGCCTCACGGCCCAAGCGGCACGGGCGTGTCTCTCGGGCCTGGGTCCGCAAGGCTATTTGGCTGCCTTGGAGTCGCTCATTGCGGAGGGGTAGAAACTTCTTGCCCGAGGACATTCCACATGCCAGAAATGCCTGACTTGCGTTTGATGGGTTTGGGGGGATCGACGGCTTGACAATCTCGGGGCATCACCATGCCGTCGGCCCACCATGTCACTTCTTCACATTCCCCGGCGTCGCAATGCGCCACGTCGGTCGACAGCATGCTCAGCAGGGGATTGTCCAATAGGGAGATGTCCCACGAGGCTTGTTGGATGTGCAAGGCCTCCACATTCGAAGAGGTGATGCCCTTGGCCACCTGTTCCGACACAGGACCGATTTGATTGTGCCCCGCGCTCAGCAAGGGCAGGGCCGCACCGGCCAACTCAAAATGAATGTCGTTCTGAGCCCAGGCATTTCCTCCGCCGCCGCATGATTCCGAAAAACAACCCATCCCTGTCCCTTCGAGCAGGACAGCCTCGGTGCAGCCTTGCCATGAGTTGCAAGCGAATGTGGCATTGGCGTGAAGCAGATGTGTTCCGCGGCCGCCGAACCAAGCATTGGACTCGATCCACAGGGGAGAGGGGCAGGATTCCAAGCGCAATGCGGCATCGTTGCTGTACCACGTGTGGTTCCATCGGTTGTTGACCATCCGAGAGGGGGGCAAGGCTTGAACGACGTGCATGCTCGCGTGGTCGAACGCGTTGTCCCAAAAGCGAAGCTGTGCCTGATGGAATTCCCCCCAACCCACGTCCCAGTGGTTGTTGTCCATCTGCACAAGGCCTGCGTCTTCTGCGCATCCCAGGTGTCTCCATCGGAACAAGCCCAAATGACAATCTCTGAAGGTCACATTTCTGGTGGTCTGCATCTGCTCGTGGTCGCCGTCAAGCCCGTTCCAAAGCATGCTTCGGAATTGGACTGGTACGTGAATGGCGAGTTGCCCATGAGACAGAAATTCTCCCTGTCCGCCTGCCATGGCAACAAGGCCGTTTCCTGACCACGTGACCTCCGCGTCAAACCGCGAGCACCCGAGGTCCCCCAAGGTCCACTCACACTGGGCAGAAGAGCCCACCCACATTTTGCCTCCGGATTTCCAATTCATGTTTCCATCGAGATGCACTTTGGAGGTCTGTTCGGCCAAGACATTGAGGTGCCCAGCATGAATCCAAGTTGCCCCTTCTGAGACATGCACGGTGGCTTCCTCATTCAGCACGATGCGACCCGTTTGGGCCACAACCACTTGACCTCCCGGTCGAATGTCGAGGTGTCCACCCTCCAAAAGCACCGTGGCATGGGGAAGCACGGTCAGGGTGGATCCTTCGTGCACGACAACCCGCCCCGCTTGTCCCACAATGAGGTCTGTGCCGTTGGAGATGGAAAGTTGACCGCGTGCCCCTTGCGCACTGCCCACGTGAATCTCCCCGTCTTCAAGCACCCGAATGGCCCCGGCGCAGGAGGAGGTGATCGCCGCAAAGGACGTGGCATTGTTGCCCACCACCAATTGGCCACCGGATTCGATGTCGATTTCTTGGACGATGTTCCGTTTGGGTTGATTCCATCCAAGGGTCAGCGTCTGATCCTGTCCTTGCAAAACGTCAGGCCATTCTTGATTCCAAAGTGCTTGGATCCACGTCAGCATCCATTGCCGATGGTGAGAAGGAAGGCTGGCGTGTGTCTCTCTGGGCATCGCGGCAGTGGACACCGAAGATGCTGTCCATGGCCCGTCCGGCCAGTCTGAAGTGGATGCCATGGCACTTGTGTACGGCACGAAGGTGACATCCGTTTGCACGTGTTCCGACAACAAGTCCATGGGAATGGACGCGGACAGGGCCTGGGCCAAAAGTTCGAGGTGACCGGCCGTGGCTCCGGGAACGGATTCCGGGTCGCTGTCGGGCTGAGGAAATTGCAGGTTGATGCTTTGAAACAAGGGGACATCGTCTCCTGGCCACAGCGTGCCGGGCAAAGAAAGGTCTGCCCCACCTTCGCTTCCCGAGCCTCCCCAACGGTCGGCTGTGACATGGGCGAGCTGGTGATTCAGGGGGCTTCCAATGCCCCATTCCATGTGAAGCAAAGGATCGTCGGTCAACGTAGCATGTGCGTTGGGTCGGCTGTTGACGACGGCAAGGTTGACGCTTGTCTTGGGCCATCCTTGTTGCTCAAGAAGGGCCATGGCGGCTAGGTGTGATTCGCTCCCTGCAATGTGATGTTGCAACAGCTGTCGACCTGCACTGGAATTGAGGGCATTCCAAAGCAGCTCTCCTTGCGCTGATTGGCCCGACAAGGCCAAGACCAAGGCCTGCAGCCCCACCGGCATGGTCGCGCCCAAATGGGGAGAATCCACGGCATAAAATTGGCCCATGCAGTGAGGCATGCCAGCTTGCTCCCATTGCGTCAAGGCGATTCGGCCTACGATGCCACCCATGCTGACCCCCACAAGTGCACACGGGGCATGGCCTTCTTTGGTGTCTTGGATCAAGGTCATGACGAAGGACAGCAGGGCTGCTTTGTGCTCCAAAGAAGCGGTCCCGAATTCGAAGTCGAGAAACACCACATCCGCGCCCAAGGCGTGAAGTTCGTCGAGCAAGGGGCGGTAGTCGAGCCCCATCGGAAAATTCACGGCGTCCCCGCCAAAAATGCCGTTCCAGGTCACACTGCCATGTCCATGAAGCTGTTCGTTCCAACCTGCGCCAAAATCAAATCCCTCGACCAACAACAGGGGACGGTCAAATTGTCCGTCCTGCCCCATGCGCAAGGTGGCGTTTCCCGAAACGAGGGCGCCATTGATTTGGACCTGGACTTGGGTGGAACATCCAATGCCAGGGGGACACCACGGCGGCAATTCAGGTTGGGGAATCTGAAGGGATTGTGCGCCCAGGCTCACCGCCCCAGACAAGAGCGTGGCCAGCATCAACAGCTGCTTCATGGGGCGTCGACATTGCCATCCTCCCAATGACACGAGAGTGTGGTGGGTGCAGGGAGGTATTCGAACGTGGTTTGGGCCACCGGAAGCCTTCCATGGCCTGAGGAAAAACGCCTTGACAGCGTCATGTGGACTGGGAAGGCATGCGTGCGCAAGATTCCCTTGGCGTGGATGGTCCCCCGGTCCAAATGCGTTTCCGTCAACGTGGTGACTTCATCCAAGTCGCTCGAGAAATGCACGTCGTAGCCTGCGATGTCGTGACCGATGGAGCGATGGGCGCGCACATGCACTTCCCAAGGGAGATCGATGGGGAGCAGACAGGAGTCTGCCCCTGTGAAAGGGACCGAGAGAAGTCTCCACCCCGTGGCAGGAAGAGGGTTGGGGGAGTGAATCCTCCAATGCGATCCAGGGGGAACATCGGCATGAGGAAGCACCAAGCCTGTGTCCTCGTTCCAATGCAACGTGTCACTGACGACAGTCCACCCCAGCACTGAGGAGGAATTGGACAGGTTGTTGGGCTTGGCGAGCACGACGTAGCCCGAATCGGGCGGTTGGCCGTGTGCATCCATCACCACAAGAGAACAGGGGCGGGGTGCCTCGGCGCAACTGGCCGCGCCCAACCATCCCGCCAAGAGGGCGAGCCGCAGAGGTTGTTGCAAAAGGGAAAGCGTTGATTTCATGCCCCAAACCTGGGGTCGGGGCGCACGGGGCCAGCGTCAAATTTGCAGACGCGATGTCGGGGTCAATCGCCGGGCGCGCTGTGCTTCTTTTGAAGCTTGGTGAGGCGTTGGTTGAACACCTTCGCGAGCTGTTGCGCTTCGTGAAGCTCCAATTGTTTCCCGAAGACATGGGTTTTGCCTTGGATCGAGAGGTGGATGCGGTCGCCTCCGACCACCCAAAACTGCTGTTCCATGGACTCCAGGAGCGAACGAGGGTTGGGTTCGGGAACGCTTGCAGGTTCGACGTCTTTGAGGGCATGCACGCCGGCACGGCCGCGCTTGGTGCCGTGATCGTTGCGCAATTCGAGGCCGTCAGGACTGAGTTGGATGACTTCCAATCCCGATCGTCTCCAGCGCACGGCGCGGTAGGCGCGAAAGGCGAAAAAGGCCCAAAAGCCGAGGCAGATGAAGTAGAAGGTGCGCTCTGATCCCGGAAAGGAGACCACGCCATACCCGAGCATGGCACCCAGCGCCACCCAAGCCCCAAACCAAAGTTCCAGCGACTGTCGCTGCCAGGCGGGAATCTCAGACGAAACCGTGGCCATCCATCGATCGCCTTGGGTGCTCATGACAATGCGTTGTCCGATGCGAGAACTGCTCATGACGCAGAGGAATCGAGGGCGCGGTGATACAGGTCGAGGTAGTGGGGGAGGATGCGGTCGATGGTGAATTCCGCCGCACGCGCTTTGGCCCGTTGCTTGAAGCCGCGCAGGGCGCCTTCATCAAGAATCGCCAAGGCGTCTTGGGCCATGCCTTCCACGTCTCCAACGTCGCGAAGGAAGCCCGTTTCCTCTTGCACATTGACCTCTGACAAACCTCCAACGTTGGAAGAAACCACCGGAACTCCCGCGGCCATGGCTTCAAGGGCCACAAGGCCAAAACTCTCCGTCTCCGAAGGCAACAACAGCAGGTCCGAAATGAGCAAGGGCTCAATGGGATTCTTCACCTTGCCGAGGAACACCACATCCTGGGTCAAGTCCAACTCCCGGCAGCGTGCCTCGGCGCTGGCACGGTCTGGCCCGTCACCCACCATGAGCAAAGTGACTTCCCGCTCGGCGCGCACCCGGGCAAAGGTGTCGATGACGTCCAGCACCCGTTTCACGGGACGGAAGTTGCTGACATGGCAAAGAATGGGCGTGCCTTTGGGGCTCAGTTGAGATCGGAATTCGAGGTCGGGGGGACGCTCAAAATGGCTTGGACACACGAAGTTGTGAACCACCTCCACGTCCCGGCTGACTTCGAACAACCGCACCGTGTCGTCCTTCAAGCTTTGCGACACCGTGGTCACCACGTCACTCGCGTTGATCGCATGGGTGATGACGGGCTTGAACGAGGCGTCCTTGCCCAACAGGGTGATGTCCGTGCCGTGAAGGGTGGTCACCACAGGCACCGTCAATCCAGCTTCGGCCAAAATGCGCTTGGCGTTCACCGCCGCACTGGCGTGGGGGATGGCGTAGTGCACGTGCAGGAGGTTGAGGTTGTGGGTTTGGACCACCTCCACCATTTTGCTCGTCAGCACCAATTCGTACGGCGGGTACTCAAACAGCGGGTACTTCGACACCTCCACCTCGTGGTAGTACACCCCAGGGTGGAAGGAGCCCAAACGCACCGGCTGGTTGTATGTGATGAAATGAACCTCGTGTCCCTGCGCGGCCAAGGCCTTGCCCAATTCGGTGGCCACCACGCCGCTTCCCCCAAACGTGGGGTAGCACACGATGCCTACACGCAAACCAGTTGTGGGGGAATCACTCATCGCTGTTCCCAAAACGACTCACCGCCCCCAGATGTTCAAGGATGACCCGTTGAATTTCCGTCCGCGTGTCCAAGCGAAGCAGCTTGGTGTTGCTGGCGTCGGGGTACGTGCGGTTGCTGAGAAACACATAGACCAAATCGTAGGCCGGGTCCACCCACAGCAGCGTGCCGGTGAATCCGGTGTGCCCAAAGCTTTCCCAAGAAGCCAGGTTGCACGTCGGGCCTGAATCGGGGTCCATTGCAGGTTTGTCGAAGACCATGCCTCGACGGTTGTCGGACTCCGGGAAGCCGCGTTCCGTCCATGCAGTCAGCACGTCTTTCTCGACGAGCTCGACGCCGCGCAGCGTGCCGCCACGCAGCCACAACTCACCGAGTTCGGCCAGGTCGTAGGCGTTGGAGAAGAGTCCTGCATGGCCACCGACCCCGCCTTGCATGGCGGCCCCAGGATCGTGCACCGTACCACGCACGACGCGCTGGCGGAACACTTCATCTCGTTCCGTGGGGGCAATGATTTTGGCGTCGATGCCTCGTGCCAGGGGCTTGTAGCCCATGCTCTGCCAACCCAGAGGTGCTGCCACTTCGCGTTGAAACCACGCCTCCAAATCCATGCCTCGCTCGGCAAACATGTCCATCCACAAGTAGAATCCAAGGTCGCTGTACTTGTACTTGCCGGGCGGCTGGAGCTCTGCGCCCAAAATCATGGCCCACACCGAATCGGTGTACGCTTCTTCGAGGTACAACTCAGGCGTGATTTCGATGTCGCATCCCGCGGTGGGCACTTGGCCAAACACCCCCGAACTGTCTTCCAAGGCGGCGAGGTAGAATGGGATCCAAGGTTCCAAGCCGGCTTGGTGCGTCAGGACTTCTCGGACCGTTCGCGTGCCGAGCGGGTGGTCTTCCAAACGAGGCAACAAGGAGCGCAAGGGGGCGTCGACCTCCAAGTCGCCTGCCGCAGCCATCCGCATCAAGGCGTTGGCGGTCACAGCCACCTTGGTGATGCTTGCGAGGTCGTAGAGGGCGTTGGGGATGACCGGCGACGTGCCGTCGAGGGTTCCCACGGATTTGTCCATGACGATGTGTCCGCGGTGGGCCACCACCACACGGGCCCCGGGGAGGGCCTCTTCGGTCAAGGCCACTTCAAGCAGGCTGTCCACGCGCATGGAGATTTCAGACCATGCTGCGCTCCTTGCGTCCACCCACTTCCCCAGGCGTTGATGTCCTTCCCAAGCGAGGCCATCGCCTTCGCGCCAGGGAGCGTCCATGGGAGACACAGGAAGCTTTCCCTGCACCGGCGTCACGCCCACCAAGGCATCCGCCACCGCTTCACACGTGCGTGCATCGTCTTGGTAAGCCACCATGATGCTTTGGACATGGGGCGCCAGTGCGGCGAGGTCCTTGAGGGCGTAGGGGTTGCCCATCCAGATCACAGTGACACGACGCGAATCGATGCCCTCGGCCGTCAGGGATTGGACCAGGGCCGATACCCCTTCGCTTTGCAACCCAAAATTGCGCGAGGGGCGATGGCTCATTTCTGAGGCCGTCACCACGATGTGGTCTGCTTGGCCCAATGCGTTCTTGACCGCCTCCCGGCCGAGTCCGCTTCCGTCTTTGCCCAACACATGACGCTCCACCTGCCATGCATCGCGCAGGTGCGCGCGCAGCTGGGCTTCGAGTGGGGCGCAGGAGGCATCGTGGTTGGCGAGGTCGAGCATGGCGAGGCGACCTGAAGTGGCGAAGAGCGGCGCACGCGACGAGGAATCCAAGCCAGGCAACACCGTCAGGCTCTGGGCGATCAGCTCGCGGTGGATCACATCGGCATGGGCGGGTTCCCACGGGGTTCCAGCCGGTGGAATGGAGTCTTGGGCGCGGCACCACAATTTGGCCATCAACACCCGACGGCATTTGTGGGTCACGGACGCGGAGTCCAAGGTTCCGGCCGCCAGCGCGGCCATGGTTTCCTCAATGGCCGCTTCAGGGTCGCCGGGAAAGAGCAACACGTCGTTTCCAGCGAGGATGGCGTCTCGGATGCGCGGGCGGTCGCCCACGAAGTCTGCAAAGCCCTTCATGCTCATGGCGTCCGTGAACACCAGTCCTTCGAATCCCATTTCGTCGCGCAGCAAGCTGTCGACGATGAGCGGGGACAGGGTGGAGGGCTGCGCTTCGGTGCTGTCGAGGCTCGGGATGTCCAAGTGGGCCACCATGACGGCCCCCATGCCGTGGTCAAAGGCGTGGGCGAACGGCGCGAGTTCGATGGAGTCGAGGCGCGTGCGCGGGTGGCTGATGGTGGGAAGCGTTTTGTGCGAATCGCTGTCGCTGTCGCCGTGTCCTGGAAAGTGTTTGGCTGTCGCCAGAACATGCACGTCCTGCAAGCCGTCGGCATACGCTTGGCCAAGCTGAGATACCCATGGCACCGACTCCCCAAAACTCCGACTCCCAATCACGGGGTTGAGCGGATTGGAATTCACATCGATGACCGGGGCGAAATTGACATGCACCCCCGTGGCGCGGAGGCTTTGGCCGACCACTTGCCCGAACAACCGGACGAGTTCAGGGTTGCGCGTGGCACCCAGCGTCATGGCCCGGGGGAACGAGCGCGTGCTGTCCAAGCGCATGCCCAAACCCCATTCGGCGTCCGAGGCCACCATGAGCGGCACGCGAGTCTGTTCCTGCAACCGCTTCAAGCGCGTGCGTTGATGCTCTGGTCCGCCCTGCATGCAGATGACGCCACCCAGTCCGAGGTCGCGGGTCCATCGTTCGGCCTCCGCCCAACCTGCGGTGTCTGTCCTGGCGTAGATGGGCACCATGAGGAGTTGGGCAACTTGTTCTTCCATGGACAGGGTGCCCAGGATGCTGTCGACAAGGAGGCTGTCGGCGCTCAAGAATGCAGGCTGGATGGGGCCGGTGGTCTCGAGGGTGTCCTGGGCGCGGTTGCAACCGGCCAGGGAAAGCAGGGCCATGAAGGTGCAGAGCATGCGACCCATCAAGCGTCGTCCTCCATGCGGGTGCGCGCCAACGACACGAGGAAGTTGAATTGTTCTTCCACGGTCAAATCGCTGTTGTCCACCACGACGGCGTCCTCCGCTTGACGAAGGGGGGCCACCGCGCGCTCAGAATCGATGCGGTCGCGCTCGAGGACATTCTCCAGGACTTCGTCGTACGAGACGTCCTTGCCGTTTTCCTTCATTTCGTTCAACCGGCGATAGGCGCGCGTCTCAGGGTCCGCGGTCATGAAGACCTTCAACTCCGCTTGGGGAAGGACCACGGTGCCGATGTCGCGGCCGTCCATGACCACACCGCCGGCCTCGGCCATGCGCTTTTGGATGGCGACGAGCTTGGTCCGCACTTCAGGCACGCGCGCGACAAGGCTCACCTTGGACGCCACCTCCATGCTTCGGATTTCCTTCTCGACGTTGATGCCGTTCAGGTGGATCTCGCTCTGCTCGGTTTGGGGGTTGTAGCGGAAGGCCAAAAACATGCGATCCAGCCCCGCCCGCAATCCAACTTCGTTCACCACGGTGTCGACCACACTGCGCTCGCGCATGGCGTGCAACGTGGCGGCGCGGTACATGGCGCCCGTGTCGATGTACACGTAATTCAGTTCCTTGGCCAGGGACTTGGCCATGGTGCTCTTTCCAGCACTTGAATGCCCGTCAATGGCGATGTTGATGCGGCTTCTCCCCATGCGTCGAAGATAGGATGGCCGCGTTGAAAATCAGGGCTTCACGGGGGGTGTTTTGCGGGCCTGATTTGGCAGCCGGAGAACCAACCCCAAATGCGTGGAGCTCCCCGCAAAATGGTAGACGCTTCGGGCGACGCTGAAGTCGATGCTCCTGAATTGCCCCCGCAGGCCGAGAGACAGTCCATTCACCCCGGTTCGGCCCGCTGCGGCCATGGTTTTTTGGCGCTGGTGGTTGTAGCCGAGGTAGCCGCGCAGGTGGGTGCCCAAATTCAAGGTCACACCACCGCTCAAGTGACGAAAAAACTGGTCGCCCCACACCCAAGTGTCGTTGGGGATGACGGTGCCTGTCAAAGGGTCGTACAGGTCGTCGTACGTTCCTGCGGGAGCGAGGTCCCACGTTTCCAATCGCTGCAAACGAAGGTGAAAGGTGAACGGGGCGTTGGGAAAGCTCTGCGTCAAACCGAGCTGCACGTTGTGGGGCAGTCGTCCATCGGGCATGATGCCCGAGAAGTCCTCTTGGAAACCGAAGTTGGACACGAGCAACCCCACGGCGCCGTAGCCACTGCGGCTGCGCCGCACCACCCCAAAGTCGACCCCAACGACCCCGGCATTCACCTGCTCGAGGTTGCGGAGCCCGGCAAATCCAGAGACGCCCACCACCCAAAGCGTGTCGAGGGTCCATGAAGTGCCGTATTGCATGGCGTAGTCTCCGCCAGAGAAGGCCCCGGTGGGATCGCCTGCTGCAGTTACGCCCTCAAATTCCCCGTAGGTCGCGAACCGAACGCCGACCATGGAAGCCCGACGGCCAGAGGGGGCAAGGGGCACGGCCATCGCGCCTGTGCGCATTCTTGCGAAGTAATCGAGGTAGGACGTGTAGAGGTGCTGATCGACCGTGGAGTCGATGGCGGCCGGATGCACCAGCATCGACCATCCGTCGCCTTGGACAGGCGCCACATCCAATCCACCAAGGGCGGCGTTTCGGGCATCCGCTGCCACATCCCAAGCCAAGGAAAGGGGGACGTCGCCTGGGGTTTGGGCGTGGGTGCGAAGCACGCCGAAGACACACAACGCAGCAACACAACAACGGCGGAGAAGGAGGGGCATGGAGGGCAAGTTAGGAAGAGACGATGCGCAAGGGATGTTCCACGTGCTGTCCCAACAACGCACGGTCCACCACATCTCGCATGTGAGAGACGTAAGTGAAGGTCAATCCCTTGATGTAGCGCGGGTTGATGTCTTCCACATCTTGACGGTTGCGCTCGCAAAGGATGATTTCTTTGATGCCGGCGCGCTTGGCCGCAAGGATTTTTTCCTTGATGCCGCCCACGGGAAGCACTTGTCCACGCAGGGTGATTTCGCCACTCATCGCGAGGTACTTGCGCACCTTTCGCTGGGTGAAGGCGCTGGCCAGCGCAGTGAGCATGGTGATTCCAGCGCTTGGGCCGTCCTTGGGGATCGCGCCTTGGGGCACGTGAATGTGGACATTCCACTTGTCAAACACGTCGGGCGTCAAGCCGAGCCAATCGGCGTGGGCCTTCAAATGTTGCAGGGCAATGATGGCCGACTCTTTCATGACGTCGCCGAGGTTGCCGGTCAGGGTCAGCTTGCCCGTGCCCGGCGTCAGCGAAGACTCAATGAACAGGATGTCGCCTCCGCGAGGCGTCCAAGCAAGCCCGGTGACGACCCCCGCGACTTCGTTGCCTTCGTACCGGTCTTTGGTTCGGGCGATGCCAAGGATGTCGTGCAAGTGTTCTGCACCGACCTCGACGTCGTGGGCCTCTTCGAGGGCGATTTGCTTGGCGCGGTGACGCACGATTTTGGCGAGTCGCTTATCCAGCCCGCGTACGCCACTCTCGTTGGTGTACTGTTCCACCACAGACTGGATGGTTGCCACCGGCACTTTCAGGTGTGTTTTCGCGAGTCCCGATTCGTTGAGGTGCTTGGGAAGGAGGTGGCTCTTGCCGATTTGGACTTTTTCTTCCAAGGTGTAGCCGCTGACGTCGATGATTTCCATGCGGTCGCGCAACGCGGGCTGAATGGTGCTCAGGTCGTTGCACGTGGCGAGGAACATGACCTTGCTCAGGTCGTAATCGAGGTCGAGGTAGTTGTCGTGGAAGGTGTGGTTTTGCTCGGGGTCGAGGACTTCGAGCAGGGCAGAGGAGGGGTCTCCGTGGTGGTCGCGGCCGAGCTTGTCGATCTCATCCAGCACAAACAACGGGTTGCTCGTGCCCGATTTCTTCAAGTTTTGAAGCACACGGCCCGGCATGGCTCCGATGTAGGTTTTACGGTGACCGCGGATTTCAGCTTCGTCGCGCAGCCCCCCAAGGCTCATGCGCACGTATTTGCGGCCGAGCGCCTCGGCAATGCTTCGACCCAACGACGTTTTCCCAACCCCCGGAGGGCCGTACAGGCACAAGATGGGGGCCTTGAGGTCACCCTTGATTTTAAGCACGGCGAGGTGCTCGATGATCCGCTCCTTGACTTTTTCAAGGCCGTAGTGGTCTTGGTCGAGCACGGATTGGGCGTGATTCAGGTCAAAATTGTCCTGAGACACCTCGTTCCAAGGCAAGTCGAGCAACGTCTCGAGGTAATTGGACTGCACGCTGTATTCGCTGGCTTGCGGGTTCATCCGCTCGAGCTTGCCGATTTCCTTGTCAAAGGCTTCTCGGGCGTGGTCTGGCCAGTCTTTGGTGGCCGCCTTGGCGCGCTTTTCGAGGATCTCCTCCTTGAGGGGATTGGCCCCGAGCTCGTCCTGAATGGTCTTCATCTGCTGGTGCAGGAAGAACTCTCGTTGTTGTTGGTCGAGGTCGGTTTTAACCTTGCGCTGAATGTCCTGCTTCAAGGACAGCATTTGCTTCTCCTTGTGGAGCAATTCGAGGACTTTCTGGGCGCGCTCGCGCAGGTTGACCTCTTCGAGGATGCCTTGTTTGTCCTCCACTTCGACCTGCATGTTGCTGCCGATGAAATTCACCAAGAAGCCCAAACGATCGATCCCCTTGATCGCCTCCGCGGCCTCCGTAGGGATGTTTGGATTCATCTCGATGAGCTCGGCCGACAGGTCCCTCAGACTTTCCATCATGGCCTGCCCTTCCTTTTCCGGAAGCGGTTCGTCCACCCCTCCGTAGGCCTCCACCTTGGCTTTGTGGTAGGGCTCCTCTTGGATGACCTCGGTCCAGCGGAAGCGTTGTTGTCCCTGCAGGATGACGGTGTTCGTGCCGTCGGGCATCTTCAACATCTTCAAGATGCGGGCCACGGTGCCGACCTTGTTGAGGTCGTCGGGTCCGGGAACTTCGGTGTCGTCTTCTTTTTGGCTGACGACCCCAATCAGGGCCTCGGATTTGTTCGCTTCGCGAATCAAGCGCACGCTGCGATCGCGGCCCACGCTGATGGGGATGACCACACCCGGAAAGAGCACGGTGTTGCGCAAGGACAGCAAAGGCAGCACCTCGGGCACTTCCTTCTCTTGCATGGCAGTTTCATCCTCTTCGGTCAGAATGGGGATGAAATCTTGGTCTTGGATGTCGCTCAAACGCATGGCCTTCTTCATTTGTCTTGTCTCAGGTCAAAGCGCGTGCCAAAGCACCCCAATCGCGCAGCCTGCCAAAATCAAACGCCAACCTGTCCATTTCCTTGTCCAGGCCACCCCAAATCGTCAGGGCGTGCGACAGGTTGTCAGGTTTAGTCCGCGCCGACACGGGTGGCGAAGGCCGCCCGAATCCGTGATTCCTCTTCCGCAGTCATCACCACATCCCGTCGGGCCATGACCTTCCGTGCCGTGGCCAGACCGCGTTCTACGTCGTGCACATCGCCTTCCGCACCCCACGAGAAGGATTGGAGGTGCTTGGGCGGCATGCCCGCACCGAACACATTGCACATGGCGCCGACCACGGTGGCCGTATTGAATGCTGTGTGAATGGCAGATTTGCTGTGGTCGCCCATAAGCAGTCCGCAGAATGTCCGGCCGCGGCCTTTGATCGTGCCCTCCGATTCGGACCATTCTGCAATCTCCCCGTACGTGTTCTTCAAGTTGCTGCACGTGGTTTCAGCACCCAGGTTGCACCACGACCCCAACACCGAGTTGCCCAGGAATCCCCCGTGCGCTTTGTTGCTGAAATCGTGGATGACCACGTTGCTCAATTCGCCGCCGACTTTGCACTGGCTGCCGACGGTGGTCGGTCCATAGACCAACGTTCCCATGCGTAGCGTGCTGCCCTCGCCCAAGGCGAAAGGGGCACGAATGCGACATCCTTCCATGACTTCGGCGTCTGGACCGATGACAATGTCTCCGCCTTCTGTGTTGAGTGAGGCATCGCGTAACACTGCACCAGGTGCAAGGTGAATGCGCTCCATGGGCCCATGCACAATCACCCCAACCACCGCCCAAGCCTCGCGTTCGTCTTCCTCCAAGGTGCGCAAGCGCCAAGCCAACTTGAGGCGAGCCAGGTCGCCTTGAAGCCCTTCAGATGCGCGCTCAAACAGGTCAGGTGCCTCCTTCAACATGTCGGGGTTCGGGCTTCCTTCGAGGGCTGAAGATCCCTCCCCGCATTGTGCCACCCGCTCGCCTTGGTGCGTCCAGTATTGGCCATCCTTCAGGCCCAACACCACATTCACATTGGCGGGGGTGGGAAGCAGACGGGGATGAATGCGCGTGTGGGGTTTGGCTTGCAAGCATTCCTTCCATTGATTTGCAATGGACCTCACGCCAAAGTGAAGGGTGTGCTCCTCGCGAAGCACGTTCAAGGGATAGAGGTCAGAAGAGGAAGGAACTTCCAACATGAAGGAATTAGCCATGTCGCAAACTTATGATGTGAACTTAAACGACCGTTGGGATGTTGATTGGGTTGGAAATCCTCACAATCTTCAAGACAGCGGCGTGAAACAAGAGTTCTCCATCAAGGACCTCGAGAACCTCTCGGGAGTTAAAGCACACACCATTCGTGCTTGGGAGCAGCGTTATCAGTTGCTGAACCCCTCCCGTTCGGAGACCAACATCCGAACGTACTCGGGTGACGACTTGAAGCGCTTGCTCAACGTGAGCTTGCTGCTCGAGCGCGGCATGAAGATTTCCAAGGTGGCCGCCATGAGCGACGCCCAACTCGCGAAGGCCATCACGGATGCGCCAGGGGCAGGTGAGACTGGGGGAGAACTCGTGGCGCAGCAAAAACTCAAGGTCTCCATGATGTCTTACGACGAGCAATTGTTCAGGGACACCATCGACGATTGCATCAAACGCCTTGGTTTTGCGGCCACTGTGGTGAGCGTGTGTTTGCCCTTCCTCGCCGACGTGGGGGTGTTGTGGTTGACCAACGCCATTTGCCCGGCGAATGAGCACTTCATGAGCAACCTCTTGCGCCAGATGTTGTATGCCCAAATCCACAATACCGACATCCCCGAGGCAAACGAGGACGATACCGTGTTGGTGCTCTACCTTCCGGAGCGTGAGATCCACGACATTTCTTTGCTTTTCGTGCATCAGCTGTGTCGCGAGCATGGCCGCAAATCTGTCCTCCTGGGCCAAAGCGTACCATTCGACGATTTGCCTGGGGTGGCTGCCCAGTTCCCCAAAGTGGCCTTTGTCACCTATTGCACCACCTCACCTGCCGAACACCAAGCCCAAGCGTACGTCGACCGGATCGCACGCACGTTTGCGGGCAATGACGTGACCTTCCACCTCGCGGGCAGTGTGTTCAGCGAGGTCAACCCTGTGCCCGGCGTCACGGTGGACGTCACGGGAGGGGATTTGGTCCAGCGGTTGTTTTGAACAACCCGCACACATTTCTTGTTGCAGGGATTTTTTGGTCGTAACCTGTTAGAAATCAGCGTTCAGGGGTTTTTTGTTGAACATTTTGGAAAAATTGTTGAACAAAAAGCTTGGCTTCAACGAAGTTTTGTTGAATCTTTGGCTTGAATCGTTAAACAAATCGATCATGAGCACACTCGAATTCAACCAGCTTCTCGTCAGCCAGTCTGACTTCCTCCGGGGATTTGCTTTGGGTTTCACGCGCAATGGCGCGGATGCAGACGATTTGGTGCAAGACACCATGGTGAAAGCCTTGAGGTACAAGAACAACTTCAAGGAGGGCACCAACATGAAAGGGTGGCTCTACACGATCATGCGGAACATCTTCATCAACAACTACAAGAGAAAGAAGTTCCAAAACACCGTGCTCGACAGCACGGAGAACCAGTACTTCATCAACGCCAGTCAAGACTACCGCGTGGACACGGTCACAACCGTGATCAACCAGGCAGACATTCTTGAGGCGATTGACGACCTCAAGCCCGATTTCCGGAAGCCATTCACCATGTTCCTCGACGGGTACCATTACGATGAAATCGCCGAAGAGATGAACATCCCCATGGGCACGGTGAAGTCTCGAATCTTCCATGCCCGGAAGAAGCTCTCGGTTTCCCTCTCAGACTTCAACTGAGCCTGCATTCCTCTCCCTCGCACGGAAAGGTTATATTCGGGGCACCATCGTGTTCCGCAATGACTCATTTTCCCATCGTACTTCGTAGACCAGCCACATTTCGGCTGTTGCTGGCATGGCTGTTTGGTTTGTTGACCCTCTCCATGTCCGCCCAGACCGTGGACCAGACGTTGTCCATCGAAGACTACGTCAATGAGGTGTTGCTCGGGGAGGGGGTCACAGCCACGAACATTTCATTCATTGGCTCCACGGAACAAATCGGCTACCTGACAGGGGGAACCGATGTGGGATTCCCCATCGATGGAGGACTGGTTCTGAGTTCCGGCAATGCCGCCGATGCGTTCTGTGCGGGGGTCGGATGTGGAGGCTGTCAAGGAGGCAATCCCACCGACGCAGACCTTCTTGAGATTGCCAACAGCGTTCCCCCTCTGATTGGGCAGGCTTTCACGGTGTCGAGCGTCAATGATCTTTGTGTGCTCGAATTCGACTTTGACCCCGCGGGAGACTATGTGTCCTTCAATTACGTGTTTGGTTCGAGTGAGTATGAGGCGTGGGAGAACAGCCAGTACAACGACATTTTCGCCTTCTTTTTGTCGGGCGCAGGCATCAATGGCCCGTACAATGCTCCCGGTGCGTTTCCAGGGCAAGCGGTCAACATTGCGAGTGTTCCCGATTCAGATCCTGAGCTCCCCATCACCATCAGTTCGGTGAACGGTGCATTGAATGCAGAGTATTACATCCTCAACGAGGCTCCTGAGATTTGCATGAATGGCTACACCACGGTGTTGACGGCAGTGTATCCAGTGATTTGTGGGGAAACCTACCACATCAAGTTGGCCATTGGGGATGGCACAGACACCATTTTGGACTCCGTGGTGATTCTGGAGGAGGGAAGCTTCGGATCTCCCATTCCCACCACGTATGAGTCTCAAGCTTCTCCTGATTGCGATCCCGATCCTTCCGACGACGAAATCATCTATTGTGCTTGGGAGGATTGCGGACCCTCGACCATCACCATCAGCCGTCCATGTGCGGTGTCTTCTTTGTTTCCTTTTCCTTTTGATTTGATTGCCGCTCCGGGGTCGGAAGCGACCTTGGATGAAGACCTGCTTGGCTTGCCATCGTCTGCAGCTGTGCCCGTGGGGGAATACGGCATTTCACTGACATTCGAAGTGCCTCAAGACAACATTGATGAGGGGACGGAGACCTTGAATTTGAAAGTGGTGAGCGGCACCATTGAAAGTGAAATCACCATCATCATTTACGACACGCCTCCCTTTGAAGCGACGATGCCAGATGTGGTGACGGTTCCTTGCGATGAGACGGCAGAAGTTTGCATCGACCTCATCCAAGATCCGGCTTACGCGTATCCGCCTGTGACGTACAACTGGTCCATCAATGGTGTGGACTTCGGCGACGAACAATGCGTGACCTACGGGGCGCTGAATTCGTCCTTGATGGAAGTGTACTTGGAAGACGGATGTGAACGGGAGTTGTACTTGCAGGGGTTGTTTGAAGTGCCGTACGACCAACTTGAATTGACCATGCCCAACGATACGCTGCTGTGCAACGGCGCTTCGACGTACATGGAATTGGACATTGTCGGGGGACAGCCCCCTTACCAAGTGCAGTGGGACGACTTCAACGACGAAGAATTGGTGCACTTGGTGGATCCTGAAGTGAGCACCGAGTACGAAGTGGTCGTCGTGGACAATTGCGACTACTCTGAATTTGCCTCGACGCAGGTGGATGTCCAAACGGTGAAGGCCACCATCCTGCGGGAAAGTTTGGGCGACGATTCCTATGCATTTGACGTCCTTGTCGATCCCGCGGAGCCTTACGAAGGTGCTTACTTCTACCAGTGGGACTTTGGCGACGGTCAATATGCCTACGAGCGTGCCCCCATTCACGTTTACGACGGCTTGTCCACGTACCAAGCGCAGGTGGATGTGACCACCGACATCGGTTGCACCGATGTGGCCATAGTCGATGTCTACGGAGATGTACTTTTTTACATCCCCACGGCGTTCACGCCTGACAACGATGGACTCAACGACGCCCTGGAAATCACAGGACGACAGATTCGACTCTTCGAGATTTGGATTTACAACCGCTGGGGTGAGCTGGTGTACAACAGCACCGACTTGGACGAGGCGTGGATTGGTGACGTCAATGGCGGCACCCACTTCGCACCCAACGGCTTGTACCATTGGATCATCAAGGCCTCAGGTTTTGACACGGATGCCCAGGAATTCCGCGGGTTCGTCCACTTGATGCGCTAAACACCTTTCCATGACTTCTTCTCAAACTGGCCGCTCCATGCGCGGCGCGTTCGTGGCTGTGACCTCCCTGTTTTTCATGTGGGGCTTCATCACGGTTCTCGTGGACGCCCTGATTCCTCGATTGAAAGAGGTGTTTGAATTGACCTTTTTGCAGGCAGGCCTTGTCCAGTTCGCATGGTTTGCGGCCTATGGATTGTTGTCCATCCCGGGGGGCAACTTGATTGCGCGAATGGGTTACCAGCGCGGCATTTTGGTGGGACTTGCGACGGCGGGTTTGGGATGTCTCTTGTTTTATCCCGCCGCTGCAACACGGATGTACCCGCTGTTTTTGCTCGCCCTGTTTGTGGTGGCTGGTGGCATCACCATCCTGCAAGTGGCCGCCAACCCGTACATCAGTGTGCTGGGGCCGGAAGAATCGGCTTCTGCACGGTTGAATTTGGCGCAGGCTTTCAACTCTTTCGGAACCACCCTTGCGCCTGTCGTTGCCGCGAGCTTTCTGTTGGGAGACCAAATCCTCTCCAGCGAGGCCATTCGTGCCCTCAATGAGTCCGACCGCTTGGCCTATTACGCCAGCGAGGCTTCCGCGGTTCAGGTGCCTTTTGTCGTGTTGGCTTTGGCTTTCTTCGCGCTTGCAGGTGTAGTCGGTGCCATCACCTTGCCCAAAATTTTGGGCGGGGACAGCCAAACCAACACCACCTACGGACAGGTCCTGCAAAACCAGAAGTTGTTGTTTGGGGCGCTGGGCATTTTCGTGTATGTCGGGGCAGAGGTGGCGCTCGGCTCGTACATGGTCAATTACGGATTGAGCCTGGACATTGTGGAAGAAGTCAAGACCAGCGGTTTGTTGGGTGGCATGGCGGGGGTCGCCGCTTTCATCAAAGGAATGGATGTGTCTGGATTGGACGCCAAGGGCATCCTCGGAGCCTTGCTGACGTTTTATTGGGGCGGGGCGATGCTTGGCCGTTTTGCGGGTTCTGCGTTGATGCAGCGCATTCGGCCCTTCAAATTGCTGGCCGGCGCCGCGTTCATGGCGTTGGGCTTGATCTGGTTGTCCATGCTGAGCCAAGGCGTTGGCGCATTGTTGTTGGTGCTGGCTGTGGGGTTCTTTAATAGCATCATGTTCCCCACGATTTTCACCCTGGCCATTGAAGACCTCGGGGAGGGCAAACCTCAGGGGTCGGGGGTGTTGTGCACGGCCATTGTGGGCGGAGCGTTCATTCCACCTGCCATGGGGGCCCTTGTCGACAGCGCTGGATTTGGGGTGGCTTTCGTCTTGCCCATGGTCTGTTACCTGTACATCGCGTGGTATGCGGGACGTTTGGTGCCTTCGAGGTCGTCCTGACGGGGCGGACATCGCCAAGTTTCCTTAACGCCTTCATGCACTTTATGCACATCAGGCAACTTTATCGGACAGAGATGTGTTCTTTTGTTGAATAGGAATCCCGAGAGACCTCAGTCATGGCACGCA
>CAZGQI010000019.1:0-30765 GCA_964527895.1 uncultured Comamonadaceae bacterium | reverse complement strand
GGTTCCAAGACCATCATCCTTCACAAGGAAGGAGTGAACCAAGGTGATTTCACCATCATCTACAACACCCTTCAAAAGGACAGCTCCAACTCAGAAAAAGAAGCGGTGGAGTACATCTACCGTCAACTGCGCAACGCGGAGCCGCCCGATTTGGAGACGGCGCGTGGTGTCATCGACAAGCTCTTCTTCTCAGAGCAGCGCTACGACCTCGGGGAGGTGGGGCGCTTCCGCATCAACCGCAAGTTGGGCGTGGAAGGAGAGGAGTCTCGCACCCTGACCACAGACGACATCATTCGCATCATCAAGACGTTGCTGGACCTCGTGAACAGCAACACCGATGTGGATGACATTGACCACTTGAGCAACCGTCGCATCCGCACCGTGGGTGAGCAGTTGTACTCTCAATTCGGTGTGGGTCTCGCGCGGATGGCGCGGACCATCCGTGAGCGCATGAACGTGCGTGACAACGAGGTGTTCACACCAACGGATTTGATCAACGCGAAGACGTTGAGCTCGGTGATCAACAGCTTCTTTGGCACCAACCAGCTGTCTCAGTTCATGGACCAAACCAACCCTCTGAGCGAGGTGACGCACAAGCGTCGCATTTCGGCGTTGGGTCCAGGTGGTTTGAGCCGTGAGCGCGCGGGCTTTGAGGTTCGTGACGTGCACTACACGCACTACGGCCGTCTTTGCACCATTGAGACGCCTGAAGGTCCCAACATTGGTTTGATCTCAAGCCTCTGTGTGTATGCCAAGGTGAACCGTCTCGGATTCATCGAAACGCCGTACCGCAAGGTGACCAAGGGAAAGGCCGCCACCAACGACAAGGACGTGGTGTACCTCTCCGCCGAGGACGAGGACAGCGCCATGATTGCCCAGGCGAACGCGCCCATCAAAAAGGACGGTTCGTTTGAGAACGACATGGTGAAGGCCCGCCTCGAAGGGGACTTCCCGATCGTGAAGCCAGAAGAGCTTCAATACATGGACGTGGCTCCGAACCAAATTGCGTCCATCGCCGCATCCTTGATTCCATTCCTCGAGCACGACGACGCCAACCGCGCGTTGATGGGGTCGAACATGATGCGTCAGGCTGTGCCTTTGATGCGCCCCAACTCACCCATCGTGGGTACGGGGGTGGAGGCTCCTGTGGCCCGCGACTCTCGTGTGTTGTTGCGCGCAGAGCGCGACGGCATTGTGGAGTTTGTGGATGCCAATGAGATCCACATCCGTCACGACATGGACGAGAACGACTTGCTCGTTTCGTTTGAAAGTGACCTCCGCGTGTACAACCTCACCAAGTTTGCCCGGACCAACCAAGGCACGTGCATGAACCTGAAGCCCATGGTGGCGAAAGGAGAGAAGGTGAAGGGAGGCCAAATCCTCGTGGAAGGTTACTCCACGCAGAAAGGCGAACTCGCCCTCGGCCAAAACATGAAGGTGGCCTTCATGCCATGGCAGGGTTACAACTTCGAGGACGCCATCGTGATCTCCGAGCGCGTGGTGCGTGAAGACGTCTTCACCTCTTTGCACGTCGACGAGTACGTGTTGGAAGTGCGTGACACCAAGCGCGGTGTGGAGGAGTTGACCAACGACATCCCCAACGTGAGTGAAGAGGCCACCAAGGACCTCGACGAGCACGGTTTGATCCGCATCGGTGCAGAAGTCACCGAAGGCGACATTCTCATTGGCAAAATCACGCCAAAGGGAGAATCTGACCCCAGCCCTGAAGAAAAGCTGCTTCGCGCCATTTTCGGTGACAAGGCAGGTGACGTGAAGGACGCTTCGTTGAAAATGCCACCATCCGGCCAGGGTGTGGTCATCGACAAAAAGCTCTTCAGCCGCGCCGTGAAGGACCGCAAGTCCAAGGCGAGCGACAAGGCGGTGTTGGAGTCCATCGACAAGGACTTCGACAAGGAGGCCGGCGCACTCAAGAAGTTGTTGGTCGAGAAGTTGATGAAGATCGTGGGTGGCAAGGTCAGCCAAGGGGTCTTCAACTACTACAAGGAAGAGCAGGTCAAGAAGGGGGTCAAGTTCACTCAGAAGGTGCTCTCGAGCCTCGATTACCTCATCATCAACGCCGACGGCTGGATCCGCGACGACGCACAGAGTGCCCTCGCTGCGCGCTTGATTCACAACTACACCCTCAAGTACAACGACTTGTTGGGCGTGTACAAGCGCAAGAAGTTCCAAGTGACCGTGGGTGACGAATTGCCAGCAGGCATTGTCAAGCTCGCCAAAGTCTACGTGGCCAAGAAGCGCAAGCTGAAGGTCGGTGACAAGATGGCGGGTCGTCACGGAAACAAAGGGATTGTGGCCCGCATTGTCCGTCAGGAGGACATGCCGTTCCTCGAGGACGGAACTCCCGTGGACATTGTGTTGAACCCGCTGGGCGTACCCTCGCGGATGAACCTCGGTCAGATCTACGAGACCGTACTCGGATGGGCAGGGGAGAAATTGGGACGCAAGTTTGCCACCCCTATTTTCGACGGTGCTTCCATCCAAGAAATTTGTGATCTCACGGAAGAAGCGGGCGTGCCAGAGTTTGGCGTGACCCACCTCTACGATGGCGGCACAGGCGAACGCTTTGACCAGCCTGCCACGGTGGGTGTCATTTACATGATCAAGCTGAGTCACATGGTGGACGACAAGATGCACGCACGGAGCATCGGTCCATACTCTCTCATCACGCAGCAGCCATTGGGTGGTAAAGCCCAGTTTGGTGGTCAGCGCTTTGGTGAGATGGAGGTGTGGGCACTCGAAGCCTTCGGTGCCGCCAACATCCTCCAAGAAATTTTGACGGTCAAGTCGGACGACGTTCAAGGTCGTGCGCGTGCTTACGAGGCGATTGTGAAAGGCGACGTGATGCCAACCCCTGGCATTCCCGAGTCCTTCAACGTCCTCATGCATGAATTGCGTGGCCTTGGTTTGACTGTTTCACTCGATTGATCCCTCAACAGATGTTCCAACAAAACAACCCCAAGCAGTTGAGCAGCGACTTCAACAAGATCACGATCTCGTTGTCTTCGCCAGAGCGCATTCTCGAGGCGTCACACGGAGAAGTGTTGAAGCCCGAGACGATCAACTACCGCACGTACAAGCCTGAGCGTGACGGCTTGTTCTGCGAGCGCATTTTTGGTCCAGTGAAGGACTATGAGTGTCACTGCGGCAAGTACAAGCGCATCCGTTACAAGGGAATCGTTTGTGACCGTTGCGGTGTGGAAGTGACAGAAAAGAAAGTGCGTCGTGAGCGCATGGGCCACATCAACTTGGTGGTGCCTGTGGTGCACATTTGGTACTTCAAGAGCCTTCCCAACAAGATTGGCTACCTCTTGGGAATTCCTTCCAAGAAGCTCGACCAAATCATCTACTACGAGCGTTACGTGGTGATCAACCAGGGCATCGCAGAGGTGCCTCAGGCGGACGCCAAAGAAGCGTACACGCTCCTGACCGAGGACGAGTACTTGGACATCGTGGACACCTTGCCCAAGGAAAACCAATACCTCGACGACAAGGATCCCAACAAGTTTGTGGCGAAGATGGGCGCGGATGCCGTGCACGATTTGCTGGCCAACTTGGACCTCGACGAATTGAGCTACAGCCTCCGTCACGAAGCCAACACCGAAACGTCTCAGCAGCGCAAGAGCGAAAAGCTCAAGCGTTTGCAAGTGGTTGAGGCGTTGCGCGATGCCAACAGCCGCATTGAAAACCGTCCTGAATGGATGGTCGTGAAGGTGGTGCCTGTGATTCCACCCGAGCTTCGTCCTTTGGTGCCGCTCGACGGTGGTCGCTTTGCGACGTCCGATTTGAACGACTTGTACCGCCGTGTAATCATCCGCAACAACCGTTTGAAGCGTTTGGTGGAGATCAAGGCGCCTGAAGTGATTTTGCGGAACGAGAAGCGCATGCTCCAAGAGGCCGTCGACAGCTTGTTCGACAACAGCCGCAAGAGCAGCGCCGTGAAGACGGAAAGCAACCGTCCGCTGAAGTCTTTGAGCGACAGCTTGAAGGGAAAGCAGGGACGTTTCCGTCAGAACTTGCTCGGCAAGCGTGTGGACTACTCTGCGCGTTCGGTCATCGTCGTTGGTCCTGACTTGAAGCTCCACGAGTGTGGCATGCCCAAGAACATGGCCGCGGAGCTTTACAAGCCATTCATCATCCGCAAGATGATCGAGCGTGGCGTGGTGAAGACTGTGAAGAGCGCCAAGAAGATTGTGGACGCCAAGGAGCCCGTGGTGTGGGACATTCTCGAGAATGTCATGAAAGGACACCCTGTGTTGCTCAACCGTGCACCAACGCTGCACCGTTTGGGCATCCAGGCATTCCAACCCAAGCTGATCGAAGGCAAGGCATTGCAGTTGCACCCTCTGGCGTGCACGGCATTCAACGCCGACTTTGACGGTGACCAGATGGCGGTGCACTTGCCACTTGGCTCGGCAGCCATTTTGGAGGCACAACTCTTGATGTTGGGCTCGCACAACATTTTGAACCCTGCCAATGGAGCCCCAATCGCCGTTCCTTCTCAGGACATGGTCTTGGGCCTGTACTACATCACCAAGGAGCGTTCGTCTTCGAAGGAGCATGTGGTCAAGGGCGAGGGCATGGTGTGCTATTCTTCTGAGGAAGTGCGCATTGCGCACCAGGAAGGCCGCTTGGACTTGCACGCAGCCATCAAGATGCGTTTCGTGGACATCGACGGAAACGTGAGTTTGATTGACACCACGTGTGGACGTGTTCTCTTCAACGAACACGTGCCTGCAGAGGCGGGCTTCATCAACGAGCTCTTGACAAAGAAGTCGCTTCGAGGCATCATCTCTCACGTTTTGAACAGCGTGGGTGTGCCTCGTACGGCGCAGTTCCTTGACGACATCAAGGAGCTCGGATTCACCATGGCCTTCAAGGGTGGCTTGTCCTTCAACTTGAACGACGTCATCATCCCACCTGAAAAGGAGGAGTTGGTCGCCAAAGCCACGTCTCAAGTGGGCGAAGTGATGGACAACTACAACATGGGTCTCATCACCAACAACGAGCGTTACAACCAAATCATTGACATTTGGACGCACACGAACTCTCGTTTGACGAACATCTTGATGGACCGTTTGGAAACCGACAAGCAAGGTTTTAACTCGATCTATATGATGATGCACTCCGGTGCACGTGGCTCAAAGGAGCAAATTCGTCAGCTCTCGGGCATGCGTGGTTTGATGGCCAAGCCGCAGAAGTCTTCAGCGACGGGTGGTCAGGACATCATTGAGAACCCCATTCTCTCCAACTTTAAGGAGGGCTTGAGCATCTTGGAGTACTTCATCTCTACCCACGGTGCGCGTAAGGGTCTTGCGGATACGGCCTTGAAAACGGCCGACGCAGGTTACCTGACGCGTCGTTTGGTGGATGTGGCCCAGGATGTCATCATCACAGAAGACGATTGCCACACCTTGCGCGGCCTGACGGTGACGCCACTTCGTCAGAACGACGAAATCGTGGAGGGCATCGGTGACCGCATCGAAGGCCGTACCGCGGCACAAGACGTGTTGCACCCCGCCACGGAGGAAGTGTTGGCCTCGGAAGGAGAGTTGATTTCTCCAGCCACAGCCAAGGCCATTGAGGAAGCGGGTGTCCAAGAAGTGGAAGTCCGCTCTGTGTTGACGTGCGAATCACGTCAAGGCGTGTGTGCCAAGTGCTACGGAAAGAACCTCGCCACCAACCGCCCTGTGCAAACAGGTGAGGCTGTGGGTGTGATCGCAGCGCAGTCCATCGGGGAACCTGGAACGCAGTTGACCCTGCGTACGTTCCACGTGGGTGGTACCGCTTCGAAAATCTCGGACGAGAACCAAATCCGCTCCAAGCACGAAGGTGTTGTAGAAATCGACGACCTCCGTACGGTGGACCGCACCAACGCCGAAGGCGAGAAAGAGGTCGTGGTCGTCTCACGTTCTTCAGAATTCAAGGTCATGGATCCAGAGACCAACGTGGCATTGTCCACCACGGTTCTCCCTTACGGTTCTGTGCTCTTTGTGAAGGAAGGAAAGAAGATCAAGAAGGACACTGCGGTGTGCGAATGGGATCCATACAACAACGTCATCATCTCTGAAGAAGAAGGCACAGTGGCCTTCGAGAGCATTGAAGAGGGCGTGACTTACCGCGAAGAACTCGACGAACAAACGGGCTTCCGTGAAATCGTCATCACGGAGACGCGCGACAAGAAGAAGAACCCTGCCGTGTTGATCATGGGCAAGAAGAAGGAAGTGCTTCGCACGTACTCTTTGCCTGTGGGCGCTCACCTTTCTGTGAAGGAAGGAGACAAAGTGGGCAAGGGCCTCATCTTGTGCAAGATCCCACGTGTGGCCGGCAAGTCTGGTGACATCACAGGGGGTCTGCCACGTGTGACTGAGCTCTTCGAAGCTCGGAACCCCTCGAACCCTGCAGTGGTGTCTGAGGTGGACGGCATCGTGAGCTACGGCAAGATCAAGCGCGGCAACCGCGAGATCATCGTGGAAGCGCGTACCGGAGACAAGTTCAAGTACATGGTGCCCCTGTCGAAGCACATCCTCGTGCAGGACAACGACTTCGTGAAGGCAGGCATGCCTTTGTCAGACGGTGCTGTGACGCCGAACGACATCTTGAACATCATGGGCCCCACGGCCGTTCAGGAGTACATCGTGAACGAAATCCAAGACGTTTACCGTCTCCAGGGTGTGAAAATCAACGACAAGCACTTCGAAGTCATTGTACGTCAGATGATGAAGAAAGTGGTCATCGAGGATGGTGGCGACACGCAATTCCTCGAAAAGCAAATCATCGAGAAGGCCGACTTCTTGAATGAGAACGACCGCGTGTTTGGCATGGTGGTGGTCACCGACGCTGGCGGATCTGAAACCCTCAAAGTGGGTCAAATGGTGTCTGCACGTCGCTTGCGCGACGAGAACAGCTCGTTGGTCCGTCGCGACCTTCCCAAGGTGGAAAGCCGCGATGCCATCCCAGCGACCTCGCGTCCATTGCTTCAGGGCATCACCCGCGCTTCTTTGCAGACAAAGTCCTTCATCTCAGCTGCGTCCTTCCAGGAAACAACCAAGGTGTTGAACGAGGCTGCGGTGAGCGGCAAGCAAGATCACTTGCTTGGCTTGAAAGAGAACGTGATTGTGGGGCACTTGATTCCCGCTGGAACAGGCACCCGTCAATTCTCGGACTTGAAAGTGGGTTCCAAGGAGGAGTTTGAAGCCCTCGTGGAGCACGCGTCAAGCGAAGCGTGATTGCACCATGCATGAATGAAAAAAGGCACCCATCGGGTGCCTTTTTTTGTGCCTGAATGGGCGACGAATAGAAGGGGGCGTCGCGGCCGTGGCTTATTTCTGCTCAATGGCGCGGGCAGCAGCTTCGGCGGGATCTTCTTGGGCCTTGCCTTCTTCGGGTTGGGCCACCCCGCAAAAGCCAAACAGGCAGTTTTCCTTGATGATGCGGTCGACAAAGTCGGGGACCATCTCCACCCAGTCCTCGCCGCCGTTCTTGATGGACTCCAAGGCCGCGCGACTGAAGATGGACAGCACTTCAGGGTCGAAATCGTGAATGTCTGTGATGCGCTTGTTGAAGGCGAGGTAATCGTAGAGCGGCTTGAGTCGCGGATGGATGGGGGTGGTGGTGGAGGTCCACAAGTCCCCTGATTTCGCGTCCTTCCACGGGTAGAGCAGGATTTTGAGATCACGCGAAAACAGGATGCCGAAGGCTTCCAAAATGCCGCCATTCAAATCGCGGTAGTAGCGCTCGTTGAAAATCTCCACGAGGGTGGATGCCCCCATGATGACGCCCATGCGCTTTTTGGTGTGACGGGAGAAGAACTCCACCAACTTGTAGTACTTCTGGTAGTTGCTGATGAGCACCGTTTGGCCAATGCTGCACAGCACATCCGCACGGTCGAGAAAGTCCTGTTCGTCAATGTCGCCCTCTGCACTGAGGTTGTTGAGGGTGATCTCGAACAACACTTGCAGGTTTTCAGGGTCGACCTTGGGCTCTTGCTTGAATTGCGCAAGGCCCTTGGCAATCATGTCGATGTTGACCTTGGTGACGGGACGGAAGCTGCCTCGAATGGCCAAGATGTTCTTCTTGTACAACACATCTGCCGCCTGTCGGTTGCGACCGTCAGGGGAGAAGATGACGGCATCCGTCATGCCTTGTTTGACGAGCTGAAGCGACATGAGGCGGTTGTCGACTTCGGCGAAGTCGGGTCCGTTCATTTGGATCATGTCGATCTCCAGTTGGTCGCGATCCAAGTTGTCGTAGAGGCTCTGCAGCAGCTCCTTGGGGCGCTTGTAGAAGTAGAAGGCGCCGTAGATGAGGTTGACCCCGAGCATGCCCGTGGTTTGCTGTTGCAACAGCGCGTCTTGCTCGTGAAAGCGGGCGTGGAGCACAATGGTGTTGGGCTCGCTTGTCGCCGAGGATTGAAACTTGATGCCAAACCAACCGTGACCCTGTGTGGTCTTGTGGTAGTTGATGGTGGCCACCGTGTTCGCAAACGCGAAGTACTGTTTGGTGGGGTGGTCGTCGCGCGTGATGCGCTCTTCAATCAGACCGTACTCGTGTTCGAGCATCTTGTCGATGCGCGACTCGCAGACGTACCTGCCCTTGGCCTCCTTGCCGTAAATGGCGTCACTGAAGTCCTTGTCATAGGCAGAAATGGTCTTGGCGATGGTGCCTGAAGCTCCCCCTGCACGGAAGAAGTGACGAACGACCTCTTGTCCAGCCCCGATCTCGGCGAAGGTGCCGTAGAGATCTTGGTTGAGGTTGATGCGAAGGGCCTTTTGCTTGGCCGAAAGAATGACGCGTTCCAAGTCCACAACGAAATCGGTAAGGTTTTATCAAAGGTAAGGATACCTTCGTGCCATGAACGGCGCAGAGGTGAAGAGATTGTCTCGTTTGGTTTTCCTGGGTACGGGAACATCCCAAGGTGTGCCCATCATTGGATGCGATTGTGAGGTGTGCACCTCCTCCGATCCAAGGGACCAGCGGCTTCGGACCTCGGTGGCGTTGGAGTCGCCGTCTTCCAGGGTGGTGATTGACACAGGTCCTGATTTCAGGGCCCAAATGCTTCGAGAGGGCGTTTGTCATCTCGATGCGGTGGTGTACACCCACGAGCACAAGGATCATTTGGCGGGAATGGATGACGTGCGTCCGTTCAATTACCTCCAAAAGCGCGCGATGACCCTCCATGCTTCGGACAGGGTGGAGGAGGCCTTGCGTCGAGATTTTCACTACGCCTTCGACGAATTCAAACACGGAGGCGTGCCCGACGTACACGTGTCGCGCATCGAAGACCACCAACCGTTCGAGGCAGGAGGGATGCATTGGCATCCCCTGCTCATCATGCATGGGAAGTTGCCCATCCATGGCTTTCGCGTGGACAATGTGGCGTACATCACCGACGCCAGTCACATTTCAGACGAAACGTTGGCCCAATTGCAAGGCTTGGAAGTGCTGGTGCTCAATGCCCTTCGGCCCCAACCTCATTACAGCCATTTCTCCCTGCCCGAAGCTCTGGAGGTCGCACAACGCATTGGCGCCAAGCGCACCTACTTCACGCACCTCAGTCACCTCATGGGACGGCATGTGCAAGCCGAGGCGAGCCTGCCCGCAGGCATCCGATTGGCGCATGACGGCCTGACCTTGGTGCGAGAAGCGGACGTGTGGACGGAGGTGTCCTCACCTTGGACAGCCCTCGCGCCATGAAGATGCTGTCTTGGCTGGGGCGCCTGCCCCGTTGGATGTTGACGTTGCTCGCGTGGAAATTGACGGTGCTTGCGTTGCTTGTTGGAGGGTACCGCGGAAAGGTGGTTCGCGCCAATTTGAGGCGCGCCTTTCCGGACCTCTCTCGGGGCCAGCGCTGGTGGAGATATGCTGGATTTCAACGCCACTTTGCCCAATTGATGGTGGAGTCTGCCAAGCTCTTCACCATGTCAAGGGCGGAAGTCGATGCAGGCATGGTGCACCATGGCAAAGAGGTGATGGACGCGTTGCACGCGCGAGGCAAGCATGTGCTTGTGGCGGGAGGCCACATGAACAACTGGGAGTGGAGCGCCCTGACCTTGAATCAAAACCTGCCCTTCCGCACCATGGCCCTCTACAAGAAGCTCAGTGACAAGAATGCGGAGAAGTTGATGCGGGAGAGCCGTGGGCGATTTGGGCTTGAAATGGTCCGAACCAAAGAGGGGCGGGCTTGGATGAATGTGGCCCGACACGCCGATCCCGTCGCGGTCATCATGGGGTTTGACCAAAGCCCCGCCGATCCGACCAAGTGTTGGTGGACCACCTTCCTGGGCACCGAGACGGCGGTTTTTTACGGATTGGAGCAATGGTCCAAGATGTACGACATGGCGGTGGTTTATGCGAGCATTCGTCGCGTCGGACCTTGGAAATACACGTTGACCTACGAATTGATTACGGACGAGGTCATCGAACTGCCCGAAGGCGAGGTGTTGGACCGGTGTTTGGCCAAGCTGGAACGAGAAATCCACATGGATCCTTCGCGGTGGTTGTGGTCGCACAAGCGCTGGAAGCACAAGCGCCCTGCATCGCAGCCCTGCCATCCGCGCCACCACAGCGCCACACAGCCCTAAGTTTGTCTCATGCACGGTCAGGCACCTCTTGCGGAGCGAATGCGTCCCCAATCGTTGGACGCGTATGTGGGTCAGCAGCACCTCGTGGGCGAGGGGGCGGTCTTGCGCCGTGCCATGAAGGCAGGTACGTTGCCCAGCATGATTTTGTGGGGACCTCCCGGCGTGGGAAAAACCACACTCGCCCGGTTGATTGCGGCTGAATCCGACCGTCCATTCCATGCACTCAGCGCCATTCACAGTGGGGTGAAAGACGTGCGTGCCGTGTTGGATTCCGCCAAGCGCGACGGCATGTTTGCGGGCCGTGCCTTGTTGTTCATCGACGAGATTCACCGGTTTTCGAAATCCCAGCAAGACAGCTTGCTTGGGGCCGTGGAAGCCGGGACCATCACCCTCATCGGCGCCACAACGGAAAATCCTTCGTTTGAAGTCATCCCTGCCTTGCGGTCGAGATGCCAAACCTATGTGCTCGAATCCCTGTCTGCCGAGGTGTTGATGGGGTTGGTCCAACGCGCACTGAAGGAAGACGACAAGATGGCGCAACGCAAGGTGGAGATCGTGGAGGAAGAGGCCTTGCTGCGGGCAAGTGGGGGAGATGC
Source organism: uncultured Comamonadaceae bacterium (assembly GCA_964527895.1). Taxonomy (GTDB): domain Bacteria; phylum Bacteroidota; class Bacteroidia; order Flavobacteriales_D; family Sanyastnellaceae; genus UBA11663. Next base: position 19,568 of record CAZGQI010000019.1, on the reverse strand, counting down.
CCGTCGCTTGCTCAACACCCTTGAGTTGGTGGTCAATGGACTGGAGCCCGACGAGAGCGGGGCATGTGTGCTTACCAATGAAGCGGTGACCGCGCGGGTGCAGCAACCTCATTCGGGCTACGACAAGGGGGGCGAGGCGCACTACGATGTGGTCAGTGCCTTCATCAAAAGCATCCGTGCCAGCGATCCCAACGCCGCGGTGTACTATTTGGCCCGCATGGTGGAAGGAGGGGAAGACCCCAAATTCATCGCCCGACGCCTGCTCATCGCCGCGTCCGAAGACATCGGCAATGCCAATCCCACGGCGCTGGTGTTGGCCAACAACACCTTTCAAGCCGTGGAGCGCATCGGATGGCCTGAGTCGCGCATCATCCTTGCACAGTGCGCGGTGTATTTGGCCACCAGTGCCAAGAGCAATGCCTCGTACAAGGCGATTGGACAGGCCCAAGAATGGATCCGCACCCACGGAGAAGCGCCCGTGCCTTTGGCTTTGCGCAATGCCCCCACGGGGATGATGAAGGATTTGGGGTACGGGGCGGGATATGCCTACGACCACGATGCGGCGGGCGGATTCAGTGGCCAAGAGTGTCTCCCTCAAGGCATGGAAGGCACCACCTTTTACGTGCCCGGCAACAACCCCCGAGAGCAAGCCGCGCTCGAATGGTTGAAGGCGCGCTGGGGCAACAAGTACGGCTACTGATTCGAGAAGTCGATCCGAGGCGAAGGCGCTTGAAGCCTCTGGGCGTCAATGGGTCTCCGTCCGTTCGAGAATCCCCATGTTGTAGTGCTCAGTGTGCGTCAATTGCCCCGTGCTTGAATAGTGGTAGACCGGGCCATCAAGCTGTCCCGCGACGTATTCGCCTTCTCGGCTCACCTGCACGCCTTGCATGACCCTGCGCTGGAGTTGTTCTCCGGTGTCGGCATCCGTGAACGTCTCCAGGACAAAACCGCCCTGGTCGTGCCATTCTCGGAAGGGGCCGTCGAGCTTCTTGTCCCGGTAGTTGACTTCGGATTCCGGACGCTCCTCACCATGCCACGTGGTGAAGGTGCCGTTGACCCGAATGGTTTCAATCAGGTTTCCGGCGCGGTACCGGTGGATGTGTTGCAAGCGCCCGTCTTCGAGGTAAAACTTCCAGCTTCCTTCCTCGGCGCCTTCGAGGTAATTCCCCTGACTCAAGCGGCCGCCGCTGCCGTAGTACGCCTCAAAAGGGCCGTCCAACGTGCCGTCTCGGTAGGTGATTTTCTGCCGCAGCAAGCCATTGTCATGCCAAGCGTTCCATTCGCCATGCATTTCCCCACGGCGGTGTTGACCCCGTTCACAGACGGCGCCGCTGGGCAGGTATCGCTCTTCGAGGCCGTCTTTTTGGCCTTCGTCGTAGTGAATGAGGGCAGTGAGGTTGCCTTTGTTCGAAAACAAGGACCATGCACCGTGCCGCACAGGGGTGGCGGGCCTGGATTCAAGGGCCTCGCCTTGGATCTTGAGGTAGGGGTGCAGGTATCCGCCTTGGGCGGCAATTTGGCCATCTGCGGTGAAGGCCGTGGCGTCCGATTGGGTGGGGTCTTCCCTGTGCACGAGGTGTGTCAGGGCGGTGCCGTTTTCACGGAAGTACCACCAGCTTCCCGTGGGGGTGCCGTGGTCAAAGGTGCCGGCGTAGTAAAGATCCCCAGATTCGTACACCCGAACCCAAGGTCCATGCCTGAATCCCTCGTCATCTGTGACATTGTAGTCCACCCCAAACGTGCCAGAAGGCCAGGCGTTGTGCGCCTCCAAGGGGCGGTCGAACGGGGGGGCTTGAGACGTTTGGCTTGAGGGCTGTGCCCAGAGCCCGCCAGAACACAACACATTCAAGGCAGACGCCGTGAGGACAAGAGAGGACCAGTTGCGCATCATGGAACAAAGATGCGTCTTGTCGTGGACGAAGCCCTGTGCTTTGGGTACTTTTGCAGTCCCAAACCGTTCTATTCATGAAAGTAACAGTCGTCGGCGCCGGAAACGTAGGTGCCACTTGCGCAAATGTGTTGGCCACCCGTGAGGTCGCCAATGAAGTGGTTTTGTTGGACATCAAAGAAGGCTTCGCCGAAGGCAAGGCCCTTGACATCTGGGAAACCGCGCCCATCAACCTGTACGACACCCGCACTGTGGGTTCAACCAACGACTACAGCAAGACGGCTGGATCGGACGTGGTGGTCATCACGAGCGGTTTGCCACGCAAGCCGGGGATGAGCCGCGACGATCTGATCGCCACCAATGCAGGCATCGTGAAGACGGTGACTGAAAACGTCATGAAGCACAGCCCTGATGCCATTTTGGTCATCGTATCCAACCCACTTGACGTGATGACGTACTGCGCGTACCTCACGGCGAAGGTGGACAGCAAGCGCGTGTTTGGCATGGCGGGCATCCTCGACACGGCGCGCTACCGCGCCTTCCTCGCCGAGGAATTGAACGTCAGCCCCAAGGACATCCAAGCGGTGTTGATGGGTGGCCACGGCGACACCATGGTGCCGCTTCCCCGCTACACCACCGTCGGCGGCATCCCTGTGACAGAGCTCATCGACGAGGACAAGCTCAACGCGATTGTGGAGCGCACCAAGAAGGGGGGAGGTGAGATTGTGAACTTGCTCGGCACATCTGCGTGGTATGCGCCGGGTGCAGCGGCAGCCCAAATGGTCGAAGCCATCGTCCGCGACCAGCGCCGCGTGTTCCCTTGCTGCGCATGGTTGACCGGCGAGTACGGCGTGAACGACCTCTACTTGGGGGTTCCCGTCATCCTCGGCAAGAACGGCATCGAGCGCATCATCGAGCTGGACCTCAACGACGACGAGAAGGCGTTGCTCGCCACAAGCGAAAGCGCGGTGCGCGATGTCAAGCACGTGCTCGACGGATTGAGCCTCTGAGGCTCTTTTGAAACCGCCCGTTTATTCGGGCAACTTGATCCAAGTCAAGGGCGTTCCCATCGGGACGCCCTTGCTGTTTCCGGGGGTGTGCACCGGACGAATGACGTAGGTGCCAGGCGCCCAGGCTGACGTCTCTATGGCACCTTCTCGTTGCCCTTGTACGACGACGTGTCCGACTTTCTTTCCGGTCACACTCCACGCGGTGAGTTCTCCGGACCACGGTTGAGCACTGCGCCAGCGGAATGCGTCGCGCCCCGGATTGGGCATCACTTGCCACTCCCACGCAGGCAGGAATCCGGCATCCACAATCACGGTGTCGGTGCTGCTGCTGTACGAGAGGAGGCCGCCGTTTTGGATGCCCACCAAGGCATCGAGCAACCCGTCGTTGTCCACATCGGCAATCGCTGCGGCACAACGGAAACCTTCTCGGCCTCCGAACACCGCGTCGTTGACTTCGAGGAGCTCCGCATCCCAATTGTCCGATGCCAAGCCAAAATCCTGTACGGTGCCCGTTTCATTGGCCACGAATACGCGAAGGCCCTCCGACGTGGGGGTCAGGGCAGGGACGCTGTAGCCGTTGATGCCGAGAAGGTTGTCCACGAGAATGTTCCCCCAGTTTTCCCCGTGGATGGGGGAGACGTATTTGGACCACGATCCCACTGAGGTGCGCTCAAACAGCGTGAGCGTGCCGTTCTTTTCGCCGACGACCATGTCGAGGTCGCCGTCGCCGTCCATGTCGTGGAGTTGCGGCGTGGCAAACTGGCCCACGTCGATGGCTTCGCCGCTGCCATCCTCGGGAATGGACAGGGCGGTGAGCGTGAATTCCGGCCACGCTCCGGTGGGAGCCACGTTTGTGAATTCGTGAATGCGTCCCAATTCGTCTCCGACGAGGACGTCCAAGTCTCCGTCTCCGTCCAAGTCGCCAAAGGCTGGGTAGGGGCTTTCGATTTGGAAGTCGTCCAGGGCAATCCAATCGAGGTCAACGAGTTCAAACTGTGGTTCTGAAGCGGTGCCGGCATTGCGGAAGACCGCCACGGCAGCGGGGGTTTGGTCCACGCCTTCGTAACGTTCCTTGTTGGCCACGGCCAAATCCAGCAATCCGTCCCCGTCAAAGTCGTGGAACGAAGGGTAGGCACCGCGCCCCAAGTCAATCATGCCGTCTTGCAAGTAAGTTTCAGTGATGAACTGCCAAGCGGGCTCGTCCTCCGTGCCTGTGTTGCGGAAGAAGTGGACGCTCTCGTCGTCGTTGGTCTCCAGGGGCGTGTTGGGCGAAAACAACAAGTCGCGGACGCCGTCTTGGTCCACATCGAGGTGGAAGGCGGCGGGAAAACGCGCCAAGTTGACGGCTTGGTCGCCGTACAAGTTGCTGGGAAAGGTGGGGTCCACGTACGTGGCACTGTCCAAAGAGGATGGGCCCACTTCAAGCACCACAGCGAGCGCTTCCGGATAGGTGACGTCGCTGATGATGAGGTCCTTGGGTCCTCCGGGTTCGAGTTGAAGCGAGGTCAATGCGCCACCGGCATGCAGCCCGGTGCGAGACATGTCGGAGACGACCATGCCTGGGTTCTCCACGTTGAACGAGCATTCAAAATCGTCCCCGATGAACAGGGCATTGTTTTCTGCAGCCTCGGCGAGCATGCCGTAGCAGCGGTTGGTGCATTCGAGGTCGAGGCCGCACGGCGTTTGGCCTTCGAAACGGTACAACGTGGATGCGGTTTCGGTGAAAGTGATGATGTCCAAATCCCCGTCGTCGTCGTGGTCCATGATGGCGGGCAAGTCCATGCCCAAGCAAATGACAGGCAGGTCACTGGGGTCCGATCCGATCAAGTCGAAGGTGGCGAAAAGGGTGACGGGCTCAGGATCGAACGACGGGCCCTCCCCGGGCTGGGTGGTGTTGGTGAACACCCGAATGCCGTTTTGGTGGCTCGTGAAGATGTCTGGTTTGCCGTCGCAATTGTAATCGCGAAGAAGGCACCAATCCACCATGTCAGGCCAGCCTTCGGTCCAGTCCCACCGCAGGGTCAAATCCTCGCCAGGAATGCGCTCAAACATCAGCACCCTGCTGCCGTCGCGGTCGAACGCAAACAGGTCGTCGTCGCCGTCGAGGTCTGCGTCAAACGCCGACCACTGCGGGGCCGTCAACCCGCCGACCCATGGGTTCGACAAGGCCACCTCGTCCAACACCACAGGCCACGTGCCGGGCACCCAACTGGGAGGCATCTCCTGGGCGTGCGAGAGAGGTGACAAAGCGGCCAACAGGGCGGGGAAGAGAAGGCGAAGGTTCATGGGCTTGAAACTGGGTCAATATAACCGAAATCTGGGCGGAAAGGTTGTCTGCAATCAACGCAACGCCTCGGGGACGTAAGCGAGATCGTCGAGTCCAATCACATGGCCCTTTTCTGTGATGACATGGCCACTTCGCACGCGCGCTTCATTGGCCGTGACGCCACCACGGGTCGAGATTTCGAGGGTGGTCCCCGCAAGCGTGGCGTGGGTGTCTTTCGACTTGAGGTCGTCGTAGGTCAGCGTCATGGGAATGACGTGGTTGCCCACAAAGTCGTCGATCTCGTATTGCTTTCCTTCCTTGATCAGCCGCAACCAAGGGGTCCAGTTCTCAAATGCCTCATCCGTCGGACAGAGGAGTGTTACCCCCGTGGAGTGGATGGTTCTGCTGAGGCTTGAAGCCTTGACCAATTGCCCAAATCGGCTGTGCCGTTCCGTGCTGATGACGTAGCGATACGGACTGATTTTGTTCTCGACTTGGACCTTGTTCATTTCGTGGAACCGATCCATGTCGCGGCCTTGACGCTCCATGTTGAGCCTTCCCGCGGGACTCATTTTGGAGGCGGGATTGGGCAGGGCATCCGGCGCAGTATCGGTGCATCCCGTCAGGCAAAGCAGGGCCAAGAGGCAAGCTGCGAAGGAAGCATGGAAAAGGGGTGTCTTCATGAGTGAAAGGTAAGGAGGCGGGGTCGGTCCGTGGATGGTTTGTGAACAACGCATTGAACCGCAACGGTGACCGTGCTGTAGTTTTGTCATCGAGGATGCAATGATCAAACCTCGGACATGATGAAACACGTTGGAAACACCCCCTTCGACGCGCGTTTGGATGCCGTCGGACTTGAAGGAGTGGGCCGAGCCCACTGGAACCTTCCCCCTGCCAAACTCATTCTTCAAACCCTCCTTCGCGGCGAAGGCGTCTTGACCGACCAAGGTGCGCTGGCCATTGAAACGGGGGAATTCACTGGACGGTCCCCCAAGGACCGTTTTTTGGTGGAAGACGAAACCACTGTCAACAGGGTGGATTGGGGAAGCATCAACCAACCCATGTCGTCCGAGGCCTTCCAGACTTTGTTGCAGGATGTGCAGAGGCACCTAGAGGGCCGAAGCGTGTTTGTGAAGGACGCCGCCGTGGGGGCGGATAAACGGTACCGCATCCCCGTGCGCGTGGTGGCCGAGAAGGCTTGGTCTTCCTTGTTTGTCGACAACATGTTCATTCGCCTCACCGACCAAGAGCGGTGGGTGGCCGAACCCGATTGGCATGTCATCTGCGCACCGAGTTTCAAAGCCGATCCCGCCAAGCACGGGTGCCGTCAAAGCAACGTGAGTGCCATTGACTTCGGCCGCAAAATCATCGTTGTGGCGGGTTCCGGGTACACCGGCGAAATCAAAAAGGGCATGTTCTCGGTGATGAATTTCATCCTGCCTGTGCAGCACGACGTTTTGCCTATGCACTGTTCCTCCAACCAAGATGAACAGGGCAATGTGGCGGTGTTTTTTGGCCTTTCAGGGACGGGAAAAACCACGTTGAGCAGCGACCCCAACCGCGCGTTGATTGGGGACGACGAGCACGGCTGGACCGCAGAAGGGGTGTTCAACATGGAGGGCGGTTGCTATGCCAAAACCATCGACCTCAGTCCTGAGGGAGAGCCTGAAATTCACCAGGCCATTCGCTTCGGTGCACTTCTCGAGAACATTGGATTCGAAGAAGACGGCGTGACCCCCAACTACGCAGATGATGGCATCACACCCAACACGCGTGTGAGTTACCCCATTCATCACATTCCTGGCGCCGTGACCCCCAGTGTGGGAGGACATCCGACGGACATTTTCTTTTTGACCTGCGACGCCTTTGGCGTGTTGCCACCCTTGTCCCGGTTGGACAAGGGGCAAGCGATGTACCATTTTTTGTCGGGCTACACCGCCAAGGTGGCGGGAACGGAAGCAGGCGTTGTGGAACCCCAAACCACCTTTTCCGCATGCTTTGGTGCGCCATTCCTGCCGCTCCATGCCACGGAATACGCACGCATGCTCGGCGAACGCATGACCCAGCACGGCGTGCGCATGTGGCTCGTCAACACCGGTTGGACCGGAGGTGGTTACGGCGTGGGGCATCGCATGAAGTTGTCCTACACCCGTGCCATGATTGCCGCGGCCCTTCGCGGAGAATTGGACGCGGTGGAGGCCACCATTCACCCCGTATTCAAACTCGCAGTTCCCGTGGGATGTGAAGGCGTGCCCAACGAACTCTGGGACGTGAAAGGCACATGGCAGGATGCCGCAGCGTACGACGAGGCTGCCCAAGAATTGGCGTCTCGCTTTGCGGACAATTTCACGCAATTCGAAGAGGCGGCCACAGCCGAGATGAAGGCGGGTGCACCTGTTGTGACCGCAGTGTCACAAGCTTGAATGTTTGCGTGACGGCAGGGTTACCTTCGCGTCATGCACACGTGTTTCCATCCTGATCTCCTGGTTGGTGTTTCGCCTCTGTCAGAGGAGGAAGCGCTGCACGTTGTCCGCGTGTTGCGGATGACCGAAGGCCAAACCGTCCGACTCATCGACGGCGTTGGCGGGGAGGCCGTTGGAACGTTGACTGCGGTGGGCAAGAGAAGGGCGTCCGTGCACGTGGAGCACGTGGAGAGGGAAGAGGCCCGGCCTCCAGGATTGACCTTGGTCGTGGCACCCACCAAAGCGACTGACCGGTTTGAGTGGTTGCTGGAAAAAGCGACCGAGCTGGGGGTGGAGGAGGTGATTCCCGTCTGGACGCAACGCAGTGAACGTCGTGTGGACAAGCACGACCGTTGGCGCAAGGTGGTTGTGGCCGCGACCAAACAATGCCAACGGCGCTGGATGCCAGAGCTTCATGAGGCTTGTTCCTTGGAGCATCTATTTGAACTGCACCCGGCGTTGAGGAACCGTGCGGGTGCGGTGGCGCATTGCATGTCTGCGCTGCCGGATTTGCCGGCTCGCGTGTCATGGGCAGGGTGGCAAGAAGCGCATGCACATGCCTGGCTGGCGATTGGACCTGAAGGTGATTTCACCGAAGCGGAGGTCCGTCACTTGGTGGAGTGCGATGCCCAAGCTGTTCATTTGGGCGCATTGCGGTTGCGGACTGAGACGGCGGCCATGGCTGCTGTCGCCCAGTTTCATTCGTGAAGTCACTCGCGGGGCCCCTCAGGGATGGGGCGCCAATGCGTGACGTCGCTGAAAAAATGGTTGCTGTTGCCTTCTCCCGCCCAAAAGTGAAGGCCGTGCTTGGCACGCTTCTCCTCGTTCTTGGCGTAGAAGTCTTTGCAAAACCGCAAGACGACGACTTCTCGGGTTTCAAATTGAAAATCTTTGCCGGGCAAGTAAACCTTGTTCCCAGGAATGAAGCCCAAAACGCGTTGGTCGTCGTCCGGCAACGTGACGTTCACGTCCATCCAGTCCTCGCTCATGTCCCTTTGAATTGGGGTTTGCGCTTTTCCAAAAAGGCTTGCACGCCCTCCGCGTAATCGTCCGTTTCTGCCGCTTCGAACTGCGAGTCGAGCTCCAGTTTCAACTGTGTGTGCAAGTCGTTTGTCATGGCAGCGTGCAGGGCTTTCTTGGTCAGTCCCAGCCCCCGTGTGGGCATGTGTGCCAGTTTGGACGCCAAGGTGTGGACGGCCTCGTTGAAGGCTTCTTCTTCCACGGCTTGGTGGATCAATCCGATTTCTTGGGCTTCCGTGGCGGGGAGAGGGGTGCCGAGCATGGTCAACGCCTTCGCGCGGGCCATGCCAACGAGCCGAGGAAGCCAGTAGGTTCCACCACTGTCGGGGATGAGCCCAATGTTGGCAAACGCCTGAATGAACTTGACCGACGATTTGGCCACCACAAAGTCGCACGCCAAGGCGATGTTGGCCCCGGCGCCAGCAGCCACCCCATTGACTGCAGCCACCACGGGCTTTTCCATGTCACAAATCCGTCGAATGCTGCGGTTGTAGGTCTCTTCGACAATGACTTTGAATCCGGGAGAGTGTTCCGAGGTGACCTCCTTCAAATCTTGTCCCGCACAGAAGGCGCGTCCCGTTCCGGTGAGGACGACACAGCGCACTGCCTCGTTTTGGGCCGCTTCGTCCAAAGCTGCTTGGAACGCACGTCCCATTTCTTGGTTGAAGCTGTTGAAGACATCGGGGCGGTTCAGGGTGAGGGTCATCACGCCCTCATTCAACTCGGTGAGCAAGGTCTCAGACATGCATGCAAGGTCCAAGAAAAAGCCCGGGCACAGGGCCCGGGCTTGGTGTTGTTTTCAAAGGGTTTTCCCCATTCAACGCACCACGTTCAGGTTGCGCGTGTACCGCGTTGTGCCTTGCTGGAATTGAAGCACATACGTGCCTGCCGGCAGGGCGCTCAAATCCAAGGTGGTGCGCGTGGACGTGAGGGTGGTCGTCAACACCTCGCGTCCACCGAGGTCGGTCAGGGTCAGCGCTCCGTGACCAGGGGTGCTGAGGTTGACATGCACAAGGTCAGTCGCTGGGTTGGGGAACACATTCCACACCACGTCGGGGGTGGTCAATCCGTCCACGGCGTCAATCACAAAGTCCGCATCGCCAATGCATCCGGTGCTGTCCACCGCAAGGACAGTGTACTCCCCGGCCAAAAGGCTGTCCACACTCATGCCATCGGCGAAGGAATCTTCACTGTCTCCCTCAAACCAAGCGATGGAATAGGGCTCCGCGCCGCCAGTCACTGTGGCCGTGGCGGACCCATTGCCCATGCCGGCGTCTGTGGTGGTTTCGACCGTGATTTCCAAGAATTCACAGAGGTCAAAGTCGTACAAGGCGCAGGGATCGTAGTTGCAGGCAAACTCGAACCCGCATCCAAACCCGAAATTCTCGGCAGGGGCGAGGTAGCCGTCGTAGAAGTCATTGATGTACCCCGTGATGTCGTATTGCAGGGTGTAGGCGTTGCCAAACGAATCCAACACATTCATGTCACTGCCGCACAAGCTCAAGGCTTGGGTGGTCAAATCCGACACCACAATGCCAAAGCCGTTGTCGATGAGGGTTTGGGCCACGTCATCCGTGAACACCCACGTCATGGCGGAGTCTGTCGCGGTCAGGGTGACGGGGAGGCTTTCGGACACGGCATACCCGCCGTTGCATCCGAGTTCCGGCTCGAGGGTGCCCAAGACAAAGTCCAACGAAGTTCCGTAGTCCGGTGCGAAGTAGATGCATGAGTCCGCCGCGGTGGCCGTGCTGTCGTAGTTGCACGCAAAGCTGTCCATGCATCCCAACACGGGCGGAATGCAAGCATCCAGTGGGGTGGGGTTCAATTCAATGACGCCTTGGGGCATCAAAGCCACCCCGTCAAACGCTTCGTAATCCGCAGGGTAGCGGTGGGCACGGAACGTCATGTTTTGGTTGATGCTGGGTTCGGAACCTTGGGACACGGGCGACGCCACTCCGCCGGCATTGATCAGGGGTGTCTTGTACCGCCATGCGACATCGCCCTCGGGCGTGATTTCACGGGTGTCTCCCCATCGGCCGTAGCAAATCAAGCTGTTGCCGTTTTCCAAGCGCTGGAAGGAGGACAGGCCTGAGGAGTGAATGGAATCGGGGGCGACATAGGTCCAATCAAAATCGTTGGGGAGGTACGTGTTGTCTGCCATGTCTGTGGCAAAGCTGTTCTCGTAGTCCGTGTACGCAGGATTCAACAAATGAACGGCACTGTAGGTGCTGCCGTCTTCTGCAGGCACACTGTTGTTGAACACCGCAATTTTTCCGAAGTCGGGGTTGTTCACGGTGACGTGGTCGTAGACCCAGTGACAGTCGTGCTGGTAAAAGAGCTGTTGGTCGTTTTCTGTCCCCATGTCATACGCCTCGGGGTTGCCCCAGCGCCAAAGCAGCGTGCCGGGCGTGAAGTTGTTGTAGTCGACAATCCAAAGCTCGTCAAACGTGGGCACGCTCAGCAAGAGGTGCTCAAAGTAGGGGTTGTAGTCGATGGCGTTGATGTGCAACCAGTCGCTGGGTTGGCTGCTGGGGGTGCCGTAGTTCACGTCAATCTTGTCCACGCTTTCGCTGACCACACCAAAGTTGTCTTTGCTTGCATCCAAGTCCTGGACCAAATGGTCCCACGCATGCCATTCCCACACCACGTTGGCGCTTCCGTTGCCGTCAGGCGAAAGCTCCAAAATCATTTCAGACCACAGCCCATCTTCAGGAACCAACGCGGAGTCGCGACCCGCCTGCAAGGCTTCCTCGGCGCTGAAGTGCTCCCAAGCGATGGCGAACACGTTGCCATTGGGTTTGACTTCGATGTCGTGGTGAAAGCGGCCGGTGCTGTCGTTCAAAGTGTACGACCACAGAACATCGTTGTCCCAGGTGCGCCGCTCGATGGTGGCGCCACCTCCACCTGCCCAAATGGGGTCTGACGAGAACACCTGAGGACGGTAGGTCATCACAATGTCCCCGTTTTCTTGGAGATACGCCACGTTGCCAGGCCGAAGGGTGTCTGCATTGATCCATGTGTGAACCACCTCGCCGCACACGTCGAGCAGGTACACGTTGGGTTGGTTGTGGGGGTAGAGCAAGGTGTAGCCTTCTTCGACCAAGTCAGGCTGGACGGCCGTCACACCAATGGTGTTTTGGGCGAAAGCGGACATGGCAAAAACGAGGCTCAAAGCGAACGAAAAGAAGCGCAAGCGCATGATTTTGAGGTATGAAGTGATTCGTAGTCGGGCGAAGTTAATGGGAGATGGACAGTTTCAACGTGTTGGGGGGCCATCCATTTTGACGAGGGTGAAAGGCTGCGACGTACAGTCCATCAGGCCACGATGCGCAATCCACAAGGGTGGAGGCAAGGTGGGCGGTGCGCGTGACAATGAGTTCCCCAGTGGTGTTGTAGATGTACCAGGTGCCTGGCTGTGGGGCCGACAGCGTCAAACGAGAGGTGGCTGGATTGGGAAAGGCCTGGATGGCCGGGCTGGCCAACAAGGCGGAACCCAAGGCCGAGGTGGAATCTTGCGATGGGTGCAATTCACACCCCCAAACGTCGGGCCCCTCAAGGGGTTCCGAAGGGGTCATGTCGCGACTTTCAAACCCCGGAAAGGAGGGGCCATAGCGGTACGTGCGGAAAACGTTGTTCTGCTGGGGGTTGTTGCCCTGCGAAACCACCCCAAAATTGCCCTCGGGATTGATGTACTCCCACACCATGTCTCCATCCTGCGTCACCTCAAAGAGCCGGCCGCCGGCGCCTTCACAGATCAAGAAATTGCCGTTGGGTTGGGGTTGAACCCCGCTGATGTTGGAACTGAAAAATCCGGGAGTCGGGGTGCTTGGGTACGTCCACGACCACGTTTCGGGGCCAAACGGCGCATCGCCTTCCAGTGCGTAGCTGCCATCTTCGAGCAAAGGCGGGGTCCACACGTCGATGGAGGAACAGTCACAGCCCGGCCGGCCCGCCCCGTTGTTGTAAATCACCAGCGCGCCTTCTTGGGGATGCCCTTCGGGAATCCACTGCACGTCGTGTTGTCCAAAAAACACCTGATCCTCCGCGTCTCCGCGACCGTATGCTTCCGGATTGCCGTAGCGGTAAAGGAGGTCGCCAGCGGGCCCCGCAGCTTCTTCCGTGGTGGTGCCATGGTCGATGATCCAAATCTCATTGAAGCGCCGGGCGCTGATCGCGATTTGGTCCAGGGTTGGATTGTAGTTCACCGCATTCGCATGCATCCAGTCGCCACTGTTCGCGCTGCCCGGACCGCCTCCGCCTCCCACATTGGCGTAGTTGACGTCCAACCGGTGCGGGTGTTCCGCCGGTTCGCCAAAATGGGGAAGCGAGGCGTCCACGTTCTGCACAAGGTGATCCCAAGCATGCCACTCCCACACCACTGTGCCTCCTTCACTGCCTTCTGGCGCAATTTCCGTGATGGATTCAGGCCACATCAATTGGGGGTTCACACGGCCGGCCACTGCGGCTTCTTCGGAAGTTTTGAGCTCCCACGCAAGCACCAAGACGTGGCCGTTGGGCATCCAGGCGAAGTCGTGGTGGTGGTGGTGTTCGTCGTTGGCCCAATCCAGGACCCAAATCAATTCGTCGTCCCAGTTTTTACGCTCCAAACGACCGCCGACGCCGCCACCCCCAAACGCGCCACTGACCTTGCAGCCCCGGGCCAAACTGCCATCTTCCAGCAAGTAGCAGGCCCCTCCAGCATTGAAGTCGCTCGTCCACGTGTTGATCACCTCTCCACAATTGTTGATCAGGTGGGTGTTGCCCGTGCCCATGGGGTCGATCAGGGTGTATCCGTCGAATGCGAGTTCCGTGTTGAGCAGGGTGCCCACGGTTTGGCCGTGGATTCCAAATGGAAGTGCAACAAGGGCCAGCGCGGGGAAAAGAAGGTGCTTCATGACGACGGGTTGTCCCAAACGCCTTCAATGCGCGCCTGGGGAATGAAAGACGCTTCGCGCGCCCAATCGTTGCATTGCGCCAAGGTTTCGAGAGAGAGGCCGAGGTGGCCCATGACGTTTCGGCATTCGTCCATCAGGTTGATGTCCATGACGCCGGGGTCGTCGGTGTTGAGGGTGGTGCGCACGCCGCGGTCGAGCAGTTGCTTGAAGGGGTGGGCCGCCAAGGAGGGAACGGCTTGGGTCAGCACGTTGCTCCAAGGACACAATTCGAGGGGGATGCGGTCGCGCACCAAACGCGCGACGACTTCGTCGTCGTGGATGGCTTGCACACCGTGACCGATGCGGTCCGCGCCCAATTCATCCAACGCCACCAGAATGTTTCGCGCAGAGCCCGGCACCGCAGGTTCTCCTGCATGCACGGTGATGCCCAAGCCTTGCGCCTTCGCTTTTTGAAACAAAGGCGCAAAGGGTTGGGCGGGGCAATTCACCTCGTCGTCGGCCAAGTCGAGCCCCACAAAATGCGCTTTCCGTTCCAAAATCCAGTCGCACCACCGCGCGTTGTCCTCCACGCTTTTGATGCGCTGGAGCAAGCCGATGAGGCCGACCACCATGGGGAATTTGCGCTCCGCCCGGGCCACCCCGCGTTGGATCGCTTCGAGCATGCGGTCGGCATCCATCCCCGGATGGGCGTCGAGAAGGAAGGAGGGAGCGTAACGCAGCTCAAGCACGCGGACGTTGCTGATTTGGTGCATGTCGGCACACACCTCGTACGTCAATTGTTCCACTTTGTCTTCCGTGTCGATGACATCACGGGTGTTCAGGAATTTGTGGAGGACGGTGGGCAAATCTTCCATGGGAGCCTTCACCAAAAAGGCATCGTCAAACGCCGTGTCGTCGCTCACGTCCATGCCGCGATCCACGGCCCAACGTTTCAGGGTTGACCGGCGAAAGGCCAACTCCAAGTGGCAATGCAATTCGGCTTTGGGCAAGGAGAACAGGGCGGCGTCAGACATGTGACGAAGTTCACCCCCAACGCCTGCGCTTCCAACCCCCGGGTCGTAACTTCGCTTCATGGCGGTGGAGATCAAGAACAAGAAGGCATCCTACACGTATTTCCTGACGGACGATTTCACGGCAGGATTGGTGCTGTCCGGTTCGGAAATCAAGTCCATTCGCGGGGGCAAGGCGAGCATCACAGAATCGTATTGCCGCTTTGAAAAGGGCGAGTTGTGGGTGTACAACATGTACGTCGCCGAATACCCCAATGCCGGGTACATGCCACAAGATCCACGCCGCAAGCGCAAACTTTTGCTGCAGCGCACCGAGCTCAAAAAGCTGGAGAAGAAGGTGAAGGATGTCGGGGTGACGCTCGTCCCGACTCTGCTTTTCATCGCGAGCAGTGGCTATGCCAAGCTGAAGTTCTCTGTGGCCAAAGGCAAGAAACTGCACGACAAGCGGCAGTCGCTCAAGGACAAGGACATTTCGCGCGATTTGGCGCGCATGATGGATTGAGAGGACGCGGGAACTGTGGGGAGGCTCAAGCCTGCTCTTCAGAGGGCGCCAACACCACGCGGTATTGGTCCACGAAGTCTTCCCAGTCCCAGAGGAAGTGCTCCATCACTTCGCGCAGGTTCTTCTGCAAGATGGGGTTGGGCACGTTCATGTCGCGGAAGTAAGGCTCCTGATGGGCAATCACACCGTACTTGTAGCACACCGCGCGGGTCATCGCCGTCAAGGTGTTTTTGCTCGGACGGTTGATTTCCTTCATGAAGCTGCGGAACTCCTTCACCTTGCGTGCAAAGGATTCAGGCGGGAGGCCCAGGGCAAATCCAAACTTCGCGCAGCAACGCTGGATGATGGCACGGTCGACACCTGGATCAAAGTGCTTGGGGATGAGGCTGAGGTTGGCTGAGACGACAATCATCAGAAACTTCCCGTAGTCGTCTTCGTTCAAGTTGGGACAGCTGTCAAACTCGGGGGCTGCATTCAAAAAGGCTGCCACTTGGGGCCAACCCTGCTCGACCGTCTCGAACGAGGTGTTGACGAAAATGTTCGCCACCTGTTCGTCGGTGAGTTTTTTCTTTGAAAGCCAGCTGAGTAGTCCCAGGTTCTTCATCCTTGGGATTCAAAGCTAGGACCCGGTTTTGAGGCAGGGAAGGGGTTTTTCGTGAACGCTATCCACAGGGTTATTCACATGACGGGAGGCTGGGCGGGGCCTCGAATTACCTTTGCGCCGTGTACGAAAAAGTCCTCAAACCCCTGTTTTTCCTGATGTCTCCGGAGCGTGCGCACTACGCCGCCATGGACCTTCTGGTGTTCGCGTCTCGTGTCCCTGGCGTGTCGTGGTGGATGAAGCGGCGTGCGGCAAAACGCAACAAAGGACACGAGGTGACGGTGGCGGGACTGACGTTTCCCAACCCCGTGGGATTGGCTGCGGGCTTCGACAAGGACGCGCGCTGGTTGCCGGCGTTGGAGATGCTTGGATTTGGGTTTGTGGAGATCGGCACCCTTACCCCACGGGCTCAAAGTGGCAATCCCCAACCCAGGTTGTTTCGACTGAAAGAAGACCGCGGCATCCTCAACCGCATGGGGTTCAACAACGACGGATTGTACCCTGCCGCCGGGCGATTGGTTCGCCGTCCCAAGGGACTCGTGGTCGGTGGAAACATTGGGAAGAACAAGATCACTCCCAACGACAAGGCGGTTGAAGATTACCTCGCATGCGTGGATGCGCTTCATGCGCACGTCGATTACTTTGTGGTCAATGTGAGTTCGCCTAACACGCCGGGATTGAGAGAGTTGCAAGACAGGGAGCCGTTGGCGAAGTTGCTTCGGGCCGTGGTGGAACGCAACGAATCTCACCCCGGTCACCGCCCCGTGTTTTTGAAAATTGCCCCAGACTTGACGGACGGTCAGTTGGACGACATCGTTCAGATTGTCCAAGAAGAAAAGGTGGACGGCGTTGTGGCGACCAACACGACCATTTCACGTGCGGGACTTGTGACGCCTGAACAAGAGGTGGAAGACATGGGGCCTGGGGGTGTGAGTGGCGCACCTGTACGTGCGCGTGCCACAGAGGTGGTGCGTTACCTCGCCGAGCGCAGTGAAGGCCGTTTCCCCATCATTGGGGTGGGCGGGATTGACAGCGCAGAAGCGGCCCAAGAGAAGTTGGATGCCGGGGCTTGCTTGGTGCAGGTTTACTCGGGCATGGTCTACGAAGGGCCTGGTTTGCCTGCCCGCATTGTCGCGGGGCTCTGAGCTTGGCGCAGAGGCCGGCTTATCCCATCAGTTCGTTCCAAGAAGGCGCCGCTTCTCCGAGTCGAACGCCTTTTTTGGTGTGCTGAACGGTGCACGCCGCATTCACGGCATCGTGCTCCAGGAAAAGCACCCACTCCTCGTCTGCAGCGGTGTCGAGGAACAGTTTCTTTTCTTCGAGCGTGAGCAGGGGACGTGTGTCGTAGCCCATGACGTAGGCGAGGGGGATGTGTCCTGTGCTTGGAAGGAGGTCCGCCATGAAGGCCATGGTTTGGCCTGAGGGATGGCGCAGCAATGGAATCATCTGGCTCTCGGTGTGGCCATCTGCGAAGAAGATGTCCCAGCCTTGGATGCCGAGGGCATTGCGCGTGATCCGCCCCTCGCGCTCCACCATGCGCAACTGGCCGCTCTCTTGCAGGGGAAGCAAGTTCTCGGAGAGGAACGACGCTTTTTCACGGGCATTGGGTTCCAAGGCCCATTGCCAATGCGCGTCGTTGGACCAGTAGGTGGCGTTGGGGAAGGCGGGAACGAGCATGCCGTCACCGCGACGAATCACGCCGCCGCCCACATGGTCAAAGTGCAGGTGGGTGAGGAAGACGTCGGTGATGTCCTTTCGGGCAAATCCGGCGTCGCGCAGGCTGCGATCCAGCGAGTGTTCGCCATGCAGGTGGTAGTGGCTGAAGAATTTCTCGGATTGCTTGTCGCCGATGCCACAGTCGATCAGAATCAACCGCGAATCGATTTCCACCAGGAGCGAGCGCATCGCCCAGGTGCAGAGGTTTTGGGCATTTGGGGGATTGGTCCGCGCCCAAAGTTGTTGTGGAACCACCCCAAACATTGCTCCGCCATCCAACTTGAAATTCCCGGTGTGAATCGTGTGCAATCGCATGGGGTGAAGGTAGCCACAGCTCCGCGCAGTTGAGTACCTTTGGGCTTTGATTCCAGCACATGCTTGACGCCATTTCTCCTGTCGATGGACGCTACCGTCGACACACCGCTTCCCTTTCTCCTTGGATGTCTGAACTCGGCTTGATCCACCACCGCGTGGAGGTGGAGGTCGAGTACTTTTTGGCACTTGTCGCCATGCCACTTCCTCAGTTGGCCGATTTCCCCCAGGACAAAGTGGAGCCCTTCCGGGACGTCTACCGAACGTTTGCAGAGGCGGATGCCCAATGGGTGAAGGACAAGGAGCGCATCACCAACCACGACGTGAAGGCGGTGGAGTACTTCGTCAAAGAAGCCATGGAGCAGTTGGGCGTGGGGGCGTGGAAGGAATTTGTCCACTTTGGCTTGACGTCTCAGGATGTCAACAACACGGCGGTGCCGCTGTCGTTGAAGCGCGCCACCGAGCAAGTGGTGTTGCCGTTGCTCGACGCAACCATCGCAGATGTGGCGCGACTCGCCATGGAGTGGAAGGATGTGCCCATGTTGGCGCGCACCCATGGCCAGCCTGCCTCGCCGGTGACGTTGGGAAAGGAATTTCAAGTATTTGTAGATCGCTTGCGCGGCCAGCGCGACGCCTTGGCCAACGCAACGTATGCCGCCAAGTTTGGTGGGGCTACGGGGCAGTTCAACGCGCATCACGTGGCGTACCCCGAGGTGGATTGGCCCGCCTTTGGCACCCAGTTCGTGGAGGAAGTGTTGGGGTTGACCCGCACCGCCGTGACCACCCAAATCGAGCCTTACGACCACCTCGCGGCGTGGTGCGACGCTTTGCGCCGGGTGCACACCATCCTGATGGATTTGGACAAGGACGTGTGGACCTACATCTCCATGGACTACTTCAAACAAAAGATCGTGGCAGGTGAAGTGGGGTCTTCTGCCATGCCGCACAAGGTGAATCCCATCGACTTCGAGAACAGCGAGGGCAACCTCGGCGTGGCCAATGCACTGTTGGCGCACTTTGCCGAAAAGCTGCCCATCTCTCGTCTGCAGCGTGATTTGACCGACAGCACGGTGCTGCGCAACCTCGGAATTCCTCTTGGACACAGCGTGATTGCGATGAACGCCACCCGCAAAGGGCTCGGAAAGTTGGTCTTGAACGAGGCCAAATTGGCGGCAGACCTCGAGGCCAACTGGGCCATTGTGGCGGAAGCCATCCAGACCATTTTGCGTCGCGAGGCGTACCCCGAGCCCTACGAAGCGCTTAAGGCTTTGACCCGGACCAACGGCACCATCAACGCCACGGTCATGGCCGATTTCATTGACGGGTTGAATGTAGAGGATGCTGTCAAAGCAGAGTTGCGTGCCATCACGCCCGACAACTACCTCGGGTTTGCCTCCAAACTCGTGCGCGGATGAAGGCCGTTTGGGCCTTGTTTCCTTTGATCAGGCACCAACGCGGAAGCGTGGTGCTCATGGGGTTCTTGCACGCCTTGAGCGCGGTGTTGAACCTTTTCACTTTCTTGTCCGTTGTGCCGTTTTTGCGCATCCTCTTTGGGGCTTCTGCGCCCATGGAAATGGAAGGGCAGAAGGGTGTCATTGCGGCTGTGAGCCATGCGTTTGACACCTTCGTCCAAACCCACGGCGCTTCCTATGCCCTCGGCGCGTTGTGCGTGTCCATGTTGGGGCTTGCGGTGATGAAAAACGCCGTGCATTATGCGGCGTTGTATGTCATGGCGGGCATCCGAACCGGTGTCAGCAGGGACCTTCGTCAAGATTTGTACGAGAAGCTTCTGCGGATGCCCATGGGGTGGTTTTCCGAATCCAAGCGAGGCGACGTCATGAGCCGATTCACCCACGATTTGATGGAAGTGGAGCACTCGGTCATTG
>CAZGQI010000018.1:0-33953 GCA_964527895.1 uncultured Comamonadaceae bacterium | reverse complement strand
AAAAGGTCATCTTCCGCAGCCAAAGCGACGGCCAAATCAAAGAGGTGCCCATCAGCGCCGTGGCCTCGGCGAGCCGGGCCACCACGTTCAGCGCGGTGAAGCGAAAAGACCTCAAGCGCGTCATCACCATCACGTCCAACGTGCTGGAAGGCGCCAACCCCACGGAGATCATCAGCAACATGCAGGAAGACATGGGCGCCGAGCTCAACATCCCTTCCGCGGTGACTTGGGAGTTCACGGGTCAGCAGGAGGAGCAGGCCAAGGAGATGGCCTTCCTGTCCAAGGCGCTGCTCATTGCCTTGTTCCTGATTTTCCTCATCATCGTCAGCCAATTCAACAGCGTCACCACGCCGTTCATCATTGGCTTCAGCGTGGTCTTCTCGCTGATTGGGGTGTTGCTGGGTCTGGTCATCTTCCAAATGGAGTTTGTGATCATCATGACCATGATTGGCATCATCTCGCTGGCCGGGGTGGTGGTGAACAACGCCATTGTATTGATCGACTACACCAACCTGCTTCGGGCCCGCCGGCGTGAAGCGCTGGGCTTGGAGGAAGGCGAATCTGCCGAGGATGCCACCAAGTTGCCGTTCTCCGAAGTGAACACCGCCATCATCCAAGGGGGCAAGACCCGTTTGCGCCCGGTGTTGCTGACGGCCATCACGACGGTCCTTGGCTTGCTTCCGCTTGCCATTGGTTTGAACATCGACTTTGTGGGCTTGGTCACCAACTACGACCCCAACATTTACGTGGGCGGGGACAACAACGTGTTTTGGAAGCCGATGAGCTGGGCCATCATTTTTGGCTTGACGTTCGCGACGTTCTTGACACTCATCATTGTCCCGGTCATGTACTGGTGGATCGAGCGCACGACCTACAAGTGGATGGGCCGGGCGGTGTGAACCGATCAAAAATGAGGCATGAAAAAGGGAGGCTCGATGTGGGCCTCCCTTTTTGGATCGTTGCGTTTCGCAGGGCGCTCAACCTTCAATCTCGTGGGTGTCGAGGTTGAGGGTGTAGGTGTTGTCGTTTCTCGTGATGGTGGCGAGGTTGTCGCACTCACCATCCCCGAAGTCAATGACGATGTTATGCAGAGGTCGGTCCACGGTGACGGTTCCTGAAATGGGGTGGCCGCAGGGACGGCTGTGCACGACGGCGTCGAGGGTTCGGGTAGAACTGCCCCAGCCACTGGTGGTTTGGTGGGTGGCCACGCCGTTGCGCTCTACGACGTCGTCTTCGCAATCCTCGGTGTCAAAACCTTCGAACCACGCAAGGGTGCCTGTGTACGTTCGTGTGATGGTGTGGTTGTTTCGGGTGAGGGTCAAGGCGTGATCTTGACCAAACATCGCCTGGTTCTCCTCATCGTTGGGCCCCACGTTGGTGATGACTCGCGTGCCAGAGAGCGTCATGTTTTGGACTTGGAAGTTGTCAAACGTCGTGGTGCGCACGGAACCGATTTCCGACATGTCGCCGGTGAGCACGACCTCGATGATGCCGCTTCGGGTCACTCCGCCGGGCCCCGTGCAACCCTCTCCAAAATCCAAGGTGAGGGTTCGTGGGTAGACGTCTTCTCCCGAATCGGTCACCGTGACGCACTCAGGCAAATAGGGGCTGTTTGAGCCACATGGCCCGTTGCCATTTTGGCCCATGGTCAAGGCGTCGACAGGGCCACTGAGGTGGCGGTCGGCGAAATCAACCACAGATTCGTCCGAGGCCAGTGCCCGCGTTTCAGGACCTTGCGCATCCTCTCGGTTGCATGAGGTCAGGGCAGTTGCCACCAGGGCGGTGGCGAGAAACAGGTGTTGGATTTTCATGAAATTGAAAGATTGGTACGTGGAGAGGACGAAGGCGCGAACCGAAAGTTGAGACGCCTACCCCGACTTTAACACCCGTTGTCAACGCTCCACGATGCGCTGGACGCGTGGCCCAATGCGCGTGAGGAGCTCGTAGGGAATGGTGCCTGCCTCGGCCGCCACCTGTTCCAACCTCGGTGTGTCGCCCCACAACACGACGCGATCTCCGGGCGAGATGTCCAAGCCGGTGGCGTCCACCGTGACCATGTCCATGCACACCCGCCCGACCGTGGGAAGAAGCCGCCCTTTCCATCCCACGTGCCCGACGCCGTTCCCCAACGCCCGTGGGTAGCCGTCGGCGTAACCGACGGAAAGCACAGCCAGGGTGCGGTCGTGGGAGGCTGCGTCTGTGAGGCCGTATCCCGAGCCTTCGCCCGCAGGGACATTGACCAGTTTGGCCACCGAGGTGTGAAGCGACAGCACGGGCTCAAGGCCGAGCGCGTCCGCGCCGGGGCCCAACCCGTACATGGCCAGGCCCACCCGAATGTGGGTCAACAGAGGAGCCCATGTCTGACGCTGTGCGGTGTCGAGCACATCCCAAATGCGTGCGGCGCCCGCCGAGTTGAGGACGTGCCTTGGCACCCCTGAAAATCGCTGCGCGGTACGCTGGAAAAAGGCATCCATTTGCCTGCGGGTCTCGCCGTCGAGGCTGGGCTCGTCGGCGCCGGCGAGGTGGCTCATCACCGTGGCCAAGGTCAGCTCAGGGGCCGCCAAAAGCGCCTCGGCGTCCTCGTCCTCCGTGGACGCAAGGCCCAAGCGGTGCATGCCCGTGTCGAGTTTCAAATGCACAGGCCACCCTTCAACGCCATGGGTCTCGGCCCACTCCCGGGCCATTCGAATGTGCGTCAACGAGACGAGTTGAGGCTCCAGTTCGTGACGGTGCATCGTTCCGAATGTGGCAGGGTCGGGGTTCAACACGAGGATTCGGGCTTGGACGCCCGCTTCCCGAAGTGCCACGCCCTCGTCCGCGTACGCCACGGCCAGCCAGTCCACGCCTTGGGCTTCCAGAAGGCGGCCCAGCACCACAGGGTCGGTGCCATAGCCGAGTCCTTTGACGACGGCGATCACACCTGAGGCGCCCACATGGGCTTTGAGCACGCGAAGGTTGTGGACCAAATTGCCCGTGTTCATCGTCAGGGTGGTGATGTGCCTGGGCGGTGCCAGCGCGTGGATGACAGCGGCGAGCCGGTCGTGGGACGACACCTTGACGAGGACATTGGCGCGGTCAAGGGTTTGGGCCAGCTCGACAAGCGTGGAAAGGTCATGCAGGCCATGTGCCTCCACACCTTGGCTTTGCATGGCTGCAACCACAGCGTGCCGCTCGGCGTCGCTCCAAGCCGGTGCCCAAAACCAAAGGGCATCCAACCGAACCGCCGTCAGAAGCGAGACCATGCGTGCGATGCGCGCCTCGATGGTCAGCCCGCTTTGTGGCACATCCCCCACAATGGCCACGCGCTGTCCGGCGACGGGGGCTTGATCCAGTGCGCGCAAGGCGACTTCAAGTGACCCCAAATCGTGGTTGCAGTCGTCTTGAATGAGGATGCCACCGCGGGGCCGTTTGATGGAGGAAAGCCGTCCCGTGGGTTCGGTTAGTGAGGGGAGTTTGTGCTGGATGTCCTCGAGGGTGGCCCCGTGATGCAGCGCCACCAGGATTGCCGTGCATGCGTTGTGCACGGAGGCGTCGCTTGTGAAAGGCAGGGCCATGGTGGCGGAGGCGCCTTGCCAGTGCAGGTTCAGGTGACGCTTCGCGGCGTCCACCTCGACCTGAAGGGCAGCATGTTCGGCACCGGCCTCTTGGGCATGGGCCCAGGTGACCGTGTCTTGAGGGAGGTGGGGCCCGCATCGGAGGCGCAACGCTTCGGGCAAAAACACCCGGGAGCAGGCTTTGAAGAGGGCGCATTTCTCGCGCATCAAGTGATCAGGGCCCTTAAAGTTTCCGAGGTGTGCCTCTCCCAAATGCGTCAACACCCCTTCCGTCGGAACAATGCAATCGCGCAGCCGGTCCATTTCGCCTGGGTGGCTGATTCCGGCCTCGATCAGGGACAGGTCGTGGTGCTGTTCCAAGGACCACACGCTCAGCGGCACGCCGAGTTGGCTGTTGTGGCTGAGCGGGCTGCGGTGAATGGCGAGGCGCTCGGGCAGGAGGGAGGCGACCCATTCTTTGACCGTGGTTTTGCCGTTGCTTCCGGTGATGGCCAAAACAGGACCCTCGAACGCGTCGCGTTGTGTCCGTGCCGCATGCTGCAGGGCCGCCATCACGTCGGGGACCACCAAGACGTCGCTGTCTTGGGCCCAAGCGTCCGATTCCCGTGGGGGCTTGCTGACCACCAAGCGACGGACGCCCGCGGTGTGGGCTTCGGCGAGGTGGTCGTGACCGTCGTGCCAGGGTCCGACAAGCGCGAAGAAAATCGATTCTGCGGGATGGGTCAAGGTGCGCGTGTCCGTGCTCAGGTGCCGGAGCAGCCCTTCTTCGGGCCCGTGGTGGGTGACGTGGCCGTCCTGGGCCGACGCGAAGGCTTGGCTCCACGCACGCCACGCATGCACCGACCACCCGCGACCGGTCATTCCACGGCCGTTTGGTTCGCCGCCACGTAGGCGTGACGCGCCAAGGGGATGTAGCGGTCTTGGGCGCCGAGTTCGACCTGGTTTTGGCCTCCTGCGATGCGGTGCGAGAAGTGCGCGGCGCGCCCCGTCTCCACACACACGGCATGCAGTTTGGTCACCTCTTCGGCCAAGGCCAACAACAGAGGCATGGGGCCAAACGGCACGCCTTCGTAGTCGAGGTCGAGGCCCGCCACAATGACGCGGTAGCCTTGGTTGGCCAATTTGTTGCAGACCTCTGGAAGTCTTTCGTCGAAGAACTGGGCCTCGTCCACCGCCACGATGGAAAACCCTTCGCGCCGACCTGGCTCGCGTTGCCGTGCGTCCTGGATGTGGTCCCAAAGCGCTTGGCTGCTGTCCACGACAATGGAGCGCATGGCGTTTTTGTCGTGGCTCACGACTTCGACGTTGTCGTACCTCGTGTCCGTCGCGGGCTTGAACAGCGCCACGGGCAGCTTGGCGATGTGGGCCCGGCGGATGCGTCTGAGCAGCTCTTCTGTTTTGCCAGAAAACATGGGGCCACAAATGACTTCCAAGCGTCCTTCCCCTGCGGGAAGGCCTTGGGGCGACGAAAATTGGTCGGAGGCGTGCATGGGCTGCAAGGTAGCGCGTGGGCAGGCGTATGTTTGGGCCCATGAAGCCAATTTCCTTCAACATTGGAGTGCCCTTTTTGAGCGCCGTGGCGTGCCTCATGGTCGCGTGCACCCAAACCCCCGGGGATGGAGGTCGCGCAAGCATTGTGGGCCACGTCCAGGAAGAGGCGCGTGTGTTGTTGAGCGACCCCAACACGGCGTTTCCCGGATATCCGGCAACGGACCGGAACGTGTTCCTGATTTACGGCGACAACGTGGGGCCTGACGATCAAGTGGAGACCAACCACGAAGGCGATTTTGTGTTCCCGTGGTTGCGTCCAGGCGACTACACGGTCTACGTCTACAGCGAGGACACCTCCGGGGTGAATCCGCCGAGGGACATGGCCGTGGTGCAGCAACTCATCATCACGTCTGCGACGGAGACCGTGGTGTTGGACACCCTTCGCATCTTCAAAGACCTCTGACGCGCACCATGCGGATTGGGGCTCTTACAGCGGTGTGGATGTGGCTTGCATCATGTGCATTGCACGCCCAAGCACCGGCCTCTTGGCTGGCTGCCTCCGTGGGCCAAAACTTGCCCGGCGATTGGTCGTGGTCTGCCGCAGGTCAATTGCGCACCGCACCCGGCGCCGTGCAATGGCGGGAGGGCATCGTCGACCTTCGGGTCGGCCAGGGGTTGGACGCCTTTCCTGGTTGGTCTGTGGATGGCACGTGGCGCACGGGATGGGATTGGCCCGCAGAGGGAGGTTGGACCACCTCCTGGCGCTGGGCAACATCGGTCAAGTGGAAGACAGACTTCGGCGACCACAGCTTGCGGTTGCGCATGCGGCATCAGTTTGGCGGGCCGTGGATGCGGCCATGGGACCGCGCCCGTTGGCGCCTTCAAGCCAAGTGGACCCACGACTTGCCCGACGGTTGGAAGGTCATTCCTTCGGTGGAGACGTTTTGGGGTGCCGACCCGAGCCTGTCCGCCAGCACCCTGGCCCTTGGGGCCGTTCGCGGCCGCTTGGCGGTCGACAAAAAAGTCGCCAAGCGCCGCCACCTTACCATGGGCTATCAGTACCAACAAGGTGTGCATGACCACCCCAATCGGCCTGAGCACACCGTACTTTTGGCCTTGGATGTGGGCCTGAAAAAGGTCAAAAAGCGCAAGAGGGACGACGGCGACCTGTGAGAAAAACACGCCGCCCGTGAAACTTTGTCCACGAAGACGCTTGGGTTGTCCACATCGTTTCCTATCTTCGCACCCCCAAATTTTGGGGAAACTCAACTACGCAACCCGTACGCTGTGGATACTTTGAGCTACAAAACGCGTTCCATCAACAAGGAGAACGCAGACAAGAAGTGGTGGTTGGTCGATGCCGAAGGTCAAACTTTGGGTCGCCTCTCCACGCAAATTGCCACGTTGTTGCGCGGCAAGCACAAGACGAACTTCACACCTCACGCCGACTGCGGCGACTACGTGGTGGTGGTGAACGCCGAGAAGATTGTGCTCACCGGCAACAAGATGCAAACCAAAGAGTACATCCGTTACACGGGTTACCCCGGGGGTCAGCGTGTGCGCACTGCCGAAGAGCAGTTGGCGCGCAAGCCGTTCTCTGTGGTGGAAGAAGCCGTTCGCGGCATGCTCCCCAAGAACCGTCTTGGTCGCGAGATCTTCCGCAACCTGCACGTGTATGTCGGTCCTGACCACAAGCACGAAGCCCAACAACCCACGCCATTTCAATTGAACGCCTAATGGACGTCATCAACACTTCAGGCCGCCGCAAGACGAGCGTTGCCCGCATTTACATGAAGCCCGGAAAGGGCGAAGTGACCGTGAACAAGCGCCCTGCGGCGGAATACTTCACCACTGGAGTCCTCCAGTACAAGGTCAACCAACCTTTTGCCATCACAGAGACTGAAGGTCAATACGACGTGAACGTCAACGTGTACGGCGGTGGCATCACGGGTCAAGCTGAGGCCGTGCGTTTGGCCATGTCCAAGGCACTCATTGAAGTCAACCCCGAGTGGAAGTCTGCCCTCAAGGCAGAAGGTCTGACAACGCGTGACCCACGTATGGTCGAGCGCAAGAAGTACGGCCAGAAGAAAGCACGTAAGAAGGAGCAGTTCTCAAAGCGTTAATCGCTGTCGAGGGAGGCTCCTCTCTCTTTTATATCCGTTTAGAATCCAAACGACGCAGACCTGTCTTCAGCTACTGCGCCGTTGCTTAACCCAGGAACGTAAACCTCATGTCTCGAGTTTCTTTCGAACAATTGCTTGAAGCAGGTGCCCAGTACGGCCACCTCAAGCGCAAGTGGAATCCCCACATGGCCCCTTACATCTTCGCTGAGAAGAAGGGCATTCACATCCTCGACCTCCACAAGACGGTGATCAAGGTCGACGAAGCCGCTGCGGCGTTGAAGCAGATTGCCAAGAGTGGCAAGAAAATCATGTTTGTCGCGACCAAGAAGCAGGCCAAAGAGGCTGTGGCTGAGCGCGTGAAGGCCGTGGGCATGCCCTACGTGACGGAGCGTTGGTCTGGCGGCATGTTGACCAACTTCGCGACGATTCGCAAGGCGGTCCGCAAAATGAGCACCATCGACAAGATGGAGAAGGACGGCACGTTGGCCACCATGTCCAAGCGCGAGCGCTTGCAGGTGAGCCGTCAGCGCGCCAAGCTCGAAAAGAACCTCGGTTCAATCTCTGACTTGACCCGCATCCCAGCGGCCATCTTCATCGTGGACGTGATGAAGGAGCACATTGCTTTGGCGGAAGCCAAGAAGCTCGGCATTCCCGTCTTCGCGATTGTGGACACCAACAGCGACCCACGCGACGTGGATTTCGTGATCCCCGCAAACGACGACGCCACCAAGTCCATCGTGGCGGTGATTGACGCCGTGGTTGGTGCCGTGGCTGAAGGCCTCAATGAGCGCAAGAGCGAGAAGGCAGCCTCTGAAAAGAAGGAAGCCGCTCCAGCCGCTGAAGAAGCACCTGCAGCCGAAGCGAAGGCAGAGGAAGCGCCCGCCGCTGACGAAGCCAAGGACGACAAGGCTGAAGCGTAAGCCCGCCCCCACATTGAACTCCACTCACTTATCATTTTTGAGACCATGAGCATCACAGCAGCAGAAGTCAACAAGCTCCGCAAGCAGACCGGCGCGGGCATGATGGATTGCAAGAAGGCCCTCACAGAGGCCAACGGCGATTTTGAAGCAGCCATTGAGATTCTTCGCAAGAAGGGCCAAAAGGTGGCCGCGAAGCGCAGCGACCGCGAGGCGGGCGAAGGCGCGATCCTTTCAGGTGTCAACGGCGACGGCAACGTCGGCGTGGTCATCAGCTTGAACTGCGAAACCGACTTTGTGGCGAAGAACGACGACTTCGTGTCTGTCGCGAAATCTCTCCTCGACTTGGCGTTGAGCGAAGGCGTGGAAAGCAAGGAAGATTTGTTGACCAAGACCTACACCGGTTCTTCGTTGACGGTGGCCGACAAAATCACCGAAGAGGTGGGCAAGATTGGCGAGCGCATCGAAATCGGAGACCTCCGCGTGGTGCGCGGGGAGAAGGTTGTGGCGTACATCCACCCAGGCAACCGCCTCGCGACTGCAGTGGCATTCGAAGGAGCGGTGAGCAGCGAAGTGGGACGTGACGTGGCCATGCAGGCTGCAGCCATGGCTCCTGTGGCCGTGGACGAGACCACCATCCCAGAAGACCTCATCGCCAAGGAGCGCGAAATCGGCAAGGACCTCGCCATCCAAGAAGGCAAGCCCGCCGAGATGGCAGAGAAAATCGCCGAGGGTCGCTTGAAGAAGTGGTTCAAGGAGGTGACTTTGGTGAACCAAGCGTTCATCAAGGACAACAAGCAAACCGTCAGCCAGTACGTGGCATCCAACGGCGGTGGCAAAGTGACGAGCTTTGCACGCGTGGCGTTGAGCTAAGCGAAATTGGCTTTGAGCACAGACGAAGGCTGCCCATGGGGCGGCCTTCGTGCTTTTTACGCGATATTTGGTCCCGCATGAAGTACAGACGTGTCCTCCTGAAGCTGAGCGGTGAAGCCTTGATGGGCGACAAGCAGTTTGGCATTGACAATGGGCGATTGGCCCAATACGCGAACGAAGTCAAGGCCATTGTCGACAAGGGCATTGAGTGCGCGATTGTCATTGGCGGCGGGAACATTTTCCGCGGTGTTCAGGCAGAGGAAGGAGGCATGGAGCGCACCCAGGGCGATTACATGGGCATGCTTGCGACGGTCATCAACGCGATGGCATTGCAGAGCGCTTTGGAGGCTGCAGGGGTGGACACCCGGCTGCAAAGCGCCATCGAATTGAAGCAAATCGCCGAGCCATTCATCCGCCGCCGTGCGGTGCGTCACTTGGAAAAGGGCCGTGTGGTCATTTTTGGGGCGGGCACAGGCAACCCATTTTTCACCACAGATTCCGCGGCGTCCCTGCGGGCGGTGGAAATCGATGCAGACGTCATCTTGAAAGGAACCCGCGTGGACGGCATCTACACGGCCGACCCCGAGCGCGACCCAAATGCCGAGCGCTTCGACCGCATCACGTTCAGCGAGGTGTTCCAGCGCGGGCTCAAGGTCATGGACATGACGGCGTTCACGCTGTGCAACGAGAACAACTTGCCCATCGTGGTTTTTGACATGAACAAGCCTGGGAACTTGCAGCGCCTCGTGGAGGGTGAGCCCATTGGAACCGTGGTGGAGGCATAAATCGAATCGACATGAACGAAGAAATCACAATGGCGTTGGACGACGCCAAGGACAAGATGGACAAGGCCATCGGCCGCCTCGAGGGAGAACTCAGCAAGATCCGCGCAGGCAAGGCCCACCCATCCATGTTGGAATCGGTGCGCGTGGATTACTACGGCTCCATGTCGCCTGTGAGCCAAGTGGCGAACGTCAACAGCACGGATGCGCGTACGCTCGTCGTGCAGCCTTGGGAAAAGGGCATGCTCGACCCCATCGCCACAGGCATCATCAACGCCAACCTGGGCCTCAACCCCATGAACAACGGGGAGGTGCTCATCATCAACGTGCCGCCCCTCACGGAGGAGCGCCGCCGCGAATTGAGCAAGCGTGCCCGCTCAGAAGGAGAAGGTGCGCGTGTGGGCATTCGCAATGCCCGGAAGGACGCGAACGACTATTTGAAGGCCGCCAAGGACGACGGCATGAGCGAGGACGACCTCAAGAAGGGGGAGCAGATGGTCCAGGACTTGACCAACAATTACACCGCCAAGGTGGAAGACGTCTTGGCTGCCAAGGAGGCGGACATCATGACCATTTGAGTCTGCCACTCGACCCACACGACACAAGGGCGGCCTCAGGGCTGCCCTTTGTGTTGTTTACGCCTTCCATTCCGCCGCCACGGCGCGGGCTTCTTGATCAGAAGCAATCAGGTCGTCGAGGGACGGCTTGGCTTGGTGGTTGACCTTGGCCAAGGCGTGCTCCACGACACGGGGCAAGTCGAGGAATTCGATGTCGTCTCGCAGGAAGCGGGCGACGGCGATTTCGTTGGCCGCGTTCAACACGGCGGGGGTGTTGCCGCCTTGCCGCAGCGCCTCAAACGCCAGGCTCAAATTGCGGAACGTCTCCATGTCGGGCTGCTCAAACGTCAGGGACGGGTAGTCCATGAAGTTGAAGCGCGGGAAATCGTTCTTCAAACGTCGCGGGTACGTCAGCGCGTATTGGATGGGCAGCTTCATGTCGGGCAATCCGAGTTGGGCCTTGATGCTTCCGTCTTCGAATTGCACGCAGCTGTGGACGATGCTCTGGGGGTGGACGACCACGTCGATTTGGTCGGGCGTGACGTCAAAGAGCCATTTGGCTTCAATCACCTCGAGCCCCTTGTTCATGAGGGAGGCGCTGTCAATCGTGATTTTGGCACCCATGTCCCAGTTGGGATGCTTCAGGGCATCCGCCTTGGTCACGCCCGCAAGCGAGTCAACGGTGCGGCCCCGGAAGGGACCTCCGGAGGCGGTCAGGATGACCTTCTCAATGGCGTTGTGGAATTCCCCGGCGATGCATTGGTAGATGGCGCTGTGTTCAGAGTCCACGGGGTGGATGTCCACGCCCTTGTTGCGCGCGGCATTCATCACGATTTCGCCTGCGACGACGAGGGTCTCTTTGTTGGCGAGGGCGATGTGCTTGCCGGCGTCGATGGCGCGGAGGGTGGGTTTGAGGCCTGCGGCGCCGACCATGGCCGTGAGGACCATGTCAATGCCGTCGACTTCGACAACTTGTTCGAGCGCTTCCGCGCCACTGTAGACCTTGATGCCGTCGTCGAACAAGGCGTCGTTGACTTCCTTCCACTTCGCGTCGTCACCGATGACGACCGCATTGGGCTTGAATTCCTTGGCTTGGGCGATGAGGAGTTCCGCATTTCGGTGGGCGGAGAGCACCTCGACATGGAGGGCGTCGCTTTGGTCGCGCACGACATCCAGGGCTTGCGTGCCGATGGACCCAGTCGAGCCCAGGATGGCGATGCCGCGCGTTGGCGCGTCGTTTTCGGGTTGACGCATCACAGGAATCCGAGTTCGAGTTTGGCTTCTTCACTCATCATGTCCTGGGTCCAAGCAGGCTCAAACACGATGGTGACTTTGCACCCTTTCGCGCCGTCCAACGAGGCGACCTTGTTCTCCACGTCTTGCGGAAGGCTCTCGGCCACGGGACAGTTGGGCGAGGTGAGGGTCATGTCGATGTGGATGAACCCGCTTTCCTTGACGTTGATCTCGTAGATCAAGCCCAACTCGTAAATGTCGACCGGGATTTCAGGGTCAAAAATCGTTTTGACGATGTCAATGACATCCTGTTCGGTCGGGATGGAAACGGCTTGGCTCATGAGGCGGGATTTTCGGCGCCTTCGTACCAGGCGCTGACTTCCTCAAGGCTAAGTGCCGGAATGTCCAATTTGTTCTTCTTGCGGAACCCGTTCAAACGCTGGTGAACCTGCGTTGGCTTGGCGTCGAGCACGTCTTGGGGGGTGGTGAATCCCGCAGCGACGAGGTGCTCGGCCCACGCCTCGGGAACCCCCAGGGCGCTGAAGTCGGCATCTCCGCCTGCCGTCTCGAACGACTCGGGACGCATTTGAGGGAAGAAGAGGACCTCCTGGATGGACGTTTGGTTGGTCATCATCATGACCAAACGGTCGATGCCGATGCCGATGCCGCTGGTGGGGGGCATGCCGTATTCGAGCGCACGCAAGAAATCGTGGTCGATGAACATGGCTTCGTCGTCGCCGCGGTCGGCGAGTTTGAGTTGGTCTTCAAACCGGGCCCGTTGGTCCAGGGGGTCGTTCAATTCCGAGTAGGCGTTCGCGACCTCTGTGCCGTTGATCATGAGCTCAAAGCGCTCGGTGTAGCCGGGCTTGTCGCGGTGTGCCTTGGTAAGCGGCGACATGTCCGTGGGGTAATCCATGATGAACGTCGGCTGGATGTAGTGGTGCTCGCACTTCTCGCCAAAGAGTTCGTCAATGAGCTTGCCGCGACCCATGGAGTCGTCGGTTTCGATGCCTTGGTCCTCACACGCTTTGCGAAGCCCAGCCTCATCAAGGCCGTCGATGTCTACGCCGGTGTGCTCGAGGATGGCGTCGCGCATGGTCACGCGGGCATAGGGAGGGGCGAAGTTGATGGTGTGCTCCCCGAGGGGCACCTCTGTGGCGCCATGCACCGCTTGGGCGAGCTCTCCGAAGAGGTTCTCCGTCGTTTCCATCATCCAGTGGTAATCCTGGTAAGCGACGTACAATTCCAACACCGTGAACTCAGGGTTGTGGGTGCGGTCCATGCCCTCGTTGCGGAAGTTGCGGCTGAACTCGTACACGCCGTCAAAGCCGCCCACGATGAGTCGCTTGAGGTAAAGCTCGTTGGCAATGCGCAAGTAGAGCGGAATGTCCAACGCGTTGTGGTGCGTGATGAACGGTCGCGCCGCCGCACCGCCGGGGATGCTTTGGAGGACAGGAGTGTCCACTTCCATCCACCCTTTCGCGTCGAACACCTCTCGGATTTTGCGAATGATCGTCGAGCGCGCGATGAAGGTGTTCTTGACGTCGGGGTTCACCACCAAATCGACGTAGCGCTGGCGGTAACGCAATTCGGGGTCGGTGAAGGCGTCGTGCACGTTGCCTTCCTCGTCGGTTTTCACGGCGGGAAGGGGTCGGATGGCCTTGCTCAACACCGTGAGGGCGGTCACCTTCACCGAAGGCTCGCCGACTTGCGTTTTGAAGGTTTCTCCTTCGATGCCAATGAAGTCGCCGCGGTCGAGGAGCTTTTTGAAGACGTCGTTGTACATGGACTTGTCGTCTCCTGGGCACAATTCGTCGCGGTTCAGGTAGATCTGCAGCGAGCCTTTGTGGTCTTGCAATTCCGCGAAGGAGGCTTTGCCCATGATTCGTCGTGACATGAGGCGGCCAGCGAGTTTGACCTTCACGCCTTCTTCAAAATGTTCCTTGAGGGACGCACAGTGATGCGTCACGGGAAAAGCGGGGGCGGGATAGGGGTCGATGCCTCGTGCACGGAGCGCGTCCACTGAGGCGATGCGCTGACGTTCTTGTTCACTACGAATCATGTGTTCAAATGTACGGCGGGTGGGTGTGCAAAGGGGCACATTGAGACTGTAGGTTTGTGGCGTTCAAGTGCCGACAAAGCGCGCGAACACAAACGATTCTCCATGAAACGACGAACCCTCCCTCTCCTTATGGTGTGCGCGTTGAGCGCCGCGTTTGCCGGTGGCATGAACGCGCAGTCGGCCATGACCGTGGACACCACGGCGTTGAAGCCTGCGGCGGTCACGGGCGGCTTCTCTGCGGTCACTCCTGAATTGGCCCCACGGGCCTTGGCCGTCGTTGGCGCGGAAGAAGCCGGGCAAACAGGCGCGCCCTCCTTGGCTGACGTTCTTGAAACGGTGCCTGGCATCGACGTCCGTTCACGCGGTCCCATCGGCATTCAAACCGATTTGAGTGTGCGTGGCGGCACCTTCGAGCAAACGGCCTTGTGGGTGGACGGCGTGCGCTGGAGCGCCCCGCATACCGGCCACCACTTGATGGATTTGCCGGTAGATCCTGAGGATTTGACCCGGGTGGAGGTGTTTCGCGGTGGCGCGTCGAGCGCACTCGGCACAGGCGCAATGACTGGTGCTGTGGCATTGACCGCGGGACCGGGCACGCAGGACGGAACGTTGCTGGTGGCAGAAAGCGGATCCAATGCGTGGATGCGGGCCAAGGTGACCCACGATTTTGGGTCTGACCTCAAGACGGCCACGGGCACTGTGGCGCGGCACCGCATTTCGGCGAGCCGCACGGGGACCAACGGCACCTTGGGATCGGGCACCAACACGGATGCCTCCATTCTGCGCGCCCGTTACGCCGGCTGGTTGGCGGGCGACTGGGGTTCCTTGCGGACGAGCGTGGGGTATGCGGGCAAGGCGTTTGGCGCCCTCAACTTCTACACCTCCGCCTTCCCTTACCAGTACGAGGAAACCCAAACCATCCAAGGCCAAGCGGTCTACACCAAGGCGTGGGACAACCTGGCCATTGAAGCGGCCCTGCACCACCGCACCCATGTCGACGAGTTCCAGCTTTACCGCGAGCACGACGACTATTACGCCCGGACAGACGACGGATTTTTGGTGTTTGGGGTGGACACGGCGGCCAGCTGGTACACCGCCCCCAACAACCACATCAGCCACACCACCGGTGGACGGTACGTGGCGCGCTACGCGTCTTCGCTGGGCGAGACCTTTGTGTCGGCCGACGTCCGCCGCGAATTCATCAAGAGCAACGTGCTTGGCGTGGACAGCTTGGGCGACGAGGACCCAGAGTCGGTGTACCAGTTGGGTGACGTTCGATTGAACACGGACGTGGCGGTGGGACACCGCGCAGAGGTGGGTCGGTTTGCGTTGTCTGCGACAGCTGCTTGGAACCTCAACTCGATGTTTGGGTCGCGTTTTGTGCCGGGCGCAGAGCTTGCGTTGGACATGGCAGGGGACGGTTCGTCCATTTTGTTTGCGTCGGCCAACCGTTCCGTGCGTCACCCGTCCTACACGGACCTCTACTACCGCGTGGGCGGCGCACAAGGCAGCCGCGATTTGCAATCGGAGTGGGCCGACCACTTGGAAGCTGGGGTCCGCTTGAGCCTAGACAATGGCGGGGATTATGCCGTGCAGTTTGAGCAGGCGTTGTTCCACCGCCAAGGGCATGACTTGATCGATTGGGCGCGCCCCAACGGCAGCGACACCACCTTCGCGATCAACCTGCGTGAGGTGACATTCACCGGACTTGAAACGGTGGTGAACGTCACTCCAACCCAGCCGCTGAGCGGCGACTGGCAGGTGCGTTACGCGCGCTTGGG
This sequence comes from uncultured Comamonadaceae bacterium, assembly GCA_964527895.1. Taxonomy (GTDB): domain Bacteria; phylum Bacteroidota; class Bacteroidia; order Flavobacteriales_D; family Sanyastnellaceae; genus UBA11663. The sequence goes on along the minus strand of CAZGQI010000018.1, from coordinate 18,580 downwards.
GTTCACGACAATGGAAGCGAGCGAGACGAGTGCCGGGTTTGAAAGCAACTACGTGTTGGACGGATTGAAGACCAAAATCGACGCCTCCGTCGGCTTGAAAATGGCCGCGGATTTTCTTCTCGATGCGCGCTGGAGCCACCAAGATCGCTTGGGCGGTTACGTCAGTGGCGAAACCGGACAGGAAGTGGAGTACGACCCGTTCTCACTCGTTTCTCTGACCTTGAGCCGTCACTTCGCCGACAACGCCTTCCGCGCCTACTTGCGCGTGGACAATGCCTTGGATTTGGACTACGTGGACCTCGGCAATGTGGCCCAGCCCGGCCGTTGGTTGCGTTTGGGCTTTGCGTACCAAATGAAGTGAGTCTGAACGACCTTTGAGTCATGACAGAGCCAAACATCTCCATGCGCCAACTCATTGAGGGCTTGGGTGCCCAAATGTCGGAAGCCCTCAACGTGTCCGTGACGCGCGCACCTTCCGACCGCACGCCGTTCCGCGGCGTGGTGGTGTTGGGGATGGGAGGCAGCGGCATTGGAGGTGCGGTGCTGGCCGACATGGTGCGCGCCACAAGCCCCATGCCTGTGCAGGCGGTGTCGGACCAAGTCCTTCCCGGATGGGTGGGCGCCGACTGCCTCGTGGTGGCGTCGAGCTATTCTGGAAACACCGAGGAGACCTTGGCGGCCTTGAACGAGGCTGAGCGTCGCGGATGCACCCTCGCGGCGGTGACGTCTGGAGGGACGCTCGGCACGCGTGCCGACGAAGGTGGTTGGCCCGTGGTGCAGATGCCCGGCGGCAACCCACCGCGTTCTCAGTTTGGCCGTTCCTTCTTGGGACTTTGTGCGCTGTTGCACGCCTTCGACGTGTTGCCCGCCGCGTCTTGGGAAGCCCTTCAGCAAGGGGTGGCCCAATTGGACGGTCCTTCTTGCGCAGAGCGAGGGGAGGCGTTGGCCCAAGCTGTGGAAGGCAAGAAAATCTACCTCTACGGAGACACCCCCATGCGGTCCTTGCTCACGCGGTGGCGCCAGCAGCTGAATGAAAACAGCAAACTGCTCGCCAACGTGGAGGTGTTTCCCGAGATGAATCACAACGAATTGGTGGGGTGGGAGTCTGGCGATGAGGCCTGCGTGGCGGTGCTCCTCAGGACGCCCGACGACCACGCACGCACCCAATTGCGCATGGACATCACCGCCAAGGTCTTCCAAGACCAAGGAGCCGACGTCATTGAAGTGGAGCCCGACGGCGAAACGCTGTGGGCGCGCCTGCTGGATGCGGTTTGGGTGGGCGATTGGATGTCATTGGTCTTGGCAGAACGCGCCGACGTCGACCCTGTGGACATCCGTTTCATTGACCATTTGAAGAACACCCTCTCCGGTCAAGCATGATCAAGGGGGTTCGGGTGCGCGACCTCGGTCGCAAGGATTACAAGCCGTGTTGGGATCTTCAAGAGGAGATTTTCCAGGGCATGGTGAAGGCCAAAATCGCCCGACGCAACGCCGGATTGTCCACCACCGAGCCCGGACCAGAGGGCGACCGCGATTTGGCGTTGCCCGAGTCGCAGATGCTGTGGGTGGAGCACCCGCATGTCCTGACCTTGGGCAAGAGCGGTGCTGCGGCGAACGTGGTGGCTCCCCCTGAGCGGTTGAAGGAACTCGGGGTGCAGTACTACCCCATCAACCGCGGTGGCGACATCACGTACCACGGACCGGGACAGCTGGTGGGGTACCCCATTTTGGACCTCGATCAATTCTTCACGGACATCCACAAATACCTCCGCTTTCTTGAGGAGGCGGTCATCCGGACGTGCGCGGAATACGGCGTGAAGGCCGGCCGCATCGAGGGGCTGACGGGCGTGTGGATCGACCCTGAATCGGGGGCAGCCGCCCGGAAGATTTGCGCGTTTGGGGTCAAGTGCAGCCGGTGGGTGACCATGCACGGTTTGGCGCTGAACGTGAACACCGATTTGGACTTCTTCAACCTCATCGTTCCTTGCGGCATCTCTGACCGCGGCGTCACGTCCCTTGCGCGCGAAACGGGCGCCCCCGTGGACGTCGAGGAGGTCAAAAGCCACATGACGCGGCATCTGGCGGCGCTCTTTGAATGGCGTGAAGTGCGTTGAGGCCAATGTGCCGACCTTGCGCCTGAAATCGATCTCATGAGAAACGTCGTTCGCATTGTGGGAGGGTCCTTGTTGGCCGTCGTTGTCCTGTCATACTTGACCAACCACGATTACCTGTGGGGTGGCATCCGTGAAACGTGGCTGCGCGGATGGGAAAATGCCCAAATCGACGACCTCGACTTCCGCGACCACGTCCGCACCATCCCCGCGGCCTCCAACCCGCAACCCTGGCCGGAGGGTCCGCTGTGGGGCAAGGCAGTCCTCTCCGAGAAAGCCCAGTCGTGGCATGAGAAAAACAAGTCTGCGAGCTTCTTGGTCATCCAACACGACAGTTTGGTGCACGAATCCTACTTCCGTGGACACGACGCCACCACCCTGACCAACTCGTTTTCGATGGTGAAGTCCATCACGGCGATGGCGGTGGGCATGGCGGTGGGCGAGGGGTTGGTGGACGAAGAGGCACCGCTCGCCACGTACATTCCCCGCTTTGCGGGAGGCATGGACGCCGGGTTGACAGTGCAAGAAGTCCTGCAGATGCGAAGCCACATCCCTTTTGGCGAGAGCTACAAGGATCCCTTTGGCTTCCAAGCCAAGGCCTATTACCGCGACGACAACCGCACATTGCTCGAACCCTATCGCGTGTCGGGCGAGCCGGGCACGTTGTTTGAATACCAGGGAGGCAACACCATGTTGCTCGCCGAGATGCTTGATGCGGTGAGGGAAGGCAACCTGAGCATGGACATCGCCAACGGCTTGTGGGAGCAAATGGGGGCAGAGCACGATGCGTTTTGGGGGTTGGATGGCAAGCCCGAGGACGGGGCGGTGGAGCGCGCCTTTGCCCAATACTATGCGACCACTCGGGACTACGCACGGTTTGGCCAAATGCTCCTCGACTCTGGCGCGTGGAAGGGCGAGCAACTCCTCGACAAAGCTTTTGTGACCCGCATGATCACCCCGCAGAACGCGCTCACGGACGAGGTGGACACCGATTTCTACGGGTACCAAATTTGGCTGGGCCGCACGGACGACGGTTTGGCGTTCTCCATGATGGAAGGTCTTCGGGGCCAAATGGTCATCAGCGTCCCCGCCCTCGACCTGGTCGTGGTGCGCACCGGCTACGCCAAGTCCAAGAAGAAGAAGCGTCACTTGCCGGTGGCCTCGTACGAGGTGATCGAGATGGCGCGGGCCATGCTCTGACGGCAGCCCCACGCAGATTTCACATAAGCCCCGGCGTTTATAAACGGAGGCACGACGCTTGCAAACAGGCACAGGCGACAAGGCCTTGCACCCATTTTCTTGGGTGGAAACCTTATGCAGATGCTACGACAACTTCACGCTTTGGTGGTGGACGACGAGCCCCACTGCCGGGACCTTCTTTGCCGACAGCTCGAGCGGATTTGTCCCTCGATTTCGGTCATGCAAACGGCCACAGGGGCCAAAGAGGCGGAGCGGATGATCCAGGATTTGGCACCGGATGTGGTGTTCATGGACATCCACATGCCGCATCGTTCAGGTCTTGAGTTGTTGGAGGCGTTGTCGGACCGAGACTTTTACCTCGTGTTCACCACGGCGTACGATCGGTATGCGGTCGAAGCGCTTCGGAAACAGGCGTTTGATTACCTCTTGAAGCCCATCAACCGAGACGATTTGCAGGCGTGCACACGACGCATCTTGTTGCATTTTTACCACCATCGCGCGCCGGGGAATGGCGCCTTGTCTCCGGCCACGCGCAGGCTGGAAATCCTCACTTCGGGAAAGCGTCACTTTGTGCGTCACAAAGACATCGTGCACGTGGAAGCGGAAGGGAGCTACACCACCCTGCACCTTGCCAATGGCAGACGCATCACGATGAGCAAAAACCTCAAGCGGGTGGAAGAGATGTTGAACAACGAGATGTTTTTCAGGCCGCACAACAGCCACTTGGTTCAACTGCATCGGGTGGAGGCATGCAATTACCGCGACAACACCGTGGTTCTGGATACGGGGGCGGTGGTGCCCATGGCAGTGAGAAAGCGCGAGGCGCTGAAACAGCGGCTGTCCTTGCTCATGTCGGCGTGAATGTTTTGCCGCTCATGCAGGGGCTATCTTTGCAGGCATGTCTCAAGGCCTTCCTGACATCCGATCGCTCTCGCAGGCGGAATTGACCCAAGCCTTGGTGGAGATGGGCGAAAAGCCTTTTCGCACCAAGCAGGTGTCGGAATGGCTGTGGACGCACGCAGCGGGTTCGTTTGAGGAAATGACGTCGTTGGGCAAGGGATTGAGGTCCAAGCTCGAGGAATCGTTCACCCTCCGCCGCATCGACCAAGTGGAAGCACAGCACAGCAAGGACGGCACGGTCAAGTGCGCCTTCCAAATCGATGGCGACGCCCACCGCGTGGTCGAGGGGGTGTTGATTCCCACCACCAAGCGACTCACGGCCTGCATCAGCTCCCAAGTGGGGTGCAGCTTGGCCTGCAAGTTTTGCGCGACGGGACGACTCAAACTCTTGAAGAACCTGACGGCCGGGGAGATGTACGACCAGGTGCAGATGCTGAACACCCTTGCGCATCAGCAATACGACAAGGGCTTGTCCAACATCGTCTACATGGGCATGGGTGAACCGTTGCTGAATTACCGCAACGTCATCGAGTCTGTGGAGCGGATCACAGGTACGCCGGGGCTCGCCATGTCACCCAAGCGCATCACGGTGTCCACGGCGGGCATTGCCAAGGCCATCAAGCGCCTTGGAGACGACGAGGTCAAGTTCAACTTGGCGCTCAGCCTTCACGCGGCCAACGACGCCAAGCGCAACCACATCATGGCCATCAACGAGACCAACAACTTGGCGGTCTTGGCGGAGTCGCTGCGTCACTTCGTGGACAAGACGGGCACGCGACCCACGTTCGAGTTCATCGTGTTCAAGGATTTCAACGACGGCCTCGAAGACGCCCGTGAACTGGCGCAGTTCTGCAAGCACATCCCGTGCAAAATCAACTTGATTGAGTACAACCCCATCGACGACGGGGAGTTTCAGCAGACCACGCCGGAGCGTTTGGACGATTTCGTCGCCCTGCTCGAAGACCGAAATTTGATCGTCAACGTGCGCCGCTCTCGGGGCAAGGACATCGATGCGGCGTGCGGCCAGCTCGCGAACAAAAACGCGGCAGGCGAAGAGGCCCCTCGAAAAGAGGTCAGTCCAGCTTGAGTACCGCGAGGAACGCGGATTGAGGCACTTCCACGGTGCCGATTTGGCGCATTCGCTTCTTGCCCTTCTTCTGCTTCTCCAAGAGCTTCCGTTTCCGCGTGATGTCACCACCGTAGCACTTCGCCGTCACGTCCTTCCGCACTGCCGAGATGGTCTCACGGGCAATGATTTTTGCGCCAATGGCCGCCTGCAAGGCAATCATGAACTGCTGGCGAGGGATGAGCTCTTTCAACTTGATGCAAATCCTCTTGCCCAAGTTGTGGGCGTGGTCGCGGTGGATGAGTGCACTCAGGGCGTCCACTTGGTCGCCGTTGAGCAGGATGTCCATCTTGACCAAGTTGCTCTGCTTGTAGCCGTCGGGGAAGTAGTCAAACGATGCGTACCCGCGTGAGATGGTCTTGAGCTTGTCGTAGAAGTCGAAGACGATTTCACCGAGCGGCATGCTGAACGTGAGCTCAACGCGATCGGAGGTGAGGTAAACTTGGTTGGACAAGATGCCACGCTTCTCGATGCACAAGCTCATCACGGGGCCGACGTATTCACTTTTTGTGATGATTTGCGCCTTGATGAATGGCTCCTCCACGTAGTCGAGGTGGTTGGCGTCGGGCAGGTCACTCGGGTTCATGATTTCGAGCTTTTCGCCTTTCTTGGTGTAGGCCTTGTATCCCACGTTGGGCACCGTGGTGATGACGGTCATATTGAACTCCCGCTCGAGGCGTTCTTGGATGATCTCCATGTGCAACATTCCGAGGAATCCGCAGCGGAATCCAAACCCGAGCGCTGCAGAGCTCTCCGGCTCAAACACGAGCGAGGCGTCGTTCAACTGAAGCTTTTCCATGGAGGCGCGCAGCTCCTCGTAGTCCTCGGTGTCGACGGGGTAAATGCCGGCGAAGACCATGGGCTTCACGTCTTCAAACCCTTTGACCGCGACGGAGCAGGGTTGCTCTTTGGAAGTCAGGGTGTCTCCAACCTTGACCTCTTTGGCGTTTTTGATGCCAGAGATGATGTAGCCCACATCCCCCGCAGCAAGTTGCTTTTGGGGAACGAGGTCGAGTCCGAGGGTGCCGATTTCATCGGCGTCGTAATCTCTGCCGGTGGCCATGAATTTGACCTTGTCGCCTTTTTTGATGGTGCCGTTCAACACGCGGAAGTATGCGATGATGCCGCGGAAGCTGTTGAAGACAGAGTCAAAAATCATGGCCTGCAACGGCTCGTTGACGTCTCCTTTGGGCGCGGGAACGCGGTCGACAATCGCTTCGAGAATGGCGTCGATGCCCAAGCCCGTTTTTCCAGAGGCTGGGAGGATGTCGGCCATGTCGCAGCCGATGAGGTCGACGATTTGTTCGCCCACGACTTCGGGGTCGGCAGAGTCGAGGTCCATCTTGTTGAGGACCGGAATGATCTCGAGGTCGTGTTCGAGGGCGAGGTAGAGGTTGCTGATGGTTTGGGCTTCGATGCCTTGGGTCGCATCCACAATGAGCAGCGCGCCTTCGCACGCTGCGATGGAGCGCGAAACTTCGTAGCTGAAGTCCACGTGGCCCGGGGTGTCAATCAGGTTCAGCACGTAGTCCTCCCCGTCTTTCCCCTTGTACTTCATCTGGATGGCGTGGCTCTTGATGGTGATGCCACGCTCGCGCTCGAGGTCCATGTCGTCGAGCGTTTGGGCTTGCAACTCGCGGTCCGAGATGGTGCCCGTCGTCTGGAGCAGCCGGTCGGCCAAAGTGCTCTTGCCGTGGTCAATGTGGGCAATGATGCAGAAGTTGCGAATGTTCTTCATGTCTGAAAGTTCCGTCGATGTCGTCCAACCGTGCGTACCTCAGGGCACCGATTGCACGTGCAAAGGTACTTCGGGAATCACCGCCCCTCCCGACTTTGTTATCTTAGCGCGCCTGACGTGCGCAACGTTTGATGACGTGGCATGCGTTCTGTTCACAACCTACTGCCTGAAACCATGATCCGACACTCCGTTTCCCAATGCCCCTTGTTGGCGTCTTTCGCTTTGGTGACGCTGTTTAGCTCCCTGACAACGTTTGGACAGGTTCAATACGACGAGCGCCGGTCGCCCGAGGAAATCATGGCGAGCTATGGTTCTTTTGAAGAGGCCGTCTTGAAGATGAGTCGCGCGGAATGGTCCGTGGTGAGCAAGTGGGACGGATTCGACACGGAACGTCACCGGACCGTCTTGCATGAAAACCGAGACAGCTTCGAGGACGAGCGCGCCCGACTGAAAGAGGCCCGCGTGAAGAAACTCGCATCCTCAGAGGATTGCCAGTGCTGGGTTGAGCCCGACGAAACGTATTTCACAATGGTGCCCCCTCCGGGCATTGGTGGGTTGGGTCCCAACGAGATTGCGTGGGCCGTGGATGGAACCGGAGTGGGCGGTGCGAGTTGGAACGTCGATGCCGCCTCAGAGGCCTTTGACATCAGCTTGGACGACTCTTGGTCCTTCGATTTGTATGGCGCCTCGTACAACGAGTTTTTTGTGAACACCAAAGGCCAAATCTCCTTCGGAACCAACGTGTTGGACTGGACGCCCACAGGCTTCCCCGCGGCGGAATACAACCAAATTGCGGGTTACTGGCAGGACACAGACATGTCCACCACCGGTGAAATCAAGTGGAAGCGCACGGCAGATGCCATCTACGTCAACTACATCGACGTCGGATACTGGCAGAACAACAGCGACCTGACCAACAGTTTCCAAATCATCATCACCCACCCTGGCAGTGGCATCCTTCCTGACGGTGCGAACGCCCAGGTCTGCTACCTCGACATGAACTGGGCGCACGGCGATGTCGGAGGTTCAGGTGCATGTTGTGGTGATTACCCCGGCGTGACCGGTGCGGACGGAGCGTCCACCAACCCCAACCCAGACGTCAGTCCACACGTGCAATTTGGCCGATTCAACTTGCTTGACGACACCTACAACGGGCCCTACGGAGACGATCAGTCGGAGTGGGATGGCATCAACTGGTTGGATTACAAGTTCTTCAACATCAATACGTCAGAGACCAACAACAACTTGAATCCAGTGGCCACAGCCAACCTCGGTTGCGACACCGTGCGCATTTGTTTGGGTCAGGAGTACAGCCTGGATGTGGAATTCCTGGGGCCGGAACCAGGTCAAATCGTCAACCTTGAGGTGACAGAAGACGTCGGAGGCAACGAAATCGTTGGAGGCACCACAGTCACGGGTGCTGCCACAGCCTCGTACGAGGGGGTGTTCGTTGGCAACGAACCCGGGATCAGCAATGTGACGATGGCTGCCGTAGATGAAGGTGGCGCACAAACGTTGCTCGACATCGTCATCGAAGTCCTCGATGTGGAGCCGCCAAGCATTGAAGTGGTCACGGCCGATGGCGGAGACGATTTCGGGATTTGCGCGGGTGCGGAGTTGGGCGTCGTGGCCAGCTCTGTGGGTGGACAAGAACCCGTGGTGGACTGGTCTTGGAACTTGAACGCCAACTTTTGGGACGAGAACACGGCAGACATTCCCTTCGGAGGAACGTTCGTGGTCACAGGAGAAACGGCCAGTGGCTGCGTGGTGAAAGAAACCTTCCAGGTGTTTCAAACGCCGTTCTACTTGCCCACCCTTTCAGGGGCCTCTGTGACCATTTGCCCGGGGGACTCTGCGGTGATTTCAGTCGTTCCAGACGACGGGGATGTGTTCGTGGAGTACGAATGGGTCGGTGACTGGAATGGCGGAGGTGGATCCGTCCTGTCCGGTCAAGGCACAGACGAGGTTGCGGTGACTGCGGGAACCTTCCAATTGACGGTCACCGATGAAGGGGGCTGCCAGGGGAAGCGCACCTTTTTGGTGGGCACCACTTCTGTGAGCATTCCGGAGTTCGACGTGGACCCCATCTGCGATGGGTCTTTGGAGTTCGGGTTTGACTCGGTGGAATTTGCCGGGGGCTATGCGTCACCAGCGGAAGGCAACATGCAGATCCAAATGATTTCTTCGTCCACCTTGGGCTGGGGCGAAGCATTCTTGCAGGTGATTGTCACCCACGAGGATGGAACACAAGACATCTCCATTTTGGAGTGCGACGACGACTTCGAATCGTACAATCAAGACACCAACCCAGAATTGGCCCTTGTCTTCGGAGATTCCGTGCAGGTCACCTTCTTCGGCACGGGCAATCCGGCATTGGACGCCAATTTTGCCGTGAACCTGTTCAATTGCGTCAACAATTGCAACGGGGAAAACGCGGACAATTGCTCGAACTTTGAAGGTCTGGAAACAGGCGACATCTTGTATTCTGGGCCGGCGCTTTGCGAAGTTCAAGAGGCCTTTGGGACGTGGTCGGTCGAGGGACCCGATGGATATTCATTCTCCAACACCACGCAGTTCAACACGACGTTCTACCCCGAGGAATTTGGGCTCTATGAGCTGTGTTTCCAGGACGAGGAGTGCGCCATTGATCACTGCTTCGAAGTGGAAGTGAACCTTCCTCCGACCATCGCCTTTGACGGGGACAGCTTGGTCTGGACGTGCGACGAAGTGGACCAATTGAGCTTGGAATTGGAGGTGGACGTGACGGACCCTGCGGGTGTGGCCATCATCAACTGGCCTTTCCCGGGCAACGACAACGTCCTGGAAAACGAATACACGTTCAGCCAATACGCCACCGGCATCTATGAGGTCACCGCCACCAATGGGTGTGGTCAGGCTGCAGACCAAGTGGTGTACACGGCGATTCCTGAGCCTGTGCTGGAGAACGACTATCTGTGTGGGGAGGGTGCGACCCTTGAATTGGACCCCATTGCCGGAGACCAAAACAGCGACTTGGTGTACGAGTGGACGTACAACGGCAACGAGGTGGATGACGTCAACGACAATGAGTGGGAGGTCGACGCCACGGGTTCTTATTGTGTGACGGTGCCCGACGAGGGCTGCCCCAACAACTTTGACGAAAGCGATTGCGCGTTCATCGACATCGTGGCTGCGCTTGACATTGACGTGTTCTTGGGTGGATCCATCACGGATTGCGACGGGGGAGGCATTGAGCCAGGAGAGGATGCGAATTTGGGTGTGAATCCGGCGTTCGCAGCGAACTACGCGGACTACACCATCACCTGGCCCGACGGAACCGCCACCACGGTGGAGGACAACTTCGAATGGGTGATCCCCGAAGAATCGGAACTCAACGGCACCCAAATCTGCGTGACCGTCGAAGACCCTTACGGATGTGAACCGCAGGAAGCGTGCGGATTGATCTTCATTGGAGACGACCCCACCTGGGAGCCCGTTCCGGTTTACGACGGCGTTCGTGCCTTGTGCCCAGGACAGCCCGAGACCTTCGACCTTAACGCGGATTTCAATGGCCCCCCGTACAGCAACTACTCTTGGACCGTGCAGTGCACTGACACCTTGGTGGAGTTCCCCTTCCAGAATGTGGCGAACCTCGTGGGAGAGATGTTCCCTCCGAGCTGCTGGGGATACGACTTGACGCTCTTGGCCCAAATCTCCAACCCTTGCTTGCCCCAAGGCCTTCAGCACGAGTACGAGGTGATTGTGCAGCAATGCGAAATCTTGCCTCCCAACGTCTTCACCCCGCGTGACGGAAACGACACAAACAACGGCTTCCACATCATGGGCCTCGACCCTTGGGAGGACGATCCCGAGGGGGTGTTGGTGCGCATCTTTGACCGCTGGGGCAACCGCGTGTACGAGAATGAGAACTACCGCAACGCCCAGCCGTGGTACGGCGATGGCAGCGCGGAAGGCGTGTACTTCTACACCATTTTGTTGCCCAACGGAGAAGAGTTCACCGGCACGGTGAACATCTTCCGGTCGAGATAACCTCAACGTGGCCAAGACCAAGAAGCGCTTCGTCTGCTCAGAATGTGGACACGCCCATCCGCAATGGGTGGGGCAATGCAACAATTGCAAGGCGTGGAACACCCTGACTGAGGAGTCGGTGGCGCCCGTGTCGCAGCGAGCGGCCCGGACGGGCCTTGCCCAGCTTCAGACGCCTCAGGTCCGCCCTTTGGTGGACGTCAGCGTCTCTGAGTTGCCTCGCCTGGACATGGGCGACAAAGAACTCAACCGGGTGCTGGGAGGCGGCTCGGTGCCAGGAGGCGTGGTCTTGCTCGGTGGTGAGCCGGGCATTGGCAAGTCGACCTTGATGTTGCAAGTGGCCTTGGCGGTTGGAAACACGGGGGCCAAGGTCCTGTATGTGAGCGGGGAAGAGAGTGCAGAACAGGTCCGCATGCGGGCCAACCGCCTCGGCAACATCGCGCCGGAGGTGCTGATTTTTCCGCAAACGCAGGTTCCTGCTGTTCTCGACGCCCTTCGCACGGAGCAACCGGCGCTGGTGGTGGTCGATTCGGTCCAAACCTTGGACTTGCCCGACCAAGATGGCGTTCCGGGTTCGGTGGGCCAAATCCGTGAATCCTCGGCTGCCCTTACGGCCTTTGCGAAGTCCACAGGCACCCCGCTTTTTATGGTGGGCCACATCACCAAGGAAGGATCGTTGGCCGGCCCCAAGGTCCTCGAGCACATGGTGGATGTGGTGTTGCAATTTGAGGGGGACCGAAACCACGCTTATCGCATGCTCCGTGCGGCCAAAAACCGCTTTGGCACGACGGCGGAACTGGGCATTTACGAAATGGCCGGTGACGGCTTGTCGGCGGTAGACCACCCAAGCGAAGTGCTCTTGGGTGAGCGCGGCGACGCCAGCAGCGGATCGGCCGTGGCCGTGTCTTTGCAAGGCGCAAGGCCCTTGCTCGTTGAAATTCAAGCCCTCGTCAGCACCGCCGTGTACGGGACGCCGCAGCGCTCGGGAACGGGTTTTGATTTGCGTCGCCTCAACATGCTCCTCGCCGTCTTGGAAAAGCGTTGCGGATTCAAGCTTGCGCAGTTTGACGTGTTTCTGAATCTTGCTGGGGGCCTGAAGATTCAGGATCCGGCCAACGACCTGGCAGTCGTGGCCGCCATTTTGAGTTCGAGCTTGGACTTGCCCCTCGACAACCGCACGTGCTTTGCCGGGGAAGTGGGGTTGAACGGGGAGATTCGGCCGGTGGCGCGTTTGGAGCAGCGCATGGCAGAAGCGTCACGTCTTGGCATGGAGCGCATGCTGATTTCCGGCCATGGCAAGCCGCCCAAGTCGCCCAAGGGGTTGACGGTTGTGCCGGTCAAGCGCGTCAATGAAGTGCAGCGCGTGATTTTCTGACGGGATTCAATCTTCAGCCCCAAGGACCACCACGTATTCGCCGCGCGGCGGTTGACTGGCGAGATGGGCCTTCAACTCCGCGACCGTGCCGCGCAGCGTTTCTTCGTGAAGCTTGGAGATTTCTCGACTGAGGGCCACGGTGCGTTGGCCTGCACCGAGGTCGTCAAGCTGGTCGAGCAATTTGGCCACCCGGTGGGGGCTCTCGTAGAGGACGACGGTGCACGGCATGTCCAAGAGGGCAGTCAGGCGCTTTTGGCGGCCTTTTTTGTGCGGCAGAAACCCTTCAAAGTAAAAGCGGTCGCAGGGCAATCCGGAGGTGACCAAAGCCGGGACAAAAGCCGTGGCTCCAGGCAGACATTCGACGTCAATGCCCGCGTCGACACACGCCCGCACAAGCAAAAAGCCAGGGTCTGAAATCCCTGGGGTTCCCGCATCAGAACACAGGGCAAACGCCATCCCTGCGCGCAGCTGTTCCACCACGCCCTCCAGGGCGCGGTGCTCGTTGTGCTGGTGAAAGGCCTTCAATGGCGTTTCCACCCCAAAGTGTCGCAGCAGCTTGCCCGTGGTGCGCGTGTCTTCAGCCAGCACCACAGAGACTTCCTTCAGGACCTCCAGTGCGCGGGGCGTCATGTCGCCCAAATTCCCCACAGGCGTGGGCACGACAATGAGCTTTCCACCGCTCATGAGACGAAGGTGCGGATGATGCGTTTGGCAAAGGCTTCCTTCAAACCTTCCACTTCCTTGTCCTCTCCGCGGGGGGCGAGCGCTTCTTGGAACATGGCCAACGCTTCTTCTTGCGTGGATGCCCGAGACAACTTCTCCAAGAGGGTGCTGAAGACCTCTTCTTCGCCGGAAAACAACACGCTGGTGTATTGCGCGCGGTCCAAAATGCTCATGCCTTCCGCCACGCTGCCGAGGGGTTGCAGCGCCAACTTTTCGGCGAGCGTGAGCTCCCCAATGGACGAGAGCAGGTCCACTTGGGACTCTGCCGGAGCGTCCCCGCGTTCTTCTGGCGTCAACAGGCGGTTGACGGGAGGTTCAGCAGGAGGAGCATCCCATGAGGGCTCGCCCTCATGGCTGTCCTGGGTCTCTTCTGGCGCAGCCGTCACCTTGGGCAGTTGCAGGGCTTTGCGCACCACCGCGCCCTCGTGCAGGTCGCGCGTGGCCTCGTCAAAGGCCGCCACGAGGTCGTCGGTCCATCCTTCTTGCCGTGCGGCATCGAGGACTTCTTGACACCGAACGAGTTGGGCTTGGACTGCAGAGAAATCCAGAGGTTCCATGGTTTAAAGGTAGTCTTCGTCGTCTGGGTTGAACAAGTCGTTGGACTTCTTGTCCTTGGGCTTGCGGCGGCGGTTGAACAGGGAGGGACTGTCCTTGGGTTTTTCCACAGCTGGCGTCTCCGTGTCGGGCTCCTTGGGTGCGTCGACGGGCTTGTCAGTGGGCTCCGCGGAGGGTGCTGACACGGCAGAGTTTGGGGGCTTGGGAGCGTCCACCTGTGGGCCCGCGCCGGCGCTCTCGTCTTGGGAAGCGTTCCGGTTGCGCAGGGCTTCTTTCAAACGGGCCTTTTCCGCTTGAATGGCTTGTCGCCTGTGATCCCGTGCTGCCTCTCGATCGTAGGCGTATTCCGGGGCTTCCACCTCTCCAAACATGCGCAAGAAGAATTGGCTCCCGAGGCCGTCGTCCTCCATCTCGCCAAACGCGTCCGAGGCCCCCGCGCGCAAATCGCGCAGGGCAAATCCGAGGGTGTAATCGATGTTGGAGTCAAAGTCGTACGCTCCTTCAATGGCCACATTCATGGCCGACGACTCAATGACGGTCATGGGCAGCCACACTTCCTCGGCGCGCACGTCGATGCGTTGGCCCACGGGTTCAAACGCGACGTCACGCAAGCGTTCGCGTAGGTCGTCAGGGTCGACAAGTGGAGCGATGAGTCTGTGACCGTCGAGGTAGTCCGCGATGTCGTCAAACACCTCAAGTCCAGTCAAGCGTCCGTGGGCCACGGAGGTTTGCAGACTGGCCGTGAAGTCTTCTGGGTGCCAGGATCCATCCAAGCCCCATGACATGCCCAAAGTTCCTGCGGTGGACACGGCCCCGCCCAAATGGTCGTGGCGAATCAGGCTTTGTCCAAAGTTGTTGTAGGTGGAGAAGAGTTTGGGGAGCGAGAGATCGTCCGCCGTGCCACGGAGGGAAAGCAGCCACCCGGCGCGCCCTGGCGCCAAGGATCCTTCGACGTGGGCGTGGCCTTCCAGGCCTTCGATCCGCGCACTCAGCACGTTCCAACGGTTGTGCTTCACCTTGCTCGAAGCATCCAAGTTGCGGCATTGCAATGCGTCCCAGAGGAGCGTTTCGCTTTGAACGTCGAGACCGAGGTCAGAGCCTGGGGGCAGAAGTTGGGCGCGGTCAGAAGGCGCGCGGTCCAAGTGCGCCCACCACGACAAAATGGAACCGACATTGAGGGAGCTGGCGTCCACAGAAACATGTCCATGCAGCGGTCCCGCGGTGGACAGGGACTTCCACGTCAAGTTGCGCACGGCCACCTCGCCCACGTTGCCGGCCCATGACAGGTGGAGAGAATCGGTCGACAGTTGCTCGGCGCCGAAGCGGATTTCACCGACATCGACCATGTAGGGGTGGCCATCGAGTTGGCCGGTGACTTGGGACAGTTGCAATGTGCCCAGGGGCGACACGGTGCCGCGGCCCCAATCCAAGGTGGCCGAGCCTCGCGCCCGAGCGATTCCCGACACGGGGAGCATCGACGTCAAATTGTGGGACAGGTTGGGCGCCCATGCTTCCCAGGGCGTCGAAGCGTCGACTTCCAGCGCGCCTTGGATGCGGATTTGACGTACTGCCCCGGGCTGCATTCGCCCTTCGAAGGACCATCCTGGCCCGTTGGCTTTGGCGTCGTTCACCACCCAATCCCACGCTCCCTTCGCATGGACGACTTCTCCGCTTCCTGAGCACACCCCCTGCACCGCCATGGTGAGTCCTGTCAACGAGGGCGCCAATTGGAAGGCGTCGGCTTCGGTGGACCAGGCGACCTGCGTGCGAGAAGGGCTGAGATCGATGTCCAATCGTACATCGTGGTCCAAGGTGATTTGACCTTTCCAAGGATGGGTGTCAATGAGCTGTTCGATGCCGCGCAGGGTCACACGGGGTGCTTTGACGTTGGCCTGCCAATCGCGCCCGTCCTTGTAGGTCAAGGCGAGGTCGAAGTCCATGTCCCTGGTCTCCACCTCACCCGAGAGCGTCCAAAGTCCGTCCTCCGTCTGGGACACGCGGCCTTCTGTCGAGATCGTCAGGGACCGAAGTTTGGGAAGTGCGTCCGCGTCGAGGGTGCCTTGGGACATTTCGAGGCTCCACGCGAAGGATTGCAGGTCGGGCGACAGTTCTACGGCGCCCTGACGCATCAGCATGGAAGCGCGAAGGTCTTTCTTCAAATCGAGCGACAGCGCCATGTTTTGGAGTTTGACTTGGGCCAACGACAGGGCGGGCGTCTGGTCGGGCGCGTCGTCAGTGTCTCGAAGCAGCGCCTCGACATTCCAGGTGCCCCGGGCGTCTTGCGCCAGATGGAGCCGTCCATCTTCGAGCGTGATCGCATGGACCTCTGGGGTCTCGCTGAGAAGGCTCCAAACATCCAATTCAAGGCCGACGCGTTCGGCTTGAATGAGCGTGTCTTGTTGGGCGTTGGTCACGGCGATTTGGGCCAAATCCACACTCATGTCCGGAAACCCGTTCCACCAAGACAACGTGATGTCGTCCACGAGGAGGTCGCCCTCAAGCTGGGCATTCACGGCGTGCACGGCCCGGGCCTTCCAAGCGTCGCCGCGCGCCCATGCCAGCGCCGCAAACGCCGCACAAAGGACCGCGGGAACGGCCAACATCAAGGCCAGCGTGCGACCTCGCAGGGGGAGTGGAGAGGAGAAGGACATCCGGAAGTTTAAAATTCGCCTGTGAAGGAGGTGCAGACACAAGCTTCTGTGGCCTTCTGTCCACACCTTGTCGTGCACACCCCTCGAGGAAACGCATTCGTGTTCATCTTTGTCTCATGGACAAGCGAACGTTTCTTAAAGTCACCGGTGCAGCTGGTGCGGGTTTGGTGCTCACGCCTTGGATGGGTTTTGTGCCTTCAGACCCCCAATCGTCTCCGGCGACCACCGCGTTTGGACCTGAAACGTTCAAGCTTCCTGCATTGGGCTTTGGGTTTGACGCGCTTGCGCCGGCCATCGATGCCGCGACCATGGAAATCCACCATGGGAAGCATCACGCGGGCTACGTGCGCAAGTTGAATGCGGCCTTAGAAGGCACGTCCACGTCAAGCGACGGCCGTTTGGAATCGCTGCTCGCAGAGGTGTCGCCCGACAACGCGGCCCTGCGGAACAACGGAGGAGGTCACTACAACCACACCTTGTACTGGGAGGTGATGCGCCCCGGCGGGCCGGCAGCACCGGAGGGGGACCTTGCGGAATTGATCACCCGGGACCTCGGGGGCGTCGAGGCGTTTGCGGCGGCCTTTGCAAAGGCGGGCGCGACGCAATTTGGCAGTGGCTGGGCCTGGCTCATGGTCAACGGCGAGGGCAAGCTGGAAGTCACCAGCACGCCCAACCAGGACAACCCATTGATGACGCAATGCGTTGAGCGCACAGGAACGCCGATTCTCGGCATGGACGTGTGGGAGCATGCGTATTACCTCAATTACCAAAACCGTCGCAAGGCCTACATCGAGGCCTTCATGAGCGTGGTCAACTGGGAAGCGGTGTCGGCCCGGTTGGAGGGCGTGCTTTCGCAAGTGCGCTGATCGGACCCGTCAGGGTGCGTCGTTGGCCTTGGGGTCTTTCACCCGCTTGTAGGTGACCAGCTCAGAGGTTCCTTCGCGCAACAAGGCACGGAACTGCCGGGTGTTCTTGGGGTTGAGCTGCACTTCTTTGAGGCGCTTTTCCGGATCGTCCTTTCGGTGAACTTGCAACATGCGGTCGGCCCCAATGGTGGCTTCCCAGCTTTCGATGGCGCCGTCTTGTTTGGGGTCGAAAGCCCGAACCTCCAACACATCGCTGCGTCTCTGGGCCACCACCACCGAGTATCGGTCGCTGTCTTTTTGCGGGAAGCTGAGGATGCGCTTGCGTCCCAAGCGCTTCAACACCGCGTCTTGTCCAAGGATGATCTCGTCTTCGTTGCCCAGTCCGCGGATGCGGTCCCTGTTCACAATCAAAATCTCATCCTCCCCCGCAGCCTCAATGCCCTGAACATGAGAGGTCCAAGTGCCTTCCCACGAGGCGGGAAAATGGTCCAATTCACGCCGGTTTTCCGGCATGGGTTCGGGGAACGTCACGTCAACACATCCGGTCAGGGCCAAGAGGGCAGCCGCGACCAACAGGGATGCAAAGCGGGGAGCTGTCATGAGGGTGGAGTTTACCCAAAGATGAGCGCGAGGATGCCCGCGGCCAAGCAGTAGGCCCCAAATCCTGCCAAATTGCTGCGCTTCACCAGCCGGATCATCCACGTGCAGGCGATCCAACCGCTGACAAAGGCGGCCACCGTCCCCACGATGTAGCCCGTCCAAGGACCTGTCGCGGCCTGGGCGGGCGCTTCCATGAGGTCTTTCAGGGTGAGCAACGTGGCGCCACCGATGGGGATGAGCGCCATGAGGAAGGAAAAGCGGGCGGCTTCTTCGCGCGAGACGCCGAGCATGAGGGCGGCGCCGATGGTGCTGCCGGAGCGGCTGATGCCAGGAAGGATGGCACACGCTTGCGCCAAGCCGATGCCCAATGCACGCAACGCGCCAAGGGAATTGGTGCCCGCTGTCGCGCGCTGAGACAAGTACAAGATGGCCGCCGTCACACACAGCATGGCCCCCACAAAGCGAGGGGTGGCCAGGGCTTCAATGGCGTCTTTGAATCCCAGCCCCACGACGGCTGCAGGTACGGCACTGAGCAAGAGGAGCCCCGTGTAGGTTCGGGCTTTGGAGCCTTCCTGGCCTGCGCGCAATACGTCGCGAAGAAGGGCGCCGATGTCTTGCCGGAAGACCACGACGGTGCTCAAGGCGGTGGCCGCATGCACCAAGACGGTGAACGTGAGGTCTTCCTCACCGAGGCCGAGCATGGCCTGGC
>CAZGQI010000017.1:0-35393 GCA_964527895.1 uncultured Comamonadaceae bacterium | reverse complement strand
CGACGTCCCCCGAGTGGCTGGAATTCAACCACGACTACACGTTCACGGTCCTCATCTACGGCCTCGTCTTCGCCTTGTGGTACCTCTGGACTGCGATGGGGCGTAAGACGCCGCAAGCCCCCAAGGCATGACCTCCCCCCAAAGCCAGCCTCTCCTGAACTGGCGCAAGCCGTGGTGGCTGCTGGTGTTGGGGACGATGCTGGGGTTTGGACTTTTGCAGGAGCAGTCGAAGATCAAGGTGAACCATTACCTGCGTGTCGGCGATGCGCAGCAGTTCTGGGATGACGATGCGCCCACACGAACGACGTGGTGGGACGACCACGCGCCGGTCGGTCGTCACAACTTTTACGTCAGCCGCGCCACGTGGCCCCTTTTCCACGGCCTGACCCGTGCGCAACTCGTGGCGTTCAAATGGGGCCTGTCCGCAGCCATTTTGCTCATTTTCTTCGTGCTCGACGTGTTGTTCTTGCGCGCGACGGGCGTGCCCGAACGCGTGCCGTGGCTCGTCCTCATTTACGTCACTGCGGGCATCCCGATGGTGGGCCTTGGGTTTTCGAGCCCGGGCGAACCGTGGTATGCCCTCGCCCGCGACATGCTCGGCTTCCTGCAATCGCCGCTCCCGTCCGTGATGGTGGTGCTTGTGCCGTGGTTTTTGGCCCGCATGAATGCCACCGACCACGTGGCATGATGCCGTCGGCGCTTTCACGACCTTTGTCCCATGGCCGACCTCACCTCTCCCGCATTGCAACAGTGTCTTGACGGTTTGACCCTGCCCGACGGGGCGAGGGTGTGGATGTACACGGCCAACCGTGTGCTGACGGACGCGGAATGCAAATCGGTGCAGACAGCCCTGTCGGCGTTCCGTGCATCGTGGGCGGCCCATGGCTCTCCTTTGCGGTCTGAATCCGCCATCCTTCTGAACCAAGTGGTGGTGCTTGCCGTCGACGAAGAACCCCAAATCGCCACTGGGTGCAGCATCGATGCGTCAGTGGCTGCGTTGCGCTCCCTGAATGAGGCGGCGCCGACCTTGGCGGACCTCGATGTGCTCGACCGAAGCTGGGTGGTGTACAAGGAAGAGAAGGATGCGCCGGAGTGGAAGCGTGCGAGGCTCCATGACTTTTGGGCCAAGCGCAAAGCAGGCACGTTGAGCGACGAAGCCCAAATCCTCGATTCCACCCTCACCAACCTCGGTGCGTTGCGCAAAGAAGGGGTCAAGCGGTTGGCCGATTCTTGGCACGCCCACATGTGGTAACCCCGCCCAAACAATCCTCCCTTCGATGTGTTCAATGCCACACGGCTGAAGGTCAGTGTGTTGCGCCCTTGTTTTGCGACGAAAACACTATAAAATACGACAAACACCCATTTGGTGCCGTCACGTTTTCATTAACGAACGTTGTTTTTTTCCGAAGACTCGGCTACATTAGTCGCGCTGAGGAGTCTCCTCTTCCCTCAAAAAGAAGTGTCGATTCCAAGGCAACTTCGCTCACATTGGGCCGTCCTCCCTGGGATGGGCGCCGAATGGAGGCGACTGACGACTGAAAACAAATTGTTTGTATAAACCAAAACCTGTTCTAATGTTCAACATGTACACGAAGGTGGCAACGGCTCTCGGGGCTTTTGCTCTTCTCTTTTCTACTGGTGCGTGGGGTCAATGTGCGGACGGCGAAATTGCAGTGGACTTCTCTCTGTCTGCTGGATCTTGGCCTTCCGAAATCTCTTGGCAGCTCAACGACTCCACTGGCGCCAACCTTTTCACTGGAGGTGCTCCAGACGCAGCACAATGGTGTTTGACTCCCGGCGACTACACGTTCATCGGTTCTGACTCTTACGGCGATGGATGGAATGGCGCTGTCGCCACATTCTCAGCCAACGGAGTTGATCTCGGTTCTTTGGCCGTGGAAGGTTCCTCTGGCTCGATTGTCATCTCTGTCTCTGCGGACATTCCTGGTTGCACCGACGCTGCAGCCTCGAACTACAACCCCGCTGCGACAGTGGACGATGGCTCTTGCTGCCTCGCCAACATTGTGACCATCGAATTGAACGACGCGTTCGGTGACGGCTGGTCCTTTGGTAGCGGTGGCGCTTGGGGTGGTTTCATCCTGAACGGAGACTCTACTGAATTCGCTGCCGGCTCCTCGTTGTCTTTCGACCTCTGCGTGGACGAGGGCTGCTACACTGCGCAAATCTCCATGGGTGCGTACGGGGTAGAGGCCTCTTGGTCAGCGTTCCAGAACGGACAGCTCATCAACAG
Organism: uncultured Comamonadaceae bacterium; assembly: GCA_964527895.1. Taxonomy (GTDB): domain Bacteria; phylum Bacteroidota; class Bacteroidia; order Flavobacteriales_D; family Sanyastnellaceae; genus UBA11663. The sequence goes on along the minus strand of CAZGQI010000017.1, from coordinate 33,142 downwards.
CGGTTCAGGTGCAGGTGGTGTAGGCACCACGTTTGATGCCGACTTCTTCTTCTACTCAGGAAGCGGTGACTGTGCTGTCTTCGGTTGCAACGACGTGAATGCGTGCAACTACACGGAGGGGGTGAACTTGAACGATGGTTCTTGTGAGTACTTGTCGTGCGCTGGTTGCATCGACCCCACGGCTTGCAACTACGACGACACCGCCACCCTCGACAACGGCACGTGTGACTTCTCTTGCGTTGGATGCCTCGATCCAAACGCATTGAACTACTGTGCAGACTGCACGATCGACGATCCTGAGTCTTGCATTTCTTGCCCAGGCATCCAGTACGAGTTCACCATCTTCGATTCTTACGGTGACGGCATCTGCTGCGCCTACGGAGACGGTTCTTACTCCGTGACGTTGGACGGTGAGGTCGTGGCTTCTGGCGGCGACTTCGGCTCTGGCTTCGTGTCAGGCGGTGTGAGCGAATCCACCTCTTTCTGCGCGGAAGATTCTACTGCATGTGTCATCGTGAACCTCGTTCCCGACAACTACCCCGGTGAAACAACTTGGCAATTGGCCAACGCTGTGACTGGTGCAATCATCCTCTCTGGCGACGGTACGGGTGGTTCTTTCGGCACGGCTGACTGTGTGCCTGGTTGCAACGATGCAGGTGCATGCAACTACGACGCAACTTCCGACATCAACGACGGTTCTTGCGACTACTCTTGCTTGGGTTGCACGGACAGCGCCGCTGCCAACTACAACCCTGAAGCCACAGTTGACAACGGCGACTGTGTGTACTGCGATCCTGGAACGTTCATCTTGAACGTGGACATGGCTGACAGCTTCGGCGACGGCTGGGGTGGTGTCGAGTACTACCTCTACGACCTCAACTCAGGTGCCCTCGTGGACAGCGGTTCAATTGAAACGGCCTTCATTGGTGACGGTCTCTCAACTGGTTTGGACCTGATTTGCTTGGCTCCAGGTTGCTACAATTTCCAAACCATCGGAGGTGGTTTCGATGCAGGTGAGGCGAGCGTGACGTTGGACGACCAGTTCGGCACGGTGTACGGAACGGTTTCTGGCACGGGTGTGAACTACGGTGTGGACTTCACATTGACGGGCCTTTGCTCGATTGAAGGCTGCACGGATGCATTGGCAAACAACTACAACCCATCCGCTTCCATTGACGATGGCTCTTGCCAGTCTCCTCCTGCCAACGACGACGTTGCGAATGCTGAAGCCTTGGCTTGCGACTTGAGCGCAACAGGAACGCTGCAATACGCCAACGACAACGAAGGCTTGGAAGGTCTCGAGTTCGGAAACGATGTCCTCGGCAACGCAGGTGTGTGGTACGTCATCAACTCTGATGCGGATCAGCAAATCACCCTGAGCACGTGTGACACACCATCCAACGATGGCACGACGGATTACGCAACGTCCTCGGACATTGCCATTTTCACCCAAGACATGGACGGCAACTTGACTTGCATCGCGACCAACAACGATGGATGTGACCTCGGTTTCCACAGCTCCATCACTTGGACTGCAGGTACGGCCCAGGACTACTACGCTCGCGTGGAAGGCGGCGGTGGCAGCGAGTTTGTCATCAGCGCATCTTGCAACCCTGACCAAGCCACTTCACCTGCCAACGACGATTGTGCTGGTGCAGTTGAGCAGGCGACTGGAGTGACCTTCACCGGCAACCTGTGTGGTGCGAACGCGGAAGAAATCAGCATTTTCACTGCTGGAACCGCAACGGCATACGGTGTGTACTTCACGTTCAACAGCTCGAACTACGACACCTTCTTGTTCAATGCCACAAACATTGACAACGATGTGCTCGGATTCATGATGCTCGATGGCAACACGTGTGACGACTTGGCGGACTTTGTCGGCTGTCAGTTCACAGGCACTTGCGCGGGTTCAGTTGAATCCTTCTTGTCTCTCGAGCCCAACACCGACTACTACTTCTTGATCTACACCACTGATCAAGACGCATGCGGTGACTTCGAGTTCACGACAACAGGTATCTTGCTCGGTTGCACGGACGTGGCGGCGAACAACTACAACCCCGAAGCCAACCAGGATGATGGTTCTTGTGACTTCGCCGGTGTGACGCCAGCCAACGATTCTTGTGCTGACGCCATCGAATTGGCATGCAACGCCATCACAACAGGTTCTACAGGTGGTGCCACCAACGTGGGTTCTCCTTTGAACGTTGCAGGTTGTGAGGCTGCTCCTGGTACGGGTGTTTGGTACACCTTCGTGGGTGACGGCTCATTCCACACGTTGAGCACTTGCGGCTCTGCAATTGACACGAAAATCAACATCTACTCTGCCGACACGGCATGTGGTGGAGGCAGCATCTCTGCACCTCCTGCTGATGCTTGCGGTGAAGGTCTCGTGACCACAAACTACTCTGTGGGTGGTGGCACTTGGGATTCAGAGATTACTTGGTCTTTGGCTGATGCAGCAGGTGTGGAAGTGGCCGGAGGTGCTGCGCCACTCTCAGGCAGCCTCTGCTTGCCAGCAGGTGATTACGTCTTGACCATGAACGACTCTTACGGCGATGGCTGGAACGGTGCAAGCGCAACGTTCACCAACGGTTTGGGAGACGTGATGGGTGTGGCCGGCCTCGAGACTGGCACCACAGGCACGGCGACCATCACTGTGGCGCCTTACAGCATGGAGCCCATCTTCATTGCGGGTGACTTCACATGTGTGGCCAGCGCCACGTCTTCTGACGGGAACGGCATCTGCACGTTGTTTGACGCGGACGATGTGAACTTCGAGTTCATCTCTGAGCCTGGTTTGCTCTACTACGTGTACGTGGGCGCTCAGGACACTGATGGCAACCCTGCCACGGACGACAACGGTGCCTTCGACATCGACTTCACTTGCAACCCTGTGGTTGAGGGATGTCAGGATCCAGCTGCGTGCAACTACAACCCTGACGCCAACGTGGACAGCGGTGAGTGCGACATCTGGAGCTGTGTGTGCCCAGACCCTTCTGGCACGGCAATTCAGTTCTACATGTTTGACTCGTTCGGTGATGGTTGGAACAGCGCCGCTTACACGGTCTCTGACCTCGACGGCAACGTGGTTGCTTCTGGTGACCTCGACGGTGCTGCGTTCTCTGTGGACGCGGACAACTTCACCGGCCCAGAATTTGGTTACGACCTCTTCTGCTTGGCGAACGGTTGCTACACCATCGTGGTTGAAGGTGGTTTCTACCCCAACGAAGTTTCTTGGGAAGTCCGCCTCGAAGACGGCAGCGTCTTGGCTTCTGACGGTCCAACGGACGGTGTGACCATTTCCATTGGTGGCGCTGTGTGTGGCTGTACAGACACGGGTGCATGCAACTACGACGAAACAGCCACGGACGACGACGGCTCTTGTGAGTTTGAGTCTTGCGCAGGCTGCACGGACAATACGGCTTGCAACTACGACGCTGATGCGTTGGTTGAGGACGGCTCTTGCTGCTTCGACAACTGCGTGACTGTGAACTTGAGCGACAGCTTCGGTGACGGTTGGAACGGCGCTGTGTACACGTTGACCGATGTCAACGGCACCGAGCTTGGTTCTGGCACCATCGAGGCGGGTAGCGCAGCGACCGACTCTTACTGCTTGTCAGACGGTTGTTACATCCTCACAGTGACTGAGGGTACGTACCCAGGTGAAGTCAGCTGGAACATCGTGGGTGCCTTCGGTGGCATCGTTGCCGGTGGTGCTGGTGAGTCTGTGACTTTCAACGTCGGTTCTGGTGACCAGTGCGTTGTGGATTGCGACATCGCTTGCGCGTGCAACTACAACCCTGCGACCAACATCTCTGATGTGTCGTTGTGTGTCTTCGACGGCTGCTCTGGTTGCACTTACCCAGATGCTGAGAACTACGACGAGACTGCGGTTTCCGACGACGGTTCTTGCAGCTTCGACATCGCCAACCCATGTCCTGCGGACTTGAACGGCGACGGCTCAGTCTCTACGGCTGACTTGCTCGAATTCTTGACAGCATTCGGTCAGATTTGCTAATCTGAGTGACTTGAAATAAGAAAGGCCCGGCGCAAGCCGGGCCTTTTTGTTTCTTTGAAATCATGAATTCGATTTTGATCACAGGCGCGGGCAGCGGCATTGGTGCGGCCACCGCGAGAACATTGGCGCAGCGCATGGGCATTCGTGTGGTGTTGATGGGACGGCGAGAAGCGCCTTTGCGTGAAGTGCTGTCGTCCTTGCCCGAGGGCGGTTCCCATGTGATGGTGTCCATGGACGTGTCCGACGCCCAGTCGTTGCAGTCTTGGTTGTCGGGACCGGAGGCGGCGCTGGACCGCCATCCCCTCGTGGGCGTGTTTGCCAATGCCGGCGTGGGAGGTCCCAACGCATTTGGGGAGGGCGACCGATGGGACGAAATCATTCGCATCAACCTGACGGGAACCTACAACACCTTGATGTGTTGCAAGCCACATTTGGATCGGTCGTCCGGTGTGAAGCATGCCGTGGTCACCAGCAGCGTCTTGGCGCGATTTGGGGTCCCCGGCCAATCGGCTTACGTCACAAGCAAGACAGGCCTGTTGGGTTTGGTAAGGTCTCTCGCAGTGGAATGGTCTCCACAAGGGGTGATGGTCAATGCGATTTGTCCTGGATGGGTGGACACGGAGATGGCGCAAGACAGCATCCTGGCCATGGCCGATGCGCAGGGCATTTCTTACGAGGCATCCAAGGCGCAGCAGGAGGCCATCCTGCCAGCCGGACGCATCAGCACGCCGGAAGAGATGGCGCAATGGGTGAATTTCCTGTTTTCAGGACTCGGGGATGGCGAGACGGAAGCCCGGGTGGAGACGTTGACCGGCCAAGCCTTGGATGTCAACAGCGGCTCTTGGATGGGATGAACCGCACCGGGGTGGGGACTACCTTTGCCCCATGAGACACAACTTGAGCGATGTCGGGGCGTTGATGAGGGATCGACGCTCCATTGCACCTGAGCAATTTTCGTCTCGCAGGGTGCACCGAGACGTGGTCGAAGAGGTGTTGCGTGCCGGAACGTGGGCTGCCACGCATGGCATGACCCAACCGTGGCGGTTTTCCGTGTTTCAAGGCGAAGGGCTGGCGGTCATTCGCGAGGGGCTGCCCATGTGGTACGCCACGCATGTCGGGGAGGACCATGTGGTGGAGAAGAAGCTGGAGAAGCTTCGAAACCGGTTGGATGCGTGCAATTGTGTCATCGGCATTGGGATGGTTCCCGATGTGAATGGGCGGATTTCCACGCAAGACGAAGAGTGGGCGGTGGCCGCCGCCGTGCAAAACATGCATTTGATGTGCACGGCATACGGCCTTGGTGCGAAATGGACCACGCCCAAATTCATGACCCTTCCCCAGGTCAAAGAAACCTTGGGATTGCCCGAGGACGGCAAGGTCATGGGATTGATGTACGTCGGATACCCCAATCGAGCGTGGCCCGAGTCGCATCGTTGGCCGCTGGAGTTTGTGACGCGGTGGCACGACGGCACGGAGGAGCCACGTCCTCATGAACAAAAGCCCACAGTGTGACGCATGCGCTGGGTCAATCACTATACACACCCTGGGGACACCCGCTATCACGTGTTTGTGTTTCGTGAGGCACACTACGTCAGCCGGTTTGAATCGCGTTGTCAAGAAGAGGGAATTCCCTACGAGAAGCACGAGGAGGGGGAGGAGGTGATGTTTGGCATTGCCAAGACGCATTTCTCGCAAGCGTTGAGGGCGAATCACCTCGTGTATGCAGAGTTTAGGTCGCATTTCATCCCAAGCCGGAGTTGGCGTTGGGGCTTGTTGGTGTTCACTGCGGCGGTGTTGGGCTTGGCCTTGATGGGCTGGTTGACATCGACCACGGCACACGGTCAAGTCGAGGCGGGATTGCCTTGGGAGCTGGATGTGGTGGCTCGCGCCCATGTGCCTTCCGATGCGCTGGGCATGCAACCGACGTTTGTGGAAGACCGCGGCATTGATGCGACCTGGACGCCAAGGTTTGGGACAGAATTTGGGCTTCGAATTCATCGACGGTTGAAGGAGGGATGGACCTTGGGAGGCGGCGTTGAGTGGATTCGACGGGAGCATGGCCTCGTGGTGGGCTACACCAACGACACGTTGGGCATTGCCACGGTTGACACGTTGCCGCAGATGCGAAGTTTGGCATACAGGCTCCCTTTGCTCGCGGGCATTCGCGTGCCCTTGGGTTACAACGATGTGGAGATTCAAGCGAGTGGTGGACTCGGGGTGGAGTGGAAGACCAGCGAGACGGTGATCAGCCAGCTCGTGCAGGGGCCGGGCGTGGAGCGCGTGGTGCAGGCGTATCAAGGCCGGACGCGTTTCATCACCGTGCCTGTGATGGCGGAAGTAGGGCTGCAGAAGCGAGCCAAAGACGGCCAACCTGGATGGTACGTGGGGTGGTTTTGGTCGAGTCCACTTGGACGGGACGCGTGGGCAGAGAACACGTGGGTCTCGAATTCCGTCTCCGGACTGGCGAGGAATTATCTGAACTTGGTGGTGACCGGACTGGATGTGCGTCTGGTACTCCCCGAGTGAAGAACACAAAAAAGCCCGCCAGAGCGGGCTTTTTTCTTGGATGACTGGATTCGACGTTACGCAGCGTCTGCCACGAGGTTGAATCCAACCGTGAAGTTGTCGTGGATGAGGTTGTCACCCAAGTTGTCAAAGAAGGAACCGGAGCCGTATTTGACGTCAAATTGAGCGCGGTCCAAGACCACGGACCCTTCGATGGAAAGCTTGCCTGCGTTGTCCATCACTTTGGCCTCGAAGGTGATGCTCTTGGTGATGCCGCGAATGGTGAAGTCGCCTGTCACGCTGTGGGTGGCTTCGCCCTTGGTTTCGGTCAAGGCTTCGATGTTGCGGAGGGTGAAAGAGCTGGTCTTGTGCTCAGAGACGTTGAAGAAGTCGTCGCTGTTGAGGTGTCCGACCAATTTGTCTCCCCACTGGCCTTCGAGGTCCGTACAGCGGATGGTTTCCATGTTGGCGATGACGTTTGCTGCCGTCAGCTGGCCGTCGGTCATGGAGAGGTAGCCATTGGTGACGTCCACAGTACCCATGTGCTCCCCGGTGACTTTGGTGGCGTGCCATGTGATCGTGGATGCGGAAGCGTCCACGCGGTAGCGGGTGGTGCCTTCTTCGTTGTGCGCAGAGGCGCCGAGGGTCAAGGCCAAAGAGGCCACGAGGGTCAAAAACATTTTCATGGTTGAATTGAAGTTGTTGGTTTGATTTCAGGATTGTGTTTCGTTCCAGGCATCGAGCGTGTCAATGGCCTGTATCGCGTCTGCATGCGACCAAACGTCTTGGAGCAATGACATTTCTGCGTCCATGATGTTGGCGAGCTCGTCGGTGAATTGCGCGCCCTTCTTCGTCAAGAGGATGTCCACACGGCGGCGATCTTCTGGACACGCGTCACGTCGGACCAGGTTCTTGTCTACCAGTTTGTCGATGAGGCGAGAGGTGTTGCTGTTGCGGTCGATCATGCGCCCACTGATGTCGCGAAGGGCGATGGGGTTGCCTTTTTGGCCGCGCAGGATGCGCAAGATGTTGAATTGCTCGGGGGTGATGCCGTGCGGTTTCAGCAACGTCCGATGCCTGTTGAGCATTTGACTTGCCGTGTACAGGACCGTGAGCGCCAGCTGCTGTTGAGGCGAGGCGAAGGAGGTCATTTGGAGCGCTTGGGGCGTCTTCATGCGACAAATGTACGCACAATTGTTGTGCATACAACTAAAATGTGTGAACACAAAAAATGCACCCGCAGGTGCATTCTTTTGGCAGGGCAGCTTTGGTTACGAGGACAGGGCCTTACGGACGAGCCCAGAGATGACCTTGCCGTCGGCCTGGCCGGCCATGGCGGCAGTCGCGAGGCCCATCACCTTTCCCATGTCCGCCATGGAGGATGCGCCTGTGTCCGCGATGATCGCTGTCACCTTGGCTTCGATTTCAGCTTCGGTGAGTGCGGCGGGAAGGAATTCTTGAATGACCGCAGCCTGTGCGCGCTCCTCGGCAGCAAGGTCTTCGCGTCCTTGGTCTGTGTAGAGTGCGGCCGTCTCGGTTCGTTGCTTCAAAAGCTTGCTCAAGATGGCCAAAGTCGTGGCGTCGTCGACCGTGTCACCGGCGCCCTCTTTGGTGGCTTCGAGCATGATCTTGCTCTTGATGTCACGCAAAGCAGAGAGGCGTTCTCTGTCCTTGGCGCGCATGGCATCCTTGATGCCTGCGGAAATGGTGTCAGCGAGGTTGGCCATCAGTCAACGTTGTCGTGGAGAAACGGATTGTCGTTGCGCAATTCCACGCGGCGGTTGCCTTCCTCGTCAAATTCCTCAGAAAGGTGCATGCGGCTCACTTGAGAATCTGCACTCTGCGGCGTGTCGTCAATGGAGATGTTGCGACGCTTGTAGGCTGGCTCATTTTCGAGGTCTGCGATGCGGCCTGGGAGGTTGAGCTTGCTCTTGAATTCCGCGAGGCTGCGTGTGATTTGACGCTGACGTTCTGCAAAGGCCTCACGCGAGGGCTGAACAGAGGGCGTGGGTGCCTTGGGCGTTTCCGCTGTGGGTTCTTCCGAAACGTGGAACTGCGGGGTCTCAGGCTCTGCCGGGACGTTGGTGTTGGTCACCTCGGGGGTCAAATCCTGAGGTTCCGGCACGTCGTCAAGGTTGTAGATGATGAACTCCTCGTTGGTGGAAACGTCGGCTTCTTTGGGCGTCTCTGGCGCTTCGTGATGCAGTTCAGGTGCGGCGGCTTCGCTGACTTCCTCGTGATTCAGGGTGTCCTGTGGGAGGTCGGATTGGGCTTCCGCGGACGGAATGTCGGCGCTCGTGCTCGCTTCTGGCGTGGGGAAGAGTTCGCGCTGGGGCACATTCAAGTCCCACTTGTTGCGGTCCACGTCGGCGACAGGCGTGTCCTCGGGCTTGAGGAAAGGCTCTGCTTCCGCTTCAGGGGCGGTGGTGGCTTCCTGTGCAGGGGTCTCGGCGACTTGGTCGTCGAGCCACACCTTCTTGGGGCCAGCGGCTTGTGTTGGGGCATCGAGCTTGGCGGCGTCAAAGCCTGTTGCAATGACGGTGACGCAGAGGTCCTCGCCCAAGTTGGGGTCGGTGCCGTATCCCCAGATGACTTCGGCGGTTTGGCCGGCAGCCTCCTGAATGTGGTCGGTGATTTCCATGATCTCGTCCATGAGAATCTCCTCGGTGCCAAACGTGATGTTGAGCAAGACGAAGTTGGCGCCCGTGATGTCGCTGTCGTTCAAGAGCGGGCTTTCGAGGGCGTCGCTGACGGCTTTCTGTGCACGTCCTTGTCCAGAGGCACTTCCCGATCCCATGATGGCGCGTCCGCTGTCGCGCATGACGGTGTTGACGTCGTTCATGTCCACGTTGATTTCCCCTGTCAACGTGATGACTTCTGCGATGCCCTTGGCGGCGGTGCAGAGGATTTGGTCCGCGTTGGCGAAGGCGCTGCGGATGGTTTGGTTGCCAAACAATTCACGCAACTTGTCGTTGCGGATGATGAGCAGGGTGTCCACTGCGGCACGCATGGCTTCGAGGCCCTCTGATGCTTGCTGGTTCCGGCGGCGGCCCTCAAACATGAAGGGCACCGTGACGATGCCGACGGTGAGGATGCCGCGCTCCTTGCACGCTTGGGCGATGACAGGTGCAGCGCCCGTTCCGGTGCCGCCGCCCATGCCTGCGGTGACAAACACCATGCTCGTGTCCGAGCCCAAGAGACCTGTGACTTCGTCGAGGCTTTCAATGGCGGCATTCTTGCCAACTTCGGGCAAGGAACCAGCTCCTTGACCTCCCGTGAGGGTCGCGCCGAGTTGAACTTTGCGAGGAACAGGGCTGATGTCGAGGGCTTGGGCATCGGTGTTGCAGACTATGAAGTCGACACCGGTGATGCCTTGCTCAAACATCGTGTTGACGGCATTCGAGCCGCCACCACCGACGCCAATCACTTTGATGGGCGAGTTGGAAGACTGGGGAATGTTGAATTGCATGGGGAGAGTGTTTGCGGATGGAAGGGGTATCAGGCGAGGTCTTCGGTTTCAAACCAGTTCTTGACGCTCTGCATGAACTTTTGGATGCCGATGTTGGGCAAGGCAATTCGGTCGTTCTCAGCTGCAGGCGCGTCGATGGCCTTGGCGCGAATGCGGTCGTATCCTTTGATGACCAGTCCCACGCCCGTGGAGTAGGAGGGGATGCTGGTGTCGTCTGGGGCTTTGGCGATGTGCTCGCCTGGGAAGCCGAGGCGGCAATCGAGGCCAGTCACAAATTGGAACAATTGGGTGACGTGCTTGAGTTGGGAACCGCCGCCCGTGAGCACGATGCCGCCGATGAGCTGGTCGCCGTAGCCGGAGCTGCGGATTTCGTAGTGCACGTGCTCGATGATCTCGGTCATGCGCGCTTCGATGATTTGGGAGAGTGTCTTCAGAGCGATTTCCTTGGGCTTGCGTCCGGTGAGGCCGGGGATGCAGACGATCTCATTGGATTTGGTCTCCTGCGACAAGGCGGAGCCAAACTTCTTTTTCAGTTGCTCCGCCTGACGCTTCATGATTTGGCATCCCTGGCGGATGTCGTCGCTGATGACGTTGCCGCCGAAGGGGATGACCGCGGTGTGGCGGATGATGCCGTCTTGGAAAATGGCGATGTCCGTGGTGCCGCCGCCGATGTCGACGAGGGCGACGCCCGCTTCCTTTTCTTCCTCGGAGAGGACGGAAGCGGCGGAGGCCAGGGGCTCGAGGATGAGCTGGTCGACTTCAAGGCCGGCCTTGCGGATGCACTTGTAGATGTTCTGTGCGGCGGCCATTTGGCCCGTGATGATGTGGAAGTTCGCCTCGAGGCGCACACCGCTCATGCCGATGGGGTCCTTGATGCCCTGTTCGTTGTCGACCGTGAACTCTTGGGGGATGACATGGAGGATTTCTTCTCCAGGCTGCATCACGAGCTTGTGCATGTCCTCGATGAGGGCTTCAATGTCGTTTTGGCCAATCTCCGCTTCAAGGTTTTCCCGGGTGATGAGTCCGCGGTGCTGCAAGCTCTTGATGTGCTGGCCCGCGATGCCTACGTTGACGAGGCGGATTTGGGCACCGACCTTCTGCTCAGCCTCCTGAACCGCTTGCTTGATGGACGCCACGGTGCGGTCGATGTTGGCGACCACGCCACGCGAGACACCCACCGACTCGCTGCGGCCGTAGCCGAGCAACTCGATTTTGCCAAACTCGTTTTTCTGCCCAATGAAGCAGGCAATCTTCGTGGTTCCGATGTCGAGGCCGACAACGATTTCCTCGGCATGTTGTGGGGTTGAATTGTCCATCATGGGTAGCGTTGTGCGATCACTTGGTCGCGGTAGGTGAGGTCAATGCGTTTGAAATTCCGGAGGTTGCCGCGCTTGACTTGCGCGCGGTAGAAGGCGAGGAGGTTGCGCTTCTTGTGCGCGTGGTCTTCGGCGTTGCCGAGCACGATTTCATGCCCCGCAAGGCGTGGGTGCAAGACCAATTCCCCGCGGTCGTTCATGGAGAGCTGGTCGGTGAGGGCGTTCCAGAACGGGTCGTTTTGGGTGGCTTTCACAAAGCGGTAGCCCATGGTGGCTTGCGTTTCGCGGGTCACGTGCATCACGGGGATGTGGGGCGTGAAGTGCGGGTCCAACACCAAACGACGTCCGTTTTCGTCCAGGTAGTAGTCCGGGCTGTCGGGCAAGTGCACCCGCATCACGGGACGCCGTTGCCACACATCGATGTGAAGCACGCCGTTCATCGTCGGGTAGACTTCCGCATCGGCACACGCGTCCAAATCGTGAAGGTGATTCACCACCGACTGCAAGTCCACGTCGGCCATCAATTCTCCTTCGAGGCGGGTGGTGCCGAGTTGGTCGTGGATGCGATCCGCATTGAGGAAGCCGACCATGCCGGCATCTTTCACGTCGACTTCCACGCCGGTCACGCGTCGGGTTTCGGCCTCGAGGGAGGCAAAACCCAACACCGCGCCGAGGGCGGTGAGGACGAGGAGGGTGCTGAGGATGCGTGCAATCATGACTTCATATCAGGCGGCGCTGCATGTGCTGGAGGGCTTGTGGTACAAGGCGATCGATGTCGCCGGCACCTGCCGTCACCAGGACGTCTGCAGAGCATGCCTTCAAGTCTCCGAAGATGGAATCTGAAGTCGTTAGATGTTTGTGTGGGCTGGAGATGTTATCAAACAGCCATTGTGCATCAACCCCCGGAATGGGGGCCTCCCGGGCGGGGTAAATGGGCAGCAAAAAAAGCCGGTCCGCCAAGCCCAAAACTCGGGCAAATTCCGCCCCAAAATCCCGTGTGCGCGAGTACAAATGAGGCTGAAAAACGAGGGTGATGTGTCGGTTGGGCCACCGCTCGCGCACGGCGGAAAGCAGGGCCTCCAATTCGGTGGGGTGGTGCGCGTAATCGTCGATGTAGACGGCATCTGGCGTGTCCAAATGCACATCCATGCGGCGGTGAACCCCATGAAATTCCGCCACGGCACAGGCCACTTGATCGGGACGTGCGCCGGCGTGAATCGCGAGCGCCGCAGCCACCAGCGCATTGGCGACATTGTGTCTCCCCGGAAGGGCGGGGCGGGCAGAAAAATGCACCTCACCCACCTGAAATGCCACCTCTTCCTGCCCCGCGGCGAGGAGTGCCACGTGGTGCACATCGTCGGGCACGGATTCTCCGGGTTCGAGGACGGCAAAGCGCTCAATCGAAGGGCCCTCAGCGGTTTCAGGCCAAGCGAGGTCGGTGGGCAGGAGGAGCGTGTCGATGACCTGTTTGCCAAATTGCGCGAAGGCTTCTCGGAATGCCTCGGGCGTGCCGTAAATGTCGAGGTGGTCCGGTTCGAGGTTGGTGATGGCGGCACAGGATGGCTCGAGGTGAAGGAAGCTCCGGTCAAATTCATCGGCTTCGACTACGTGCCATGTTGCGCCATCGCGGCTCAAGTAATTGGTTCCGGTGCGGCTGTCAATGCCCCCCAAAAAGGCGTGGCACCCCTCTTCGCTGGCGTTCATCATGGCGGCCAGCCAACTCGAGGTGGTGGTCTTGCCGTGGGTGCCTGCCACGGCAAGGGTTGGCTTTCCGCGGGTGATGGCCCCCAACAGGGCTGCGCGTTTGACAGGGGTGATGCCCGCCTCCGCAAAGTGGACCAGCAAGGGGAAGTCTTGGGGAATGGCGGGGGTCCAAACCACGGTCAGTTCCTCATTCGTCCCATTCGCCCACGGAGGCAAGTCCTCCGGTCGGGGGGAATGCGTGACGTGCATGCCTTCCTTTTGAAGGGCGTCAAGAAGGGGAGAGGGGGTCAGGTCGTACCCGCCCACCACATGGCCGTGCCGCGCAAGGTGTCGGGCCAAGGCGCTCATGCCAATGCCTCCAAGACCCAAAAAAAACACGTGCTTCGAAACGGCCGTGGTCATGATTCAGGACACCAAAGATTCGAGTTCGTCCACCACGGCCGCGGCGGCGTGGGGACGCGCAGCTTGCGTCATGGCGCTTCCCATGCGCGCGCAGGATTCGGGGTCCTTGAGCAGGGAAGTCAATTGAGATCCCAGCTGTTCCCGGACCTGGTTGTCTGGAAGCAGCAAAGCGCCCCCGAGCTCGGTCAAGCTCCGGGCGTTGTGGGTTTGGTGATCTTCGGCGACGTGCGGCGAAGGCACGAGAATGGCGGGTTTGCCCACCAAGGCAAGTTCCGCAATGGACATGGCGCCGGCGCGCGAGGCGATGAGCGTCGCGGCTTGGTACGCCCAATCCATGCGGTCGATGAAGCCTGAGCACACGACGCCATCGTAGGGATGCGACTTCAACCACGCTTGGGATTCCGTTTCGTACCGCGCACCGCATTGCCAAAGCAATTGGTATCCCCGCTCGGATTGTCGGGGCTGTTTGCCCAGGATGGTCTTCACGGCCTCGTTCATGGACTGGGCCCCGAGGCTGCCTCCCATCACAAACACGACGGGAAGGTCCTCAGACAACCCCCAGTGCGCCAGCGCCTCTGTGGTTGCGGTGTCCTGTCCCTCGGCCAAGGCACACACGTGGGCGCGAAGAGGGTTGCCGGTGTGCACGATGCGCTCCTTGGGGAACCAACGGTCCAAACCGGGAAGCCCCGCGCAAATGCGGTCCACCCGGTTCGCGAGAAGCCGGTTGGTGATGCCGGGAAAGCTGTTTTGTTCTTGGATCAGCGTCGGGATGCCCTTCCGCACGGCTTGGTCGAGCAAGGGGCCACTGGCGAAGCCACCCACGCCGACCACGGCTTGCGGTCGGTGCGTGCGCAGCAGGCGACGGGCCTTCCACAGGCTGCTGAAAAGTTTGAACGGAAAGCTGAGGTTGCGGGTGCTTGTCAGGGAGCGGTCAATGCCGCTGATCCACAAGCCGTCAATGTCATAACCTGCGGCAGGAACCTTGTCCATTTCCATGCGTCCCAGTGCACCCACAAACCGGATGTGGGCTTGGGGATTTCGGCGCTTGATTTCGTCGGCGATGGCGAGGGCGGGATGGATGTGTCCACCCGTGCCGCCTCCTGAGATGATGACGTTGTTCAGGACCGCCATCACGTGAGGGTGTTGGCACCGGATGTGGCAGGTGCGTCGCCGAGACTCACCACACGGGTGACCGCGAGCATCATGCCGATCGACAAGCACGTGAACAGAAGGGAGGTGCCCCCGTAACTGACGAGCGGCAGGGGTTGTCCTGTGGTGGGGAAAAGGCGCACAGATACCCCCATGTTGACGAGGGCTTGTACGGTGATCATGAGTCCCAAGCCCAAAATCAGGTTCCGCCCAAAGGCCGATTCGCATTTGATGGCGGTTCGGGAAGCCCGGAAGAGCAATGCGAGGTAGAGCAGAACCAAGCCGAGGCCGCCCAGGATGGCGCCCCACTCTTCGACAATGAAGGCGAAAATCATGTCGGAATAGGGGTGGGGCAGGAAATTGCGAGAGGTGCCGGAAGCCGGGCCTGAGGGGAACAATCCTCCCTTGTGAATGGCCACTTGGGCCAGTTCAATTTGATAGTCCTCGGCGCTGGTTTGCGCTGCGTCTTGACCTGTCGCAAACCCGGCGAAACTCTCCATGCGACTCGCCCACGTTCCGAAACGAGGCAACGCCTCAGGAGCGGCCTTGCCCACGCCGTACAGCATGAAGATGCCGCCCAATGCGCCGAGTGCTATGGCACCCATGTGTTTCCATGCCACTCCTCCAACAAAGAGCATGGTCACACAAATGGCCCCGAGCATGGCCGCGGTGGAAAAATCGGAGGGCAGGATCAGCACACAAATGGCCAAAATGCCGCCCAAAATTGGCGCGACGCCCTTCCAAAAATCATCCAGGAATCCCGCCCGGACTTGCAGCTGTCGCGCCACCCAGAGCACGAGCGCCAGTTTGGCGAAATCCGAGGTTTGGACCGTGAGTCCGATGAACGGGATTTTGATCCACCGTCGTGCATCGTTGATGTCCGTGCCAAAGAGGTAGGTGAAGATCAACGCGGCGATGGCCAGGACAAACAGCACGTTGGCCACACGCCCGAAATACTTGAAGTGCATGCGGTGAACCCCAAACATCACCACCCATCCCCCGGTCAGCAGGGCCATCTGCTTGAAGAGGAATTTGGCGCTGTTGCCGTCGGCTTTGTAGGCCAGCGTGCTGATGGCGCTGTAGACAGTGACCAAAGAGGCCACGGTCAGCACCAGGGCAATGCCCCAAAGCACGCGGTCGCCTTCCAGCCGCTGGCGGATGCCTGCGAGGAGTTCGTTCATCACTTCAGAGGCTCAATCAGAGTTGACGAACGGCCGCTTTGAAGGCGCGTCCGCGCTGTTCGTAGCTCCCAAACAAATCGAAGCTCGCGCATGCGGGAGACAACAACGCCGTCTCGCCGGGCAAACCCAATTCGTAGGCCTTGGCCACGGCTTCTTCCGCAGAGCTGACGTCCCAGCTGCTTTCCACGAGGTCGTCAAACGCGGCGTGGAGCTTGGCGTTGTTCTTGCCCAAGCAAATGAGGTGCTTCACCTTGTCGCGCACGAGGGGCAAAAGCGTGCTGTAGTCGTTGCCTTTGTCGATGCCGCCGGCGATCCAAATCACGGGGGCATTGGCGCACTCGAGGGCGTACCACACGCTGTTGACGTTGGTGGCCTTGGAGTCGTTGATGAACGTGATGCCGTTCACTTCTTGCACGAATTCGAGGCGGTGTTCGACGCCTTCGAAGCTTTGGAGGCTCTCACGAATGCCTTCTTTGCGAAGGTCGAGCACACGGCCAGTCATGCTGGCGGCCATGGAGTTGAAGAGGTTGTGTTTCCCCTGCACGGCCAATTTCTGGATGGTCATGGAAAATGAATTGAAATGTTGGAGGATGAATTGTGAATTGTCTTGAGGGTCCAAACCGCCGCCGTGTCCGTCCCGCATCACCTCGTCAAGGGTGCGTTCGGCGCTGACGGGCAGCAGTTGGGCGGACGTGCCGCGCTGGTCCAGCATGCGCTGGGTCCATTCGCAGTCCGCATTGTAGATGAGGTGGTCCGCCTCGGTTTGGGAGGCGGTGATGCGCCACTTGGACGCGGCGTAATTCGCCATCTCGTAGCCGTAGCGGTCCAGGTGGTCGGGCGTGATGTTGAGCAGCACCCCCACATTGGGCCGGAACGTGCGCGTCCCGTCCAATTGGAAGCTGCTCACTTCAATGACCGTGGCCTCGGCGGCGCCTTCGTTTCGGGCGACCCGCTCGGAGAGGCGTCGCGCCCAACTCGTGCCGATGTTGCCCACGCAGTCCGTGTCCCACCCTTCGTGACGAAGCATGTGATCGATCATGGACGTGGTGGTGGTTTTGCCATTGGCGCCCGTCACGGCCACCACGGGGGTGGAGTGTCCGAGGGCCTTGTGCACGCGAGAGGCGTATTCGATTTCGCTGATCACCTCGCGGCCTTGGTCGCGGCAGGTTTGCACCACGGGCGCATTGTCCGGGATGCCAGGGCTCTTGACCACCACGCTGGTGTCGTCCCAGCCGTCGGGCTGATGACCGCCGATTTCGTGGGCAATGCCGGCCGCCTCGAGTTCCGCCACGCCTGGTCCTTTCCCTGCCCCGGCGTCGCTCACGAATGCGCGCGCACCCAAGGACTTCGCCAACAAGGCGGAGCCCACGCCGCTTTCGCCGGCGCCAAGTACGAGGATGGGATCAGTGAGGTTCATGGGGTCAGGTGCGGAGCAGTGGGTCAGCGGACTTTGAGGGTGACGATGGTGATGACAGCGAGGAGCACGCCCACGATCCAAAACCGCGCAGTGATCTTGGATTCGGGCATGTTTTGCTTTTGGTAGTGGTGGTGAAGGGGCGCCATGAGGAACACGCGCCGGCCTTCGCCGTACTTCTTTTTGGTGTAGCGGAACCACCCCACTTGGATCACCACGCTGAGGTTTTCGATGAGGAAAATCCCGCAGAGCACAGGGATGAGGAGCTCCTTGCGGATGGCGATCGCGAACGTGGCGATGATGCCGCCGAGGGCCAAGGACCCCGTGTCGCCCATGAAGACTTGGGCGGGGAAGGCGTTGTACCACAAAAAGGCAATGCACGCACCGACAAAGGCGGCGATGAACACCACGAGCTCCTCGGAGCCGGGGATGTACATGATGCTGAGGTAATCGGCGATGACCGTGTTGGAGCTGACGTATGCGAGGACCGCCAAGGCCATGCCGATGATCGCGCTCGTTCCCGTGGCGAGGCCGTCGATGCCGTCGGTGAGGTTGGCGCCGTTGCTGACCGCCGTGACGATGAGGATGACGAGCGGGATGAAGACCACCCACACGTACTGTGCGGCATCGTCCACCAGCCATGACAAGAGCCACGCGTAGTCGAAGTGGTTGTCCTTGATGAACGGAATGGTTGTGGCCGTGGAGCGGACCGTGGTCCAGGTGTCGTCGGCCGCCAATTCTTTGATGGCGATGTCCGGATGCCAAATCATCGCCGCCCCCAAAATCACGCCCATCCCGACTTGCCCAATGACTTTGAATCGGCCGGCAAGTCCTTCCTTGTTCTTTTTGAAGACCTTGATGTAGTCGTCGATGAACCCAATGGTTCCGAGCCACACGGTCGCGAGAATCATGAGCTGGGTGTACACGTTGGTGAGGTCCGCGAACAGCAGCGTCGGCATGAGGATGGCACCGAGGATGATGAGGCCGCCCATGGTGGGAGTGCCTTGCTTGTTCATTTGGCCTTCGAGGCCGAGGTCACGCACAATCTCGCCCACCTGCTTAAGCTGGAGGCGCTCGATGATGCGCTTGCCAAACAAAATGCCCACCAACAGCGACGTCATCAGGCTCATGCCCGCGCGGAACGAGACGTAGCTGAACAGGCCGGCGCCTGGCAGGTCGTAGATCTCGCGGAGGGTGGTGAACAGGTGGTACAGCATGGTCGTCAGGTGGTGGGTGCGAAGGCTTCTTTCAACTCGAGGCGGTCGTCAAACGGGTGGCGCTCGCCTTGGATTTCTTGGTAGGTCTCGTGGCCTTTGCCGGCCACCAGCACGATGTCCCCGGGTTCCGCCAGGGCCGCTGCCGTTCGAATCGCTTCCCGACGGTCCACGATGCTGAGGCACTTGCGCTTTTCGATGGGGTCCAGCCCCTGCTCCATGTCCTTCAAAATCGCGGCCGGGTCTTCGCTGCGCGGGTTGTCGCTGGTCAAGATGACGCGGTCGGAGCCGCTCGTGGCGCTGCGCGCCATGACCGGGCGCTTCGCGGCGTCGCGGTCGCCGCCACACCCCACCACGGTGATGACCTTCTCTCCGCCCGTCCGCACATGTGCAATGGTCTTGAGCACGTTGTCCAGGGCGTCGGGGGTGTGGGCGTAGTCCACAATCGCGGTGATGCCATCGCGCGCAGGGATCCGTTCGAAGCGCCCGGCGGGCGGCTTCAACAGAGACATTTGCGTCAGGGCGTTGATCTTATCCGTGCCAAGCATCTTGCTCACCACGTACACCGCGAGCAGGTTGCTCGCGTTGAAGCCGCCCACGAGCGACGAGTACAATTCCTGTCCGTCGAGGTGCAGGACCAACCCGGTGATTTGGTTTTCAGTCAGGCGCGCGCGTTCGTCTGCGACGCTTTGCACCGCCATGGTCACCACCTTGGCCTTGGTGTCTGCGACCATGTCCTCGGCGTGAGGGTCGTCGTTGTTGACGGCGGCAAATGCGGAGGCGGGCAGTTGGTCGAAGAGTTGTTTTTTGGCCTTGATGTACCCGTTGAAGTCGCCGTGGTAATCGAGGTGGTCATGCGTGATGTTCGTGAACACCGCCCCGGCAAAGTGGGTCCCTGCGATGCGGTCCTGCACAATGGCATGGGAGCTCGCCTCCATGAAAACGTGGGTGCATCCGGCGTCGGCCATCTCGCGCAACAATGCCTGCAGGCTGAGGGCATCCGGCGTGGTGTGGGTCGCGGGAATCACGCGGTCCACAATGCGGTTCTCGACCGTGCCAAGCATGCCCGCCTTGCGGTCCAGCAGCCGGTACAATTGGTGCAGGAGGGTGACCGTGGTCGTTTTGCCGTTGGTTCCTGTGACGGCCACCACTTTCATGTCGCGAGAGGGGTGGTCGTGGAACGCGGCCGCCACGTGCCCAAGGGCGTTGGCGCTGGACTTGACTTGGATCACCGTCACATGCTCCGGGGTTTTCTCGGGCATGCGCTCACAAATCACGCACGCCGCACCCGCCGCAATGGCTTGGTCGATGAAATCGTGCCCGTCTACGACGGTGCCAGGAATGGCGACAAAGAGGCCCAAGGGTTGAACCTGGCGCGAGTCCACCGCGATGTGCTCGACAGCCACGTGGGTGGTGCCTCGCACCTCGAGGATGCGCGCGTCGTAAAGCAAATCGGAGAGCAGTTTCACGAGAGGCGGAGTTGAATGGTTGTCAATTCGGTCCGAAGCGGGGTGCCTGGAGCGATGGATTGCGATTTCACGGTGCCGATGCCGTCGTAGTCGACACGAAGCCCCGCATTTTCGAGGAGGTAGAGCGCGTCACGAAGTCCCATGCCACGCACATCGGGCACCCCGGATTCAGGGATGTCGAGTGGCGAGAGTTGGGCTTCTTCTTCGCTTGTGGTGACTTGAACCCAATCCGCGGCGAGCCCGGTGGTGTGGTTCATGCCGAGTTGTCCGTATAGGGTTTCCAGAGCCTCGCGAGCACCGTCGTTCGAGGCGGGCACGGAGGGCGTTTCTGCCAAGGGCCCGCGGCTCATGGTGTGGAAGGCGGGGTCTGTGGCGTAGATGAGGTCGGCCACTTCGCGGAACACAGGCGCGGCAATGGTGCTTCCGTAGTAGCTGCCGCTCTTGGTGTCTGCCACGACCACCACGCAGGAATACCTGGGGTTGTCGGCGGGGAAGTACCCTGCGAACGACGCGCGGTAACGGCCTTGTTCGTAGCCTCGGCCAGTCGCGATGCGGGCGGTGCCCGTTTTGCCAGCGACGGTGTAGGGTTTGTCCTTGAACAAACGCTGCGCCGTCCCTTCGCCTTGCGGGTCGCACACGGCCTTCATCATGGATTGGCACGCGGCGAGGGTGGTGGCGTTGCAAATGCGGGGGTTCAGCACAAACGGCGGGTACGTCTTGATCACCTCCGATCCCGACCGCAATTCGCTGACGAGCTGGGGGCGCATCATTTTGCCTTTGTTGGCCACGGCGTTGTAGAGCGCCAAGGTTTGCAGGGGCGTCTGGGTCACCTCGTAACCAATGGCCATCTGCGTCAAGCTCAGGCCCGTCCAGTTGCGGTCGTCTGTGGAGGTCTTGACCTTGGGCTCGGCTTCGCCCACGCAGCGGATGCCGGTTTTGTCCGCCACTCCGATGCGCTTGAGCCCGTCCAAGAACGCCTGGGGCTTGTCTTCAAAGGTGGTCTTCACAGCGAGCGCGGAACCGACATTCGAACTGACTTCAAAGACCTTGCCCAGCGAGATTTCGCCGTGCCCCCCGTCCTTGTGGTTGCTGTCGCGCATCCGCTTGTTGTAGAAGTAGATTTCTCCGTCGCCCGTGTCAACGGAATCCGTGACGGCCATGCCGGCTTCCATGCAAGCCATCAGGCTGGCGAGCTTGAAGGTGGATCCCGGCTCCACGGCCGTTCCGATGGCGTGGTTGAAGTCTTCCCAGTATTCGACGGCGCCACTTTCGACCTCGTGGCGCGTCAGGTTGGCGATGGCGCGGATGTACCCGGTGGAGACTTCGGACACAATCACCGTGCCCCAGGCTGCTTCGTGTCGACGCAATTGTTGCTCGAGGGCGTTGGTGGCCACGTCTTGCAAGTGAAGGTCGAGGGTGGTCACCACGTCCAAACCCTCTACGGGGTCCACGAGGTAGTCGTCCGTTACAGGCATCCATTGGTTGCCCGCCACGCGGCGCGACAGCTGCTGGCCTTCCACACCCGCGAGCTCGTCGTTCCAAGCCCGCTCAATCCCGACGCGCTGGTGTTCGCGGTCGATGCCCACGGTGCGCGCGGCGAGTTTGCCAAAGGGACGGCGGCGGTTTTCACGACGCTCAAACACCAGACCGCTCTTGTAGCGTCCAAGCTTGACGAAGGGCAATTCGCGAAGCTCTTGGTAGGAGGTGAAGGGGATGTTTCGGCCAATCAAGGCGCCGCGGTGTCCACGGATGCGGGCGTTGTCAAATTTGGCCTTCAGACTCGAGGGGCTCTTTCCAATGGCCGAGCCGAGGGCGATGCACAGCGTGTCGATTTGCGCATCGTACATGTCCCAGCGCATGCCTTCGCACTTGGCGTCCCAACGCAAGTCGTAGACGGGGACGCTTGTGGCAAGAAGGCTGCCGTCGCGTGCCACGATTTGGCCGCGGGCGGGTTCAATGGTGCGCACGCTCGTGGAGAATTCTTCCCCGCGGCTGGCCCACGTCTCGTGCTCCACGGTTTGGATCATGAGGATGCGCCCAAACACCATCAATCCAATGACGGTCAGGCCCACAAACACGAGCCAAATGCGTCCTGTGTTGGAGGGGGCGTTCATTCGTCGGCGGGCAAAAGGATGGGCGGTTCAGTGGGTTGCTCCAGGCCGAGTTCGGCGGTGGAACGGGCCAGGCGGCTTTGCTGAAGCTGAGACTCGAAGTCGGAGCGCAGTGTTTTCTCCTCCGCGGTGGCCTCTTCCAGTTTGTCGAGGGTGCGTTGCTTGTCGCGGAGGATGCGTTCGGTCTGGTAGCCCAAACCGAGGTACAGGATCGTCAAGAGGCTGGCGAACAACAGGAAGGGGACTTGGCGCACCAAGGCCTCTCGTGCCAGGATCTCGCCGCTCAACACTTCGCGAATCAAGCCGCCGATTTGGTTGTCGGCACGGCGGTTGCGGCGACGCTCTTTCTTGTCCCGCTGCTCGGTTCGGAATTCTTCCGACGTACGGAGGCGGTTGGGGTTGCTCGCCGCGGAGGCCTTGGCGGCCTTGGCCCGTGCGGCCTCCGTTTGGGCTTCTTGCTGCGCCTCGCGCGCGGCCAGTTCCGCGGGCGTCAACGTCCGGTTGCCGAGAGGGGTTGGGTCCTCGCTTTTGGAGCGCCGAAGGAATCCAAACAACTTCATGGCATCCATGCGGTTCGTTCCGCCACGCGAAGGCGCGCGCTTCGGGCGCGGGGGTTGGTTTCCATTTCGGCGTCGTCGGCGACGATGGCCTTTCGAACAAGGGGGTGGAAAGGCGCTTGGATTTGGCCCTTCATGTCGCGCTTGATGTCGTCGTCAAAATTGCCGGAGCGCATGAAGTGCTTGACAAGTCGGTCCTCCAAGCTGTGGTAGCTCATCACGGCCAAACGCCCCCCCGGCTTCAACATGCCCACGGCCTGCGTCAGAAGGTCTTCCAGGGCGCCGAGTTCGTCGTTGATGTGAATGCGGATGGCTTGGAAAATTCGCGCGTAAAACTTGTTCTCCTTGCCGCGAGGGGCGGAAGGAGACAGCACGCGAATCAGGTCGTGTGTGGTGTTCAGGGGGGCTTCTTGGCGTGCCGCGGCAATGCGGTGGGCCAATTTGTCGGGTCGGTTCAGTTCTCCGTAACGGCGGAAGACTTGGGTCATTTCCGAGACCTCCGCCTTGGCGAGCCATGCACTGGCAGGCTCACCCGTTCCGGGATTCATGCGCATGTCAAGCGGGCCGTCGTGCCGAAGGGAGAAGCCCCGCTCTGCGGTGTCAAATTGATGCGAGCTCACGCCCAAATCGGCGAGCAACCCATCCAAAGGCAGTCCTTGGTGGGCCCGCAGAAATTGTGGGGCGTACCTGAAATTGGCCGCCACCAGGGTGAACCGGGAATCGTCCAAGGCATTCGCGGCGGCGTCGGGGTCCTGGTCAAACCCAAACAGCCTCCCGCCGGGCCCAAGCTTCGCCAAGATGGCCCGGCTGTGCCCACCCCCGCCAAACGTCGCGTCCATCCACGAACCGTCGCGGGCCACGTCGCCGCCGAGGTCGAGCGCCTCGAGGGAGGCGTTCAGCATGACGGGGACGTGGTAGGACGTGGTCATTCTTCGTCGTTGCCGTCGAGGTCCTTGCGCACGTCTTCCGCCAAGTCTCCGAAGTCGAGGTTGTCCTCGTCTTGAATGACTTGCTTGTTGTACGCGTCCTGGTTCCAGATTTCCACTTTCTCACCCAGTCCGGAGACGATCACCTCTTTGGCATCCTTGGGGTTGATGCCTGCATAAGCGAGGAGGGCGGAGGGCAGGTTGATGCGGCCCGATCCGTCCACGTCCACGTGGGTGGCGCCCTTCATGAATTTCCGCTGGAACAGCTGGTGCTTCCGGTTGTACCGGCTCAAGCGGGCCATTTCAGCATTCACCTTGTCCCATTCGGGCTTCGGGTACAGCACCAAGCAACCCTCGAAAATGTCGCGGTTCACCACGAGGCCGTGATGAATCACCCCGTCCAACTGCTTCCGCAGTTTGGCAGGGAACATCAGACGGCCTTTGGCGTCGATGCGACAGGGGTGTTCTCCGAGCAGGTTGAGCATGGGTGCGTTTTCGCCAAATCAAAAGTACGCCTGATTTCCCACTTTCTCCCACTCGTTGACACTTTCTCCCACTTTGTGGATAAAGTTTGACGATTCGTCAGGGAGAAACCCAATGAATATGGGGCTTGGAGAGAGGTGGGAGAAAGTGGGGTGTTTTCGCAATGAACACGTTGTTCACAGGGGATGTGAACAACCCTACGTGGATGCACGGGAGGCAATGCGGTCTTCCGCACCCAAAGCGGGTGCATTTTTGACCTCATGGATTCAACCATTCTGGAACGCGGTCCCTACCGCTACGTCGAGGAGGGCGAAGGCACGCCACTCGTCTTGCTTCACGGGCTTTTTGGCGCCCTCAGCAACTTCCAAGAAGTGCGCGCGCATTTCAGCAAGAGCTTCCGGGTCATCACCCCGATGCTGCCGATTTACGAGTTGCCCATGCTCGAGACCAACGCCAAGAACATGGCGAAGCACATCGCCGGGTTCCTGGATGAGCTTGGTCTTGACAAAGTGCATCTGCTCGGCAACAGCCTTGGAGGGCACGTGGGGTTGATCTACACCCGTGACCACCTCGACCGCGTGGCGTCCCTCACGTTGACGGCCAGCAGCGGGCTCTACGAAAACGCTTTTGGTTCAAGTTTCCCGCGGCGCGAGGACAAGTCGTACATCAAGGAGAAGGTTGCCGTGACCTTTCACGACCCCAAGCACGCCACCCCTGAGCTCGTCGACGAGTGCTTCGAGGCGGTCAACAACCGCAACAAGGTGCTCCGCATCCTGAGCATTGCGAAGTCGGCCATCCGTCACAACATGGCCAAGGACCTTCCTTCGATGAATGTGCCGGTGTGCCTGATTTGGGGCAAGAACGACATCATCACGCCGCCTGAAGTGGCCGAGGAATTCCTGGCAGGATTCCCGGATGCGGACTTGCACTGGATCGACGAATGTGGCCACGCCCCCATGATGGAGCACCCGGACACGTTCAACCAAATCTTGAGCGACTGGTTTGCCAGCCGCGGCATTTCCTGACCCCATGTCCGACGAGTCCACATGGGAATTGAAGGAGGCGTCGTTCGTCAAGAGCAGCGCGCAACCGTCGGAATGCCCCAAGCCGGACCGCCCTGAGTATGCCTTCATTGGTCGTTCCAATGTGGGCAAGAGTTCTCTGCTCAACATGTTGGTGGGGCGCAACAGTTTGGCCAAAACATCCAGCACCCCCGGCAAAACCCAGCTCCTCAATCACTTCGACGTGGACGACACCTGGTACTTGGTGGATCTGCCCGGTTTTGGGTACGCCAAGGTGAGCAAAAAGGACCGGGTGAAGTGGATGAAGGTGACCAAGCAGTACCTCAACTCACGCACGAACTTGATGTGCGTGATGATGCTCGTGGATTCCCGCATCCCCGCCCAAAAAGTCGACCTCGAATTCATGGCTTGGATGGGGGAAGTGGGGTTGCCCTTTGTGTTGGTGTTCACCAAGGTGGACAAACTCAACAAGGCGGAGCGCGCGGCGTTCCTTCCAGCTTACGAGCAGGTGATGCTCAAGCAATGGCACAAGATGCCGCCGGTGTTTGTGACCAGCGGAAACACGGGGGAGGGGCGAGAAGAGGTGCTTCGCTTCATCGCCTCCACCAACGGGCTGTATCAGCCCTGAGGCTCAGGATTCAATCACGCCAATGCGCTTGGCAAGCTCTTCCGTGAATCCACGGAGCGCATTCGCATGGTCCTTGTCGGAGGTGGAGCGCTCGTAGGTGTCGGCCAAGGTCATGATGGTTTGGACCACAAAGGAGCGCATCTCTTCCACACTCATTTCCTTGGTCCAAAGGTCCATCCGCATTGCGGCGAACTCCTTGGCGTTCCACATGGAGAGGGCCATGGCGGAGGCGGGCTGGTTCATGACGCCGCCGTCTTCGGCGGTCCATTCCATGGCGACGGGCACCTGATTTTCATCGGTGGTGACGTCGATGACAATGCGTGACGTTGTGGGCATGGCGCGAAAGTACGCTCAGGGCCGGTAGGCACGCAAAACGGGTTGCGGATCGGTCCATTCGAGGACGTCGGCATCGGTCCATTCGGGATGGGCTTCCAAGGCGGCCTCGACGGCGCGCCACCCCAAAAACATTCCAAGGCGATCCGGGCTGTCCTGTGGCACGCGTCCGACGCGGGTGAAGGGACCTTCTTGAAACCAGCGCATGACGTCGCGCGGGGCGTTGGAAAACATGCGCTCTTGCGGCTGCATTTCGGCCCAGGTGGCGCGCTCATGGGCCACCGCCCATTGCCACTCTTCGTCGGTCCAATTCATGAGTTGGGCGGGCGTGGCGTCGGGCAAGCATCGCGACGCGGTGTGCAAGACTTGACCCCAAAACAGCCACATGTCCACCGTGCGTGGCGCCGCAGGGATGCGGTCCTGCTGGCGCACGGCGATCCACCCGGTCAAGGCGTCCGTGGCTAGGCGATCTGGCCGCATGCGCGAGAGCCGGTAGGATGGAAACTTTGAGGGCGGGAGTTCGGCGTGCATTGGATGGTCGCTGCCCATGAACCAATCGAGGCCGATGCCGATCCAGTCGGCGCCGGGGTACACGGCGAAATTGAATCCAGAGGGCATCCAGATCACGTCGGGCACGGCTGCGCTGGGGTCGATGACCTGCAGGCGTTTCAGTCCTTCTTTCAAGGCGCGCGATTCGCGCTTGAGCACCGCCGCGGCGCCCGAGGTGGTGTCGATGGCTGCGAGCATGGGCGCCATTTGGGCGTTGAATTGCCCCAGCACATCCACCGTCATGGAGTCGTCCGCGGGGCCGAGTTGGAGGATGTTCTCGCACCACGCTTGCCAAAATTCGGGGTGGGCGTTTCGCAGGTGTTCGAGCGATTTGGCCCGGTTCTTGTGCTTGGGGAGGTCGTCCAACACGGTCATCCAATTCACCTCGCGGTGGGTCTCGGGCATGTCGATCCCACTGACGTCAATCGGGGGGCGACGGTCCTCGCAGCCTGCGAACACACCGAGTGCGAAAACACACAGCACGGCGTGGAACAACTTGCAGGAGGAGCGGGAAGGGCACATGAACGAAAGATTAGATTTGAGCAAATCGCACGGACGATGACAAAGATGAACAACGACCGCGGGAATCGCGCCACTTGGATGAAGGTCCTCCTCCTGGCCAGCATGGGCATGGCCTTCCAGTCCCACGGCCAAACCCAGGGTTTTCGCATGGGCCTCGCGGTGGATCCCAACGTCTCCTGGATGAACTCGCGTGACTTTGAGCACACCACGGATGGCGGACGTGCGCATTTTGGCTACCAGTTCATGGCGGACATTCTGTTTGCAGAAACCTACGCCATTGGCACCGGGGTGAATGTGTTCCGAACGGGCAGCACGGTCGAATACTGGGAGCCCACCACCGACTCCACCTTGAGCCGGGTGTCTCGCAACTTCAACAACCAATACGTCGAGCTGCCGGTGACGTTCAAACTTCGGACCAAGGAGATTGGCTACACCACGTACTATGGCAAGTTTGGAGGCGGCTTGGGGTTGAACACCCGTCGAGAGGCAGAGGAGGTGCGGTACGTGGGGTTTGAGCGTTCGGGCGACACGTGGGCCCCGGTCGAGGATGCCGTGGTGCCTTCGCCGGATTTGATTTCGGGGGATTTCGCCAGCCTGTTTCGCGCCTCGATGATTGTGGGGCTCGGGTTTGAGCGGCGCATTGCGGGGACCACCGCGCTGATGGTGGGCTTCACATACAACAACAGTTTGTTCTCCATCCACAAAGACCAAACCGTCGTCAAGGAAGACGTTTCCGGCGTGCCCCGATTTGGCGGGGACGGCCCGCTCACCACAGAGATGCTCGGGCACGACAGCTTCATCGCGATGACCGTGGGGGTGGTCTTCTAAGCGACTCCTGCCTGACAACGTCCCGGATTTGGTGCTTGCGTTGCAACTTGCACGTCACAAACCATCGCCATGGCCCATTCCTCATTTGCTCCAGACGCGGTTGCCCAGCACATCGTGGCTTGGCTCCAAGACTACTTGGCAGTGTCGGGCATGGACGGTTGGGTGGTCGGCGTTTCGGGCGGCATTGATTCTGCAGTGACCTCCACCTTGTGTGCGATGACGGGTGCCCCCACCACGTGCGTGGAAATGCCCATCCACCAGGCCCCCGACCAGGTCAATCGGGCCTCAGAACACATTGAAGCCTTGTGTGCGCGGTTCCCCCGGGTGCGTCGCTCCACCGTTTCTCTGACAGAGGTGTACGACACGTTTGCACGCGCCTTGCCCGACGGCCCCGACGAAAGCAAGGGCTTGGCCATGGCGAACTCTCGGGCCCGGTTGCGCATGACCACATTGTATGCGTTGGGGCAACGCGCCCGCGCTTTGGTCGCTGGCACGGGGAACAAAATCGAAGACTTTGGGGTCGGGTTCTACACCAAGTACGGGGACGGCGGCGTGGACCTTTCGCCCATCGCGGACCTCACCAAAACCGAGGTGTTCGCCCTCGCGGCGCACCTTGGGGTCATCGATGCCATTCAGCAAGCTGCGCCCACCGATGGGCTCTGGGGAGACGACCGCACCGACGAAGATCAACTCGGCGCCACCTACCCTGAGCTTGAATGGGCCATGTCTTGGGAGGCAGCACATGCCTCGCTTTCAGACGAGGCGCGCGAAGCGGAGGAGCAAGGTTTGGCATGGCGTCAGCAAGAGGTGCTGGCCACCTACCGCAAGCACCACGGGGCCAACAAGCACAAGATGGTGCCCATCCCCGTGTGTGTCATCCCCGACGAAGTCCGGCAGGCTTCGGCCTGAATCAGTCGTCCACTTCGAGCGTCAACGTCGTGGTGGCCTCGCGCCGTGGATTTCCGTCTTCCGGGATGGTGACCAAGACCACCGTGTACGTTCCCGGCTCCAGAAAGCCATCTCCGTGGCGCATGGGAATCGCCAACGATTGCAGTCCCTCGACAAGGCCCACCGTGCCCGCATCCACCACAAAGCCGCTCGCCTTCTGCAATTGGTCCAAGATGGCCGACGCGCCTCCACCCGAGGTGGCGGAGGAGTCCGGCGCTTCTGGCGCGGAGGGGATGAACCTCAATTCGAGTTTGGCTTGCGCTTCCTTGTCAGACCAAACCCACGTGTTCACCACAGGGTCTTCAGGCTCTGACCACGCCCATCCGCGCTCGCCCCACCACGAGGCCCGAACGGCTTCGATGGTCTCCTCTTCAAAGGCCAAAGAGGCCGTGCCCCAGGTGTCGGGCGAACCTGCTTTTTCCATGAGGGGGCTCAAGTCGAGGACGTAGATGCCTCGGCCGTGCGTGCCGATGACCAAGTCGTTTTCTCGTTCTTGAATGACCAAGTCGTGGACGGGCACACGCGGCAGGTCTTGGTGGAGCATGGAAAACGACGTTCCGGCATCGGTGGTGAGGTAGGCGCCTCCATCCGTGCCCACGATCCACCAACCCGCGCGGTCCGCGCTTTCGACCAGGGCATTGACCGGTTCGTGGGGCAGGTGCTGTCCCCAATCTTCCCAAGATTTCCCTGCATTACGCGTCGCAAACACCATGGCGTCCAGGCAATCGTGGCGGTAGCCGTTGAGGGCCACCACCAACAGGTCGGGGTCGTGCTGAGACCAGCTCACCTCGCTCACCCAAAGGTGCTTGAGGTTGTCGCCTTTGCCCGTTTGGGTGGACAGCGGCAGCTTCAGGCGATTCCAAGTGTGCCCGCCGTCGGGACTGATGTGGACCAATCCGTCGTCGCTGCCCGTGGCCAACACGCCAAATTGCGCGGGGTGCTCCGCGAGGGTAGTTAGGGTCCCAAAGGGCACGTTTCCGGGGAGTCCACCTCGTGTGAGATCTCCGCTTCGCGTCTCAAACGTGTCTCCGCGGTCGAGCGAGCGGTGAACCTTGTTGGAGGCCATGTAGAACACGTCTTGTTGGTGCTTGCTGAGGACAATGGGGGTTTGCCAATTCCACCGGAGCGGGGTTTCGCCCAGCGCATGGGAGGGGTGCAGGGAGGTACGCTCTCCCGTGGTGCGGTCGGTGCGCATGTACCACCCAAACTGGTAGCCCGTGTAGACCACCTCGTTGCTGCGGCTGTCCACTTCAATTTGCATGCCGTCGCCCCCGCCGAGGGAGGTGAATCCGTGGTGGCCCGTCTGGTGCCACGCCGGCGATTCGCGGTGGGTGTGGTCACCCACCCAAGTGCCGTTGTCTTGCAGTCCGCCGTAGATGCGGTACGGGTCGGCTTGGTCGATTTCCACGGCGTAGAATTGCCCCACAGAAGGGCTGTTGCATTTGATCCACGAGTCTCCGCCGTCCCAAGACACGTTGATCCCGCCATCGTTGCCGTTGATGAGGTGATTGGGGTTGGAGGGGTCCACCCAAAGCTTGTGGTGGTCGACATGCACGTTGGACGCTCCCACCGAACTGAAGGTGCTGCCGCCGTCCGTGGACTTCAGCAACGGAACGCCCGCGATGTAGATGACCGAGGCGTTGGAAGGGTCCACGGACACCGTGCCGAAGTAGTAGCCATAGGTGTAGCACACGTCGTCGAGGGGTTCGTCGTGGGTTCGAGCCCAGGTGCCCTCCTCCGTTTTGGACACGGCCTGGCCGTCGGCCAATTGACTCAGCGCTGCAGAAGTGCCTCCTTGCGAAGAGGTGCTGCGGTTGGGAACCCGATACCGGTACAACTCAGGTCCGACAATTTCGGCTTCAAACAAGGCGCGGTTGCCGTCGGTGAGGTAGTCGTACAGGGCCCGAACCGGCAGTTCACCCGCTGCAACGCTGGCCTTCACGGCCGCAGCGCTGTCGGCTTCTTCAAACCCTTCCCGGTCCAAAAACGCTTGCAAGTCCCCGTTGTCGAGGCCCTCAAACGTGGCCTTGTCCATCTCGACGAAGTCCATGGCGGTCAGCCCTTCGTCTTCCGCTTCTGGCTGGTCTTCCCGGGTCGCCTGGTTGTCGACCAAGGCGAACAAGGTGCCGGTCGCACTGTGGTAGCTCAAACCAATGCGTCCCGCGTCTGGCCCTTCGGGAAAATCGTTGTCTGCGGAAATGCGTGTCCACGAATCTCCGCCGTCCGTGCTCTCCCAAATCCCAGATCCGGTTCCGCCTTCGGTGAATTCATGGGCCCGACGGGTGCGGTCCCACGACGCCGCGAAGAGGTGGTCGGCATCCGTCTCGTCGGCAACCATGTCCACAAAGCCCACGCCGGGCACCGTCAACACGGTCTCCCATTGGGCGCCGCCATCGGTGGTGCGGTACAGGGCGCCTCCAAGGTTGTCCGAGTAGAGTTCGCCCAAGGCCGCCACCCACATGCGGTCGGGGTTGACGCGGTCAATGATCACCCGCCCAATGTGGTGGCTGCCTTCCAGTCCCGCGTGTCGCCACGTCGCGCCGTGGTCGTCGCTGAGGTACACGCCGTCGCCGGCGTAAGAGCTTCGCGAGGAATTCACTTCCCCGGAGCCAACCAGCACCCGGCCCGAAGGGTGGGCGTCCACCGCACCGAGCAAGCACGTCTCTGAAAGCAAGGGTTCAAAGGTGGTGCCGTGGTTGACGCTTTTCCAGAGGCCGCCCGTGGCGTAGGCGACGTACATCGTGTCGGACACGACGGCGACATCCACCACGCGTCCCCCCATCACCGAGGGGCCGACATTGCGCAATTCGAGTCCGCTTGTCCACGCGTCGAGCGCGGCGCGTTCTGCGCTTACGCCGGCGCGGATGGGGGCGGGGCTCGGCCCCCAAGACTGGGCGGTCACAGACCCGGAAAGGGCGGCGCAAAGGCACGCGAGGGTCCAAAAAGCAGAAGGTGAGGTCATGTCAGTTTGGGGTTGTTTTTGTGTCGGTCGGCGTCCCGCGAAGTTTTCTTGGCGACGTTGTCGGCCAGGGCTTGGGTGAGGTCCACCCCGGTTTGGTTGGCGAGGGCCATGAGGACCCAAAGCACGTCGGCCATCTCGTCGCCCAAATCGCGGCCCGCGTCGCTCGGCTTCTCGCTTTGTTCCCCGTAACGACGGGCAAACAGGCGCGCCAGTTCGCCCACTTCTTCGGCCAGGATGGCGAGGTTGGTGAGCTCGTTGAAGTACCGCACCCCCACCGTCGTGATCCACGTGTGGACTTGTTCCTGCGCTTCGCGAAGGGTGACGTCGGGCGCGTCGGAAGGGGGGAGGTCGAGCTTGCTCATGGGTTCATTCTTTGTCTTTCGTGTCAATCCAAACCGTCACCGGTCCGTCGTTCACCAGATCCACCTCCATCGCGGCGCCGAATTCTCCAGTCGCCACGGACCTTCCGGTTTCGCGTTCGCAGGCCTGGACGAAGTGTTCGTACAACGGGACGGCGTGGTCGGGTTTTGCGGCGCGGATGAAGGAGGGGCGGGTGCCTTTTTTGGTTTTGGCGTGCAGGGTGAATTGACTGACCACCAGCAGACGGCCATCCACTTCGGCGAGATCCGCGTTCATCTTGCCTTCGGCGTCGTTGAAGACCCGAAGCTTGGCGATTTTGGCCGCAAGCCAGTCGGCGTCTTCCGCGGTGTCCGCATCCTCGATGCCGACAAGCACACAAAAGCCTTGCTGAATGCGGCCGACCACATCTCCTGCGATGCGGACTTCGGCCCTGCTTACCCGTTGAATCACCACGCGCATGCCGCAAAATAACCACCGCCCCGGGAGCGATGGGGACAGGTCGTGGAAAACAAGGAGAGAAAGGGTGGGAATCGGCGCGGCAGGCCCGGGGGGTCGACGTATTTTTGGGCTCAGATTCAACGACGAACGAACCCACCGTCCCTACGATTCATGAAGGCTTCCATTGCCCCAGCAACCCTCGAACAAGCTCAAGACATGGGCCTCCGTCCGGAGGAGTTTGAGCAAATCAAAACCATCCTCGGCCGCACGCCCAATTTCACCGAGATGTGCGTGTACTCCGTGATGTGGAGTGAGCACTGCTCTTACAAGAACTCCATCAAGTGGTTGAAGACCCTTCCCAAAGAAGGTCCTCACATGCTCGTCAAAGCGGGGGAAGAGAACGCCGGCATCGTG
Organism: uncultured Comamonadaceae bacterium; assembly: GCA_964527895.1. Lineage (GTDB taxonomy): Bacteria > Bacteroidota > Bacteroidia > Flavobacteriales_D > Sanyastnellaceae > UBA11663. The sequence goes on along the minus strand of CAZGQI010000017.1, from coordinate 217 downwards.
GACATCGGCGATGGCTTGGGATGTGCGTTCAAAATTGAAAGCCACAACCACCCGTCGGCCATCGAACCCTACCAAGGTGCCGCGACAGGTGTTGGAGGAATCAACCGCGACATTTTCACCATGGGCGCCCGTCCCATTGCCCAATTGAACAGCCTCCGCTTCGGAGACCTCAGCAATCCCCGCACCAAGTGGCTGCTGGAGGGTGTGGTGAAAGGCA